>CANPYJ010000039.1 GCA_947588275.1 uncultured Alphaproteobacteria bacterium | reverse complement strand
ATATATTTTGCTGTCAAGACAAAAAACACTTGTCAGAGAAACTGCCATATTTTAGAATGCCGGCGGAGAATACGATGCATGATATTTGGAATCCTTGGCACGGCTGCCTGAAAATCAGCGAAGGCTGCGAGCATTGTTACATGTATTTTTTAGATGCGCAGCGCGGTGCCGCAGGCAATCGGATTTTTAAGGTTAAAAACAATTTTGATTATCCGTTGCACAAAGACAAAAACGGTGCTTATAAAATCAAGAGCGGCGAGCAGGTTCGCGTGTGCATGACGTCGGATTTCTTTTTGGCCGAAGCCGATAAGTGGCGGTCGGAAGCCTGGCAAATTATGAAAGCGCGGCCGGATGTGATATTTTATCTGCTGACAAAGCGTCCGCAGCGGGTGGCCGATTGTCTGCCGCCGGATTGGGGAGACGGTTGGGAAAATGTCTTCTTCAACGTAACCTGCGAGAATCAGCGGCGTGCCGACGAACGGGTGCCGTTGTTGTTGGAGTTGCCGTTTAAGCACAAAGGAATTATGGCGGCACCGTTTATCGGAGAAATCAGTCTGAAAGCTTATTTGTCCGACGGACAAATCGAACAGGTGGCTGTCGGCGGCGAAAACTATGACGGCGCGCGGCCGCTTGACTATCGCTGGGTCAAACGTTTGTATGACGAATGCGTTGCCGCTGACGTGACATTTTGTTTTATGGAAACCGGAACCAAATTCATTAAAGACGGTAAAGTCTACATCATGCCGGATAAGCAGTTGCAAAGCAAGATGGCGTTCAAGTCCGGTTTGCAGCATCAGGGGCGGGCGGTCGAATTCAGGCTTGTGCGCCCGCAGACCGATTTGTTTGGGGCGATTAAACCCTATCAAAAATATTTTGGACAGCGCTGCCAAACTTGCGGCAGCCGCCTTATTTGTAACGGTTGCAGCCGCTGCGGTCGGTGTGAACAAAAGCAAGGCTGTTTATAACCTTTGGGAAGCGTAGACAGACACGGTCAAAACAGATAGGCTGACGGGGTATCGGGTTTAATTGTATAAAAGGATTTGACGGATGAACAAATATTTGTTATTAACGGCCGCCGCTTTGAGCCTTGCGCCGTTGGCCGTTCAGGCTGAAGAAGCGCCGACAACCGAAGAAAAAGGCGCGCAATGGAAGGCCAACTTTAAGCGAGTGGCAGTTGAACTTTCAAATACCAGCGTTTCCAATGCCAAAGAATATCAGAATTCGCCTAACGCTAAGCTTAGTTCGGACAGCGAGAGCCTGATTAAGGGCGTGTTTGATTTTTCGCTTGACCGCGAAACCGAAGGCGGCTTGTGGAGCAATAAGCTGTTGATGGAATATGGCGAAACCAGAGTTAAACCGGCAGATGGCCAAACCAACACCACCGAAAATGCCGATAAAATTTTGCTTACAACCGAATATAATGACAAAATGTGGAAATATCACGAGGCAGATGTCGGGCCTTTTGCCAGTCTGGGATATCAGACCGAATTTACGCCCAACGACGATGCTCCGAGAACCAAGACGTTCCGCGGTATGGCCGGTCTAAAGTTGTTTAACGGCGAATATATCAAGGAATTGTATGCCGCCGGTGTTCAGGAATGGGATTTGACTTACAGCGACGACATTAAAAAATCGGCTTATGAAGTCGGGCTCAAAGCCGAATATCCGTTGCGCGAAGGGGTGAAGTTTCAGCTGGATACATATTTCCGTGACTACGTTTATTTCAGCCGCTATGAAGGCACCGATTTCGACTATGAATATAACGTGACAGCTCGCATGGACGTGGCGGTTGCGGGGCAGGTCAGCATTGCGCCTTATGTTACTTATTTTGAGGCTAAAGCCCGTGAGGCCGATAAGAAAGGCAGCAACTTTTTGGTCGGTCTATCGTTGGCCTATGCCGAATTGTTTGATTTGTAGTTTATGCAACATTCGGACGGTTTGTCCGTTACAGCCTTTTTGTCTGGTTAAATTTTGGTGAGATATGAGCCCATAAGTTTTTTGACGGCTCCATTGTCAAAGCAGACTTGAAATACGTTGCCTTCGGCAGCTATGACTTTGCCGTAGCCGAAGGTGTCATGGTGTACTCTGGTACCGATTACATTTGAACCAGAAGCGCGATGACTATCGCGGAAATGAAGGTTGCTATAGCGACTTCTGCCATTGTTGTATGTCTCCTCAGTTGGTTGTGAGTCGCGTCCGAAGTTGTTTGACGACGTCTCATAGTTGTACGTGTTGCCGCCAAAATAACCGGAGCAGCAGTTGCAAAGCTCGATATTGGCAGGGGGGAGTTCGTTGATAAAGCGCGACGGCAGGTTATTTTGCCATTGGCCGTAAACCCGGCGGTTGTACGCCATAAGAATATAAAGCCGCTGTTTGGCACGGGTGATGGCAACATATGCCAGGCGGCGTTCTTCTTCCAACGCCGTGTCGCCGCCTTCTTCCAAACTGCGTTGGAGCGGAAACAGGCCTTCTTCCCATCCGGGCAGAAAGACCACGTCAAATTCAAGTCCTTTGGCCGAGTGCAGGGTAATCAGCATAATTTTGTTGTCAGACGTTACATCGTCTTTGTCCATGACCAGACTGACGTGTTCCATGAATTCGGACAAAGAGGGGTAGTTGTTTTGATCTGACATAACGCCAATCAGTTCCTTGAGGTTTTCCAAACGTCCCGGAGCTTCGGCGGATTGGTCCTGCCGGAGCATTTCCATATAGCCGCTGTCTTCCAAAACCTGCTCGGCCAGTTCGTCCGGAGTGATTGCGGGCAGAATGCGCCGCCACTCGGCAAAGTTCTGCCACAAAGTTTCAAGCGCGGTTTTGATTTTGCCGCTCAATAAGCCGTCATCAAGCATTTGTCGCACCGCCTGATAAAGCGAGCAATGCCGTTGGCGTGCTTCGGCCTGAAATTTGGCCAGAGATTTGGCGCCGATGCCGCGAGCCGGCTTGTTGATGATGCGTTCCAACGCCATATTGTCATCAGGTTGCAGAATCACTCGAAAATAAGCCAAAGCGTCTCGGATTTCGGCGCGTTCATAGAATTTGAGGCCGCCGATGACCTGATAGGGTATGGCTTCGGCAATAAATTTTTCTTCAAAAGCGCGGGTTTGAACGGCAGTTCGCACAAGAACCGCCATTTGCGAATATGTCAGTCCGCGGCGGCATAGATTGGAAATTTCTTCGGCCACCCAGGAGGCTTCTTCTTCGCCGTTATAGGTGCTGATGATTTTGATTTTGCTGTTGTCGTTTTGCAGAGCCGGAGAGGCTTCGGCCACTTTGAGAGTCTTGCCCAAACGGCCGGAATTGTGGCTGATGAGGCAAGAGGCCGCGGCCAAGATGTTGGCGGTGGAGCGATAGTTGCGTTCCAGTCGGATGATGCGGGCATCGGCAAAATCTTTGTTAAAACGCAGAATGTTTTCGATTTCGGCACCGCGCCAAGAATAAATAGACTGGTCATCATCACCCACACAGCAAAGATTGCGGTGGATTTGCGTGAGCAGGCGGATAAGCAGATATTGGCTGACGTTGGTGTCTTGATATTCGTCGACCATGATATATTTGAACCGCTGCTGATATTTGGTCAGAACTTCTTGGTCAGACATCAGGATTTGAAGCGTGTGGAGAATGATGTCGCCAAAATCCACACAGTTGAGTTCCAGCAAGCGCTGCTGATAGAGTCGATAAAGGTGCAAGGTGACGTTGTTTTTGTATTCGTCGCTGAGCTTATCCGCAGTCAGGCCCTTGTCTTTCCAACGGCAGATTTTGTCAAGGACGGCCTGCGGCGGATATTTTTCGGCGTCGATCGATTCTGCCTCGATAATTTGTTTAAGCAGGCGTTTTTGATCATCTTCGTCCAGAATGGTGAAGTTGGAACGAAGACCCACCAACTCGGCGTGAGCACGCAGAATTTTGACGCAAATGCTGTGAAAAGTGCCAAGCCAGACCGAATTGACCGCACCGCCGATAAGTTGTTCGACGCGCTCGCGCATCTCGCGCGCGGCGCGGTTGGTAAAGGTGACAACCAAACATTCCCACGGCGCGGCTTTGCGCTGTGCCAAAATATAGGCCAGCCGTGTGGTCAGAACTTTGGTTTTGCCGGTGCCGGCGCCGGACAATACCAGGACGGGTCCCTCCGTTGTCTCTACCGCAAGTCTTTGCTCCGGGTTGAGAACGTCAAGCCACGGGCAGGCAGGCATAAGCGCTGCGGTATTGTCAAATACCGGCGCGGCCGAAGAACTCAACTCAAAAATATCATCCATAACTAATCTTCTTGTATTTTTTTACAATAAGCAATATATATGTTTATAATGCGGTTGTCAAAGGAGAATCTGCAATGCCTAGAACTATTGACGGAAAGTTTGTGACTGAAGCCTCGCGGGTCTTTCAGCAAGGGGATGATTTTTGGCATGCCGGCAATTATGACGAAGCGCGACAAGCCTATGAAAAAGCGGCCGGACTGTATCATGAACGGCAAGACGCCGAAGGTGAAGCTTTTGTGCTGGTGCGTTTGGGCGAGTTGGCCATGAGCCTTGACGACTGCACGTATGCCGAAAAAGTTTTGTCGGCGGCGGCCGAACTTACAAAATCATTGGATTATGCTCAAAATACTTATGGCGAATCGCTTATTCGACTCGGAAAAATGGAAGCCGAACGAGGAGATTCGACTCGGGCTTTGGCTTATTTGAAACAGGCGCAAGAAGCCTTGAGCGCCA
>CANPYJ010000038.1 GCA_947588275.1 uncultured Alphaproteobacteria bacterium | reverse complement strand
ATTTTTGCGGTTTTAGATTATTATGACGCACGCGGGCAAGTCACTTATTTTGACAACGGCGAATACAAAGTTCCCGACCGCCTGTGGGACAGTGCCAAAGCCGAATATTGCAGTATTGAGGGGATTAATATGCACATAGATGACAGCAGCGAATATGTCAAATGGTTTACCACGCCGTATTGCCGCTATCAAAACACCGTTCAAGACTGCGTTACCGAAAACGATTTTCATATCAATTTTAATGCCGCGCCGCAGCAGGCGTTAGATGAAATCGAAAACATTATTTCCAAAGTGCAATATAGCTAGACTGATTTACGATTTATTTAAACATTTCGTTTATCAAAAATATGCACCAACAGGAAAGTTTGCGTTAATGATTCGTGAAGAAATCGTCCATGTCAACGGGCATCCCAAAAGAATAGCCGTTTTTTTGCACGGTTATCTTGACAGTGCCGATGCGATTGACGGCAGGCTTCGGGAGTTTTGTGACAGGCTGCCGGATTTTGCCGTTCATATTCCGCAGTCGCCGTTTCCGTGTGAGACCGGAACTCATTTGCGCCAATGGTATTCGATGCATCGTTTTGATCCCGAATCCAAGCGGCGCACCGTTGACTCAATGGAAGAGTTTGTAAGCTTTTATAATCGGATGACGTCCGGTTTGGCAGAAACCGACGCTTTTTTGCAGCCTTATTTGGAACAAACGCTGGCTGAGTACAATCTGGATTATAAAGATATGTTTTTGTGCGGTTTCTCTCAAGGTGCCATGCAGGCGATATGGAGCGGGCTGATGTGTCCGCAAAAAATCGGCGGGCTGATAAGTTTCAGCGGCATAATTGCCGGCTATAAATATTTGGAAAAAAACGCACGCCAACATCCGGCGGCATTTTTGCTGCACGGCACCGCCGACAAATACGTGCGGCCGGCCTCGCTGGAGTTCACGGCCGTCGAGCTGCGGCGCATCGGCTGTCCGGTCAAAACCGCGCAGCTGAACGGCGAAGGACATCGGCTGACGCCGGAAGCGTTGGCGCAGGCCGCACAGTTTATTCGCGCACGCCTTAGACAAAAGGCTGAGTAAGCATAAAACCGCCGTTTTGTATCAGGTTATTTTGGTCGCGTTTGATGTTGAGCTTTGATTCACTGCCAAGGCCGCGTTCAAAGATTTCGCCCCAGTTGCCGAGGAGTTCCACCGCCTTATTGACCCAGTCGGGCTGCAATCCCATGGATTGCCACAATTCCGGTTTGGCACCCAGCAGATTTTGGATTGCCAAAGCGCGTTCGGCGGCAAAAATCTGAATGTTTTGCCGCGTCATACCGTTTTCTTCCGCCAGTTTGAGGGCGTTAAAAATCCATTTGCCGATAATCTGCAAGGTTCTGTTTTCGATGTCGGTATAGGCATAAATCGGTCGCCAGGCAATAACCTCGGGCAAGACGGTGATTTGAGTCTTTTGGTTAATCGGATTGGCAATCATGGATTTGAGCGAAACTTCGCCGGCTGTCAAGAGTTCGCAGCGGTTCAGATAAAAAGCTTGTTTGGCGGCGGCGAAGTCGGCAAATTTGATAATGTTGAACTCCAGATTATACTTTTGACTGTATTCTTTCAGAGGCTGCAAATCGGCAGCTTTGGTGGTCACGCAAACTTTGGCTCCCTTGAATTTTTCCATAGAATCGGCGTTCGTCGAGCCTTTCAGGGCAAACATCTGTTTGTCGTAATAAAGCACATCAATGGCGGTTCCCGGCGAGTTCAGTTCCTCTTTGGCCGACAAGGCGGGAACGCTTAGGATAATGTCCGCCTGATTGTTGCGGATGGCGGCGGTCATTTGGTCGGGCGCCACGTTTTTAAGCTGAAAACTTTCGCCATCACCGAAAATCGCAAATGCAAACGCACGGCAGATATCGGCGTCAAAACCCTGCCAAATGCCGTCTTCGTCGCGATAAGCCAAAGACTTGTCGTCCAGATTGGTGCCGCAGGAGACATAGCCGCGGCGGTTGATATAACGCAGACCGGCGTTTTCGGCGTGAACCTCAGCTGCTCCGAACAAAACCGGCAGCAGTGCAAAAATGTATTTGAGTTTCATTTTGTTAACCAATTTGTGCTAAAATGCCTTTCAAAGAGAACTATAAGGCAAAATTTTATGAAAAGTAATCTTTTTTTGCGAGTTATCAGCGTATTGATGTTGTTAATATGTCTGACGGCCGAGGCGCGGGCGGCGATCAGCGCACCTCAGGCAAAGGCTTGGGCGGAAGACAACGGTCGTTTGCTTCTTGAGACGTTTCGCGAGGCCGATATGGTCAAACGTTATGCGAAGTTGGATGTTTTGCTTGAAAAGTTTATCGATTTGCCTTATGTCGCGCGGTTTGTCGTCGGGAGATTTTGGCGTGAGATGAGCGCCGAACAGCAAGCTGTTTATCAAGCTTTGTTTCGGCGCTATGCTTTGGCATTGTACAAGACCTTTCCGTTGGATTTTGTGAATGATTTGAGCTATGAAGTCGGTGCTGCCGTTGTCGAAAAAAACGACACCGTCGTTACGGCTGTGGTTCATGTGCGGCTCAATCCGAACAATCCGCCTCAGGATTTTGTGTTGCAGTTTCGTTTGCGCGAAACGGCCGACGGCATCAAGCTGGCAGACATCAAATTGGCCGAGAGCAGCCTGATATTGTCTTACCGCAGCAGGTTTTATGAACTGATTGCCGCCGACGATGGCGATATGGGCTGGTTTATCGAAGATTTTGAAACCATGGTGCAATCGGCCGAAAAGCATAGCGCCGAGATTCTGTCGCACACGCAAAATTCCCTTGAAAATTCGGATTGATGTCTGTAAGATGCAAAAAGTTTATATGTGAATAACTTGAAAACAGGCAGAAATTAATGGCTGATATAAAGGTTCGTTTTGCGCCGTCGCCCACCGGCTACATGCACATCGGCAACACCCGCACCGCAGTGTTCAACTGGCTTTTGGCCCGCAAACTCGGAGGGCGGTTTATGTTGCGCATCGACGACACCGACACTCTGCGTTCCAAAAAAGAATATGAAGACTCCCTGCGCGAGGTTTTGCGTTGGATGGGGCTCGTTTGGGATGAAGAGGCCCGCCAGTCGGCGCGCATTGAGCGGTATAATCAGGTAGTGGAAGACCTAAAGCAAAAAGGCCGGATTTATGCCTGTTATGAAACGGCCGAAGAACTCGAAGTTATGCGCAAACGCCTGATGAGCCGCGGTTTGCCGCCGATTTACGACCGTGGCGCGCTGGCCTTGTCCGCTGAGCAGATTGCGGCTTATAAGGCGGAAGGTCGGCGGCCGCACTATCGTTTCAAATTGCAGCCGGGGACAATTGAATGGACCGATATGGTGCGCGGGGTCTGCCGTTACGACGCTTCCAATTTGGCCGATCCGGTCATCATTCGCGAAGACGGCTCGTATTTGTATCATCTGCCGTCGGTCATAGACGATGCCGACTTTGGCATCACCCACATTATACGCGGCGAAGACCATGTAACCAATACGGCGCTGCAAATTCAGATGTTTGAAGCGCTTGGCGCCAAGATTCCGGCCTTTGCGCATTTGCCGCTTTTGACCGGTGCCGAAGGCAAGCTGTCAAAACGCTTGGGTTCGCTTGGCGTGCGCGAGCTGCGCGCCGAAGGGATAGAGGCCTTGGCCATCAGTTCGTTTTTGGCCAAACTCGGAACTTCGGAGCCGGTGACGCCGTTTTACAGTCTTGACGAATTGGCCGCTTCGCTGGATTTGAGCAAACTTGGACGCGCCCAGCCCAAATTTGATGTTGACGAACTGCGCGCGTTTAACACGCATTTTGTGCGCAACATGCCCTACGAGCTTGTACGGGGGCGCATTAACGCGGACGAGGGTTTTTGGCAGGCGGTGCGCGGCAATTTGAACCTTGTGGCCGATGCCGAACAATGGCAAAAAATTTGCTGTCAAAAACTTAAACCAATTGTTGAAGACGCGGCGCTGACCGCGACCGCGGCCGCGGTTTTGCCTCCGGAGCCGTGGACGACCGAAACTTTCGGCGCGTGGATTGCCGAAGTCAAGAAACTCAGCGGCAAAAACGGCAAAGATTTGTATCACCCGCTGCGCATGGCGCTTACGGCCGCCGCAGAGGGGCCCGAACTCAAAATTTTGCTGCCGCTGATTAGCGCCGATCGGGCGCGTCGCCGGCTTTTGGGTGAAGAAGCTTAAACAAGAGGTGTGCCATGGTCAAAATTTCGCTGTTTAATACGATGACTCGTCGCAAACAAGATTTTGTGCCGATAGACGCCGCCAATGTGCGGATGTACGTCTGCGGGCCCACGGTCTACGATCGCGCACATTTAGGCAATGCCAAGACGCCGGTCGTGTTTGACGTGTTGTATCGCCTGCTGTGTCAGGTTTACGGCGCCGAGCATGTAACTTATGTTTCCAACATCACCGATGTCGACGACAAAATTTTAAACAAGCACAAAGAGACCGGAAAACCGATTCGCGAGATTACCGAGCAAACTTACCAATGGTATGTCGACGATATGCAAAAACTCAACGTTTTGCCGCCGGTTCGTCCGCGTGCCACCGAATACATCGCCGAGATGATAGAGCTTGTCAAACTTCTGCTCCAAAACGGTCATGCATACGAAGCGGCCGGGCATGTGTTGTTTGATGTCGACTCCATGCCGGAGTATGGCCGTCTTTCCGGTCGTTCCATGAAAGAGATGCTCGCCGGTGCGCGGGTTGAGGTGGCCGACTACAAGAGAAATCCGGCTGATTTTGTCTTATGGAAACCCTCAGAGGCCGATCAGCCCGGCTGGGACAGTCCGTGGGGATTTGGCCGCCCGGGGTGGCATTTGGAGTGCTCGGCCATGAGTTCCAAATTGCTCGGCACAAGTTTTGACATTCACGGCGGCGGTTCCGATTTGATTTTTCCGCACCATGAAAACGAGTGTGCACAGTCGCTGTGCGCGTTTCCGAACAGCACTTTTGCCAACTATTGGGTTCACGGCGGAATGCTGATGGTTGACGGTGTCAAAATGAGCAAGTCTCTGGGCAATTTTTATACCATTGACGAGGTTTTGGACAAAGCTCCGGCCGAGGCTTTGCGCCTGCTGTTTTTGACCACGCACTATCATCAGCCGTTTAACTTTACGTTTGAGGGACTGGCGCAGGCCAAGGCCACCTTGGACAAGTTTTATAATGCGTTGTTGCGCGTGGCCGATGTCAGGGCGGCGCCGGTAGAGCCGAGCCGACAGGTAATGGAGGCTTTGGCTGACGATTTGAACACGCCGTTGGCCTTGAGCTGTTTGCACGAGCAGGCCAACGCCCTCAATAAGGCTCAAACCACGGATGAGATAAGCGCGGCCAAAGGCGTTTTTTTGGCTTCGTCCAAGCTGTTGGGACTTTTGGAACAAGAGCCGGAAACTTGGTTTAAAGGCGGCAAGGCAGACGAGAGCGCTGAGATAGAAGCCAAAATTGCGGCGCGTGCGGCCGCCAAAAAGAACAAAGATTATGCTTTGGCAGATCGGATTCGCAATGAACTGAAAGAGCAGGGCATTGTGTTGGAAGATACGCCGCAGGGAACAGTTTGGAAACGCGCCTGATTGTCATTGCGAGTATGCTGGCATCCGAAGCAATCTACAACCCCATGTCATTGCGAGGAACTTGTCCGTCCTCTCTTGGTCATTGCGAGGACGCTTTCGTCCGAAGCACTCAACTCTATGTCATTGCGAGGAACGAAGTGACGAAGCAATCCATTTTTATTTATTCAGCAACTCCGGACTTTGTCTTTATTGGCTGATTCCTTAAGATGGATTGCTTCGCTCCGCTCGTAATGACGCAGGATAAGAATTGTTATTGCGAGGACGCTTGCGCCCGAAGCAATCCGTTTTTTGTCTGCCGTGTAAAATAATTAATTGACATACTTTTATTATCCTGCTAAAATAAAAGAAAAGTCTTTTA
>CANPYJ010000037.1 GCA_947588275.1 uncultured Alphaproteobacteria bacterium | reverse complement strand
CGGAGCCGAATGAGATTTATTTTACATCAGGCGGCACGGAATCCGACAACTGGGCGATTAAGGCGGCCTGCGAGGCGGTGAACGGACGAAAATGTCCGTTGGTCTATGCGGCACGGCGAGCCGGAGATCCGGACAGGCTGTTTGCCAACAATGCCAAGGCCAAGGAGATATTGGGCTGGCAGCCGCATTATACGGACATTAGGGATATTGTGGCCACGGCGTGGAAGTGGGAACAGAACAAAAAATTTTGAACCTGTAACAAAACCCATGACCGGGGCTTGTTTTTCCCCACAAAGTTTTTCGTATTGGCAGTTTTTTCCGGTCGGTGTTTTCAGCAAAACTAATGGCGTGCCGATGGCAGATATTTGGGGATTATAAGGGAGCGGAGGAGAAAATTATGACAACCGGACTGGTTCTTGAAGGCGGCGGCAAGCGTGGCATATATACTGCCGGTGTGTTAGACGTTTTTGGCGAAAACGGGGTCGGTTTTGACGGCGTCATCGGGGTTTCGGCCGGCGCCATTCACGGTTGTTCGTATGTGGCCGGACAAGTCGGCCGCAGCATTCGTTATAATCTTAAATATGGGCATGACTATCGGTTTATGAGTTTTCGCTCGCTTATTCTCAGCGGCAATATGGTCGATGCCAAGTTTTGTTACGAAGATTTGCCGGAAAGGTTGGATCCGTTTGATCATGAGGCTTTTGAAAGCTCCGGCTGCAAATTTTATGTGACTTGTTCTAATTTGGAAAGCGGCCAAGCCGAATATGTTTATTGTCCGGATCTCAGAAAACGTCATATCGACTATCTGCGTGCGTCGGCCTCGCTGCCTTTGGTGTCAAAGATTGTGGAGATTGACGGCAAAAAATATTTGGACGGCGGCATTTGCGACAGTATTCCTTTGCAAGCGTTTATGGATTTGGGATATGAACGCAATGTGGTCGTTCTGACTCGCCCGCAGGGGTATCGCAAACCTGCCAACCGCTGGATTTGGCCGGCACGTCTTAAATATCGCAAATATCCGGCGTTTGTGAAGGCCTTGGCCAATCGACACCTGATGTACAATTCAGAGCTTGATTTGGTTTCCGATATGGAATCTCAGGGCAAGGCGCTGATTATACGTCCGAGCCGCAAAATCAATATTTCTAAAATGGAGCGTAACCTCGACAAAGTGAAAGAAATGTATGAACTGGGGCGTGCCGATGCTCAGCGTGTTTTGCCGCAGGTTCGGGAATTTTTGCGAAAAGGTTGTTGATTTGTGTAAAATGTTGTGATATGCAATCTTAAATTTTATTACGGATCACAATATGAAATACACGACAAAAAGCTTGAGCACTTTGACGGAATTTTTTTTCGTCTGGATGGGCGAAAAAACAGACGAAACGCCTAAACTGCGCGCATTTTTGCAAAAGACGCATTTGGATATGATTATCTCGCCCAATGACTTGAGTGCCATTTTAAAGCCAAAGTACGTTTTAAGACTAAAACCGGACCGAAGATTATGACGCTGTTGAACGGTATTGTTCAAGGCAAACAGGCTAGTCGCCAGGAACGTTTGATTTCTTGAAATTCAGGGCGGCCGAATTGATGCAGAACCGCATGCCGGTGGCGGTCGGCCCATCGGCAAACAGATGTCCTAAGTGCGATCCGCAGCGGCCGCATACTACTTCGGTGCGCGTCATGCCGTGGCTAAAGTCGGGTTGCAGGCGGACGCTGTCCGGCAAAGCTTTGTCAAAACTCGGCCAGCCGCAGCCGGATTCAAATTTGTCGACCGTGGCAAAAATCGGATTGCCGCAGGCCGCACAGACAAAAGTGCCGTCGGCGGAAACCTTGAGGTATTGGCCGCTGAAAGGTGCTTCGGTGCCCTTTTGACGCAAAATTCGATATTGCTCGGACGACAGTCTTTGCTTCCATTCGGCGTCGCTAAAGTATATTTGCGGCCGCTGCAAGCCGCAGTTGTGCGCCTGACCTTGTTTGGCAAAGTATTTTTGATGATATTCTTCGGCCGGATAAAATTTTGCGGCAGGTACAACTTCGGTGACAATGGGATTTTTATAAATGCGAGCTTGCTCCAACGCGGTAATTTTCTGCAAAGCGGCAGCCTGCTGTTCGGGCGTTTGATAAAACACGGCCGAACGGTATTGGGTGCCGATGTCGGCTCCTTGGCGATTGAGTGTCGTGGGATCGTGCAGGGAAAAAAAGACGTCAAGCAGCGTTTCATAAGATATCTGTGCCGGATTATAAGTTACTCGCACGGCTTCGGCGTGGCCGGTTTGGTCGGTGCACACCTGTTGATAGGTCGGGTCGGCGGTGGTGCCGCCAATGTAGCCGACTTCGGTGGATGTGACGCCGGGCGTGCTGTCAAAGACCGCCTGTACACCCCAAAAACAGCCGGCGGCAAAAATGGCTTGGGCTAAACTCATGATGTTTCCTCCACCACAAATATAAGCAGTGATTTTTAAATTTAAATATTGTTGGTCTGACGGTATTTTTTGCGCAGGTCGGTGGTCGAGACAATGCGGCTGCGAATGAGTTTCTCAATGGCTTTGGCATCGGCTTTGGTCATTGCATAAAGCGGAATCGAAAAAGCGCCAAAGCGGCTATGGGCACTTATCAGCTGCATCAATGTGTAGTGATATCCTTTGAGCGGCACGGTTTTAAGGCGCAAAATTGTTTTTTTCAACCCCCAGCAGCCGAAGGTGTCCTTTTGGATTGCCGTGATTCGTTCCCAAGGCAGCGGCTGATTGTGGTCAATTTTGAGGGCCTGCGGCGTGACAATGGCGGCAGGAAACGGCAAGAGGCAGACAATCAGCGCCGCCGCTACCGAAAGCAGGCAACTGCCTGTGGCAAAAATATAAACCGCCGGATATTCGGGAAATATGGTCAGCGTAAACAGAACCGCAAGCGTCAGCAGAAAAACGTTGAAGAACAAATAAAGCACAAGCTTGCGGCGGTTGTAATAAAATGTTTTACCGATAGGTTTCATGATGTTTTTCCCTTTTAGGGCAGAATAATACAAAAATCTTATTATTTGGTGAATCTTTGCTTTAAACGTGCGGCAATCTGCGGGTAGTGCGCAAAAATGTTTTGCAATTGGCGGTCGTTTTGTCCGGCAACCGTGTTCAGTTTGGCTAACGTGAGTTCGTTGTTAAGTTTAAGCTCACGTTCAGGGTTCACGTAAATCAGCTGTTTAAGGTTGTTTTTGACCACGTTAACCGGCGTTCCGGCCAACAGAGCGGCCGTCCAAAACCAAATGTCGTCTGCATTGGGTGCCAAGGCCTGAAACAAGTCGGTGTTGACGGCATCGGGCGCTAAACTGTGCGGCGGATACAAAATACCGCCGGCGCCGGTTAAAAAGTTGTAAAACGAAGGTTTGCCGCCGGAAATGCGGTGTTGCCATTTCTTATAAGGCAAGGGCATGTTGTCTGCGCCTAGGCGCAAACGATGTCCGCGATGACCGTGAATCGCGCGAGGTTCGGCCTTTTGGGCCTCGACCAAGCGTTCCAACCAAATCGGCGGATAATAAATGTCGTCATCAGCGGTAACGATAGTCGCTTCGGGATATTCAAGCAAAGTCGGCACCAGCTTTTTGTACGAGCGCCAATCTTGACACCAGTTGATAATCAGGCCGTTTCGCCGCAGCTTGAGAACAGCGTGCGGCAGGTCTTGTTCGCGGCGGGGAAACTGCTCCGGCGCCAACCACAAGATGACGGCGTCAGGCTTGAGACTCTGTGTCAGCAAAGAAAAAAGCGTGTATTTAATCTCATTGATGCGTTCGGGAAAAGAAGTGAGCGAAACAATAAGTTTGGGTTCAAGCACCGCAGTGGTTCCAAATGCGGTGAACGAATCGATTTCGGCATCAAGTTCGCTTTTGTTGATGTGGGGCAAAAGCTTGACTTTGGCACGGCGGTATTCGTCTTCGGAAATCAAATGAAAAAAATGCTTGGCTTTAAGCCAAATTTTTTCAGCCTGCATGGGTTTGTTCCTCGATTTATCGGTTTATCCACAAATGAATGAAGCCGAGAAGCACGGCGGCATAGAGCCCGGCAAAAATGTCGTCAAGCATTACTCCCCAAGCGTTGCGCACTTTTTGGTCAGCCCATTTGGCCGGTTGCGGCTTGGTAATGTCAAAGAGGCGAAACAGCATGAATCCAAGCAGGTAAGTTAATCCCGCGTTGCCGTCAAACTGAAGCTCGTCGGCAACACCAATAAATGTCAACAATTGGCCGGCAACCTCGTCAATAACGACAAAAGACGGGTCGTGGCGGCTGGTCTTGAGGACTTCGCGCACCGTTGCCATGCCTAAGCCAAAAGCGACAAGCGTGCCGAGAAAGATTCCAACAATGCCGAAATAATAAGCTAAAACAAATGCCAAGGGAATGGTTGCCAGCGAGCCGGCCGTCCCCGGCGCAATCGGCGCACGACCGCTGCCAAAAAAGGTGGCAATGGAATAAATCAATTTATTTCGCATCGGAAACTCCTGTTGTTTTTTTCAGGCTAGTATGAACATCGCTGTTTGGCAAGGGCAAAACGCCGGTTGTGCTTATGATTTTTGCGGCGGCGGGTAAAAAAATTGAAATTTTCAAAAAAAGTGCTTGAGAAAATATTTTTTTGTGCTAAAAGAAAACAACTGCCGACGGATTGTAGTTCAGCCTGGTAGAACGCTTCGTTCGGGACGAAGAGGTCGCTGGTTCGAGTCCAGTCAATCCGACCAATATAAAAAAATAAAAACGGATACTGAAAAGTGTCCGCTTTTTTTATACCCTCTTAAAGCCCAATTCTAGCCACTATTTCCCTTTTCAAAGTTTTATAAATAGTGTTTGTCGTTTTGATTGTAACACCTTTTAAAGTATACACCTGCCGCAAAAAGTATACCCTGAGCACTTGGGTATTTCAATTTGTCCTCTTGCTATAGAAATCATTGAATTTACTCACTTTATATAATTTATTGTGCTATTTGCGTTTCAAATCCAACAAGGTGACCCTCAGTGAGGATACTCGCCAAATGTTTTTTATTGTTCTAAATCAATGATATATACTGTCAACGTGTTTTTTTTGAAAATTTTTTTATTTTTTTTGAGGGGATTTTTTAGTCTCCGGGATTTTTACCTTTCGAAAGGAGGTCAAAATGACCCAAGTAGAAAAGTTAATTAAAATTATAATGCCAGACTTACTTAAATATTTAAAAATGAAAGAAAGTGGCGAATTAGCGCAGAAAAGACTGGATAATCTTTCATTTCCAAGCATGTATCGTGTTGATAACGAAGAACGTCTTAATAATGGAGGTCAAGAATGCAAGTAGCAATGCAAGTAGCACTTTTAGAAAGACAGTCGCTTACCCAGTTGCAAGAAATGTGGCAAAAGTATTTTGATACGCCGCCTATATCCAAAAATAAAGAATTCTATATTTCGAGGCTGGCCTACCGGATACAGGAACTTGCCTATGGAGGACTTTCAAGTCATCAGCAACAGGTCATAGCTAATATGCATGTTCCGTCTAGGTCACATAATAATTTGCCGCCGACAGGGACACGAATTGTCCGTGAGTATTTAGGTGTTGATCATGTTGTTGTGGTTCTGCCCGATGGGTTTGAATTTAATGGCATGAAATATCAAACCTTATCTGCGGTGGCAAAGAAAATAACCGGCCGCAAAATATCCGGACGATATTTTTTTGGTTTAGATAAGCAAGAAAAATAAAGGAGAAACCAATGGAAAGTTTTAGCCCTATCAGATGTGCAATATATACACGTAAATCAACAGATGAAGGTCTCGAAAAAGAATTCAATACCTTGGAAGCCCAACGCGAAGCCGGTGAAAATTATATTAGAAGCATGAAACACCAAGGTTGGGTTATCCTGCCGGAACATTATGATGACGGAGGTTTTAGCGGAGGAAGCCTTAAAAGGCCTGCCCTGAAACAATTATTATCAGATGTAGAGGCCGGTAAAGTTGATATGATCGTTGTTTATAAAATCGATCGTCTAACCCGCTCTTTATTGGATTTTGCTCAGTTAGTGAAGATTTTTGAAAAACACTGTTGTTCATTTGTCTCTGTAACGCAACATTTTAATACCTGTGATTCCATGGGAAAGCTGACCTTAAATATATTGCTTTCATTTGCACAATTTGAGCGTGAGCTTGGGGCTGAACGTGTCCGGGATAAAATTGCGGCCAGTAAAAAGAAAGGAATGTGGACCGGTGGTCCGCTTCCTTTGGGCTACGATTCTAAAAATAAAAAACTCGTGATTAATAAAGAAGAAGCTGAAATTGTGCGTTTTATTTTTGAGGATTATAAGCGCACAGGGTCGCAATTTCAGACAGTGCGTGATGTAAATGAGAAAGGATATAAGCCTAAAGAGCGCATGACTAAAACCGGAAAGAATATTTCAAAAGGCAGTTTTAATCATGCCATGATCAGCAACATACTTAATAATCCGGTTTATTTAGGAAAAGTTGTTTATAAAGGTGAATTGTATGACGGCCAGCACAAAGCAATCATTTCGCAAGCACTGTGGGACGAAGCCAAAAGTCTGCGAAAAGCTAATTTAGGTGAAGCATTCCGGCCATCGCGTGTCATCAAGCATTCCTTATTAAAAGGATTGATAGAATGCGAATGTTGCGGTGCTATGACCCCAACGCGCAGTAAACATGGAAATAAGTATTACGAATATTACACACCACTGAAGACGGTAAAGGAAGGTGCAAAAATTGCACATTGCAAGGTTGGAAGCATTCCTGCCGGAGAAATTGAATCATTTGTTATTGATAAAATCAAAAGTATATTTCAGGCTCCTGAATTTCAGCAGGGATTATTAAAAGAATTTGAAAATCAAGGACATAATTGCAACGCGGCTGACATTCATAAAATTATCAGTGATATAGGTGATGCCATTAAATATTTTGAGCCTAGAACCATACACAATTTTATATCAGAACTAGTTAGAAAAGTAATTATTTGCCATGATCACATTGAAATTAAATTGCAACCGTTTGCGGCAACTTTGTATGAAAGCAGTTTGGTAAAACCTGATCCAGCCTTTAATAATAAGATTTTGGAATTAAAATATCCGGTGCGGTTTGGCCAAAAGCGCGGTCGCACAGTTATTGTTGAGCCGGCTTCTGTGGAAAGAATAACTCCTCATCGTGATGAAAAACTTTTTAATGCTGTTACACTGGCATTTTATTGGAAACAAATCATGGAAGAAAAACATTTATCCGTGACAGAATTAGCAAGGAGGGAAAATATAGACCGCGGGTATATGGGGCAAATCATTCGCCTGACAACGCTTGCCCCGGATATCATCATGGCAATAATCAACGGCACACAGCCTAAGCTATTAAACTTACGCAAACTACTGCGTGAACGGTTTCCTTACTCTTGGGAGGAACAAAAACGCGAATTAGGCTTTGTATAATTATGCTTTATCTATTTTATTTAAATTTAAAGTAGATAGTCTCTGATCTTTCAAATTCAACCAATCATTGCAAGAAATTAAACTTATGAGTATATAGCCTTTTGTATAAGTTATTAACAAAAGGTTAAATATGAAACGAAATTTATTTTATGAACTACCGCCTAAGGTAGTAACATATATCAAGATTCATTTGCGATATATTTTTTCAACAGGACTTTTTAGTTATCAGGAACGAGAGGACTTAATTCAAGATTTAGTCCTCTTTTATTTAGAGCGATTTTATCGTAAGAAAGATGTCCCTGATGATTACTTATTTGTATCAATAAAAACAAAAGCACAGCAAATTCTAAGAACCCGGTTGCGACAGTTGCAATCGGGTTTTTTCGTTACCGAATCATTGAATAGTATGTGCGTGGAAGAAGGTTTTGAACCTGCTTCTGATTTTTCATTAAGCACATTGGAAAATGAAATTTCAATCAGAGAATTAAAATCAATTGTTTCAGATAAAGAATGGCAATTTATAAGACTCATTTTATTTGGTTTTACAAATGATGAGGCAACATCTAAAGCACATGTATCAAAAAATGTTTTAGGAAATATCAGGGAGAAAATAAGACGAAAAACCAAAAATAAAAAAAATTGATTTTTTTGAGGGGATTTTCCGACATCCGGGATTTTTACCTTTTGTATCAACCATAGCAAAAGGAGAAAAAAATGGTTAAGCATACAAAAAGTGTTTATGAAATAATTCAAACAATCCCGGTAGAAAGCATGATTGCTCTTTCTTTCCCTCAGTTGCGTGACTTCGAAGCACAGCTGAAGGAAGAAGTAATCGCGCATACGCTCAAGCACAGAGAAAAAACGAAAGAATACCACCGCGCAGTTTTAGCTCTGCGTTGGGTCCAAGGTGTTATCAGGATTAAAAGTGTGGATGAAGCAAAAGGAGTCTAGTATGGAAAAAAAGACAACTATTTTGCTTGATACCGCCGGCTTTTTGGCCGCTGTGCATAACTACAAGAAAAGTGAGATTGCCGATTTAATTGTTGCGCTGTGCGAATTTAATTTATACGGATGCACTTCCGTAAAATTAACGGACATGAAAAAAATTCACTTTGATGCGATTCAAGAAGTTATTGAATTGCGTAATTCGCG
>CANPYJ010000036.1 GCA_947588275.1 uncultured Alphaproteobacteria bacterium | reverse complement strand
ACAAGGGCGAATCCACCTGAATATGCTATGGGAATTGGCCGGCTCGCAACAGATTTTGAACGGCGTGTTGGAAAAAGCCCGCGGCCTCATCAACGGCGTGACCTGCGGCGCCGGACTGCCGTATAATTTGGGCGAGATTGCCTCAAAATTCGGCGTTTATTACTATCCTATCGTTTCTTCGGCGCGGGCTTTTCAGATTTTGTGGAAACGCGCTTACAATCGTTTTGTGGAATATTTGGGCGGTGTGGTTTATGAAGACCCGTGGCTGGCCGGCGGACACAACGGACTTTCCAATGCCGAAGATCCCAATCAGCCGCAAACGCCTTATCAGCGTCTGGTTGATTTGCGGCGGCTGATGAATTCTCTGGGACTGAACGAAAAGCCGATTATTTTGGCCGGCGGAATCTGGGCTTTGGAAGACTGGCAGGACTATATCGACAATCCGGACATCGGCAAAATCGCTTTTCAGTTCGGCACACGGCCGATGATTACCAAGGAAAGTCCCATCAGCGATGCGTGGAAACGCCTGATGATGAGCCTGAAAAAAGGCGATGTCATCTTGCAGAAATTCAGCCCGACCGGTTTCTTTTCCTCGGCAATCAAAAATACCTTTTTGCAGCGCCTGATTGAGCGCAAACAGGGAGAAGTGGCGTTTAAGACCCAATCGGACGCCGAATATTCGCACCCGCTGAAAGTTTCGGAAACAAAAACTTTGTTCATTTGCGAAGCCGATGTCGAAAAAGCACGGCAGCAAATTGCGTCCGGACATACCGAAATTAAGGAAACACCCGACAACACGGTTGTCTTTTTGACTCCCGATGAGTGGATTCAGATGAAAGAAGACCGCAAAAACTGCGTCGGATGTCTGTCGCAGTGTCAGTTTTCGTCTTGGTCGCAAGCCAAAGGTTCCAGCGGCCGTCTGCCTGATCCGCGTTCGTATTGCATTCATAAAACGCTTTACGACGTCAGCCACAACGGCAGCATTGTCGACAATCTGCTGTTTGCCGGTCATCAGGTTTATCGGTTTGCAACAGATCCGCTGTATCGCAACGGTATTCCGTCTGTTAAAGAGCTTATTGACCGCATAAAAAGCGGTAAATAACAGCAAAGCCGTCCGCACCGGACGGCTTTTTTTGGGCTTTTTTGTTTTGTCAGGCCAGCGAGGCGATTTCGGCGCGCAGTTCTTCAAGGCCGAGTTTCTTTTCGGAACTGGTTGCCAGCACTTTTATATAGGCGGCGGAATGTTTGGCACACTCGGTTTCCGCCTCCGACTTGATTTTTTGAAGCGCGACGGCCGAAATTTTGTCGCTTTTGGTCAGCACAATCTGATAAGTGACAGCGGCTTTATCCAGCATTTCCATAACTTCCAAATCAACTTTCTTGATTCCGCGGCGCGAATCAATCAACAGAAAAACTCGCTTGAGGTTTACTCTTCCCTGAAGGTAGGCAAATATTACTTTTTGCCATTGTTTGACTGTTCCGTCAGGCGCCTCGGCATAACCATAGCCGGGCAAATCCACCAAATGAAGACAATCGGCCAAATTAAAAAAATTCAGCTGCTGCGTGCGCCCCGGAGTGTTTGACGTTTTGGCCAAGCCTTTTTGCCTGCACAGAGCATTTATAAGGCTGGATTTGCCGACATTCGAGCGGCCGGCAAAAGCCGCTTCCGGCAGCGCCGAAAGCGGCAGCTGCGACAACTGCGCCACACCCAAAACAAAACGACATTCGGAATCAAACAATTTTTGCGCCGTTTTAATCTGCTCTGCCGAAAAGTCCTGTGGCGCAAAATCCATCAGTCTACTCCCATTTTTTTCATGATTACCCGCTGTTGGGCTATTGAGAGAATATTGCTCAGAGTCCAGTAGATGACCAATCCGGAAGCAAAATGCCCCAGCATGAACATAAACAACAGCGGCATCAGGGCAAACATCCGCGCCTGATCTTTATTGGCCGGCTTGGGATTAAGCTTTTGCTGCAAATACATGGTCAGTCCCATCAATATCGGCCAAACGCCGATGTCCAAAAACGCCGGCAGCGGCAGATGCGTAATCACCGAAACCGTCAACGGATCGGGTTCCGAAAGGTCTTTTATCCAACCGACAAACGGCGCCTGTCGAATCTCGATGGCAATATTGAGCACTTTATACAAGGAGAAAAACACCGGAATCTGAATAAACATCGGCAAACATCCGGAGGCCGGATTGATTTTTTCTTTGCGATAAAGGTTCATCATTTCGGTCTGAAGCTTGACTTTGTCGTCTTTAAACTTCTCTTGCAGTTCCTGAATTTTGGGCTGCACTTTTTTCATTTTGGACATACTCTCAAACGATTTGTTGGCCACCGGAAACATTGCCAGCCGCAACAGCGCCGCAAAAAGCAGGATTGCCCATCCCATGTTGCCAATCAACCGATAGAGAAAGTCCAAAAAATAGAAGAACGGCTTGGTCAAAAAGTAATACCAGCCAAAATCGACCGCCAAATCAAATTTAGCAATTCCGAGTTCTTTCTCATAAGCATCAAGAAGGCGGATTTCTTTGGCACCGGCAAACAGACGCGCGGTTGAGGTGCCGACCGTGCCGGCGGTAATTTTGAGCGGCCGGCCGATGTAATCAGCCTGATAGGTGTCTTCATTAGTTTTGGAAAACTTGACGCGGCTTTCCGTGTTGTTGTCAAGAATCAAGGCGCTCAGCCAATAATGATCGGAAAATCCTATCCAACCGCCGTCAGAGGTGTAGGTTTCCGTTTTTTTGTCATCTTTAAAACTGTCGTATTTTATTTCTTTGAGCGTCGAATCCAAAACGCCGACCATTCCCTCGTGAACCGTGCGCGCAAAAGTTCGGTCTTTGGGAATTCGGCGGCTGAGCAGTCCATAAGGATACAATTCGACATCGCGGCCGGTGTTATTCTCTACCATTTGTTCAATGGTAAACATATAATTCTCGTCAACCGAAATTTTGCGCACGAATTTCAGTCCCTGACCGTTGTTCCACTCCAACACCACCGGCGACTGCGAGGTCAATTCGCCGCCTTTGAGTGTCCACAAACATGACGAATCCGGAAGTTTAAGATTGCCGCTTTGCTGCAGCCAGCCAAACTCGGCATAATACGGCGTCGCACTGCGCGCAGGCATCAAGAGCTCCACGTTGTCGCTGTTGGCGGCTACCGATTGCTTGTAGCGCTTGAGCTGCAAATAGTCAAACTGCGCGCCGCGGCGAAGAATGGAGCCCTCAACCGCCGGATTGTTGATTTTTACCCTTTGGCCGGCGGCTAAAATTTCGGCCACCGATACCGCATGTTCGTCAACCGCGGGGGTTTGTGCCGCGGCGGCCTCAATCTCGGCGGCCGGCGGCATGGATTCGGCAATCACGTCGCCGACCTCCTGTTTTTTGGGAAACAGCAGATTGGTGGCCAAAATAACCGCCAGCGACAAAATTATGGCGATGTACAGACCTTTCATTTCTTCTTTCATACGGCGCAGCCTCCTTCGGCTTTGTGAGGATAATCTTATTTGGCTTATATGTAGTATATTTTGTTCGTCAAGGCAAGAACTTATATCATTTTTCCGACTTTTTGGGCGGCACCGGATCGTTTCCCTGCCCGCCCCACGGATGACAGCGCAAAATCCTCCGCACGCCAAGCCATGTACCTTTGAACAGACCGTGAATCCGCAGGGCCTCGACAAAATACTCGGAACAAGTGGGTCGATAGCGGCAAACGTGCGGCAACCACGGCGAAATTCCCTTTTGATAGCCCATAATAAGCCAAATCAAGAGCTGTTTCATGATACTGCCTTTGCGGCATGGGCCGCCATATCGGCATTGACACGCTCCAATGCGCGGCGCAGATTTTCAACCAAAGCGGCAAACTCGATGTCAACGGTGTTGTAACGCGCAATCAGCACATAGTCAGTCCGGGCCCGCGCAAATTGCGGAAAAACTTTTGCCGCGGCGGCGCGCAGGCGGCGTTTGGCCCGATTGCGCAAGTGCGCCTTGCCGATTTTTTTGGTGGCAGTATAACCAATATAACAGATGTCGTCAGACAGCGGCTTGTGAGGTGCGGACAAACTTTGAGCCGCCTGCAGAATCAAACCCGAAACAATGGATTTGTACCCTTTGGCGGCTCTGATAAAATCTCTTCTTTTTTTTAAGATAAGAACTTTCATCTACTTAAGCTGAAAGTTTTTTGCGTCCCCGTGCGCGGCGCGCGGCCAAAACCTTGCGGCCGCCAAGAGTAGCCATACGGGTACGGAAACCGTGACGGCGGCTTCTGACCAATTTGCTGGGTTGATAAGTGCGTTTCATTTTGTTTCTCCGGTTAATTATCGTTATTTAAAGCCTCTGCCAAAGTGCCGAGGTCCTCGGGTTGTGCTGTTTTATACAAGGCTTTGGGCAAGATGTCAACATAAATTTATAACCCTTGAGCTTCGCACAAAACGGCTCTGGCCGCAGCCGTATAGCGGCCGTCGGGTTCGTGCACCGCAAACGGCGGCAACAGCGTGAGTGGCGCGCGCGAATCTTTGCGTGCCCGCACAATTACCCGTTTGGCCGGTTGTCCGGCCTTGGAAGCCAAGGGAATAATCGCAATTTCGCCAAGACGGCCGTTGAGCGTCTGCAAAATTTCCGCCAGCGCGTCGGCACGATTAATCATATAAAAACAGCCTTTGGGGCGCATCATCTTGATGCACAGTTCAATCCACGCCGACAAATCGACCGCCGCCAGATTGTGCGCGGCAGCCTTGCTTCGGCGCGGAGAAGCCGGCATGCCGACAGGCAGATAGGGCGGATTGCAAAAAACATGGTCAAACGAACAAAACGGCAGGTCGGAAGCAAAAAAATCGGCATTCAGATAACGCACATTGTCAAAACCGTTCCGTTGCACGCTTTGATTGGCCAGCGCCGCCAGTTCCGGCTGAATTTCCACACCGGTAATGACGGGTTTTCGGTCGACAAATCGCGCCGCCAGACAAAGGCTTACGGCTCCGGTTCCGGAACCGGCGTCAAGCACGGTATCGCCGGCGCCGATTTGTTGTCCTGCAGCGGCCAAGAACACGGCATCTATCGCGGCGCGATAGCCGTTTTGCGGTTGCAAAATTTTTATCCTCTTGCCTAATAAATAATCTTCGGTATAATCAGCCATATTTTAGTGCTCCCCGACGGGCATTGTAACCAAAAATAAAAAAAACACAACAGGAAGTATAAAATGACGTCTTTAGAAGTTTGGGCTTTGGCGGCAGCGCTGTCGGCGGATGCAATCGTGGCGGCGTTTTCATATGGGTTGATTATTCAGAATCGGCGGACGATTGCCGCATTAAAGATTGCCCTGACGACCGGCGCCGGACAATTTATTATGCCGATATTAGGTTGGTTTGCGGCGCAATCGGTCTATGGTCTGATTGCCCAAATCGACCATTGGCTTGCCTTTGCCATTTTTTTGATATTGGGCATCAAAGTGATGGCTGACGCCAGACGCGGCGATGACGAACCGCCGGCAATGCCCGAACTGACCTTGGACACCTTGCTGCTCATCGGCGTGGCGACTTCGATTGACGCTTTTGTCAGCGGCAGCATGCTCTATGTCATGGGCGAACCGCTGCTGGTCAGCGCGCTGATTATCGGCGGCACGACTTTTGTTTTGGCCTTGGCGGCCTTCAGCCTTTGCCGACTGTTTAAGAATTTTTCGCTGCAAAAGCTTGAAACGGCCTCAGGATTGATTCTGATTGCTCTGGGATGCAAAATTTTATGCGAACATCTGATCAGTCAATAATCTCGTTCGGATAAATGCCATAGAGGTTTTGGCGCAGAATCCAGCCTTCGGTCGGTTCAAACCGAACCAGACAAAAAGCGCTGTTGACCGGACATTTTTTGACTTCGCCGACAACTTCGTCCTCAACTTTGGCAATGACTTTGGCCTTTAGGTCGTCCTTGGCATAGAGATTATTTTCACCCGGGGTAATGACCTTGACAAAACGTTTGCCCGAGAGCATGGACTTGTGCACCCAGCTTTCAGAGCCCTGCCAATCTTTGATTTTGCGCCACAATTCAAACTCCGACACAATTTCCACCGGAGCGGATTTTTGCATATAAACCCACTCTATCGGATAACGGGCGCCGGGACCGGAACGGGCATTGATATGATTGGAACGCAACGATACGAATCGCGGCAGCGCCAATCCGGTTTCGCCCTCTTCGGGCATATCCTGTGCGGCGGCGGCACCGATATTCAAGGCCAACGCGGCCAATATGGCGGCAAACAGTTTCATCTTTTTCCTCTTTTTAATCTTTTTTTATGCTATTAGCCTTATTATGACGGCATTAAGTGAATAAATTGTAAAAAGAAAAGGATTTTTTTATGAATATTATCAAAGTCGCGCAAGATCTTATTCGTTTTCGTTCCGAGACCGGAAACGCCGCGGAAATCGACAAAGCGATGGTCTACATTCAGGCGCTGTTTGCCGGCAGTGACGCCAAAATTGACGTTTTTCGGCAGATTGAAGGAGCGCCGGTCATTTTTATTCGCAACACCGAGGCGACGGACTTTGACGCCCTTATTCTTGGTCATATTGACGTGGTGGCCGCCGACGACGAGATGTTTGAGCCGCGGCAAAAAGACGGTCTGATGTATGGCCGCGGCACATTGGACATGAAATCTTTTGCCGCAGTGGCGCTCAATTCCATGGAATATGTTTTGACCCAAAAACTACCGCTGAAGTTCGGCGTCATTTTATCATCCGACGAAGAAAAAGGCAGCCGCGGCACAGAGGCTTTTTTGGCCGCACACCCGCAACTCAAGGCTAAAATTGTGCTGGACAACGATGTCGGCGGCGACATCGGCAAACTGATTCTCAAGTGCAAGAATCCGGTCTTTGTCAAACTTACGGCGCAAGGAACAGCGGCGCACGGTTCGCGGCCGTGGGAAGGCGTTGACGCCAACGAACTGATGTTTGAGGCGGTAAGAAAACTGCGGGAGATTTATCCGTATTTTGCCAAGAACGGCGTTGTGCCGGCTGACAAATGGATTGACACGCTGCATGTGGCCACTGTCGGCGGCGGCAAGGTTTCCAATGTCATCAGTGACTACTGTGAGGCGCTGTGCGACATCAGGCTTACCGAAACCAGCAGTGTTGAAGAGCTGGAAAAAAATCTGCGGCGCGTTCTTCCCGAAGGCGTGACCTATAAGATTGTGTCATCGTCCATACCGGTCGTTATGCGCGAGGACGACCCGTATATTTTGGCCTACAAACAGTTTGCCGAAGCCATTTTGGGCCGGCCGCTCAGTTTTGAATACGAAGGCGGGGCGACGGATTCAAGGGCTTTTGCGGCGCGCGGTTCGACGGTGATTATGCATTCGGGCAGCGGCGACGGCATGCACGCGGACGGGGAATATGTGGAAGTCGATTCAGTCTTGAAACTCGGCGAGATACAGATGAAATTTTTGCAAAAATTGGCTCTTGCCAAACCGGACTGACTTTAGTATAAACAAGGGGACGTCTCCGTAGCTCATCAGGATAGAGCAACAGTTTCCTAAACTGTGGGCAGGAGGTTCGAGTCCTCTCGGAGACGCCAAAACCGCAACGGTTGAAAAACCGCTGCGGTTTTGTTTGCGGAACCAACAGTCAGCGGGACCACGGTCAGATGACTGCCGAGGGCTGTCATTCGACATACAAAACCTGATTGTCGCCGCTCAGGCATTGTTGAGTAATGTTTCCGGTCGATTTGGAAACCACGGCGAAACATTGGCGGTTGTCGTCGATTACGGTATAGGTGTTGTAGGTGCGCAGCGGCGCGCTCAAGATTGTACCGGCGGCAAATCCGATGATGCCGGAAGCTATGGCCAATCCGGCATTGGCATGATGCTTATGATGATGCACCACAACCGGCACCGGCCGATGATATCCGCCGTGACCAAACGGACGAGCAAAGGTCGGCGCGGCGCAAAAAATCGACAACGCAGTCAGGCAAAGCAAAAGTTTTTTCATGGTTTTCTCCCTTGTCGTTAAGCCTTTTGCCTATTATAACGTACGCAGGCGGAAAAAAGTTCGCAATGTTGTATTGTTATTTGATGAGAATCGTCTGGGACGTTTTATACTGCGTCATTGCCCCTTTTTCCTGTCATTGCGAGCGTAGCGAAGCAATCCAATATCCCTTGCGTCATTGCGAGGAATGGAGCGCAAGCGAAATAACGAAGCAATCCATCTTAAAGAATCCTGCCACAAAGACGAAGTTTGGAGTTACTGATTAAATAAAAATGGATTGCTTCGGACACAAGTGTCCTCGCAATGACAAGGAAAGGGACGGCTCGCAATGACAATTCTTTTTTTGTGTCATTGCGAGGAATGGAGCGCAAGCGAAATAACGAAGCAATCCATCTTAAAGAATCCTGCCACAAAGACGAAGTTTGGAGTTACTGATTAAATAAACTACAGCAGAGTTTCCGTTAAATCCTGCCAAGTCGGATTAACACTTAAAATCAAAGATATTTTACGTTGTCTTGAAGACCCTTTCAGCGCTTTTTCTCTTTTTATGGCTTCTTCTATGCTACCGTGAATTTCATAATATCCAAGCTTGTTAACATCATATTTTGCACTGAAACCGCCAAAAGTTTTATTTTTATGTTCATAAATACGTTTTATTAAATCTGACGTCACACCGACATAAAGTGTGCCGTTAGGTTTTGAAAATAGAATATAAACATAATATTGCATTACTATTGCCGTTATATGAAAGGGAATTTTTTAATATAATTATATAGTTCAAACATTGATTTGCAGTCAAGATAAAGATGGATTGCTTCGCTACGCTCGCAATGACAAGAAGAGAGGCGGCTCGCAATGACAATTCTTTTTTTGTGTCATTGCGAGGAATGGAGCGCAAGCGAAATGACGAAGCAACCCATCTTAAAGAATCCTGCAACGAAGACGAAGTTTGGAGTTACTGATTAAATAAAAATGGATTGCTTCGGACACAAGTGTCCTCGCAATGACAAGGAAAG
>CANPYJ010000035.1 GCA_947588275.1 uncultured Alphaproteobacteria bacterium | reverse complement strand
CCCCTATGTCATTGCGAGAAAATCGCAGATTTTCGAAGCAATCCATCTTAAGGAATCAAGCAACAAAACCGGAACATTAGAATACTGTCCAATAAAAATGGATTGCTTCGCCGCCTTCGGCGTCTCGCAATGACAAGCTTTTTCCCCGTCATTGCGAGGGAGTGGACCGACCGAAACAATCCATCTTAAAGAATCGTGCAACAAAGCCAAAGTATATGATTATACGCATCCGATTCTATTGCTGATGGTTATCCGGAGTTTTAAATTTATAAACAGTCAAAATCGCCTGTCGGGCGCATTTATCCTAGATCGATATCAACTAATAGTTGTATATGTTCTTATTTGTTGCAATTTAGTTTTATTTGGTTATTATAAAAGAAAAGGAAGAGGCGATGGCCGGGCTTTGTGAAGGAAGTTATTACCAGCAATAACCGCCCGTATGATATTTATCATCGGACTTGCACCGGCCACCATATATGGTCTGGCCATCGCGTTCTGTTTTTCGTCTATGCAAAAAACAGAACGGTGTTGGCATGCTTAAGGCGGAACCAACACCGCCGCTGATAAATATCGGGACCTTCACTTTCCCAAGCTCTAAGCTCAAATTCATCTTATAACCGCATTTGCAAAATTTCAAGTCGGGAAATAAATCTGCCCACAGGCGGAGTTGTTTCTTGCCAATCCGATTCCATATTATTATAATAGTTGACAACAGAAAACCGCCCAAAAGGTATATATCCTTTTAGCAAATTCTTAAACCATATCTCATATTCTTCCTTGAGGAGAAAGCCTGATGTCTGATCAATCTGAGCCTGAGTCTCGCCGCCTGACGTATTATCTGATTGTCGGCGTGGTGATTCTTGCCGTCGCGCTGCTGAACTTTTTTTATATTCGCAACTATATTTCTTCTAATCATGAATTGATAAACGACTATTCTTTGCGAGATGCCGACATGAACAAAACCAGAGAAGCCGCGGTTGCCGGATTGTTTTATCCGGCCGATGTCTATCAGTTGGAAAAAGACGTGACGGGTTATTTGCAGATGACACCGCCCAAACTCGGGCGCCGTCCGCATATTATGATTGTGCCGCATGCCGGGTATATGTATTCGGCAATGGTGGCGGCAAGAGCGTATCAGCAATTGCAGCCCTATGCCGCAGAGATAAAAAAAGTAATCATCATCGGGCCGGCGCATCGGGTTCCGGTGCGGGGCGCGGCGTTGTCAACCGCCGGCGATTTCCGCACGCCGCTGGGATTGGTCAAAACTGATAAAAAACTTACCGAAACATTGGCCGTCAATCCGCATTTTGAATATAACGACAAAGCTCACAAAGACGAGCATGCTCTTGAAGTCCAGCTGCCGTTTTTGCAAAAAGTGCTCAAAAATTTCAGCATCGTGCCCATTGTCTATGGGCGCATTGAACCGGCCGATTTGGCCATGGCGTTGCGGCCGCTTTTACGGAAAAACGACACCTTGCTTATAGTTTCGGCAGATTTGTCGCATTATCTGTCGGACGAACAAGCCCGTCAGGTTGATGCCCAAACCGCCGCAATGGTCGCGGCCGGACAACCCTTGGCCGAACATCAGTCTTGCGGTGCCATTGGCATTAACACGGCCTTACTGTTGGCCCGGCAGGAAGGTCTGCGGCCGGAACTCTTGAGTATGGCAAATTCCGGTACCGTGACCGGTGAAACCGACAGCGTGGTCGGTTATGCCTCATGGGTATTTGCCGGCGAGCCGATGCCGCAGCCGCAATTGTCGCCGTTGGAAACCGAAACAGAAAACCTCAAAAATTTTGCCCGTCATAATCGCGAAGCTTTGTTTGATATTGTCAACCGCGCGCTGGTTGAGGCCGTCAGAGGCAAACGTTTTGCCCCCGCGCGCAATTCTTATGCCGACGTTTTGTTTGACAAGGGCGCCTCTTTTGTGACGCTGACACAAGACGGCCATTTGCGCGGCTGCATAGGATCACTGCTGCCGACAACGGCCATTGCTTCGGATTTGGCCGCCAACGCTTATGCCGCGGCCAGAGAAGACAAGCGTTTTCCGCCGCTGACGCAGGAAGAGCTGGATAAAACGTCGTTCAGCATCTCGCTGCTGACTTCGTTTGAGAGGGTTGAGTTTGACAATGAAGAAGATTTGCTCAAACAAATCACGCCGAATGTCGACGGCTTGGTGCTGCGCGACGGCGATCGTCAGGGATTGTTTTTGCCGGCGGTTTGGAAAGAACTTCCGGCGAAAAAAGATTTTTTGAATCATCTTAAAATTAAAGCCGGCCTGAGTCCGTCTTATTGGTCGCCGAACGTAAAAATTTATCGTTTCCATGCTGTGGAGGTCAGCCCCGATGAATTATAAAATTGCCCTATCTGAGGAAAAACTGGATGATGTTTTTGCCCGTCATTTGCGCCGCGTGACGCTTATTGACAAAGACTTTGCCGGTTATCAGTCTTTGGCGGAAGGCGACAAAAAGGCTCTGACCTATCTGGCGCGCGCCGTCAAAATGATGAATGATGTTGCCATGGAGCAGGATCATCCGTTGAATCTCGCTTTGCGTCGTCAACTGTTGGAGCAGGCGCCTCATAGTTCGCATGCAGCCAAGGCTTTGCGCCTGTTTGATTCGTTTGGCGGGGCAAGCGGGTATAACGGTATCGATCAGCAGCCGATTGAGATTTTTGAAGGTGTCAAGCTGTTGCCCGGTAAAAATTTTTATCCTGAAGACATGACCCCCGAAGAACTGCAAAAAACGCTCAAGTCAATGCTTAAGTCCGGTCGCGCCGAAGAAGTGCGGCAAATACTCTCGGCACGCACGATGGTTCGTCGTGACGGCAAGGGCGGCTTAAGGGCGATTGATTATACCGAGTATTTTGCCGTGCCGTTTGGCCGCATTGCCAATGAGCTTGAACTGGCGGCGCACTATTCAACCAACGGTTTGTTTAATGAATTTTTGGGCTGGCAGGCGCAGGCGCTGTTGCAAAACAATCAGGAAATGGATGTTTTGGCCGACAAACATTGGGCGCAGATGCAGGATACGCCTCTTGAATTTACCATCAGCCGCGAAAATTATGAAGACGAAATGACTCCGACGGTTTTTGATGACGCGGAGCTCAAAACGCTGCTGGCCGAAGCCGGCATTGAGCCGATTGCCAAAGACACGCTCGGCGCTCGCGCCGGTATTGTCAATGCCAAAGGGACAGCCCTGCTACTGACCTTTAAGGAACAAATGAAGCAATTGGCGCGCCTGATGCCGCTGTCTGATAAATATACGCAGTCGGTGGCCGGCGGCGATGAAATCAAACAAACGATGGTCGATGTCGATTTGGCGGCACTGGGCGGAGACTTTGCCCAATGCCGGGGCGGAATCACCACCGCCGAAAACCTGCCCAACGACGACAAACCGTCAGTCAAAATGGGCGGCGGTCGGCGCAATGTCTATCACCGGCAGGTGCGTATGAGCCATGACCGTGAGCGCGATCAACAGCTTTTGGCCGCGCTGCTGGTTCCGGCGCAACATCAATATTTTGACCATGAGGCCGAACACATATTTGTCATCGGTCACGAAAACGGTCATTCTTTGGGGCCGGACAGCTACTACAAAGACGCGCTTGGCGCTCATCGGCATGTCATTGAGGAAAACAAAGCCGATATTGTCTCCATGGCGATGATGCCGCAATATGTTAAAAGCGGCGTAATTGATGAGAAAATGCTCAAAAAGATATATGTCAGTTGGGTAATGCGCTTGTTGTGCAAAGCCAAGCCGATAGAAAGCCACCGCGTCGGAGATTTGATTCACTTTAACTATTTGCTGGAGCACGGCGCCATCCGCTTTAACGCCGATCGCAAGATTGAAGTCGATTTTGTCCTTATGCCGTCGGTGCTCGAGAAGCTTTTGCAAGAAACCATAGAAATTCAGCTTTCGCGCTCGCCGCAAAAAGCCAAGGCATGGATTGACCGCTGGACGGAATGGCAAGAAATTCAGATTTATGTCGCTGAAGTTTTGCAAAAGCTCGGAGTTAAAAATTATATTGAGATTGAGGCGTTTATTTAATGTACTATAGTCTGTTTGAAATTTTTTCGATAGGCGTCGGGCCGTCGAGTTCGCACACGGTCGGTCCGATGCGCGCGGCCAAGCGCTTTTGGGAAGAGCTCAAAAAACGCGGCGTCGTTGCCCAAACCGCCAAACTTCAGGTTACGCTGTACGGTTCTTTGGCTCTGACCGGTGTCGGTCATGGTACGGTCAAGGCCATCGTCTATGGCCTGATGGGACTTGAGGCCGAGGCCGTCGACCCTGAAAAGCCCTATGTTTCGGCGGTTGAACGCGACAATATTTTGCATTTGGGGCAAGAATGCGCAATTCCGTTTAATCTGACGCAGGACATTGTATTTGCCAAAGACACGTTTCTGCCCGAACACTCCAACGGGATGAAGTTTGCGGCCTTTGACGAAAACGGGCAAACCTTGCTTGAGGAAGTTTATTTTTCGGTCGGCGGCGGCACGGTGGTGCGTCGTGATGAAATTGCCCGCCGCGCGCCGCATGAACCATATAACGTGCCGCACGCTTTTGATACCTGCCAAGAGCTTTTGCAGCTGTGCGAAAAACTTCATCTCAGCATTTCGGACATCGTGCTGCAAAATGAAGTGGCTTTGCGCTCGGAAAAAGTTGTGCGGGATTACATCCTCAAAATTTATCAGATTATGCAAAATTCCATTGACCGCGGCATTAAAGCCCGCGGTATTCTTCCCGGCGGGCTGAACATCCATCGCCGCGCTTCGGAAATTTATGCTTCGTTGCAAGAAAAATTTTTGAACAACAGCATGGATTCGCTGATGATTATTGATTGGCTCAATCTGTGGGGTTTTGCGGTGGCCGAAGAAAATGCCGCCGGCGGTCAGATTGTGACGGCGCCGACCATGGGGTCGGCTGGCGTATTGCCCGCTGTGCTGCGATATTTTGAGCGTTTTGTCGGCTCGCGCGCACCGTATGAAAAAGAAGAGGGAATTATTCGCTTTTTGACCACGGCTTCGGCCATTTGCAGCCTTTATCGCAGCAATGCCTCCATTTCCGGCGCCGAAGTCGGGTGTCAGGGAGAGGTCGGAGTGGCTTGCTCAATGGCGGCGGCCGGACTTGCCGCAGCCATGGGCGCCACCAACCGCCAAATTGAAAACGCCGCCGAAATTGCCATGGAGCACAATCTTGGTTTGACCTGCGATCCGGTCGGCGGATTGGTGCAGGTGCCGTGCATAGAACGCAATGCCATGGGCGCAGTCAAGGCCGTCAATGCCGCCCGTTTGGGCATGCGCGGCGAGGGCAGCCATGTCGTCAGTCTGGACAGCGTCATCAAAACCATGTATTCAACCGGCGTGGATATGAGCAGCCGCTATAAGGAGACTTCTTTGGGCGGTTTGGCGGTTAATGTCGCCAATTGTTAGAAAGTGGCATAATTTTCTTGCCAATCATCGCAGATGGAATACTATTTTTTATATAAACAAACAGCTGCGAGGTGAAGAATGTTGTCAAAACTTTTTAATGGTGAGCTGTCTTTGGCCGCCACATTTTGGAAATGGGGCGTACTTGGCCTTGTGGTTCTGAAACTCTGCGTGCGCACATTCGGCAGTCTGCTGGGAACCTATCTTCAGGGAGACAGCATCTACAAATACTTTTTTTACCGTTTTAATTTTATTACCTCGTCAAAGCTCAGTATCTTGTGGACTCTGTGCTATGTGTCGTCATTGCTGATATTGGCCGCTTATTCGTGGAATATTGTGTTTGCGGTGTGGCGCAGTTCCGCTTCCTACAACAAAAGCGGCATTTTACGCTTTTTTGCCCGTCTTGGCATTGTGGGTATGGTGGCGCTCATTTGGTATACGGTGCTGTTGCGGGCGTTTGTTTAGGAGAATCAGACATGAGATGGTTTTTGGCATTGTTTGTCATCGGTTTTTTGACCGCCTGTCAGATCGGCAATCTGCCCGACGAGCGAGAGAGATTGTATGATAAAAACCAGCCGAACTGCAAAATTCAGCCGGAAAAGTGCATTTATGGATATCCGTGGTAATTATTCGTGCCGTCGTGAGGACTCTTTGGCTTTGTACAGATAAGATTCCGACTGCATGCCGTCGCCGACATAACCGAGCGAATAGCCGCGGACTTTGAGCCCCTGCGGATTATGCAAATAAGTCGACTTGTCCGTTTCTTCGTCAAAGTCTCTGAATTCGACGCGCAGATATGCGTTCCACAGGGCTTTTACCCGTTGAGGAAAGTCTTTGTTGGAAGTATAGGTTGCAAATTTGGCCTGCCAGAGGTTGGGGCTGATTTGTCGCACTTCTTGGATTTCGACTTCGCGCACCGTTTTGTCGTTCATCAGATGCACCAGCTGATCGGTGTCCATTTTGTTGATAAATTGATAATAAGTAGAAGAGGCCGAGAGCTGAAAAAACTCTGAATCTTTGTCCCACCGATAAGCCAAATCAGCGTAGGTCTGCGGGATTTCATGCCGCAAACGGATATAACGGTGGATGGCCTCTTCAGTCATCATGTCTTCGGCCGAAACCGTCACCTCGGCGGTCGGCACCAAACGGATTCGGCTTTCCGGCGCATAGGCTTCATAAAGACGCGGGCCGGCGCTGCGAAGCGGCAGCAGCACATAAATGGCCAGTGCAAGAATGATTGTAAAACAGATGCTGAACACGCCGAAAATAACCATAATCCGCGAAGTCCACAAATACCGTCTTTCGGGAAACGCATCAATTTGCACCGCTTCGGGATATTTGCCGAGCTTGTCGGGGCTTTGTTTTTCCCGATAGCGAAATATGAGCGAGAACCACTCCGGCATAAGCCCTCCCTAATAAGCGTATTTTTGTCCGCGCGCGTCTTTGGCGGTATTCAGATAACTCATAGGTTCGTCAGGTGTTCCGACATAAGCCAGCGAATAGTTCAAAACCAGAAAGCCGAAAGGATTCAGTTCGCGCTGCCGGCGGTTTGCGTAGTTGATTGCCGTAAATCCCACGCGCATGTAAGCGCGCCAAATATTAACAATGGGCGCAATTTCGTCGGGATATTTGTCGAGGGTGATAAACTGTGCCAGCCAAAGTCCTTTGGTTATGGGTCTGACCCACTCGACTTCGACCATGCGCACCATGGAGCGGGTGCGAAACTGACGAATGCTGTTTTCGACATCGTTGGTGATAAAGCTTTGAAATACGCGGTGTGAAGACAGCCAATAAAGTTTGGCGCCGGCTGCCCAGCGGGCGACAAGTTCGTCATAATCGTCGCTGATCACATGGCGCAGAAGGATATATTCTTCAATGTAATATTCGGTCAGCAAATCGCGCACGGCGACGGTTTTTTCGCTTTTTTCCATAAATTCAAGCTGGCTGAAGTAGCTGTTGGTCTGCATCAGCTGCGGATAAGCGCCGCGCTGCGGCAAAAGTACATAGATGGTGGTGGCGAGAATCATGGTCAAGGCAATGCTGATGCACGAAAATATCACCAAAAGCCGCGATGCCCACAAATAACGGCGCTCGGGCATGGCGTTGACGTGTACCCTTTCGGGATAAGCGCCGAGCTGGTCGGGACTTTGTTTTTCGCGGTATTTAAAGACAGTGTTCAGAATGTCGAGCATTGCAACCTCTGTAAGGCTTGGTCCTGAAACCAGTATGGCATAAAAACATATCTATTTTATTAATTTTTACACCAAATCTGAATAAAAGCAAATAAATACTGTAAATGTGAAAATAATTGGTATAACCTGAAAACAAAGATTTGTACTTTTGGGATAAGAGGATGAAAAAAACAGCGTTTTTGTTTATAGTCGGCCTGAGCCTTGTTGCGGCCTGCTCATCGTCAGAAAATAAAATTGCCGTTTCAAACGAGGTGGCGGTGCCGGCGCCGGTAGCCTATACCGATTGGGATCGGGCGATTCGGGTTGATGCCGATATGCAGACTATGTATGCTGCCACGCCGCAGCGAATTGAAAAACCGATTGATATGTACATGGCCATGGCTTTGGCGCTCAAATACAACTATACGCGCCGTGTGGCCAGCTATCAGCAGAGTTTGATAGAAGTCGGCAAATCGCCGGCCAATCGCTTGCCGGAGATTTTTTCGTCGGCCGGCTATGTCAATCCGTCTAACCGTTCGGCAATGGATTCGGAGTTGAAACTGGCGTGGAATATCTTGGATGTCGGCACGGTCTACTATCAGACGCAGGATGCTCATTTTCAAAACAACATTGCCTATGAGCAGAGCCGCAAAGTCATTCACAACCTGTTGCAGGAAACGCGCGTTTTGTATTGGAAGAGCCTGACGGCGCAGCGGCTGCTTCCGGTTATTGACAACATGATAGAATATATGACTTTGGATGTTGACGAGCTCAACTCCAAAGCGCGCGAACTCAGCGCCGAGGGACGGAGTCTGAGTATGCCCGATTTGGTCAAAAAGCGCAAATATATGGAGGCCGTCAAACAGTTGTCGACTCTCAAACGCGATTTGGAGACAGCTGAAGTTCGGCTGGCCTCGCTGATGGGTTTCCACCCGTCCACGGAGTTCAAACTGGCCGGCAAGGAATACGGCAATTTTGAACTTCCGGAAATCAAAAATTCGCTTTCCGAAATGGAGTGGCTGGCCTTGACCAATCGTCCGGAACTGCGCGCCCGCGATATGGTTGCGAATATTGAGGAAGTCAAAGCTTCGTTCAATGTGCTGCAAGACCCCGGGCTCGCCAACTACAAAAACAATCCGCAGTATTACAATCGTCAATGGTCGCAAAAAGCGCAAAAATACGGTTTGAGCGTTTTTGAAGACTTGCGCAATCCGAGCGAGGCGCAGCTTGAAACCTTGCGCCGCCAGCGGATGACCAATCTGATTCTGAGTCAGGTTTATGTTGCATGGGCGCGCTATATGTCGGCAATTGAGGATTATCAGGTCAATCAGGAATTGGCGGACATATCGGAAGATATTGCCGAAGACACCACCGTTACCGACGGTAGTCGCGCCGAGAAGAGCCAGCTTGAAGCGGCACGCGCCATTGAAGACGAAGTCAAAGCCATGTTGGCTTATGTCGATTTGCAAGATGCGCTGGGTAACTTGTACGCCACTTTGGGAATGGATGCCGTGCCATACTACATGCTGGGTGAGAAACCGTCGAAGATTGCGGTATACTTGCGCGGCGTGCTTGAAAAATGGCGTCAGGGCGATTTTCTGCCTGACAGCCGGCCGTATTTGCTTGATGTTCCGACCAAGCGTCCGCCGGTAGATTTGAGCTCCTCATCGCTGGTTTCGGATGTCGAGGTCAAGAGCGGCGAGCGCGTATCGGTCAAGATACCTCAGTCGGTTTTCAACAAGATGAACTTTAAGGGCGATGTAATTGTCAAAGCCGGCTTGGCTGACGACAGTCCGTTGCCGGAATGGCTTACATTTGACGAGAAGACGCGGACTTTAAGCGGTATGGCTATGCCCGGCGCCAAAGGCCAATACAGAATCAAAATTTATATGGCCGACAAAAACGGCACCACCGGATTCGTGACCTTTGTCATCAAAGTGACGGACGTCTATGTTCCGTCATTGAGAGTGACCGGACTCGAACCGGGACGCAAAGCCACAGTGCTCAAACGTTGCGTCGGCGCGGGGTGCTCCGATTCGTATTTGTCGGAAACCGCCTTGGGCGAAGA
>CANPYJ010000034.1 GCA_947588275.1 uncultured Alphaproteobacteria bacterium | reverse complement strand
ATCATAGAAAGCGCCATTTGTCAAGCTGAGCCCAAAATTCTGAGATAAGTCCGATATTTTTGTTGTGATTTGCGCGATTTTTTTTATAATAGGCGACAGAAGGAAAATTTGATGGCTGAACCGAAATTTATACATTTGCGCATACACACCGCCTATTCGTTGTCGGAAGGCGCAATGAAAGTTCCGGCGCTGATGAGCAAATTGCACGATCAAGGTGTGCCGGCCGTGGCCATTGCTGACACCGCCAATATGTTCGGCGCCAAAGCGGTGTCCAAATATGCTTCCGAAAACGGCATAAAGCCTATTCTCGGCTGCCAATTTTATTTGCGCAATCCCGATGCGGATGATTTGCTCAAATGCAAAGGTCGGCTGATCGAGCCGGATAAAATTGTGCTGTTGGTCATGAACGCCGAAGGCTACGCCAATATTATGCATTTGATGAAATTGTCATATCTCGATAATCCGCAGAGCAACGAGAAACCGCAGATAAAACTTTCGGATTTGCGGCAATATAACGGTGGGCTGATTGCGCTTTCGGGCGGCCCCGAGGGCAATGTCGGCCGTCTGCTTTTTGAGCGGCAGCCTGCCGCCGCCGAGGAAGCTGCGTCCGAATTGCAAAAAATGTTCGGCGACCGTTTCTATATGGAAATCTCGCGTATCGGAACAGATGCCGAGCGGCAGACCGAAGATGCGTTTATTGACATTGCCTACAAACTCAACATTCCGCTGGTGGCCACCAACGAAGCCTTTTTCTTTGACACGGATATGTATGAGGCGCACGATGCGCTGATATGCGTTGCGGCCGGCGAATATGTGGCCAACGAAAACCGCAAGAAATATTCGCCCAACAACCGCCTGCGCTCCGAAGCTGAAATGTGCGAATTGTTTGCCGATTTGCCGGAGGCGTTGGCCAACACGGTCAATATCGCCAAACGCTGCAATTACCTTTCGGAAAAAGTGCAGCCGCTGCTGCCCATTTTTGAATGTCCCGACGGTTTGACGCAAGACGAATTTATTGACCGCGAGGCCCGGCAAGGACTGGCCGGCCGTATGGAACGTGCGGTATATTTTGAGGGCATGACGCCCGAGCAGAAGACCGAGACGGACAAGAAGTATTACGAGCGTTTGGAATATGAGCTCAGCGTCATCAAAAAAATGGGATTTTCCGGCTATTTTCTTATCGTTTCCGACTTTATCAAATGGTCAAAAAGCCATGACGTGCCGGTTGGCCCCGGACGTGGTTCCGGTGCCGGTTCAATTGTTGCGTGGTCGCTGCACATAACCGATTTGGATCCGATAAAACTTAACCTGCTGTTTGAACGCTTTTTGAATCCCGAACGTGTCAATATGCCGGATTTTGACGTAGACTTTTGTCAGGAAAATCGCGGCCGCACCATTGAATATGTGCAAAAAAAATATGGTTATGACCATGTGGCGCAAATTATCACTTATGGAAAGCTCCAGTCCAAAGCGGTTATTCGCGATGTTGCGCGGGTTATGCAAATGCCGTATTCGCAGGCCGATCGCATTTCCAAGATGATTCCGGCCGGTGTTCAAGGCAAAAACCCGACTTTGCAAGAGGCTCTGGATCAGGTGCCGGAACTGGAAGAAATGCGTCAAAACGATCCGCAGATTAACAAGCTGTTTGACATTGCGATGAAACTGGAGGGATTGTACCGTCATTCCGGCGTTCATGCGGCCGGTGTGGTCATCGGCGATCGTCCGTTAGAGCAGTTGGTGCCGTTGTACAAAGATCCGCGCGCCGATATGCCGGTGACTCAATATGATATGAAGTATGTTGAAGAAACCGGACTGATAAAATTTGACTTTTTGGGGCTGAAAACGCTGACCGTCATCAAGCGTGCCGTTGACTGGGTCAAAAAGACCAAAGGCATTGAACTTGATATGGACAATCTGCCGCTGGATGACAAAGAAACCTACGAGATGCTGCAGCGGGGCGATACCACCGCGGTTTTTCAGTTTGAATCTCCGGGAATGAAGGATGTTCACAAGCAAATCAAACCCGACCGCTTTGAAGACCTGATTGCAATCGTGTCGCTGTATCGTCCGGGGCCGATGGATAATATTCCGAGTTATATCAAACGCAAACACGGCGAGGAAAAAATTTCGTATCTGCATCCGGCTTTGGCGCCGATTCTGGACGAAACCTACGGCATAATGGTATATCAGGAACAGGTGATGAACATTGCCCGCGCGCTTGGCGGCTATACGATGGGCGGCGCTGACAAGCTGCGCAAGGTTATGGGCAAAAAAATGCGCGACGAAATTCCCAAACAGCGCAAAATGTTTATGGAAGGCGCCGTCAAGAACGGCATAGACGAATCCGTCGCCGGCGCTGTTTTTGATCAGATGGAAAAGTTTGCGTCTTATGGTTTTAACAAATCACATGCCGCCGCATACTCGCTTATTTCGTATCAGACGGCGTATCTTAAGGCGCATTTTCCGGTTGAGTTTATGTGCGCGGTCATGTCACTGGATATAGGCAATATTGATAAGCTTCTTTTTTACAAAGAAGAAGGCAAAAAAATGGGCTATAAAGTTTTGCCGCCGGATATCAACAAGTCTGATGCCGATTTTGTGGTGGAAAACGGCAACATCCGCTATGCTCTGGCCGCGGTAAAGAGCGTGGGCGCCGCCAATATGGAGGCCATAGTTGAGGAGCGCCGCATACACGGTCCTTATAAGAACATATCAGACTTTATTCATCGTATGGACGCCAAGCAGATAAACCGCCGCCAGTTGGAACAGCTGATTAAGTCCGGCGCTTTTGACAGCCTTGATAAAAATCGTGGCCGATTGTTTGCCAATCTGGATACGATTATCTCGCACATCAACGCCGCCACCGAGCTCAAAACAAGCTCGCAGTCTTCATTGTTCGGCGCCGAAGAACTGCAAGCCGAGGTCAAGCTGAGCGACAAGTCCGATTGGCCGGAGCTGGAACGCCTGCAACAGGAGGCTGAAGCCATCGGATTTTATCTTTCGGCACATCCGTTGGATAGTTTTGCGCTTGGCATGGAGCGTCTGGGCGTCAAAAAATGTGCGCAGGTTTTCCAGGGGATTCGCACCGGTGACAACATTCGTGCCAAGCTTGCCGGCTGTGTCAATTCGTTTCAGAAACGCATTTCGAAAAACGGCAAAAAATATGCGTTTTTGGAAATGTCGGACGGCAGCGGAAGCTTTGAGGGAATGTTGTTCTCGGAGGGCATGGCTCGTTATGAAGACGTTATCAAGTCCGGCGTGCCGCTTTTGGTGAGCGTGACCATCGACAAACAGGACGAAGAGAGCCGGCCGCGGGTGATGGTGAACCATGTTCAGACTTTGGACGACGCGATTGCCAATGTGGCCAACGGGCTTGAAATCGGCATTGGTGATATTGCTGCGGTGGCGTCGCTCAAGGATATTTTGAACAAAGATAGAAACGGCCAAAATAAAATATATATCAAACCCGATAACGACAACTGGGATATTCGGATTGAATTGCCAAACAAATATGCCTTGGGCGGCGAAGTCATCAGCAAGATTCGCGCGCTTCCGGGAATTTTAACGGTAAAGGAGATTTAAGCAATGACAGAGCAGCAGCGTACATTTGCCGCGCGGGTGTCCGAATTTTTTTCGCCGACGGTCGCCAAAGGAGAAATTCGTTTTCCCTTCGGCCAACTGATAGCTGACCCTTGGGGCATCTTGCTCAACAATTTTCGCGGCTTTGCCCTCATCAGCCTTTATTATGCGCTGTTGTTGAGCTTGCTCTATCTGGCCGGCGGACAGTCGCTGCTTTGTGGATATCGGAATTTTGAGCTGGATGTCTTTTGTTCGCAAAGTCTGAACACGTATATTGTGATTCACGTTTTGTCCTTGTATCTGACCGGGATGTTCTGCGTGCGCATATATCGCAATGTTTGGCAGCATGAGGAACTGACTTGCCGCTTTTTAATCTTTCCGGTCAAAAGAGACATTTGGTCTTTCGGCATTTTGGCGGCCGCCTTGGTGCTGAATATGACGGCGTTACTTTCATGGCAGATATTAAGCTGGCGCGAGCCCAATCCGGATTGGCGGATTGAGCTGGCGTTTTTTGGGGTTGTCGGCATCGGATTTTTGGTTCCGTTTGCCCTTATGCGGATATACGGCTTGCTGGCTTTTGTCTGGAGCGGCGACAAACTGCCGTCGGTGTGGAAAATTTGGAAAAAGACGCGGGGCAATTCTTTGCGTCTGATAATCGGACTGGCGGTCATCTTTTTTGTGCTGATGTTTGTGATGTCGACGCTAATGTCAAAAATGTGGCATACGTTCGGCGAAGGCGGATCTTATTTGGGCGTGTTTGCCGCCGAATATGTCTATAATTTTGTTTTGCTGCTGGTTATGGGCAGTTTTGTAAATTTTTGCGCAATTCAAAAACTTTATTTGACTGAAGGAGAAGATAATGAAAACTCAGACTAAAATCAGCCTTCCGTTTTGGGAAACGGTCGGCCGCAGTTTTATGTATGCGGTACGCAATTGGGAATTGTTTTGCAAAACCGCGGCGCTGGGGCTGGTGGCTCTGATTTTGGAAATGTTCGGCGGATTTCCGACTCTTTGCGGCATCAGCGGCGGCGACTGTGCGGCATCAGTTTGGGGCACATTGTCAAATTGGGCAATGCTGCTGGTTTCCGTTGCCGTCATCATCAATTATTGCCGAGGCGTTGTGTTGAAGACGCAGCCGGATTTTATGTCGGGCGCCTTTTTGTTGCGGATGGTAAAATATCTGTGGGTTTCGCTTCTGTTTTCCTTGGCGGCGGTGCTTATTTTGGTTGTTTTGAGTATGAGTTACGCCGGCATCGGCAAATTTTTCGGTATCAATGACGTTAATATGCTGCCGCTGCTGATACTCTTGATTTTTTGCCTGATTGGTCTGGCGCCGATATTTTTGGTTTACGCGGCCGTGTCGGTAGATGACAAAACTTTGGGCTTTAAGGAAGCTTATCTTCTGACCAAAGGCAATTATAACAAAATTTTCTGGGGACAGGTTTTGTTGCTGATTCCCTGTGCGCTGATAATGTTATCGGTTTCGATGCTGTATCGCCGCCTCGGGGTTGAAAGCTATATGATAAAGACGGTGTTTGCCACTGTTTTGGTAGCTGTGTCGCTGTTTGATTCCTGCATAAAGGCGGCTTTCTTTGCGCATATTTATCAGTATTTCACTTTTTACCGGAACAAATCCGTCAAAGCGGCAGTTAAGACGGTGCCCGAAGCTGCGCCGAAGACGCTCCCGGCTTCGACGCCTCAGACCGGAAAACCTGCGGTTTCCAAGAAAACTTCTGCCAAACCGGCCGGCACAAAAGCGACGCCAAAGAAACTGCCGGCAAAGAAGCCGAAAGCCGCTCCAAAGGCGATAAAGAAAACGTCGACAAAAAAGGCTTCCAAAGCCTAGTCACGATGATAAGGGTGTCCGGCCAAGATAGTTTGGACACGATAAATCTGTTCACACAAAACGACCCTCATCAGCATATGCGGGAGCGTCAGTCGACCGAACGAAAGCACCAGATCGGCCGCGGTGCGCGTGGTTGGCAGATGACCGTCGGCACCGCCGATTAAAAAACAAATCTCCGAGCATCCGTCCAGCATCCAATTTTCAAGTTTCTGCGCGAGTTCGGTTGATTTCGGAGTTTGGCCACGCTCGTCCAAAACCACGACTTTGGCGTTGTGCGGAACGGCGCCGAGCAAAAATTTGGCTTCTTCTTCAGGCGTTGAGTTGTCTTTTTCTTTGATGACGATTTCCCAGCCGGAGCGCTTGACATATTCGGCAATCAACGTTGCTTCGGGCGAGTTTTTTCGGCATTTGCCGATAGCGGCGATGGTGATTTTCATCGATACACCTCCAGCCCGAAAACGTTTTGCAAAAAGAACAGAGAGATATAACATACCAGCGCGGCGATTGCCGGCGTGGTGAACCAGCCGACAAAAATTTGGCCGATCAGTCGCCAGTTAAGGCTGCGGCCGCCTTTGGCCAGACCAATTCCCATGACTGCCCCGATAACCGCTTGCGAGCTGGAGACCGGCACCAGCGGAATGGGCGGCAGGTGATGCGCCAGCAAAAAATGCTGCAATCCCCGCGACGCAAACAAGAACAATACGGTTGCCTGCGCCAGCACCACCACCAGCGCCATCAGCGGCGACATTTTCATCACACTGTTGCCGATGGTGTGCATAACCTTGTGCGAATATGTCAATACGCCGACGGCGATCGACAGCCCGCCGATTAAAAACAAGACCTGCGCCGCGCTTAATTCAAATCCGTTTGCCAAAGACAGGGGCTTGAGCGGCGACGAGGCCACAAACACGCCCATAACGTTGGCAATATTGTTGGCGCCCAAAGCATAGGCGCAGAATGCGCCGGACATAATCAGACCGATTCGGGTGTAGGTGTCTTGGCGCAGCAAATGCAAATGCGATTTGTGAAAAGTTTTTTTAAGCAGCCAATACAGCGCCACCGCCACGGTTCCCGAGAGCACCGGACAAAGAAACCAAGTACTGACGATTTTGCTCAGGATAGTGATGTCGGTATGTTTGGCGGCAAAAAAATTCCATCCGACAATGGCTCCGACGATTGCCTGCGAGGTTGAAATCGGCATAGAAAGTTCAACCATCCAATAGATAGTGAGAGCCGCGGCCAAAGCCACCATAAAAGCGCCGGGAAGAGTATTGACACTGCCGAGTTGGCTAAGGGTTGCCGAAGTTCCGGCGCCGGCCAACACCGCTCCCAGAATAATAAACAGCGAGGCGGTCAGGGCTGCCGTTCGAAACTTGACCATTTTGGTTCCGACAGCCGTTCCGAAGATGTTGGAGGCGTCACTGGCACCGAGTGACCATCCTAAAAATAAACCGGAGCTTAAATAGAAAAAGAAGGTAAGATCCATTTAAATATCCTGTTTGATGGTAAAGATGAGCAGTTCGTCAATAAAATCTTCGGCGGTGTCGGCAATGTCGGCAATATCGGTTACAAATCCGCCAAGCTGAATTTTGTTGGCCAGCGGCAAAGATGAGTCAAAAATAGTCTCGGTCAGTTTGCGCGAGCACAAATCGGATTCGTGTTCAATAAAATAAACTTTTTGCGAGTAGTCGCGCACCGAGCTGTGGTCTCTGAAAAAAGCGCGGCTGGCTTTGGCCATGTTTTCGGCGCATTCGGCGCTCAGGCCGCAAAGCTCGGTAATGCGCGAATGGTACTCGGACGGGATATCCGGCTGTTCGGCATAAATTTGATAGGTGACTTCATCAAATTTGTTGATAACCTTGTCCAAATTTTCCACCAGCTGCAAAACGTCGGCACGCAAATCTGGAATGAGATTTTGACTGTAAAGGTTGTTTTCGATGTCGCGGCGCAAATTGTCGGCGTCATGCTCGATTTGTTTGATTTGTTTGGACAATTTGCGAAAATCGTCGCTGCGTTTCTCTTCCAGATAAACCCGTACCGCTTTTTTGAAAGTCATTGCCGCGTCGAGGAGTTTGTCGTGAAACAGGTCGATTTTGTTTTCCAATGCGCGGGTGTGCGAAAACATAGATAAGCTGATATGAAACATTGTTCCCCTCAAAAAAGTTTTTGTTTACCATAGCACGGATTTATGAAAAAATAATTTATGAACATAATAAATTTATTTAATTTTGCACTTGTAAATAAAAATAATATTGTTTACATTGAATACGTTGATTAATCATCATTTGAGGAAGTTGATAATGAGTAAACTGAATGCGTTGTATGTTGCGCTGCTGGCCTTGGTGGTGGCGGTTGCAGCTTTAGTAGTGAGCATTGTCGCCGGCGGCAATGTTGAAAATGCCCTGAAGGCAAAACCGGAGCTGGTTGTCAATGCGTTGCGTGACTTTGAAGTTCAGCAGAGAGAAGAGGCTGAGCAGCAGGTTCGCAAAATGTACGAGGAAAACGCCGACGCTTTGTATCACAATGCGGCCGACGGTTTCATCGGCAATCCGGACGGCAGTGTCGTTTTGGTAGAATTCTTTGATTTCTCTTGCGGCTATTGCCACAGAGTTTATCCGGTTCTGAAGAACGTCGTGGCCAAGAATCCCGAACTCAAGATTGTTACCAAACCTTTGGCGTTCTTGTCGCCGATGTCGGCTTACGCCGCCAAAGCTGCTTTGGCTGCCAAAGCGCAGGACAAGTTTGCTGAAGTATATTCGGCCATCTTTGAGATCGAAGGTCCCATGACCGAAGCCAAGATTGACGAAGCTGCCGTTTTGGCCGGTGTTGACCTTGATAAGCTGAAGGCCGATATGTCTTCGGATGAGGTCAATCAGGCGATGAGCTCTGTGCAGGAATTGGCCAACAAAATCAGAGTTGAGGGTGTTCCCACTTTGATTCTGAACGGCAAACTGGTTCGTACTCTTGACGAGACCGAATTGCAGAAAGCCATCGACGAGGCCAAATAAGGCTTAAGTGTTGAATGCATTAAAAGCGGCAGTTTTCTGCCGCTTTCTTTTTTTATCCCGCGGGCATTAATCTCGGCTTGAGTTTTGGCCTGAAAAAAACTATATATAAAAAAGCAGATTAATTTTGAGGAAAATATTATGCAGACGGGAAGAAACATTATTATCTGGCTGGTGGCGCTGATTTTGTTGTCGGGAGCCATGAATATGCTCATGGGCGACAGCCGCGGTGCCAATTCCGAGCAGTTGGCGTTTTCGGAATTTATGAGCCATGTTGAGAGCAAAAAAGTGGCCGAAGTCACGATTTCGGGCGCGGCCATCAACGGCACTTATACCGACGGCAAACATTTTCATACATATGCTCCGTTTGATCCCGATATGGTGGAACTGCTGCGCAAAAACGATGTTAAAGTTATGGCTGAGCCGGAAGACACCACGGCCACCAATTTATGGGGAGTGCTGATTTCGTGGTTCCCGATGTTGTTGTTGATTGGCGTCTGGATATTTTTTATGCGGCAGGCCAGTTCCGGCAACAGCAAGGCCATGAGTTTTGGCAAATCGCGCGCGCGGTTGATAGAAAACACCAAAAAAGTCACTTTTGCCGATGTTGCCGGTGCCGATGAGGCCAAGCAGGAACTGGAAGAGATTATTGATTTTTTAAAAGATCCTGAGAAATTCCAACGATTGGGCGGCAAGATTCCCAAAGGCGTGCTCATGGTCGGCCCTCCGGGAACAGGCAAGACTTTGTTGGCCAAGGCGGTTGCCGGCGAGGCGGAAGTTCCGTTTTTTTCGATTTCCGGATCCGACTTTGTAGAGATGTTTGTCGGTGTCGGTGCCAGCCGTGTGCGTGATATGTTTGCGCAGGCCAAAAAAAACGCGCCTTGTTTGTTGTTTATTGACGAGATAGACGCGGTTGGGCGCCATCGCGGCGCCGGTTTGGGCGGCGGCAATGATGAACGTGAACAGACGCTGAATCAATTGTTGGTAGAAATGGACGGTTTTGAAGATAATGAAAACGTGATTATCATTGCCGCTACCAACCGACCGGATGTTTTGGATCCGGCTCTGCTGCGTCCCGGACGCTTTGACCGCCAGGTCACGGTCAGCAATCCCGACAAAAAAGGCCGTGAAGAGATACTTAAGGTTCACGTGCGCAAAGTTCCGTTGGCCAAAGATGTCAATTTGTCGGTAGTGGCACGCGGTACCCCCGGATTCTCGGGCGCCGATTTGGCCAATCTGGTCAATGAAGCGGCGCTTTTGGCTGCGCGCAAAAACAAGCACAAGGTCACGTCCAAAGATTTTGACGAGGCCAAAGACAAAGTACTTATGGGCAGCGAGCGCAAGTCAATGGCTATGGATGAAAACGAAAAACGTCTCACGGCATACCACGAGGCCGGTCATGCGATTTGTTCGTTGTTTGTGGAAGATACCGATCCGATTCACAAGGCCACCATTATTCCGCGCGGCCGAGCGCTGGGAATGGTTCAGCAACTGCCTGAAAAAGACCAGTATTCATATTCGCGGATTAAGATGTTGTCACGCCTGATTATCATGATGGGCGGTCGCGTGGCTGAGGAGATAAAGTTCGGTGCCAAAAAAGTGACCAGCGGTGCTTCATCGGATATCGCGGCGGCTACCAATCTGGCGCGTTCAATGGTCACCGAATGGGGTATGAGCGACAAGCTGGGGCCGGTTTTATATGCTGAAAATACCAACGAGGTATTTTTAGGCAAGTCGGTTACCCAGAGCAAAAATATGAGCGAAGACACCGCTAAACTGGTTGATTCTGAAATCAAGAATTTGGTTGTCAACGCGCATAACGAAGCGCACAAGCTTTTGACCGAACATCAAAAAGAATGGGAAACTTTGGCACAGGCGCTGATGGAGTATGAAACTCTGACCGGTGAGGAGATAAAAGACGTGATTGCCGGCAAGCCCATTGACCGCAGCAATGAATCTCCGGTAGCCGAGGAAAAGCGCACGCAATCGACCCTTCCTGAGGCTTAAGGATAAGAGCGCGTCTGGTGATTGTTTTCCGACAGAGCCTGACAGTCTGGAAGAAGATAAAAAAGCATTATGGCTGCCGCTGAGGTTGCCGCCAATCCGTATCTCGCAAGGACAATTCTTTATTCTGCGTCATTGCGAGGACACTTGTGTCCGAAGCAATCCCTTTCCCCGTCATTGCGAGAAAATTTCCCTCTCTGTCATTGCGAGCGGAGCGAAGCAATCCATCTTAAAGAATCCTGCAACAAAACCGGAACATCAGAATATTGTCCAAATAAAAATGGATTGCTTCGCCGCCTTCGGCGTCTCGCAATGACATAGTTAAGAAGATAAATAATGATAAGTAGTCATATATTGCAATGACATGATATAAGCGTTTTTAGTATATTTTTCAGTTTGTTAGTCTGTCTTTTTTATCAACAACTCGCCTTTTGGTTGTATTTTATGTATATTTATATA
>CANPYJ010000033.1 GCA_947588275.1 uncultured Alphaproteobacteria bacterium | reverse complement strand
AACGGCTTTTTCAAACTCGTCGACAAACCCTGCGGCGGAAGCCGGCGGCGTATCGCGCCCGTCCAAAAACGCGTGCACCCAAACCTTAATTCCGGCGTGCGCCAAAATGCGGCACACGGCGACAATATGGGCTTGCGACGAGTGCACGCCTCCCGGCGACATCAGTCCCATAACATGAGCGTTGCCGTTGCTTTGTTTGAGCGCCGCAATCATCTGGTTCAACACGGGATTTTGGGCCAGCGAACCGTCTTTGACCGCCAAATCGATTTTGGGCAGGTCTTGCATTACCACGCGGCCGGCGCCCAAATTTGTGTGTCCGACTTCGGAGTTGCCCATTTGGCCTTCCGGCAGGCCAACCGCCAAACCATATGTTTCAATCAGCGAGTGCGGATTCTCCGCATACATCCGATGCCAGTTGGGAGTGTGTCCCATTTCAATCGCGTTGTCGGGAGTTTTGGGCTCGCGCCATCCCCAGCCGTCCAAAATCATCAGTAAAACAGGTTTTTGTTTCATCATTCTTTCCTTTGTATTTATGATTCGCAGTTAGTGTTATTATATATAATAAAACTTATTATAAAAGCACTATTTCAAAAAAGTTATTCCATAATTTTGCGCCAGATTTCCGCCGGCAGACCGGAGCCATAGACGCCTTTCATGGGAGAATTGTCGTCATTGCCGAGCCATACGGCCGCTATTTTGTCGGCCGTAAAGCCCACAAACCAAGCGTCGCGGTTGTCTTGGCTGGTGCCGGTTTTGCCGGCGGCAAAGCGGTTGAGACCGGCTCGCCGACCGGTGCCGGAAGTAATCACTTTTTCAAGCATTTTAACCATTTCGGCCGTTGGTTTTGGCGCAATAATCCGCTGTGGTTCGTCAGCTTCGCGCTGATAAAGCTGAAAACCGTCGCGGCTGTAAATTTCGCGAATAGCATAAGGCCACACGGCATATCCGCCATTGGCCAGAGAGGCATAAGCCGCGGCCATGTCCAGCACCCGCACTTCAAAAGTTCCCAGCGCCAGAGAAGGCGTGTTTTCAATCGGGGTGGAGATTCCCATTTGCCGCGCCGTGCGGATGATGTTGCGGCCGCCGACCTGCTGTGCCAGATTAATGGTGGCCAGATTCAAAGATTTGGCCAATGCATATTTGAGCGTCACCTCGCCATAATATTTTTTATCGGAGTTTTCCGGTTGCCAGCCCTTAATGTTGATTGGCCGGTCCGAGATAATGTCTTCGGCTTTCCAGCCCTGTTCAAGCGCCGTCAGATAAACAAACGGCTTAAACGATGATCCCGGCTGTCTGAGCGCCGAAACCGCACGGTTAAACTGGCTTTTGTGATAATCGACGCCGCCGGCCAAAGCTTTGACGGCACCGTCCAAACCCAGCACCACCACGGCGCCCTGCGTCACGTTGCGCGACTGATTGGCGGCAATGGTTGTCGTCAGCACTTTGGAGACTTTTTCTTGCAAATTTTGGTCAAGCGTGGTCAAAACGTAAATGTCTTTGTCACGCTCGCCGACATAAGCATTGACTTCATTATAAACCCAATCGGCAAAATAAGCCGCTCCCTGCACTCGGGCGCTTTTTTCTTTGCCCAAAGGCATATGGAGGATTCGCTGTCGGTCAGTTTCGGTAATCAGCTTGTTTTCCTGCATAATCTTCAGCACGACTTTCGCGCGCTCTATGGCTCTCTGTCGGGAAGCCACGGGATTATAGCGTGACGGCGCTTTAAGCATGCCGGCCAAAACCGCCGCTTCCATAATGTTTATGTCGCGAGATGTCTTTTGAAAATAACGCTGGCTTGCGGCTTCAATGCCGTAGGCGCCCGATCCCAAATAAACGCGGTTAAGATAGAGGGTGAGAATTTGTTCTTTGCTGAATTTATATTCCAGCCAAAAGGCCAGCAAAAGTTCCTGCACTTTGCGGCGCACGCTTTTTTCGGAAGTCAAAAAAAGATTTTTGGCAACCTGCTGCGTGATCGTGCTGCCGCCCTGAGCGTAGCGGCCGGCAAAAAGGTTGGCAATCATCGCGCGGGTAAACGAGATGATATCAAATCCAAAATGTTGATAAAACCGTCGGTCTTCGGTGTAGACAATGGCATCGACCACATATTGCGGCAGCTCCTCGGAGCGAATAACTTCCGAATAGACGGTGCCGAAAGTCTGCACTTCGTTGCCGTTGTCGGCTATAATGGTGGTTGAAGGTTGCCGCGTGCGGTTGACGGCCTCGTTCATGTCGGGCAGAGTCAGCGCGCACCAGCCGATATACAGCAGCAATGCGGCCAGAGGAACAAAGGCAAGTTTCACATACAGCAGGATTTTGCTGCCTTTGAAACGGCGAGATTTGGAATGACGTTGGCGCGGCGATTTGGTCTTTTGAACTTTTTTGGCCGGCGTTTTTTTAGCTTTTGCCACGGAGATTAACCCTATTGTTGCATATGGGCACACTTTAGCATAAAGAAGTTAAAAATTTTTTATGATAAATTATTCGCGGCGCAATAAATTCTCTATTGGCGAGACGGTTTTTATTCGTTATATTAAAAATCGAATACGGATAACGGAGTTTGCGCCAATGTCAAAAAAAGTCTGTCTTATTGACGGTTCGGGCTATATTTTTAGAGCATTTTACGGCCTTCCGCCGCTCACCGCGCCGGACGGCACGCCGGTTAATGCGGTGTATGGTTTCACCAATATGTTTTTGCGTCTCACGGCCAAAATCGGTTGCGATTATTGCTTGGTGCTGTTTGACGCCAAACGGCAGAATTTTCGCAACGACATTTTTGCCGACTACAAAGGTACGCGCAAAGAAATTCCCGAGGATTTGATTCCGCAGTTTGCCATCATTCGCGAGGCGGTGGACGCTCTGAATTTGAATCGTCTGGAAATGGAGGGCTACGAGGCCGATGACCTGATTGCCACTTACACCGCGCAGGCTTTGGCCGCGGGACTGGAAGTCACGATTGTGTCCGGTGACAAAGACCTCATGCAACTCATCCGTTCCGGAGTTGAGTTTTATGATCCGATGAAAGACAAGTTTTTCACGCCGCAGGACGTTTTTGAAAAATTCGGCGTTTATCCCGACAAAGTGGTTGATGTTCAGGCGCTTTCCGGCGACAGCATCGACAATGTCCCCGGCGTTCCGGGAATCGGCCCGAAAACTGCGGCGCAGTTGGTCAACGAGTATGGTTCGCTGGAGGGAGTGCTGGCGCATGCGGGCGATATCAAGCAGGAAAAACGTCGTCAGACGCTGCTGGATAATATTGACAACGCGCGCATTTCGCTGCGGCTGGTAACACTCAAAGACGACGTTCCCGTGACTCACGGATTGGAAGAGTTTGTCTGTCGCACGCCGGAAGCCGAAAAACTCAACCGATTTATTGCCGCTTATGGTTTCAACTCGCTCAAACCTCGTTTGGAAAAATGGATTTCTGAACGCTGTTCAGATATTGCCGACCGTGGCTTGAACACCGTATTTAAATCTGTGGAAAAACGTTATTCGGCCATTACCGATGAAAACGCTCTCAAAAAATGGATTGAGATGGCTCGGGAGCATCGGCAAGTAGCCATAGAAGTGGTCGGCAGCGGCGCTAATCCGTTTTTTGACAATATCTGCGGTTTGGCTTTGGCGGCAGAGGCTGGAGTTGCCGGTTATCTGCCTCTGAACGGCCAAACGGCGCAAAGTCTTGATTTGTTTGCCGTTGAAGCAGCTCCCGCGCAACTGTCGCCGGAGACTGTGGGGCGCTACCTTCTGCCGCTGCTGAGTGATGATTCGGTGCTGAAAATCGGCTGCGGACTCAAAACAGCGTGGCATTTTATCAACCGCTTATGGCCGCAGGCAAGATTGGCGCCGTATGATGATTTGGCGGTTATGTCATATGATTTGGACAGTTCCGAGCACGGACACACGTTGCCGGAGTTGTCCAAACAATTTATGGAAACCGATCTGCCAAAATTAGAAGACCTTTTGAAATCCGGCAAAAACAAGCTGACGTTTGCCGAACTTGAACCGTCGGCGGCGCTGGAGTTTTTGGCCGCCCGCGCTGACTATGCGCTGCGCCTGCATCAGATATTGCGCCCGCGCCTGAGTGCCGAACGTAAGGCTGCGGTGTATGAACATTTTGACCGGCCTTTGCTTGCCGTTTTGCACGATATGGAGCAGGCGGGCGTTATGGTTAACGCAACGGCGTTACAAGAGTTGAGCCAATATCTGCAGACCCATATTCAGGAGTTTGAAAGTCAGATTTTTGCCTTGGCCGGCGAGGAATTTAACATCGGTTCGCCTAAGCAAATCGGCACGATTTTGTTTGACAAGCAGGGGCTTAAAGGCAAGAAGACTCCTTCCGGCGCGTGGGCGACCGGGGCTGATGTGTTGGAAGAATTGGCCGAAAACGGCAGCGAGTTGGCACAAAAAATTTTGGACTGGCGCGAATTGAGCAAGCTCAAATCCACCTACACTGACGCGCTTTCGGCGCTGCTGGACAAAGATTCGCGGATACACACCACCTATTTGCAGACAGTCGCCAATACCGGCCGCTTGTCTTCGGCCAATCCTAATTTGCAAAACATTCCCATTCGCAGCGAAGAGGGCAAAAAAATCCGCGCCTGCTTTGTGGCTCGCTCCGGCTATCGGCTGATTTCGGCCGATTATTCGCAGGTTGAACTGCGTCTGCTGGCGGCGGTGGCCGATGTTAAGGCTCTCAAAAAAGCCTTTGCCGACGGGATAGATGTTCATACGGCCACCGCATCGCATGTTTTTGGCGTGCCGCCCGAAAAAGTCGATGCCAATCTGCGCCGCCATGCCAAAGCCATCAATTTCGGCATTGTCTACGGCATATCGGCGTTTGGTCTGGCCAAAAGTATCGGGGTGGAAACAGCTGAGGCGCGGGCTTACATTGACGCTTATTTCCGCCAAATGCCGGAGATTAAGACATATATGGAGCAAACCATTGCTTTTGCCCGCAAACACGGCTATGTATTGACGCCGTTCGGGCGCAAATGCGCCGTTCCCGGAATCAACGACCAAAACAAGCGCTTGGCCGCCAATGCCGAGCGAGTGGCCATCAACGCGCCGATTCAGGGAGGGGCGGCCGATATGATAAAATTGGCCATGAACAAAATTCCTGCGGCATTAAAAGCGCGCGGTTTCAAGGCCAAAATGTTGCTGCAGGTTCACGATGAACTGGTATTTGAGGCGCCGGCAGAGGAGGCCGAAGAAGCGGCCGCGCTCATCAAGTCGCTGATGGAAAACATCTTGGACTACGATGTGCCGTTTGCGGTGGAAGTCGGCATCGGCGTCAATTGGTCTGAAGCGCATTAACGGCTGATAAACGGGTGCAAAAAGGCCATTGCCAAACGTTAAGCGGCGAAGCAATCTCTCGTAAAACCGAACGATACGGCCGATAAATTGCTTCGCTGCTTTCGTTTTTGGACAATGGCCAACCAGTTAATAATTAACAAACAAACCACACAATAACCGCCACAATAAGCAAGGTTCGGCCGATTCTGGGCAAACCTGCAAACTTCTTTTGCCGGACGAAAATTATGCTTATAAACTGTGGCAACTCAATTTTTAAGCATAGCGCCGTTAAACCTTGAATCCCCGTTAATAATATCAAAGCTTTGGTTTGAACAACAACCTGCAGAATCGCTGTTCAAGAAGATTCTAAAAATAAAAAAGTTAATTAAATGTTACCGATTCCCGTAAACAAAACCGGCGATTCTCAGCAAACGAAGACTCAGATTCGTTTTGAGTCCGATAAAAATATTTTTTCGATTCGTCGTAATTGGTCGGCGACTCTGGCCGCGACTCTGCAATCGCCTCTGATGTAAGGCAGCAGAATCGGTTTTGCTGAGGGCAAAACGCTTTTAGCGGCCGCGTTCGCGCCGAACAGTCAGATTTTTAGGCGTCCTTTGGGCAGTTTTCGGGGTTGCGGTTTGAGCTTCTGAAATGGTTTGCGACGAATTTTGCGCAGTCGTTTTGCGTTGCAAAAGTTTCAATCGACGGGCGCTCATGCTGTCGGCACCCAAAGAATCGTAAAATTCGTTGTTCAGTTCCGGAGCGTTGGTCGGGTTCATCGGCGGCGTCGCTTCCATACAGGCAATCAGCAGCCGCGCCTTAAATTCCGGCGTTTTGATATTGCCAAAGTTAATTGTTTGGCCGTTTTTTCGGGCTTTTTCGACCAAAGCCTTAAAAACCTGCTGTTCCGGCACAATTTTGTGTCCCTCCCTGTCTTTGGCGCTGAGCGATATGTTGTCGTCGACGGCGCTGATTTTGGTGCAGGTTCCGTCTTTTTGTTTGATTGTTGCGCAAAAAATCGAGCTTTTGGTATCTTCCTCATAATCAGCCTGCATTTTGGCTGCCAGTTGTCTGGCAAAAGTCCGCCACTCTCGGCGTTGTTGCAAATCAACGGGCTTCTGAGGCAGTTCCTTTTCGTCGTCCAAAACTTGCAACGGCCGATCTTGAAGCCGCCAAGTTTCACGCATGTTTTGACGCATGGATTCCATGCAATGGTTGCAAAACGGGTTCTTTTTGTTCTTTCGGCGCGCAAAAGCTTCTCTCGTATAGGCGTATTCATACATCAGGCAGGAGGGGTCGGTGTCATGCCAGCCCAAATTGTCTACGCAATCGGTACGCTCTTTATGAGTGGCGTCAAAAGAATGTCCGAGCTCATGCATGATAATTTCTTTGAAATAGCGCTTGCATTCGTCCTTGCTCATCCCCTTTGTCACAAGATCGCAGGTTCCTGCCGCCACAGCAATGTGATGTCGGCCGGAAATTCCGCGCACATTGCCTTGCCCGCAACCTGAAAAGACCGCGATTTGCACAAACGGATACATCTGAGGCGATTCGCAAAAACCGACTTCGGCTCGCTGGCTTCGCAAAAGCTTTTGCATGTCGACATAACCTTGTTGGTCAGTGGCATGGCTAAGTTGTTTTTCAAGCGAAATTTCGTATTTGCCGTCTGCCGCCGGTTCAAACATTTGACAAAATTTCTCACCGTCAAAAGGAATGGGATTATCCGGATGTTCGGCGTTATAGATGCGAAGAATTTCTTCGTTTTTCTTTCGCAATAAATTGATGATCTCTTCGGAAAATCGGGGAGACTGTTTCGTAATCTTAAAATTGTTTTTGAATTCCGGAAACAAAGCGGCAAAATCTTCCACCGCTTCCTGCGCCCATTGTTTATATTTGGCATCAAGGCCGTCTTCAAATTTGAGAATAAAAGAAAGGCTGTTGTGAGAATTGTTATCAGTCATAATTCAAGCTCCGTACAACGTTCGTTTGCAATGATATAATAACATGGTTAAGATTTTTTGTCTATGGTTATTTCAGGCTCAAAATTATGCACAAAATGCTTGGGAAAAGGCGTTTTTTTGCTTGGTTAATTTTTGCGGTTGGTATATATTTTTCAAATAGAAATTTTATAGAAACGATAAGGAAAAACACAAGATGAGTTCAGAGATGACGGCGGAGGAAATTGCCAAGGAAGAAAAAGAATACGGCGCCGATTCCATTAAGGTGCTGAAAGGGCTTGACGCTGTGCGCAAACGTCCCGGGATGTACATCGGCGACACCGATGACGGCTCCGGTCTTCATCATATGATTTATGAGGTTTTGGACAATGCCATTGACGAGGCCTTGGCCGGCTATTGTGACAAAACCGAGGTTATTCTCAATCCTGACGGTTCTTGTACCGTGCGCGACAACGGCCGCGGTATTCCGGTTGGCCTGCACAAAGAAGAAGGCGTCTCGGCGGCTGAGGTTATTATGACCGAGTTGCACTCCGGCGGCAAGTTTGACAACAATTCCTACAAAGTTTCCGGCGGTTTGCACGGAGTGGGCGTTTCGGTGGTCAATGCACTGTCCATATGGCTTAAGCTGCGCATTTGGCGCGAGGGAAAAGAGCATTTTGCCTCGTTTGCCCACGGTAATGTCACCGAACACCTCAGGGTTGTGGCCGATGCTCCCGGACGACATGGCACCGAAGTCACGTTTTTGCCCTCGCCCGAGACGTTTACAATGACCGAGTTCAATTTTGACACGTTGGAGCGTGCCATCCGCGAAAAGGCGTTTTTGAACTCCGGCGTCTATCTGCGGCTTATCGACAACCGCGGCGCCGAACCGCGCGAGGTGGATTTCCACTATGAGGGCGGTCTGACGGCGTTTGTTAACCATATCAACAAGTCCAAACAGCCTCTGCACGAAGAAGTCATTGCTTTTTCCGGCGAAAAAAACGACATTCAGGTCGAATGCGCCATGCAATGGACCAACGCCTACAACGAGAGCATGCAGTGTTATACCAACAATATTCCGCAAAAAGACGGCGGAACGCATCTGGCCGGTTTCCGCGGCGCATTGACCCGTTGCCTTAATGGTTATATTGCCGAAAACGGCCTGCTCAAAAAAGAAAAAGTCGAGCTCACCGGCGATGACATGCGCGAAGGTTTGAGTTGTATTTTGTCGGTCAAAGTGCCTGATCCGAAGTTTTCGTCCCAAACCAAAGACAAGCTGGTTTCGTCAGAGGTTCGGCCGGTGGTGGAGAACGTTGTTGCCGAAAAACTGCGCGAATGGCTTGATGAGCATCCCAATGAAGCGCGGATTATCGTCGGCAAGATTGTTGAAGCTGCCACGGCCCGTGAGGCGGCGCGCAAAGCTCGTGACCTTACCCGCCGCAAGAATGTGCTTGACGTAGCTTCGTTACCGGGCAAGCTTGCCGATTGTCAGGAAAAAGATCCGGCATTGTCCGAAGTGTTTATTGTTGAGGGAGATTCCGCCGGCGGATCGGCCAAGCAAGGACGTCATCGCCGCAATCAGGCCATTATGCCCTTACGAGGCAAAATTCTCAACGTTGAGCGTGCCCGCTTTGACAAAATGCTCAATTCGGCCGAAATCGGCACCATCATCACGGCGCTCGGCACGGGTATCGGTCGCGATGACTTCAATCCCGACAAATGCCGCTATCATAAAATCATCATTATGGCTGATGCCGATGTCGACGGCAGCCATATCCGCACGCTGCTGCTGACATTTTTCTATCGTCAAATGCCGGAGCTGATTGAACGCGGATATGTTTACATTGCCCAACCGCCTTTGTACAAGGTTAAAAAAGGCAATTCGATTCTATACATTAAAAACGAGCGCGAAATGGACGATTATCTGATTCGCGGCGGTTGCGACGACGCGACTTTGACTTTGGCTTCAGGCGAGCAGATTGCCGGCTCGGACTTGATTGATTTGGTCGAAAAAAATCGCCGCGCCCGTACGCTGATTGGCTCTCTTAGCAAAAACGTACCGGAAAAAATCATTGAGCAAATGGCCATTGCCGGATTGTTTGACACGTCGTTGCTGCAAGATACGGCGCGTCTTCAGATGGCGCTGGATGCTTTGGCGGCGCGGCTTGACAGTTTGGAGGCCGAATATGACCGCGGCTGGAAGGCCGAGGCGCAAACTGACGGTTCTTTGTTGTTTACCCGCACTTTGCGCGGCGTGACCGAGAAATATGTGATTGGCGCCAACATATTGGACAGTCAGGAAGTGCCGGCCTTGAACAGCCTGCGCGACGTCTTGCGCGAAAACTTCGCCGTCCCCGGCCGCCTTACTTCCAAGCAGGGGCTTGAGAAGACGATTGTCGGACCGGTCAGTTTTGTCGATGCGATTATCGCCGCCGGCAAAAAAGGCATCACCATTCAACGCTACAAAGGCTTGGGCGAGATGAATCCCGAACAGTTGTGGGAAACCACGCTTGACCCTGAGGCGCGCTCGCTGCTGCAAGTGCATATCGACCGCATGGAAGAAGCCGACGAAACATTTGCCACCCTTATGGGCGACGTGGTTGAACCGCGCAAAGAATTTATTCAGGAAAACGCCAAAAACGTGGTCAATTTGGATATTTAGGGTGATTTTTGCCCCGTCTTAAAATCCCCGCGGTTTATAATCGGCGGGGATTTTTTCGGCCGTATAACGGAATCGCGTCCGAACCGCCCTTTAAGTCTCAAGTATTGCTGATATATTATATTGACGAATTTTAAGCCGCGTTCTAAACTGAAACGGCTGGGACAACGGGAATCATAAAATGAAAAAACTCACTATTTGCTGCATTTTGTGCCTATGGCCGTCACTTTCGGCGCATGCCGCCGAATGGGAATTTGAGCTTGAAGGGCATGGCCGCGGGGTATATGGATATTCGGATTATGCCGAGCGCTTTGAGAGACTGAACAAAAACAATCACGGCATTGGTGCTGCCGAAGTTGACGCCGCCGCAATTTATGCAATTGACGATGAGACGGCCTTTTCTCTGCACTTGGATTTAATGGGCGGAATTGACCGCGAACTGCAGAACTACAATCAGGGACGTTGGGGAGAAGAGGCATATGCCATTGCCGACAGTCCCTACGGACGGATTTTGCTTGGCCAGACATATAATGTCGGCGCTCAATTTTATGACGGCGCACCGACGGTCGGCGCTCTCAAAAGCAATGCCGATGTGGCAGACTTTATCCGCAACCCAAACTGGCAGCGTACTGACAAAACGGCCAAATTTGCCACCTTGGACAGCGTTTCGCTTGATACCGACGGCGTGGCGCCCAAAATTAGCTATGTGTCGCCGGAGTGGAACGGCATGGCGGCAGGATTTTCCTATGTGCCGGATGCCTACAACCGTCGCGGGCTTATCAACAAACATGCCTCTTATGCCCGCAAAGACGGCTATGTCGGCGCGGTTTATGTCACGCACGAAGTCAAAGGTTTGAATATTGACGCATCGGCGGCCGCGGCGCGATATCATGACAATGACGCCGAGTTTGCGACCTCGTTGCAGTTCGGGTATGGCAACTGGACCTTGGGCGGCGGTTGGCGCAAAACTTATATTGACGGCCATGACAAGCAAAAGTCGATTGACGAAAGATTACCCGAATTGTTTGACAACTACCGCGAAGGTGAAGCCTGGGAGGCCGGACTGGGCTATGAAATCGGGCCTTTCAAAGCGACGTTGGCTTATTTTGAGGCCGAGGCCGAACGCACGGCCAATCGAGACCGCGTGTGGACGTTGTCCGGT
>CANPYJ010000032.1 GCA_947588275.1 uncultured Alphaproteobacteria bacterium | reverse complement strand
AAAAGCCACCTGAAAAGGTGGCTTTTTATATGGCGTACCCGGAGGGATTCGAACCCACGACCCTCAGCGTCGGAGGCTGATACTCTATCCAACTGAGCTACGGGTACCTCATACTTTCGTCTTTGATATACCAAAAATATCAAAATTTCCAGCAAAAAGTTTACTAATCCGCATTTAAAATCTATTTTTTCCTTGACTATTCTTAAAATTCTATGTATTAAAAGGCAACTGGTTTTTATAAAGGATACTGAAAATGGCTAGAAAATGTGATCTTTCGGGCACCGGCGTTCAGAGCGGCAACAATGTCAGCCACGCCAACAACAGAAACCGCCGTCGCTTTTTGCCCAATCTGCAGGTTGTTTCGCTTTTGAGCGACAGCCTTGGCAAAATCTTCAAGCTCAAAGTCTGCGCCAAGACTCTGCGCACCATTGAGCACAATGGTGGCTTGGACGCTTATTTGGAATCGACTTCCAACTCCAAACTGACCGACGAGGCAAAAAAAATTAAAAAATCTATTGCCAAAAAGAAAGCGGCTGCCAAATAAAAAAAAGATTAAACAAAAAACCCCGAACGCATCAAGTTTCGGGGTTTTTGTTTATTTGACTAAGCCAGCTTTTGACGTTTGCGCGCCAACGGATCAAGAATTCGCTTGCGCAGGCGCAGAGTCTTTGGCGTCACTTCCAACAACTCATCGTTCTGGATATACGACAACCCTTGTTCCAGCGTCAGTTTGCGCGGCGGCACCAGATCAATTGCCTCGTCTTTGCCGGCGGCGCGAATATTGGTCAGCTGCTTGGCCTTGCAGGGGTTGACTTCCAAATCATTGGGTTTGGTATGCTCACCGATAATCATTCCCACATAAACCGGCACACCGGGATCAATAAACATCGGTCCGCGTTCTTGCAGTTTCCACAACGAATATGCGATGGCCGTACCGTTTTCCGACGACACCAAAACACCGTTGCGACGGCTGTCGATTTCGCCTTTGTACGGCTCATAACACTTAAACAAGCGATTCATCACGCCGGTTCCGCGCGTATCGGTCAAAAATTCGGAATGATACCCAATCAGCCCGCGCGACGGCGCATTAAAAACCAGCCGCACTTTGTTGCCGATTTGCGAGGGAATCATATCCACCATTTCGGCACGGCGCTGTCCGAGTTTTTCGACCACGGCACCTGAAAACTCCTCGTCCACGTCAACGACGACTTCCTCAACCGGTTCCAAAATTTGTCCGGATTCGTCTTTTTTCATAAGCACCCGCGGTCTGGATATGGATAGTTCAAATCCCTCGCGGCGCATTGTTTCAATCAAAACGCCCAGCTGCAACTCGCCGCGCCCCGCAACCTCAAACGAATCTGAAGAATCGGTGCGTGAAATCTTAAGCGCAATATTGCCTTCGGCTTCGCGGCACAGACGATCCCATATCATGCGCGAAGTAACTTTGTCGCCTTCGCGGCCGGCCAAAGGCGAGTCGTTAATTGAAAACGTCATCGCCAGCGTCGGCGGATCAATCGGCTGCGCCTTAATCGGCTTTTCCACCTCAAACGCGCACAACGTATCGGCCACGGTGCCTTTCACCACGCCGGCCACCGCTACAATGTCGCCGGCATGCGCCTCATCCAAAGCCTCTCGGGTCAGTCCGCGATATGCCAAAATCTTAGAAATGCGCACACGTTCAAGTTCTTTGCCTTCGCCGTCCAAAACCTTGACCGTATCGTTCAAATGCAGTGTTCCGGACTGAATTTTTCCCGTCAGCAGACGACCGATGAATTTGTCGGCTTCCAGCGTTGTAGCCAGCATTGAAAACGGCTTGTCAGGTTCGCAGGCCGGCTCCGGCACATAAGACAGGATCAACTCAAACAGAGGAGCCAAATCTTTTTTCTCGTCTTCCAGCTCCTTAACCGCCCAGCCGTTGCGTCCCGAAGCATACAAAACCGGAAAATCGAGCTGTTTATCATTGGCGTTGAGGCTCACAAACAAGTCAAAAACCTCGTTCAAAACCTCATTACAGCGCGCATCAGGCTTATCGGCCTTGTTAATCACCACAATCGGACAAAGCCCGAGCTTAAGCGCTTTGCCCAATACAAATTTTGTCTGCGGCATCGGTCCTTCAGACGAATCCACCAGCAGCACGACGCCGTCCACCATTGAAAGGATTCGCTCCACTTCGCCGCCAAAATCAGCATGGCCGGGAGTATCCACAATATTGATATGCGTGCCGTGCCAGTTAACGGATGTACATTTTGAAAGGATGGTAATTCCGCGTTCGCGCTCCAAATCATTGCTGTCCATCACGCAGGTTTCAACTTTTTGATTATCGCGAAAAGTTCCGCTCTGTTTAAGCAATCCGTCCACCAGCGTGGTTTTGCCGTGGTCAACGTGGGCGATAATCGCAATGTTTCTCATATTCATTCGTCAAATTCCTCATGCATAAATTTGCCTTACCATACACTTTTGAAATAAAAATTCAACATTTTAGTAAAATTTTTTTTATTTTTCTTTTTTTGGACAAAAAATGTTTGCTTTTTTTCAAAAAAAGAGTATTCTAAAGGCAATATGATATAATTATGTCGAATTAATAATAGATTGTTATGGAATAAACCTTCATTTGTTTGCTTGAATCAAACCTCTTAAAACTATAAAATATGGAAACAAATGCTATCGTTTTGCTGAGCTGCGTCATTTTCTATCTGATTAGCGCAGCGACCGTCTGCCTCATCATGTGCGGCGCAATAAAAAAACACCGCATGAAAATTAAGCTTTACAGACAACTTATGCTTCTGCACGGCGGAATTTTCGGTTGTCTGACGATGCTTGTGGCACTCACAAACATCGGATGGAATATTCCTATGGCTTTGGTTTTGGGTGCTGCGGGAGGTCTCGTAAGTATATTTATTTACTATGGGATGTACCGTTTTGCCAGACTTGTGGCCTGATTTTTTTACAGCCTTCCTTTAACTGAAGGCTGTTTTTTTTATGCTTTAAAAACGCAGACAAACAATTATATCAGGCTTATCAGCAAAAGGAGAAAAAACATGACAAAAGCTCATTTAGTCCGTCCGGTGGCCGATTTCACGACCGAGCTCGCCAAGGCCGGCGGCAAACCGCTTTATGAACAAACTCCGGAACAGGCCCGGCAAACCCTGCGCGCGGTACAAAAATCCGATGCCCGATATCCGCAGATTGATTTTGAGGAAATCAAAGTCGCTTTGGACAACGGCCGCGAGATGCGCGTGCTGATTGCCCGTCCGAAAGATACGACAGACGCCCTGCCGGTGGTATTTTATATACATGGCGGCGGCTGGGTTATGGGCGATGAAGTCACGCATGCCCGGCTCATCAGCCGTTTGGCCGAAACAATTCCGGCCGCGGTGGTGTTTCCGATCTATATGCCCTCGCCCGAGGCGCAATATCCGCAAACCACCAACGATTTGTTCAGCGTCTTGCAATACATTGCCGAATTTGGCGGCAAATTTAATCTTGATTCAACGCGCTTGATTGTAGCCGGCGATTCGGTTGGCGGCAATATGGCCGCGGTAATGGCGCTTATGGCCAAAAAAAACAATTTTAAACCGCAAATTGATTTTCAACTTCTGCTCTATCCGGTAACTGACGCCGAATTTTCCAACGCCTCGTATGACCTGTTTGCCGACGGACCGTGGCTCACCAAAAAAGCCATGCAATGGTTTTGGCAGCAATATGCGCCGGACGCGGCCTCGCGCAAAGAAATTTATGCCAGCCCGCTGCGTGCCGCCATTGAAGATTTGCAAGGATTGCCGCCGGCCTTGGTGATAACAGATGAAAACGACGTTTTGCGCGACGAAGGTGAAGACTTTGCACGCCTGCTTGACAAAGCCGGTGTCGAAACGGCCTCCGTACGCATTAACGGCACAATCCACGATTTTTTAATGTTAAACGCTTTGGCCGATACGGCGCCTTCAAAAGTTGCCTTGGCTCTTGCCGCCGACGCGGCGCGCACGGTTTTTGCCGCCAAAGCCAAAGCTGAAGAAACGGCAGAGGAGCCGTAAATTTGCGGCTCCTCTCGATTGTTTGGAACTATTCGCGAAGCATTGACTTGAGCATCCAGCTCTTTTTGGCATACACGGCCAAAAATTCTTCCATCAAATTAACGGTCAAAAAGTCATCGTTTTTATCGGCTTCTTCCCGCACCTGCTTGGCCTGATTCATCAATGTATCGCAATCTTGGTCGAGCAGTTCCAGGACTTCCAAAGTCGAGTACTCGCGGCTTTCAATTTCTTCCACCTGCGAATTTTTAAGATAATCGGCCATTGCCGCCAGCGGCAATTTGTCCTGCATACGCATCAATTCGGCAGTCTGGTCAAATTGCGCCTGCAAAGTTTCATAGATTTTTTCGGTCATTTTATGCACGCTTTTGAATTCCATTCCGACAACGTTCCAATGCAGATTATGAACTTTGATGTTCATCACCGCCAAATCTGCCAAAAACACATTTAGTTTGCTTACTTTTTCAGCCATTGCTTTTCTCCTTTGTCACAATCGGGTTAAACAATTCAAAATTTAATGGCTCAGGCGCGTTTTTTTGAGAGGATATAGCACAAATGATAATTTTAATTGCTTGTTAATTTCAAAGTGCTACCCTAAAAACAATCAACTTTTACAATGGGACGTTTTTCTATGTTAGAACATCTGAATGCCATTACTTTAGTTTTCGCGAGCTTATGCGTATTTGCCATAGGCTATCGGTTTTACGGCTTGTTTTTAGCCAACAAAGTTTTGCGGTTGGACAATTCGCGGCCGACGCCGGCAGTCAAGCTTGCCGACGGGCACGATTATGTCAGCACCAACAAAAACGTGCTGTTCGGCCATCATTTTGCCGCCATTGCTGCGGCCGGCCCGCTGGTCGGACCGGTTTTGGCGGCACAATTCGGTTATCTGCCGGGAGCTTTGTGGATTCTGATCGGCTGCGTGTTGGCCGGCGGCGTGCACGATATGGTGGTGCTGTTTGCCTCGGTGCGTCACAAAGGACAAAGTCTGGCCACCATCACCCGCAAAGAAATTGGACCGAACACCGGCACCGTGGCCGGATTTGCGGTCTTGTTTATTTTAGTTTTAACTCTGGCCGGCCTGTCTTTGGCTTGCGTCAGCGCCATGCACAATGCGCCGTGGTCGCTGTTTATTGTCGCGATTACGATGCCGATTGCCATTATTATGGGACTGATTATGAAATTTCGGCAAAACAGCGTGGTTTTGGCCAGCGTAATCGGCATCACCCTGCTGCTGATTGGCATAATTTCCGGCCACAGTCTCATGCAGCCCGATGCTCTGGGCTGGGCGTTTGACTGGAACAAGACCACCGTATCGCTGGCTATTCCGGCATACGGGTTTATTGCTTCGGTACTGCCGATATGGCTTTTGCTGGTGCCGCGGGACTATTTGTCGACCTATCTTAAAATCGGCACGATTCTGATGTTAGCGGTAGGGATTATCGTTATCCGTCCCGAGATTCTGATGCCGGCATTCACCGCCTTTACCCATGGCGGCGGACCGGTGATTAACGGTCCTGTTCTGCCGTTTATCTTTATCACCATTGCCTGCGGCGCAATTTCGGGTTTTCATGCCATCATCGGCACTGGCACCACGCCCAAGATGATTGGCGCCGAGCGCGAAATTTTGTTTGTCGGATACGGCGCCATGCTAACCGAAGGTTTTGTGGCAATGATGGCGCTGATTGCGGCCTGCACCCTCATGCCGGGAGATTACTTTGCCATCAATGCGGCACCTGAGGTATATGGTTCGCTGGTTGAGGCGCACCCTAATCTGGCAGCGGTTGACTTGCCTTATTTTGAAGAACACATCGGCATCAATCTCCATGGCCGTACCGGCGGCGCGGTATCTTTGGCGGTAGGCATGGCGCACATTTTCCGCACCCTGCCGCACATGGACAGTCTGATGGCTTATTGGTACAACTTTGCGGTGATGTTTGAGGCGGTGTTTATCCTCACGGCAATTGACGCCGGCACCCGCGTCGGAAGATTCTTTCTGCAGGAAATGCTGGCAACGGTTTATCCCAAATTCGGCGACAAAGAATGGTGGCCGGGAATAATCCTGAGCAGCGCGGTGTTTACCTTTATGTGGGGTTATCTGGTTTACACCGGCAACATCAGCAGCATTTGGCCGCTGTTCGGCCTGAGCAACCAATTGCTGGCAGCTTGCGCGTTGATTGTCTGCACCACCATGCTGCTGCGGCTCAATCGACGTGCCTACGCTTTGGCGGTGGCGCTGCCGGGAGTTTTTATGGTTGTGGTCACCTTCTGGGCAGGCTATTTGCAGGTGTTCAAACAATATTTGCCGCAGGGACAAAATCTGTTGGCCGGACTGGGACTTTTGGTAATGGCGTTAATGGTGCTGATTTTATCCGGCGCCTTTGCCAAATGGCGTTCGCTTTGCCGAACAAAGACTCTGCAAACCGATGTTTACGGCGAGTCGGTTCGCGAACTGGCTGAAGAATAGCCGAAAATGTTCCTCATCCCCGCCTCATCGGCGGGGATTTTTTGTCGGCTTAAAATGATTTTTGCTGTCAGACGCTTCTTTTAAGCGCAACTTCTTACCTTAATTCTTACATCTTTTATCCATTGCCCGGTCACTGTCCGGCAAATCTTCTGCTTCGCCAAAATTATACATATCACGGTCAAACGCACACTCATCATCACGCTCCGGCAATGAATCGATAAGACGTTCGTCGCGCATGGTCTTAACCTCAAAATCTTCCTCGTCATCATCCTGAAAATCTTGATATAAATAATTTTTAACGCGGGTGTTCGGCATTTTTTCCTCAAGCATGACTTTTGTCCTCCTCTCTGCATAAATATGCCGCCGCAGCAAAAATTAAACTCTTGAAAAATAATTCTTGCTCTTTATAAAGTTGTGTTGTAGCTTTTAGGCAACCTAAGAGTTTAACAACATGTTGTATATTGCCGAAAAAAACAAACTTTTCAAAAAAGAACTGCAGCGCAAAGCTCTTCATTTAAGCTCCTTGTGGATGCCGCTGTTTATTTATGTGACACCGCAAAAAGTGGCGATGGCGGTATTTTTGCTATTGCTGGCCGGAGATGTTGTTTTGGAATATGCCAATTTCAAAAAATACGGTTGGGCAAGACAAATATTCGGTGTTTTTTTCGCTCGCATTCGTCGTCCGCATGAAACTGCACACACACGCTTTGAGGCCTCTGGATCCATGTATGTTTTGGCCACGGCAGCCGCCTGCACGGCCTTTTTTTCCCGTCCGATTGCCATAACGTCGCTGAGCGTTATGTTGGTTTCGGACGCGTCGGCGGCTTTGTTTGGCAGGGCCTACGGCTCATACAAAATTTATCGCGATAAGTCTTTACAGGGCACAATGGCTTTTTTGGCCAGCGGAATTTTCACAATGTGGCTGCTGTCGCCGCTGCTGCCTTTCGGAATAACCGGAATTATCGCCGTCCTAATTGCGGCCGCCGCGGAATTATACGAGGACAAAATCAAAATTGACGACAATTTTCTGTTGCCGCTGCTCATGGGCGGGATTCTGAGCTTGTCAGCGCCTTAAACCGAGGTTTCGTCAATAATGCCGCCACCCAAAACTCTGTCGTGGTCATACAAAACCACCGACTGCCCCGGCGCCAAAGCTTTTTGCCAATCGGCAAACACAATTTCCAACCGTCCGTTTTCAAACTTAGCCGTCACTGGCGCCGGTTTTTGCGCCGAGCGAACTTTGGCCAGCGCCGCAAAAGGCGTAGCCGTCGGCTCAAAATCCATCCAAACGCAATTGGTTGCCGTCAGGTGTTTTTGCAGACCTTCTTCTTCAAAACCAAGGATAACTTCATTCTTCTGTTTGTTAAAACCAATCACATACAATGGCCGTTCTGCCGAAACTCCCAATCCGCGCCGCTGCCCGATGGTGTAGTTCCAAATTCCTCGATGCTGCCCCAAAACCTTGCCCTCACGATTAACAAAATTTCCGAAATCGGGCTTGACTTCCAGCAAATCGCTGTATTCGCCAGCATAAAAATCCTGACTGTCCGGCTTGTCGTGCACGGACATCCCGGCCTCGCGTGCCAGTTCGCGGATTTGAGCCTTGTCATATTCGCCGAGCGGCAGCAATATCCGCGCCAGCTGCTCTTGCTGCAGCCGATAGATAAAATACGACTGGTCCTTGTGCGCGTCTTTGGCCGTGCGCAAAAACCAGCGACCGCTTTGCTGATTCTGCTCCACTCGGGCATAATGGCCGGTGGCAAACTTGTCAAAATCCAATCCGACGGCCCGCGCCGCCCGCGGCAAAGCCTCAAACTTTATCATGGAATTACACCACACGCAAGGATTGGGGGTACGGCCGCTCAAATATTCCCGTTTGAAATTTTCCAACACCAGTTTTTTGTATTGTTCGCGACAGTCAATCACATAATATGGAATTTTCAGACTGCGGCAGACGGCATCGGCCGCGGCAATATCGTCTTTTTCTTTCGGGCCAAAACAAGCGTCATGACCGGCGGCCGCATGCGGCCTCTCGACTTCGTCCCAAATGGTCATTGTCGCCCCGATAACCTCATGTCCGGCTTTTTGCAACAACAGCGCCGTCACCGAGGAATCAACGCCGCCGCTCATCCCTACCAAAATTTTCATTATGCCTCCGTTCGTTCAAACTCAAAAAACACCGGCCGCCGCCCCTCGGCCAAAGCCTTGCGCTGATATTTGGTTTCCACCCAGTCGGCCGGCGGATTCCGCCAATCGGCGCTGCTTTTTGCCGTCCATTTAAAATTCGGGTGTCTGGCAAGCTGACGCAAAACCCATGGCTTATATATCGGATGATCGGTGGCAATCCGCAATGTGCCGCCGATTTTCAAAATCCGCGCCAACTCCCGCAGATTATCCGGATTCACAAATCGGCGCGCGGCATGGCGCTTTTTAGGCCACGGATCGGGAAACAACAGATAAACTCTGTCCAGCGATTTATCCGGAAGTTTGGCAAACAGCAATCGAATATCGTCATCAAAAATTCGAATGTTGTCAGCGCGACCGTTTGCCAGCCCGATTGTCTCCGGCAATTCGGCGCCGGTCTTGATTCCGGTCATCAGACTCAACAAATTTGCAACACCGTTTTTAAACACTTCGGCACCGATATATCCAATGTCCGGATGACGCAAGGCCTGCCCTGCCAGATGCTCGCCGCCGCCAAAGCCAATCTCCAGACAAATCGTCGAAACCGGAAAGTTGAACAGTGTATTTAAATCAAAATCGGCGTCCTTGTCAATTTTGACCCGCGGCAAAAACTTTTCCATCAGCGAAGTTTTGGCCTTGCGAATACGGCGCCCCGTGCGTCGCCCGAAGAAATGCGGCTTGTTCAAATCAGAAGGCATCGCGCAGCTCCTCGGTCATATCCGTCTGCTCCCAGCTGAAACTTCCGTCTGCTCCCGGTTTGCGCCCGAAATGCCCGTATGAACTGGTTGGCAGATAAATCGGCCGCCGCAGCTTCAGACGCGTGATTATTCCGGCCGGCGTCAAATCAACATGTCGGCGCAGCCATTTCAAAATATCGGTTTCCGGCACTTTTGCAGTGCGATTGGTATTGATGTACAAAGACAGCGGCTCGGCCACACCGATAGCATAAGCGATTTGCAGCAAACATTCTTCAGCAAGCCCCGCCGCCACAATGTTTTTGGTCAGATAACGCAGCATATAGGCCGCCGAACGGTCGACTTTGGTCGCGTCTTTGCCGGAAAAAGCTCCGCCGCCGTGCGGTGCCGCGCCGCCGTATGTATCCACGATTATCTTACGGCCGGTCAGTCCGGCATCGCCGTCCGGTCCGCCGACAACGAAACGTCCGGTCGGATTAACCAGCAGCGAAGCCTCGTCTTTGGGCATCAGACCGGAAGGCAAAACTTCGGTCAACACCTGCCGCACCAACCCGCGCACGTCTTGCAGCGACAGATTCGCGTTGTGCTGGGTAGAAACCACAATTTTGGGCAGCGCCACAACTTTGCCGGCAGCATCATATTCCGCCGTAACCTGACTTTTGGCGTCCGGTTGCAGTCCGCAGGCCGGATTCTGCCGCCGCCAATCCGCCAAAGCACGCAAAATTTTATGAGCCAGATAAATCGGCAGCGGCATAAACTCTGTATCATAACCTTTCTCGGCCTTGGCATAACCAAACATGATTCCCTGGTCGCCGGCGCCCTGCTTATCAACGCCCAAGGCAATATCCGCCGACTGCCGATGCAGCAAATTCTCAATTTTAACCTGCCGCCAATCAAACCCTTCCTGCTCGTAGCCGATGCGCCGAATGGTTTCGCGTACGGTTTGCTGCATTTCTTCGTCTGTCGGTTGTTTGGCCGTCGCCGTTTCGCCGGCAATAATCACCCGATTGGTGGTAGCCATGGTCTCAATCGCGCACCGCGCCGTCATGTCTTTGCGCAAGTGCAAATCGACCAACGCATCCGAAACGGCGTCGCAAACTTTGTCGGGATGTCCTTCCGAAACCGATTCGCTGCTGAAAAAAGTAGTCACAGGTTTCCTCCAAAATTTAAACTCAACCGTATCATACGAAAAACGCCGCAAATTTCCAGTATTTTTTTGCCCGCGGCAAAAACTTATCCTCAATATCCCCATTATCCACAGGGTTGAAAATCGCGAAAGATTTTGTCTTTATATTTTTGTTGCTATAAACGACTCAACACAAATCTGCCTGCTGATCTGCCTGCTGAAAGGATTACAAACGTGACTGCCGAAATGCCGGAAATTTCCGTTTTGCCGCAAAATATCGAAGCCGAACAAGCTCTGCTCGGAGCCATTTTGACCAACAACAAGGCCTTTGAAAAAATCTCCGAGTTTTTAAAACCGCATCATTTTGCCGATGCGGTTCACGGCAAAATCTTTAAGGTTATTTCCGAGCTCATCACCCGCGGTCACGTAGCCGACGTCATCACGCTCAAAAACTACTTTGAACAAGACGGTTCGCTCAAAGAAATGGGCGGTGCCAACTATCTAGTGCGGCTCTCCGATTCGGCCACGCCGCTGACCAACGCCGAATATTATGCGCAGTTTATCTATGACAAATAT
>CANPYJ010000031.1 GCA_947588275.1 uncultured Alphaproteobacteria bacterium | reverse complement strand
TTTATTTTATCACAAAATACCCCTTTCTGCAAGAAATATTTCATGCATCACACTATATCGACAAAATGCTTAATTTTCAGTAAAATCTCAGAAAGTTGGATTTATTGGAAGTCGTGAAACAAAATCGAACATTGGGTTGCTGACTAAATAAAGATGGATTGCTTCGCTCCGCTCGCAATGACGGGGAGAGGAGAGAAGTTCGCAGTGACAAGGAGAGAGGGAAAGCTCGCAATGACAAGCTTTTTCCCCGTCATTACGAGGGAGTGGAACGACCGACGCAATCAATCTTAAAGAAACGTGCCACAAATCGGAACAACGGGTGTTATCTGAATAAAGATGGATTGCTTCGCCGCTTTCAGCGTCTCGCAATGACAAGCTTTTTCCCCGTCATTGCGAGGGAGTGGAACGACCGAAGCAATTAATCTTAAAGAAACGTGCCACAAACCGGAACAACGGGTGTTGTCTAAATAAAAATGGATTGCTTCGCCTCGCTCGCAATGACATGAGCTGAGGGATTGCTCCATTTCTCGCAATGATAATTTTTTCGTCATTGCGAGGACACTTGTGTCCGAAGCAATCCATCTTAAGGAATCTTGCCACAAAAACGGAATAACGATTTACAGACTAAATAAAGATGGATTGCTTCGCCGCCTTCGGCGTCTCGCAATGACAAAGGAGAGAGGGAAAAGCTCGCAATGACAGAGAGGGGCGATTTTTTCGCAATGACAAAGGAAGGGAAACTTCTGCGATGACGGGGAGGGTGCAGGGCTCAAAGCAAGGTTAAATGATGTTTTATGTATTCGGAGTTGTTGCAGGTAAAATGCGGTTAACTTCTGAAAGTTGGGTAAATATATTATTTTTGATGTCAATGAAACAATCATATAAAAATTTAGTCAATTATAGGAAAAAATTAACTATTAGCTAATAACTTATGATTATAGTGAAAGTAATATAAAAAATGCTTGACTAACAAAAAAATTGTGATATTTTAGACAAAATTGTAAAAATCACGATATTTTGACGGAGACTTTTGATGAAAAAATTTTTGGTTTGCGCGGGGTCGGCTTTTATATTGGTCTTGTCGGCGGGGTCTGCCGCTGAGGCGCGCGACGGTTTTTATTTGGCTATTCGCGGAGGTTATACGGATTATAACCTTAACTCATTTAAGGACGACAACGCCGCTTCCGATGCGCGCGTCGAGTTAGACAGCGTGTGGCATATATCCGGCGCTTTGGGTTACAAGTATAAATACTTCCGTATCGAGGGCGAGTATACATATCATGAGGCGGGCGACAGCAAAAATGATGCTATTATAACGGGAGAAAAAATGGGTACCAATTTCGCCCATATGGAAACCGACAGCCTTATGCTTAACGCCTATTTGGACATTATGCCGAACTATTGGATCAGTCCCTACGTTATGGGCGGTATCGGTCTTACTCAGCTGAAGTTTGAAAGTTATGACATGGGTATCGGAGAGGGGTCGCGTAATAACGAACTGTCTTATGACAAGACCAATTTCTCTTGGCAATGGGGCGGCGGCTTATCGTTGCGTCTGAACCGTTGTTTGAACTTGGATGCCGGTTATCAGTATATCAACTTTAACAAACTGCACAAAGGCGAGTTGAACGCTCACTTGTGGTTGGTTGGTCTGCGGTATACGTTTTAAGCGTTTTGAAAATAAAACAAAAAACCTGCCTCAATGGCAGGTTTTTTGTTATTTGGGGCAACTGATGTCAAAAATATCGTCAATCGATTTGTGCAACAAGGCGGCTTCCGGCGAGGCCGTGAGTTTATAAAAAATTTCTTTGCCGGTGCGGCGGGCGCTGATGAGTCCGGCTTGACGCAACAATCGCAAATGATGCGAAACCGCGGGCGAACTCATTTTGACCGCCGCTGCAATATTGTTGACGCATTCTTCGCAGTGACACAACAGCCATAAAATCCGCAGTCTGGTCGGATCGCTGATGAGCGCAAACATTTCCGACGCCTGCTCAAAGGCCGGAAGCGGCGGCATTTTTTTCAGCATGGCGGCCGTGTCGGCGTGGTGATGATGAAATTCGGTTTGTTCGGTCATGTCGTTTGGTCCTGATGATTACGCTGGCGACGCAGCAAAACATAGATGGCACCTTCTCCGCCGTCTTCCGAAACAGCCTGACTAAAACTCAAAATCAGCGGCCGCAGTTCGGGCTCATTGAGCCAAGCCGGAACGGCTTCTTTGATGATGCCTTTTTTCTCATACCAGACATCGGTTTCGCGGGCAAGTCCTTTGCCGGTGATGATGAGAATGCAACGGCGTTTTTGCAGGTATGATGTGCGGACAAAATCGTTTACGGCGGCGTGAGCCTCGGCTTCTGTCAGACCATGAAGATCCAGTCGGCGCTCAATCTTGAATTGTCCGCGGCGAAATTTGTCGGCGGTGCGGCGGTCAATGTTGTCTACGTCGTTTAGCTCAAGCCGTTCCAGCCCGTTGCCGAAACGCACCGCCGCATAGTCAATTTTGGGACGAATGTCGCCGATAATCAGCGGGGCAGAGGGTTTTTCTTCAGCAGGCCGAATTTTTTTGACATCTTTGACCGTTTCGGCCCAAACGTCATCATCAACGGCGGGTGGAGCGGCGGTATCGAGGTGTTTCATCGTTTTGTACTTTTGGCTCGGGTTGAGTAGGTTCTTCCGGTTTTTCGATGAGCAAGTCGGCGAAGTGTCTGATGATAAATTCTTTCCAATCGCCTTCCGGAGCGGTGCAGGCGGTTTTGCGGTCTTCGTTGTTTATCAGTACAATGCCGCCGAAATCCCACAGTCGGCAACAGTTCTCGTAACCGGATAACATATAAAACCGGCAACGTTCCAGCAGCCGTTTGTCATAGTGTTTTTTGACAAACGAGGCGCTGACGAGAATGGCCGCAATCATAAAAGTCAGCCCAAACAGCGGGCCAATCAGCAAAATGAGCGCCAACCCCGCCAAAACCGGAATCAATATTGGCAACAGCGTTTCCCAAGGGTTATAAATGGGAGAAGACGGGCGGTTGATGCGGCTCTCAATCAGGCAAATGTGAACTTTGTCTTCGGCAACGGCTTTTTGCAAAGCTTTATAAGCCATCTCGTCGGCACGATTATATATTTTTTTGCTCATCTGATTTCTCTCCGTCACGGGGCAAAAGAATGTAGTAACGACCGACCGAATTCATTTTGCCGGCCTGCGCCAAAACATCGTCGCCGCCGCTTCCCCAAAAGAAATCGCCGCGAACCGCGCCTTTGATGGCGCCGCCGACATCCTGCGCGTTAACCAAACGGCGAAGCGGCTTTTGATCCGGTGTCACAGTGTCCAGCCACAGCAACGCTCCAAGCGGAATGTAGGTTCGGTCAACTGCCAAACTGCGCCCGGCTTCCAGCGGTATGCCCATGGCTCCCAAAGGTCCCGGCGCGCCAATCAGGCGATGAAACACATAGCGAGGATTCTCGTCCATATAGCGAGCGGCTTTTTGCGGGTGAGTCAGCAGCCATTGTTTGATGTGCCCCATGGAAGCCTGACCGGAAGCCAGTTCTTTATGCTCCAACAGGATGCTGCCGATGCCTTTGAACGGGAGGCCGTTGGTGTCGGCGTACGAAATGCGGATTTGGCTGCCATCTTCAAGTTTGGCTACGGCCGGCCCTTGAATGTGCATTATATAGACATCCACTTTGTTGTCCGCCCACAGCAAAACCGGAATATCGCCTTTGCCGGCGGTAATGTCCGCACGGGTATAATAGGGCACGAGTTTTTGCCCCTCCATGCGGCCGACCAGACGTTTGGACGGCAGGGCCGAGTCAAAATCATGCGGGTTAAATTCTATCAAATCCAAGGGTTTGGCATGAATCGGGTATTTGTATTTGTCGTCTGCGGCGGGCGAGACATGCAGCATGGGCTCATAATAGGCCGTGAATTTACCTTCGGCGCCGCCCTTATACGTGACCAGCCAAGGGGCAAAGCGTTGTTCCAAAAAAGCTCTAAAGTCCTGTGGCTTGAGCTCTTCGGCCTGACGGCAGAGAGCCAAATATGCCGCACGATCGATTTTGATTTCGGAGTTGTCGATATATTGGTTGCGGCCGCGGGCAATTTGTCGACAGCTGCGCAAAAATGCGGGCAAAGCCGCCGCCAAATCATCTTCCTGCCAGCCGGCAAGGTCGGCAAAAGAGGCAGGTTCAAGCGTCAGAGAAGCGGCCGGCGTTTGTTGCGGCGACGGTTCCGTTTCACGGCCGCAAGCGGTCAGTATAAGACATAAAATGAATATTTTGAGCAGTGCCGGGCGCATTATTTTTTGGTCGAGATTAAAATCCAGTTGGGAGAAGTTGAGGTTAAGGCGCGTTCAAATGTCCAAACGTCGGTAATGCTTTGAATATAGTTTTCATCGCCTTCAATAATCTTATTTTGGGCATCGCGCAATATGTTTACCTGTTGCGAGACATATTCCACCGTCAGTTCGGCGGTCTTGTCATTGTGAATTTTGGCGCGGATTATTTCTATCTTGTCAAAGCAAATAAAGTCAGTTTCTGCGGTAATGTGGTTTTGAGCGCGCGACTCGATGACTTCACGAAATTTTTTGAGCAGCTTTTTGCTTACCAGCATTTCCAAAATATCAATGTCGCCTTTCACAAAAGCTTCGCTGATGGCGCGAAAAGCCTGACCGGCGCTGTGCAAAAAACGTTCTTTGTCAAAACCCGGAATCTGCCGACAGGTTCGGTCAATCTCGTTTGTAGGTTCGTCATCAATCGGAACCAGTTCTTCCGGTGCGGCTTGCGGAGCGGTTTTGCGGTTGTGCATTTTGTCGGCTTCCGATTTGAGAATATCGTAAAGTTTTTCGGCATTTTCTTTAGACAGACGAATATGTTTTTCTTCAACCTTAGGACGGCTGCCCAACACACTGTACAAGCGCTGGAAAATCAGCACCACTACCACAAGCAAAACCAATAAATCCAAATGCGTCATCATTCTTTCAATTCCTTTTCCATCTTCTTAAATATAGCCTATTTATTGTTTTTATCAACTGTTATTGTTGACCTCTTGATTTTTAGAGTGTAAAACTATCAATAAAATATTTGTTCAAGGAGAAATGATAATGCCTAATGCCAATGAAAACAATCCCCAGCTGCCTCCGATTATGGTACATACGCAGTTTATTCGCGATTTGTCTTTGGAAATTCCGCATGCGCCGGAAATTTTCAAGAAACTCAACGAGCAGCCGCAGATTAAGATTGATGTTAATATCAATGCCAAAGAACTTGAAGAAAATTTTCATAACGTTGAACTTGTTTTTCGGATAGACGGTGAAATTAAAGGCGAAAAGTTTTTTATTTTGGAAATGACTTACGGCGGTGTGGTCGAGTTGTATGTGCCGGAGGAGCATCGCGAACCGGTTTTGATGATTGAGATTCCGCATATGCTGTTTCCGTATGCCAGACAGGCCGTTACCAATGTCTTGTTCAATGGCGGACTGCCGCCGCTGATGCTCAATCCTATTGACTTTGTGGCGCTGTATAATGCCCGCAAGCAGAAAGCGGCAAAATCGGAAACCGACAAATAACAAAAAGCCTCCGCAAAGGAGGCTTTTTTTAGCGGCGACAGGCATCTATAAAAGTTTGAAACAAATTGCGACGAAAGTTTTGAGTTCCGGCAAATCCGCGTTCCGGATGCCATTGCAAACCCAGCACAAAGTTATTCCACGGCCGTTTGGGTTCAATCGCTTCTACAATGCCGTCCGGAGCGCGCGCAGTGATGAGGCACTCGCCGGCGAAATCCGCCGCTACGGCTTCTTTGTGGTATGAGTTGACGCCGATTTCTTCGGCTTGTGCAATTTCATATAGTCGGCTGGACGGCAAAATCTGCACGGGATGAACAATCTGATTGTGCCCCACCAGATGCCCTTTGACGTCTGTTATCATTTTGGCGCCGCAAAAACCGGCCAGCATCTGCATGCCGGCACAGATGCCCAGTACGGGAAGACGGTGATTTTGGGCATAGACCAGCGTATCAAGATAAGCTTGACCGCGTTCGTCGACGTCTTCGGCCGGCGGTTGCAAATACCAGTCTTTGGGTGAGCGAAAAAAGCCGCCGAGCAGGAGTATTCCGTCGGGACGGTGTTTTTGCAGCTGTTCAGAGATTCTTTTATAAGTCAAAAATATGGGATGCCCGCCGGCCACGGTTACGGACTCAATGTGTGACGGATGAATGGTAAAGTCTTTTTGCAGTCGCGCGGGGTGTTTGTCTTGCGCCAAAATAACCGCTATTTTGGGCCCCGCCGATTCGGACAGCTGCGGAATACGGATGTCGGGCAGCAGTCCCTGTTCTTCTATCGCCGCAACACTGGCCTCTTCCAAATGCCATACCGGCGCATCATAGCACGGATATGATTCCGGCGTCATATACAAGAGATTATTGGTAGAGTTTGGGCAGCGGAGTGTCAACGGCAGGGCGTCCTTTTTTCTGTTTGTTGATGTTTTGAAAGACTTTGGCAAACAAAAAGTTATTCCAATTTTTGCTGTCTTTAGCATAAAGAGCCTCGGTCAGCTTGTCAAGTTCGCAGCGAAAAGCCTTGTCATCGGCGGCGGCATCAACGTCCTGCAGGCTCAAAATCCGGCGGTCGGGATAGCGTTTGGCAGCCCATTCAAGCAGATAATCGCGCACCGCACGCAAATCTTTTTGGGCTGAGGCGCGCAAAACGGCTTTGGCCGCATCTTTGCCGGCATAGCTTGAAACCACGCTCCAGAGTTTGACAATCAACAGGCAGAGCAGCGCGCCGGCGACAAAGGCGCCGCCCAGAAGCAGCCACAAATTGACTGTCGGTTTTATGACCGGCTGCGGCAGAGTCTGCGGCGCTGCCGACTCGATAAGCGGTTCAGAAGCGGCCGGCATGGTTTGCGTCGGAACGGTTTTGCCGTTGCGAACATTGACCGTCATCGCCGGTACAACCGCTTTTTCCATTTGTCGGGTCTTGGTGTTAAACCAAGGCACGCTTATTTCCGGTAGGGTAACCTGACCGGCTTTGGAGGGGATATAGACATCAACAATCTTTTCCAAAGCAATAATTTTGTGATTTTCAACGTGCGTCGAAATTTGCGGTTTTTCAGGATATTGCTTTATATCAGGGACGTTTTCGAATTTGATTTCGGGAAGCTGATTGTCGTCAACGCCGGTTGCTTGCAGATAGATGTTGCGGCTGACGGCTTCTCCGGTCTCAAATTTCGGCTGCAAAGGCGAAAATTCTGCCCATAATTTGACATCTTCGGCCGGCAGCCACCAGTTGCCGTTATTTTGCGCCGGTATCGGACGAACATTGATGTCTATGGGGCGAGCGCCCAACACCACCGGCGTGCGGCTTGCAAAAACGTCGGTCAGCCCGAAACCGGCGGAGAAAAAGTCGTCGTTAAACAATCCGGCAAACGGATCGGAGCGCTTTTGGCGCGTCAGATAGTAGCCTTCAAACCGCACCGGCGGCGTTTGCAAGAGGCCGCTTTTTTGCGGAAAAAGCGCATAGCGAAAAGTGATTTTGCGGCCGGCGTCGGGCAGGGGTTCGACTTCCGGTGCGCCCAAGTTCTTAATCTCCCAATCGTCAGGCGAAGTTGTTAAAAATATCGGTTCGCCGCCTTGCAAGCCGCCACTGTCATACAGAATTAGAGTGTAAATGATTTGTTGTTGGACATAAGGCGTGGAATTGTCAATCGTCGCTTCCAGACGATATTTTGGGGTTTCGTTCGTCGTCGAATCCGATGCTTCGGCCTCTGATGCGACCGCGCCGACGCTCACTTTCAGCGGATTGGTGACAAAGTTATCCAGTTTAATTGAAGGAATGTCGAGTGTTCCCGCCTTTTTGGGCATTAAGACCAAATTCCATTGGCGCGAACTGCTGGATTGACCGTTGATGATGTTGGTGCGAAAACCGTTGGCTACTGAAAAAATCGTAAAGTCTTTTTTCAACGGGCTGAAATCCGGCGTCTGATTCGTTTGGGCGTCTTTCAGATCAAGCGTCAGCATAAAAGTTTCGCCTTCCGGCAGGGTGCTGCGGTTGAGCCGTGCCTCAAAACTCTGTGTCCAGCCTGCACGGGCAAAGGCAAAACATAATGTTAAGACAAGCCATAATTTTTTCATCTTATCTGTCCTGATAACGGTTTTGTTGATATTCTTGAAGGATAAAAGCGCGGAGCAGGCCTCCGGGGTCTTCGGGAATTTCGCGATAACGGCGGGCGCGCGCCTGCGTCTCTTCGTTATATTTATCTTCCGGATTGCCTTCTTGCAAGGCGGTTCCTCCGCCTTGCTGCGGTTGTTTCGGCTTTTCTTCCGCCTGATGCTCGCCCTGCGGCTGCGGCGTCTGCTCAGATTCACCCTGTTGCGATTGTCCTTGCTGTGTCGTCTGCTGAAGGTTCGAGCCGCCGGAATTCTGGTCGTTTTGGTCGTTTGCAGATGATTCCTGCTTTTGTTCGCCGTCTTGATTTTGCTGCTGACTTTGGCCGTCGGAGGGCTGATTTTCCGAATTTTGCTGTTTTGGGTCTGCGGCGGATTGTGATTGCTGTTGCTGCGGTTGCGGCGGCTGTTGCTGCTGCATTCGTTTCAGATATTCCAAATTAAATTCGGCGTCTTCGTGATCGGGATTTTGCGCCAAAACCTGCTCATAGGCTTTGATTGCCTGGTCGATTTTGCCGCCTTTGGCCAAGGCGTTGCCCTGATTGTACAAAGATTCAATGTCTTGCTTTTGGTTAAAAAACCGAAAGGCGGCGTCATAGTCGCCTTGACGGTAGAGGCTGGCGGCCTTCCATGAAGAATCCGAAAAATGTTCGGCCGCGTCCGCGTAATTTCCGGCATTGAAAGCCCGCAGGCCTTCTTGATTGGCATTCAGCAAAAAACCGGCTTGAGCCTGTGACGCCGCCAAAAATAAAGCGACGGTCAGAATTCCGCGGCGGAAGAAATACAAACAGCACAACAAAGGCACAATCAGCAGATAATAGCCGTAGTCCAGCCAGACGGACTGCTGATTTTTGCCTTTGGTCAGGCGATCGGAAGTTTTGGCAATTTGTGCGGCATAGGCGCTGACGGCGGCATCATCGGCGGAGGTCAGAACTTTTCCACCGCCGGCGTCGGCCAAAAGTTTCAGCTTTTCTGTCGGAACGGCGGTTGCGCTTAAAATATCCAAAGTATAACTGGCGGTTTTGGCTGTTGCGGCCTGTTGCAACGCAAGGTCAAAACTTTGGCCGATATCCGAGGTTACCAGCAAAATGCGGCCGCGCTGGTAGGATGCCGCCCGCATTTTTTGCGCGGCCAGAGCAATTGCGCGGTCGGCGCGATCGCCGTTGGCAGGCATAATGTCAGGGTTGAGAATCGGCAGCAAATTTTCCGCCAGTTCGGGATCGTTGGCAAACGGCAGTACCACAAAAGGTTCGCTGGTGTAGACCAAAAGTCCGATTTGAGTGTCGCCGATGGCTTTGAGCAAATCTTTGAGGGCAAATTTTGCGCGTTCCAGCCGCGAGGGAGTGATATCGGTTTGTTCCATGTCGGTGGAAAGGTTGAGGGCAATCATCAAAGGATTTTCGGCTTCAAGAGCGGGGATTTCTTCTTTTATCCAGCTGGGGCCGGCAGCAGCGACAATGCCTGCGCAGAGCCCCAAAAGCGCCAGCCAGCCGATAATCTGCCGCTGGCCGGAAGAACCGCGAATCAGCAGATAGGGCAGCAGGCGGCGGTCAATGACGCGCTCCCATGACGATTGGCTTCCCCGCCGCAGATATCGCCCGAGCAGCAATATGGGCAGAATCAACAGCAACAAAAGCCACGGACGCAGAAAATGAAAAGCCAAAACCCAAGCCGGCATCAGTTTATCCTCCGCATTGCCAATTCCAGAGCCAAAGCCATTAAGACGGCAGCCAACAGGGGAATATAGAACAATTCTTTGATTTTTCTGACAAATTGATTTTGCCGCGGGTCGGCTTCCAGACGGTCAATCAGGTCATAAATTTTTTGCAGAGTCGCCGTGTTGTCAGCGCGAAAATACTGTCCTCCGGCGGCGGCCGCCACAGCTTTGAGCCCTTTTTCGTCAATGCCCGGAACAATGCCGCTGAACAGGCTGAAGTAGGAGTTTTGCGATCCGACGCCGATAGTGTAAATTTTGATTTTTTCGGCTTCGGCCAGGCGGATGGCCTGCGGCAAAGACAGACTGCCGTCGTTGTTTTCGCCGTCGGTCAAAAGGATTATCACCTGATTTTTGGTCGGCGTTTCGGAAGATTGGGTGAGAGTTTTAAGAGCCAGTCCCAGAGCATCGCCGATGCTGGTCGAATCGCCGGCCATACCGGCTTCCATTGACCACAGAATCTGCTCAACGGATTGTTTGTCGAAGGTCAGCGGCGCCTGCAGATAAGCCCGGGTGCCGAACAAAATGAGCCCGATGCGGTCGTTGGCACGTTTGCGCGTGAATTCAGAGGCGGTCAGTTTGACGGCATTAAGCCGGTTCAGACGGCGATTGTTGTAGCTGAAGTCTTCCGCCAGCATTGAGGTTGAGATGTCCAAAACCAGCATAATGTCGCGGCTCTCATTGGGCAGACGTACCGGTTCGCCGACCCATTGCGGCCGTGCCGCGGCGATGACCAAAAGTCCCCAAATGCAATACAGCAGCCAAAAAAAGCGCGAATATCCGTTGCCTGCGGCACTGCCTATTTGCCACAGACTGCCGTTTTTGATGGAGATTTTTTCAAGCGCAGAGATAAACGGAATCTTGAGAGCGTCGCCGTGCAGGCCTTTGACAGCGGGCAGCAACCAACGCCAGACAAAGGGCAGTATCAGCAATATGAAAGCCGGCGGAAAGGCAAAGCGATTCATAAGTTTTCTCCTATCCAGCGGCGGCAAAACCGGCACAGTTCCGCCACGTCGGCGTGTTCAAAGCCCGTGCTTTGAGGCGGCATATAAGGCGCATTGAGCAACAGTTCCGCAGCCTTGCCGGCCAAGGGCAAAGAGGTGTGCGCATTAAGAAAATCGAGCCAGTTTCGGCCGCTTAAGGCCGCGGCTTTTTTGTATTTGAAGACGCATATTCGGCGCAAGATGACCGACATTTCGGCTGCGGAGGCGACAGAGTTGCTGCAGTCAATGCTTTGGAGCAGAAAGAGGGCATATCTTTTTTTGGACTTGCGGCGCCAAACCATAAACAGCCATGCCAAAAGCGCCGCCGCAACAATCGCCGCCAAAATAATCCACCAACCATAGGCCGGCGGAAAAGCAGACACGCCGTCCGGCAGATGAATGTCGCGCAGTTCTGGAAGATTGTTTTCCGGCATTTTCCAACCAATTCTTTATTCAAAAGTTATGATAAATTTAAGGCTTGTTTACGCAAATATCAAGACTTTTATCAAAAAACACCCCGAAACGCACTTAAGGTTTCGGGGCGGAGATAAAAGTCTGTCAGACCGGCTGATTGTTTGGCTTTTGGCGGTTCAGAGCAGCCTGTCGTCTTTCCAGAGCCCGACGGTTGCGTTCCTCATAGAGCGCGAGTTTTTCGGGGCTGGCGGTCAGGCGCGTTTGCGGCGAGCCCAATGTTTTTCCGCGGAAGGTAAAAAGGGTGCGGCCGTCCGTTTGTTCCAGAATCAGCGTATCTCCTTGACGCGGGGCGCCCAGATTACGAAACCAGCTTTTGGGTATGAGCAGGGAAGCATCAGGTTTAACGGGCGAAGCGGATTCAAAGTTAAATTCGTACATTCCTTCGGAAGTTTCGACAACTTTTTGGATTTTTAAATTTTTTCTCATGACTAATTATATTAAAGGGTTATAGGCACAATAATTTCAGGATGAAACCCACTATACCACAATTTGGACAAAACACAAGGAAAATATGAGCATCAAGTTGCAAGCGTAATTTTGTCACACCGGATAAATTTTGTGTTGAAATTTTAGGAGTTATGTGTTAAAGTAATAAAAAAGGGCAACAA
>CANPYJ010000030.1 GCA_947588275.1 uncultured Alphaproteobacteria bacterium | reverse complement strand
GTATCGGGCAATGACGGACTTGCGAAGCAAGTGCGGAATCGTAGCACCGGCGAAGTCGGTGCAAGATTGTTGGCGAAGCCAACCCAAAGGGCGCGCGGTGTGAAACGCGCGCGCATTCGCGGACAGCGGCACCATTTTAAAGGGGCGTTTTTCTTATTTTGCCACGTTTAATTTAGCGCGGGTTCTGGCTTTTCTGAGCCATATGCGCTTGTACATAATCCGCTTATATTTAATATACAAAACCGCGTTGTCACAATCACGAAAATCTCCAAAAGCCCCGCCCAGTTTTTGATGGTAATCTGATAAGCCAAACATGTAAAACTGTTTAGTCCGCCCACAAAGCGCATCTGTTGCGGCGGCAGCCACCAAATGCAAAACAAAGTCATCGACACGGTCGTCACGATCAAAACGGAAGAAAGACCGACAAAAGTATAATACAAAATCAGGAGATAAAGGCTTTGAAACAAAATGTAAAAACCAAGCCACCTTTTGTTGAGCCGTTCTTTAATATTGGCGACAATCAGCATGAAAAACGAAACAATAAAAACGTACGAACCGCTCAAAGAGCCCAAACAATAAAGTCCGAGCGAAGTGAAAACTTTTACGATCAAGTCAAGAAAAGCATCATTTTCTTTTGCTTCATAAAACGGCTGAGGCAATAACACGCATAGTTAAGCGCCGTAAAAAAATAACCAAGCCAAATCATGTTTTCACCGTTGAAAAATAATAAACGGAAATACGTTAATATTATTTTAAGACACCCATTTTCCGTGCCAATTCTTTTAAATCCTCACAGTTATTAGCCCGATAATCTCATAGCATGCTACACTATAAAAAACACTCTGAAAGAGGCATTTTTGTTACCAACAGAAATACACTTTGGTTTTGGAGCGTCCACATAAAAAGTGTCTTTTTTGCATAATCCTGCGCCAGATTTGTCCAGCCGCAGCGAAATCAAAAAGTCTGATACACCGGCTGGGTTAAGCCTGTCGCCCTTTGATTCACGCCGTTACCGGCAAAAATCAGACAAAGAATTTTTTTATTGTTCAAATAACCCTTGCATTTTGTATTTTTTTTGTTAAGATAGTGTCGTTATTTGTAAAAATAACTGAGTGCTGTTTAGGCGCAAAAGGGCTGTCGTAAGCTCATATCTACTTCGGTGTTAGGATATAACATCGTCAAATTATCAGCTGTAAAAACGGCTGATGATAAATATATCCCCGATTATAGCAATATGGTCGGGGAGCTTTTAGCGGATGTTCAAGAAGCATATTGCTATTTATTAATATGGTTCAAAAGGCTAAGAGAATCATTAGGTAGATATGATTTACGAACTCTCCGACCGCCTGACAGGCGGTTTGATTTTTTTACCAGAAGGAGTTTACATGACTAAAAAAAGTTTATTGCTTGCCGGCATTGCAACAGTCGTTTTTTCGGCCAATGCCAACGCCATGGATTACAACCAGTATGTTTCCGCAAAACTTAATTATGCCTTTGCGTCTCACGATATGAAGTATACAAAACTTTGGGACAATAATAAGAAAGGCAGCATCAGCTTCTCTGATGACGTTTGGGGTGGCAATGTGGCTTATGGTATCAAAACCGGCCCGGTGAGAACGGAACTTGAATTAAATCTCAAACAAAAAGCTGAAAAGAATTTCAGCTCAGAAAACAGCAAGGCAAAACTTTCTGTTGAAAACAGATTTGCCATGTTAAACGCTTACTATGACATTGACACGGACACCAAATTCACGCCTTATGTTGGTGCCGGTCTCGGCTGGGCTCATCTTAAAGCCAAAGAAAACGGAGCTTATATCAAGGAAAATGCAAAACCTATAAAAGCCAGCGACAGCAGAAATACTTTTGCTTGGCAAATTGGTGCCGGCGTATCATATGCATTAACAGAACAGCTGGATGTAGATTTCGGCTACCGTTACATTGACGAAGGTCACGTTTCTTATACGGACGACCGTTCCATCAATAAATATGAAGCTCGTTCTCACGAACTTTCGCTTGGTGTGAGATACGGCTTCTGACATTTTAAATCTTTAAACATCACAAGCAAGAGGGGCGGTTAACCGATGCGATAATTCGGCCGCCTTTTTTGTTTTTTTCATAACACGTCCGCAAACAGCCCGTGGTCTGTCCACTCCGCTGGCAGATTGTCTAAAACGGCGTTCTGTGGTTTTAAGCAAAAATTAATTTTTTGCGGCTACTTTTTTTTCATGTTAAAAAATTCGGAAAAAAAGATGACATTATATCAACAAGCGAAAGACCTTTTGTGGGCGGAATATCGGCGCAATTACGAGATTGTAAAAAACAGCGAATTTCATCGTAATTACGCTGACGAAAAAATCAAACATTCGTTGCAGGTGGCCGGCGCCGGCAACGGCATTTTGCGGCATGAAGCCTACTTTCGGAACGGCACGCCGGATTTTGCGGAAATCGCGCGGACAGCCATATTGCTGCACGACATTTACCGCTTTGCCGAAATCAAAAACAACTTTGACGGCAATCCGCCGCTTGATCACGGTGTTTGCGGCGCCGAATTTTTGAAAACCATTCCGGCTTTTGACAATATTCTGATTACGTTGCCGATTAAGCATCACGGCCATATGATTGAAGAACTTTATGCCGACGCGGAATTTCAGAACATTCAAAACAAGCGGCTTAAACAGGATGTGGAACATATTGCTTTTGCAATACGTGACGCTGACAAAATTGCCAACTGGTATTTGGTTGTGAGCGACGAAAATATCGTCAATCAAGTCTGGCTGCCGCATCCCTATGACACGTCGCCGGAGCAGGCCGAAGTATCCGAACTCATTTTGCGGGAATTCGACAATTTGCGGGTGATGGATCGCAAACTCACTCGAACCAATGCCGACAAGATTGTACAGGTTATCGCATGGCTGTTTGACATTAATTACGATTATTCTCTGCATTATGCCGCAAAACTGCGGATATTTGAAAAATTTGATCACTTGCTGGAAAGGCTCGGAGTTGCGCCCCGCGACATCAAACGCGTCGAAACCGCCGTCCACGCTTATTTGGCTGCCCGTTGACGGCAAGGCGCTTTTATCCCCACAATGCATATCATCGTTGATTTATGCGCGCAATCTTGGCATACTGAACCTGAACAAACTCATCGGAAACGCCGCTTATGACCAAAATAACCATTGCTTATGCTCCTGATGCGCAAATGACCCCGCTGACGCTGGCATCCATGGCCTCGGTATTGAAAAATGCCAACGATAAAAACGATATAGAGTTTGCGATAATGTACTCGGCGCAACGCTCGAATGACAAATATCTGCGCTATTTCGAGAACTTGCGGCACATCAGGCCTTATAAACTGACGCTGTTGCCGATCAATCCGCAGATTTTTGAAGATTTTCCCTGCCCCAACTGGGTCACGACCGAAACCTGGTTCCGTTGTCTGCTCGCCGAACTTCTGCCTAATGCCGACAAAGTTTTGTATTTGGACTGCGACACTATCGTCCGTCATCCGTTGGACGACTTGTTTGCAACGGAGCTCGCAAATAATCTGGTCGGCGCGGTAGAAGATGTTTCACGTTCCAAAGACAATGCGGCACGGCTTAATCTTGCCGACAACTTTTATTTTAATGCCGGTATGTTACTGATTAATCTGCAAGCCTGGCGGCAGGACAATTTGTTCGCCCGCCTCAAAAATCTGGTGATGTCCGATCAACGGATTGCCAATGATCAAGACGCCCTTAACAAGGCTTGCGAAGGACGCAAACTGCGTCTTTCCCCGCGTTTTGACTATATGCACGTCTGGTGGCGTAAAAACACGCCGCAGTATGATGCCTCCTATGCCGCGGAGTTTGAAAAAGCCGGCCGGAATCCGATTATTGTCCACTTTACCGGCGTCAAGCCCAATCATCCCGATTGCCAAAACCGCTTTGCTCCGGAATATGCCGCCTACGCCGCGTTGGTTCCAGAATATCAGATTCTGCAACAGGAAATCGGCATCAAAAAATCCGGCCGCGGACGTACAAAGCTTTCTTTGACTAAACGGTTGTTCTCCATTGAGGTGTCAACTGACCGCAAACATCTCTACGTCAATTTTCTGGGACTGACGCTCAAGCTTAAAAAACGCGCCTGATTGGTCTGCATTTTTGTTGGCTGTAGACAAGGACACCTTTTTATTGTATAATAGTCTTAGATAGTTAAAGGAGATGCGTTAATGGCAGACGATTCTTCACCCGAACTTTCAGAAGCCGCTCTCAAAGCCCTTATCGGCGAGGTTTTGGGAACCGATGCCAATTCGGATTCGCAGCAAAATTCGGAGACGAAAGAAAAAAATCAAAAGTCGTCGACACAAAGCAGAGAAGAAAAAAAGCAGAAAAAAGAAAAAGCCAAAAAAAGACGCGGTATCATGCACGGCAAATCTCTAATTGCAGCCGGCAAAACGATGAGCGCCGGCGGCAAGGCCCTAAAAGCGACCGCCAAGGCTCTGCAGCAAGTGGCTAAAGCCATGCGCAAAGCGGCGCAACAACTTGTGCGCGCCGCTCAGCAGGTGTTGACGGCCTCGGCTTCTACCATTGTTTTGGCTCCGGTCGGCGCGGTGGCCGCCGCGGGAATGATAACCGCCGCCGCAGCCATGGGCGCGGCCAGCGTCGCATTGTCGACAGTCGCCAAAGTTTCGGACAAAATAGGAAACGTTATGCAAAAAGCCGGTGGAAAACTCCAACAAAAAGGCTCTCAAATACTGCAAAAATATAATGTTGCCAGTGCCGAAAAAAGCAACGACATAGCCTCAAACTCCATAGCCATGGGTAATGAAAACTCCCTCGGCGGCAATGACCGAAGCCGCGACGACGGTCTTCGTTTCGGCAACGACGGAAATTCGGGAAACGCCGACTACTCCGAAAAAAATAAAAACCAAGACCGAGAAATTTTAAATACGGTGGCTGTCGCTGCTCCGGTCATGGAAGACGCACTTGTCAATAGCGTTGCGCCACAGCAGAACGGCTTGACGCAACAGTCCAACGCCGGTGCGGATTCCCGCACGCAGACCGCAAACGACAAATCCTTGGGCCGGCGGATACGGGAACTGACCGGACGATTTGTTCCGCAACGGCGGCGAAAAACTCCGCGGACATCCAATTATCAGAATATGGCCAATTTAAGCATGATGAAAAACCGCACCGGCGGGCGCTGATTTGGTTTCAGACAACTCGGCCGGCAGTGAGGGTGTCCACCGATTTGGCTCCGGCTCGTTTCAAAGCTTTGGCACACTCGCGCAAAGTGGCTCCGGTGGTGAGCACGTCATCAATCAAAATTACTCTTTTGCCCTTGATATTTTGCGGGCGTTTAACGCTGAAAACATTGCGTACGTTCATCTGACGAGCACTGCCCGAAAGTTCCACCTGCGGCCGCGTCTTTTTGTGCCGCACCAAAGACAAAACATCGCACGGAAGACCGCTTAGCTTTGCCAACTCGCGGCCCAACAGCGCCGACTGATTGTAACGACGACTTAAAAGCCGTGTATAGTGCAGCGGCACCGGCACAATCACATCTGCTCCGGCGGCAAAAATATCGCGCCCGCCGACCCACATCATCTGTGCCAAAAGTTTGGCGTTTTCGGTTTTGTCCTTAAACTTAAAATTCAAAATCAGATTTTTTGACGCCTCATCATAGGCAAAAGCCGAGCGGCTGAGACGAAACGGCGAGCGCTGACGGCTCAGACAACGGCCGCAGAGCATTTTGTCGGCATTTTCATCTGCATATTCAAGCGGATGACCGCATTTCGCGCAATAAGGTTTGACAATAAAATTAATCTCGTCCAGACAAGAACGGCACAATCCGCTGTTTTGTTTGAGGATTTTACCGCATTGCAAGCAGCGCGGCGGCAACAGGCAGTCAAGAATATGTCGAAAAAAGAGCCTCAAAGTGCCGCCAGCCGAACATGAATGTCATTGATGTTATCCACCACAATCATCCCGGCTTCGGCAAACGCATCTTTTTTGTCCTGAGCCGAGATACAACCGCTGGTTAAAACATCACCGGCGTATCCCATCCGATGACCGAACGGAATCGCATTGCCTGCCACAAAGGCAATCACCGGTTTGGGATTTTGCAAAGATTTGTACCATGCGGCGGCGGCTTCTTCAAATGTGCCGCCGAGTTGCCCTACCAACACGATTGCCCGCGTATCTTCGTCTTGTTGGAACTGTTCCAAAACATCAATAAAATCTATGCCAATCAGCATATCATCGCCCAATCCGACCACGGTGGACTGCCCTTCGCCGACACGGGCAATTTCCAACACGGCCTCGTAAGTCAGGGTAGAAGATCGCGAGACAACGCCGATGTGCCCGGGGATATGAATATTTTCAGGAAAAATTCCCAGTCTGGCTTCCCCCGGGGTGATAATGCCCGGAGAATTGGGACCGATAAAACGTGTTTTGGCACCTTTAAGCATTGCCTTGATTTCCATCATATCTTTAAGCGGTACGCCGTCGGCAATACAGACCGCCAAATCAAGTTCGGCTTCCACCGCTTCCTTAAGAGCCGATTTGACATAAGGCGCCGGAACGTACATCACACTGGCATTGGCCCGCGTTTCTTTAACCGCCTCTTTGACCGTATTAAAAACCGGCAGCCCCAAATGGACTTCTCCGCCCTTGCCGGGGGTTACGCCGCTGACAAAATTGGTTCCGTAGTCCAGCGAGCGGCGGACATGAAACGTGGCCTGAGTACCGGTTATGCCCTGACAGACGACGCGTGTTTGCTTATTTACCAAAATTGACATCAGGCGCTCTCTTCCACCGCATTGACCAATAAATTGACGGCTTCTTCCATGGTTTCGGCCATAATAATCGGCAAGTGAGAGCGCTCCAATATTACTTTGGCTTCCTCCTTGTTAGTTCCTTCAAACCGCACCACCAGCGGCACATTGAGACCGACTTCCGAAGCTGCGGCAATAATTCCGTCGGCAATCAGATTGCAACGCAAAAAACCGCCCAAAATATTGATTAAGATTCCTTCGACCCGCGGATTGGTCATGATAATCTTAATGCCGGAAATGATTTTATCTTTGTCGACGCCGCCTTTGACATTCAGAAAACAAGCGGTGCCGACGCCCTGTTTGCGGAGCAAATCCATAACCGCCAGCGCCGTGCCGTCACCATTGACAATGCAGCCGATGGAGCCGTCAAACTCGCTGTAGCCAAAACGGTTGCGTTCGGCCTGCAACTCGCGTTCGGAGGCCTCATAGTCGTCTTTAAGCCGAACAATGTCGGTATGGCGATAAAGCGCATTGTCGTCAAATGATATTTTGGCATCCAGCGCCACCAGTTCATCGTTCTTCAAAACGCCGACCGGGTTAATCTCTATCATGGTCATATCAAAGTCTAAAAAGGCGCGGTGCAAACCGTTAATCAATGTTTCGAGACTGCGGGCGCTTTTGTTCGGCAGCTTCAGAAAATCCATCACCCTCTGCACTTGTTCGGGCGTGGTTTCTCCCTCCAAATCAAGTTGCAGGCGCAATATCTTCTCGGGATGGTTGAGTGCCAAACGCGTAATTTCTTCGTTTTTGGTAGGCGCCACCATCAGAGTCAAAGCGGCATTTTCACGATCAATCGCCAAGCCGACATAAAAAATGCGCTTAACTTTGTTAAAAGCTTCGACATAAAGCCGGCTTACAATCTTGCCCTTAGGCCCCGTCTGCACGGTAACCAATGTGGAACCGAGCATTTGTTCGGCCTGCGGAGCAATGTTGTGCCGAGCTTTAATCAGGCGGATACCGCCGCGGCGGCCGGCGCTTTTTTCCAAAAAATAACCGCGGTTGCGAGCGCCGGACTGAATTTGCGCCTTCAAGACCCAAGGGCCGGTCAGCGACACTTTGGCCGCGACGCGTTTGGCCTCCAGCGGCGTATAGGCGACACCGCCTTTGGGAATCTTTATACCGTACTGGCTGAGAATTTTTTTGGCCTGATACTCGTGGATATTCATTGAACTTTTCTCCGCCCTCACAATATCGCGGCATAGTATTTGATTTTTTCGGTCATTGCCAAAAGGCCGTTGCGGCGGCTTGGCGACAAATGTTCGCTTAAGCCCAGTTTAGCAAAAATATCTTCAACTGCAACCGCTTTAATCGCAGATGGGGATTGGTTATTGTATATCATCAGAACAATGGCTATCAATCCCTTGACAATCATAGCATCGCTGTCGCCCTGAAAACTGATTTTGCCGTCTTGTTTTTGCGGCACCAACCAGACCTGCGACTGACAACCCTGCACTTTCCACTCATCTGTATAAAAACTCTTGTCAAGCGGCGGCAGTTTTTCGCCTAATTCGATAATATAGCGGTATTTGTCTTCCCAGCTTTCCAAAAACTCAAAATTTTCCACCAGTTCATCAATGGTCATCGGCGTTGCCTTCAGTTTATTTTTTTTTTTTGTTTTTACCACCTGAAATCATAAACGTCCAGTAAAAAAATGCTCCGCGATGGCGGAGCATTCGGACAGACTATTTATTTTTAACCGGCCGGCCGGCAAGCTCGGACATTTTGTTCTTGAAAGCCCCGCCCTTACCCAGCAGACGACCGACTTTTGTCTTTTCCATAAATCCGGACTTGGTCAGCCCCCAAGTCGCGCCTTGGGTAATAATGTGCAGACAAGCTTGGAGCACAGCCTTGAGATTCTGTTGGAACTTGGCATCAATATGCGCGCCGATAAAGCCGCTGGTCAACGATTGCGAGACATCCATACTCTTGAACATCAAGAAGCCCATCAACAATAAACAAAGCGAAACCAAGCTGAGCTGGCGGAAGTGATTTTCCGGATCCGTCGGATTAAACAATTCGCCTTTTTCGGTCAGCAGAGCAACCATCGCCAGCAAGGTCGTGGCCGTAACAATGGCAAACATCATCATGAACACCGCCGAATGCATAATGTTTTTAAATCCGATGCCCGTCCACTTTTTGGTGGGGCCAAAGGCAAAAGCCATAATAAAGATAGGCAGCATCAAAATCATCATGCCAAAGCGAAACAGGCTGTCAACCAGATAAAATACGAAACCTATGCCGACCACCAGGAAAATAAACCAAACCAACAAGCCGCTCAGCCACGGGATAACGCCTTTCATGCTCATGGCGGTCCAAGCCATCTGGCGGCCGACACGAAGTTTGTCGGCCAGATTGCATATCATGCAGTTCATCGACACCTGAAAAGAATCGGGAAAACCTTCCAAAGTGGCTTTGCTGTCACCGACGACGCCGCAATCAAAATTAGTGGAGCTGAATTCGACCGTTTCGCCGAAAACCGTAACCGAACTGACCTGACTGTCGCTCAACTGCAAAAGCTGGGCGCCAAACTCCAAAAATGCGCCGTATATCGGAAAGATAAACGCATTAATCACCACCAGCAGCGTTCCCGACGAATAGGCAAGATAACCGCAAAACAGGCAGATAAACGCCTTGCGTATAAGCTCGTTCCAGATTTCGGCAGGGCTGGACTCGGTGACGGAACTCACAAATTTGAGCAATCTGAGAGCCGCCCATACGGCAAACCCTATCATCATCAGACTCAGAGACCCTTTAGACAAGTTGTCATATTGGGTCATAATGGTAGTTCCGATAACTTTGTAAATGGTCGTAAGAATATGTCCCTGCCAGCAGTCCATTCCCTGACCGGCGTTTTCACTCTGCGCGGTGGCGATATCATCCGTTTTCATCATTCCGCCCTCGTCAGAGCTGTTTGAGCAGGCGCTGAGAACCAATCCCGCCGCCACAATCAGAAGCGGCAACCGGCATTTTTTGAGTATATCAAAAATCATGCTCATTTTTTGCCTCCTTTTTTGCGGGATTTGCGGTTTTTCCTTGAACCGCCTTTGGGCGGATTGTTGTTTCTGCGGTTTGCCTGCGAGCGCAAATTTTTGGGCAGGGAAGCCGCGCGCGGAGTGTTTGCGGCAGAAGCGTTTGCGGAAGTTTCTGCCGAATCTTCGGAAACGGTCTGTGCACGGTCAGAACCCGAACGAGCCTCGGCTGCATTTTGTTCATTTTGCGGTTTGGTCTCGTTCAAAACCGGACGTTCCTTTGACGGGGTGCCCGAGTTGGCTTTGGTCTCGTTCAAAACCGGACGTCCCTTTGGCGGAGTGCCCGAGTTGGCCTTGGATTCGGCTTTGACAGGGGTACCACCGTCCTTTTTTGCGGGAGTCGCGGCAGTACCTGACTTTCCGCGATCTAACTTACGAATACCGGCCTTAGCCCAGCGGATAGGTGCGCCCACCACATATCTTGCGCCGCGGCTGACTTTGTCACCAACGGCTTCGCGAGTGTTTGCGGTGGCTTTGACCGCCATATTTCTGGCCAAAGAAGTTCCCATAGTGGCAATACTCGGCGCGATAGCTCCGCCGCCACTGGCCTTGGACGGGCTGATTGTGCCGGAAGCGAATTTGTTGGCCAAAGGAATGCCCTGATTCATAAATTGAAAACCAAAGAGCATACAAAAGACCAAAATCAGGAACCCGATGCCGGTTATATCGGTCAACGACCTCAGCACCGCCATTTGTTGAGCGTCAAAAGCCTTGGCAATCTCAATCAGACCGCCGACATTGTTTTCCGTATTGTTGGACAGGCACTGATTAATCAAAGCCACATTGATGCTGACAATCATTCCGACAAACAGAAAGATGAAGGCGCTGTTAAACAACATTTCGACGCCGGTTTTGGTGTATTTGGCCGTCGCCTTAAACGGCCAGCACATAATAAAGAACGGCGTCAAAGCCCCGACCACGCCCAACTGAACGATGGCATCAATCAAATAGAACACAAAATATACCGACAACATATAGCCAAAGATAGACAAAAGGCTGCCCTGCACCATCATCTTAAACCCATCTTGGATGTTTTTGAAAGTTTTTGAAACACTCCACGACCAGTCTACGACCAGATTGCTGCCCGCGCACAACAACGATGTTCCGACCGCCTGCATAAACCCGAGTTCACGCTGCAGCCCGACCACATATTGCTCCATGGTACCGTATAATTCTTTGGTATAATGCTGCCCACCGGTTGTCGCGCGCGCTGCCAACAAGTAGTTTCCATTTTCATCGCGATCCAAGTCCGCAAACATTTCTTTGGTGGTGAGCATGGCGCGGCCAAACGACAAGCCGGCCGAGACCACCGGCTCAATGGCATAATTGAATATTTGCGTAGAATATTGCAGCAACAGAAATGCCAACAGCATTTTATAACTTTGTTTTATCAGATTGCCCAAAAACTTGGGGGCATCTTGTTTGGTCAACGAACTGACATGTCCCAAAACCTGCAGGGCAATCCATATTCCCATCCCCAAGGCCAGCAGCACGGCAAACACTTTGGCCAAATTCAAAAATGCGATATCCGTCATGGCTGCGGCCGCGTCATAGACGACTCCGACCAGCGGACAGAAGAAACATTGGCGGGTTTTGTACAATTTGACCGGCAGAACCTCGCATTTTTCAAAATTACTTTCCGCATAATTTATCGTCACCAAATTGTCAGACGTATTGGCCAGACAGTATTTTTTGCCGTCCGTTCCGTTTTTACATTGTTTACCGGTGGTCAAAAGCGTGATACCGAAGAACTTTATCTGTGAGCCGATGGCGCTGCCGCTGACTTCCTTACATCCCCATTCTTGACCGGAACCCAAAAATTGCCATTGACCGTGTAAAAACTTTCGATCTTTATTGACACAAAAATAAGATTGCGAGCCTGTATCCAAAAAAATTGTTCTTTTCATGCTACTGCACTCAACGCATTTTTCGGTGTCTGGATTACAGCGGTTTGACCCGCAGATAATACCGTCTTTCATATCCCAGTTTCTTATTCCTTTGCTTGCGGCATATGTGGCCGCATCCATCGCTTTCAGAACAGCCGGAGTTGCCGAACCGGAAGATGCGGCCGGCGAAGACGTTTTGGCCTCGCCAGCAAAGTTCTGCGCACGCGCCGAAAAGGCCGAAACGCTCAACACAACGGCAATTGAAAAGAAAACGGCGGTTTTGAACGCAGACAGGCTCGACAGCGTATGTTGCAACGCTGATTTCAGGCTTTCGGTTATCGTCTCACGTTCCATCGGTTCCGCCTGTCAGTCTGGTTTTGCGCACACTTATCCCTATGATAAGCCGCCTCCTTATTTTACTTTACCATACTATTTACTTAAAAAGTGTTACACTTTTTTGATTTTTTTATTTGACTGCGATACCGAGAACACAGACAAACAAAACCGCCATATTTTGCTTGAAAAATAAATTTAATGCCCCATAATATCATAAAAATTTGAAAAATAACGGAGTGATGATGAGAAAATTATTTTTGACAATGATTCTTCTTTTGGACATGGCTTTTCCCGCGGCCGCCGCCGATGAAGCTCTGGTGTTGTCGTTGTTTGAGGGCACACCGCAGGCCGAAAACATCTCTGCCGCGTCCGGCACGGAAGATTCGGCTCAAAGCGGCATATTTTCGTTTTTAAATTTTGACAATCTGAAAGAAAAAATAAACGTTTTCGGCAACAAAAACGCCCAAAACGTTCCCGCAAGTCTTGAACAGACCCTTCAGGCCGCCAAAAAAGGCGATTTGAACGCTCAACTGCTCCTCGGCTATACTTTTCTTTACGGACAAAACGGCGTCCCGGTCGATTATGACAAAGCTTTTTATTTTTATGCGTTGGCCGCCCTGCAAAACGACAGTATCGGCTTAAATAATTTGGGAAGCCTTTATTACAGCGGCATCGGCGTTAAGCGCAACTCTGCCAAAGCGGCGATTTTGTTTGAAAAAGCTGCCGATTTGGGCAATGCGGAAGCGGCCGTCAATCTTGGGTTTATGCTTATCAGCGGCAATGGAATCAAAAAAAATCCGACCTTGGCCATGCAATACTTTGAGCAAGCCGCCAAAGCCCAAAATCCGACCGCGCAGTTTATGCTCGGCTATGCCTACTACACCGGCAAACTAAAACCGCACGATTATGCTCTCGCCGCGCCGCTCATCAAATCTGCAGCCGCCGCCGGTTTTGACGAGGCGCAATACACGTTAGCGCTGATGTACGTAAACGGCTACGGATTCCCGCAAAACTACGGCAACGCGGTCAAAAACCTCAAATATGCCGCCGCTCAGGGCAGTATTGAAGCCATGCAGGTGCTGGCCGACATTTTGTCGCGCGGTGAAAAATACAACCGAGACATTCCCACCGCCCATGTCATGTATAACCTTGCGGCCACCCGCGGCGTGGCCAAAGCCGCCAAAAGGCGCAGCGAACTGGAAGCCAAAATGAAAATTGAAGAGGTTTTGCAGGCTCAGACCGATGCTGAGCAATTTCACGAACGCGTGAGCGATTTGAGCCAATATGTCCGTCAGACGTTCGGCACCAATATTCGCTCATACATCGACAATTTTAACCAAGACTGACAAAAAAACGCTCTTGAACATCAAGAGCGTTTTTTTAACGTCACCGAAAATACTTTGGCGGCGTGTAGAACCATGCCAACGAGGCTTCGTCGGTACCGACTCGCTGCGTTTTAGCGGCTCTGGTCACAGGCGTAATGTCCGACAGTTCCAGTTTTCCTGCATGTGGTTTGAGTTTGAGCGCGCGGTTCAAATCTGCTTGAGAAACAGCGACACTCTTGCCCACTGCATTGAAAGCCTGCCATTTGCCATCGGCCAATCCGTACCAAATGATTTCATTTTCATTATCCCAGCCGTAATCCTGGCGTTGGGGACGACTGGCCTTGTCAATGGTAACAAACTTCTCAAACTGCGGCGCGGCAAAGGTATGCGGGTCTCGGTTGAATTTATGATAACCCGTATTAGGACCATATGTAACCTCTGTCAGAGTGCCATAGGTCGAAAAACCCCATTTGCCGTTCTCTTTGAACGCAAATCCGCCGACGCCGGGAAAGAAGTCTTCATACGGGCCAAACTCCCAATATTCTGACCACTTCTTGGAATGGAAAATGCCGTAAACGCCATTCACGGTATAAGCTTTGACAAAGGCTCCGGGAATACCCCCGCCGCCGTAATGATTATAATCCGGCTTCTGCGTCAGACGTGCACCGCCGCAAAGAGGCTCGCCTCTCTGGGTAAAAAATGTAGTCTCATCACCTTTGACAGCCTCCCAGAAGTCAATATCCGCCATATGCGCTTTGTCATCGCCGTCATCGTAACCGATCATATTGTCATAAATCGGTTCCAGATAAATTTGGCCGGCAATTCCTATGCCAACCTTTCTGTTTTCGCCGGTTCCGACATAAACCAAGCCATCCTTCCATTCGGTAACCTTGTTTTGGCAAGCCGTAATTCCCATTGCAACAGCAATCGAAACCATCAAAATACAAGTTTTTCTCATAACAATTAAGAATTAATAAATTAGACATAAAAATTTTTAACGAAATTCTATATACCATACTTAAGAACTATTAGCAAGTTTTTTTTGACAAAAAAAATCCTCGCAGTCTCCTGCGAGGATGCTGAGTTTTGTTCACCGGTTCCAACCGATTCGCCGACTACTCGCCGGCATAGATAAAGACATTTGCCGCATAGTTGGCCGGAATGACGTGTGAACCGCTGTAAATTGTATTGGAATTTGCCGCAGAAAAGTCATAATAACCGCCGTCTTTAGCATCATGGTGGTTAGAATAATAACCTGATGTGGCACCTTTTGTAAAAGCGCCGCTGCCCAAATTTTCACTTCGTGCGACATAAAATCTACCCGTAATATTCGGCAACTGCTCATATTGCGGTATATAATACGAATAGGTTCCCGAACCTCCTTTATAGTATAAATCGTCAGCAGAGCCTAACGCACGCAGAAAATATCCGCGATAGTCCGGTACAGCAAATTTGCCGGAACTGCATTTGTTGGTTCCGGTCGTATCCGTGCGCGAAGTATATTTTTTGCAAAAGTTTGTGCCGATAAGTTTATAAAGTTTGGCATAAGTCGTTTGCGAATACTGTG
>CANPYJ010000029.1 GCA_947588275.1 uncultured Alphaproteobacteria bacterium | reverse complement strand
TCATGTTGCAAAAATCCATTAAAATCATGCAATATAAGGTTTATTCTTGTTTCAAAAGAGGCATTACACAGCCAATCCAACGTTTAAATTATAGATTTTTGTGGAAAGTGATTTTCTTAAAATTAGCATATTTTCGCATTATCCTTTACAAAAAAGCCCCTTATCGGGGCTTTTTGTAAATGGCGGATAGAGTGGGATTGGCTCATTCTTTCGCCGCACGGGCGCTCTTCGGCTGCCGCCGACCGCGATGCTTCCGCCTCGCTTTCGCTGGTAGTCGAACCCACTTCCCCGTGGGTTCAAATCCCTTCTCTCCCTCATCATTTACAAAAAAGCCCCTTATCGGGGCTTTTTTGTAAATGGCGGATAGAGTGGGATTCGAACCCACGGTACCCTTTGGAGGTACACACGATTTCCAATCGTGCGCCTTCGACCACTCGGCCATCTATCCGTCAGAACAGGCCTAAACTATCTTATTCATTTATATTTTGCAACAGTTTTTTATGCCTGTTTCAAAAAAAATCTGCGGCGCATTACATATGCGGCCAACCGATTGTCTGCGAAATTATAACTTCTGCCTCCGAAACACCCAGCACTTCAGCCACGCCGGCATGATCAAAATTATGCCGCACCACATTGTTCAGGCCGGCCGAAGCACAATAAAGCCCGACATTTTGATAAGCCGCGCCGGCATCCATCGTTCCGAATTTGGCATCACTGTCGACATATATCAGATTAAGCGGCGCTTCTTTGACAAAATCTTGTGTCGCCAACAAATCCGTTATGTCTTGTTCGGTTATCCTGCGCAATAAACCGGCCGCGGCATCGTATTCCCAGACACCGTCTTTGCGCGCCGCAAAAACTCTCATCTTTTGCAAATTGCGCGCAGTTGGAATTGTCCGCTTGTCTTCATGCGAAATTCCCCACGCCGCATATAAAATATTGCTCAAATCCTGCGCCTCTATGGATTTGGCGCTAAATTCACGCGTGCTGCGGCGCGCTGTCAACGCTTGCATCAGCGGAACTCCGCCCGTTGTGTCGGGCACCGGCAATTTTATCACTTCGGCCGCCGCAACCCCGACCGGCCACAAAATTATCGCAACTATCGCTCCCAACCATTTCATTTTGCTTGTCCTTTCAGAAAAAAACAGATGATTGGCTCATTATAGCCTTTCTAAATATATTGTCTATCTCAAATTAACAAACTGTTAAACTAAATACGATATGATAAGAAAACGGAAAAAGCACATAAAACTCTTGCAAATCAAGTTTTTCTGTGCTAGACCGACTCTTACAAAAAACTATGGATGTCTGAAATATGATAATTGATAGTAATAACAAAAAGCAAAAAAGCATTTTGACCAACAAATGCTTTTATCAAACCACGGCTCGAATTATGCGTGACTTTGAAGAAAAAGGCTATGCAAATTCGGCTGACGAAACTGCCAAAGTTATTGCCGCTTATCATGACATTGTCAAAAAAAAGACCAAAAACACCTTTAATCAGGACTATAACAACGCTTTCAGGCAGATTGACAACGCAATTCAAACGTTGGCCAATCAGGTGTTTTATGATTGTGACAAAAAAAGTTTGGACTACGCCTACCACTCTTTTGAAGAATTTGACCATATCGGCGCCATTGTAACCCGCCAGCGCGCAAAAAAGGGTTCCTTCTGATTTTGCATAAATTTGTGTACTTCTGTAATATGCCGATTGCAAAATAACGGCAGCGACGCTAATTTAAATAATAATTTGCGCAACTTTTGAAAAGGACTTGACCATGGCTAGAATATCACTCATCGGCTGCGGACGTTGGGGAACGTTTTTAGGCTGGTATGCTGCCAATTACTGCGGTTTTGACGTTGACATGTACGATATTCCTTCGTCGCCGAATTTTATTGAACTGCGCGATACCCGCAAAAATGCCTATTTGACGCTTTCCGACAACATGACGATGCATGATAATCTGGCGGCGATATTGCAAAATGGCACCATTATTGTTTCGGTCGGCTGTCAGTATTTTCGCGGTCTATGCAAGGAATTGGCGGCCTTTTCGCCCAACGGCAAAACTTTTTTGCTGGCCATGAAAGGTCTTGAGGAACCCGGCGCCACCACCATGTATGACATTATGCGGCAGGAACTGGGCAAAGAAGTCCATATCGGTGTGCTGAGCGGTCCCGGACATGTGCAGGATTATATGAAAGGCGTGCCTTCCTGCGCCGTGATTGACAGCGACGACGAAGCCACCAAAGACCGCCTGATTAAGATGTTTTCGAGCGAGCTCATCCGCTTTTATTATGGCGATGATCTTATCGGCAACCAAATCGGAGCGGCGCTCAAAAACGTTATCGGAATTGCCGCCGGAATTTTGGACGGCCTTAACTGGTATGGGCTCAAAGGCGCCCTGATGGCACGCGCACCGATAGAAGTCGGCCGCTTTATCAAATATTTTGGCGGGAATCCTCAAACAGCTTACGGGCTCTCGCATCTGGGCGATTATGAAGCGACTTTGTTCTCGCAATACAGTCACAACCGCACTTTCGGCGAAAAATTTGCGCGCGGCGAAGACTTCGGCAAACCGGCCGAAGGCGTGCCGACACTCAAGGCAGTCAAAGAATTTGCCGACGCTCATCAGATTGATATGCCGATTTGTCAGGCCCTTTATAAAAGCGTCTATGAGCACGCGGACATTAAATCGACAATCAAACAGATATTTGAACGCGGACTTAAACACGAATTTGACAACAATATAAACGAAGCTTGTTAATGCAGATGAGATTGCCGGGGAAAATTTGCTTATTGTTGATTATGTCGAGTTTGGAGGCTAATGCCGCATCGTTGTCGCCGCTTGATTTTAACCATATGTACGCTTTGGCGGCTCAGGGCAATAAGGGTGCTTTGTCAGCGGCGCAAAACCGCGGTCTGAACATTGACGCGGTTAACAGCGAAGGAGACACCGGTCTGTGCGTGGCCGCCAGATTTCATAATGCCACGGCTTACAGCTCTTTTCGTTCGGCCGGCGCCAATCCGAATCATCCTTGCACTTGGGATATTCCCGACTACAAAAGCTTTGTTTATTCTTATGCCGTACAAAAACAGGCGACATGGTATGACAGCGGTTATGTCGAAACAGCTTCATATGAACGCGGCAATCGCCTGGCGGCGTTCGGTTTTGCCATTTTGCTGATTGTCGGCGGCCTAGTTTTGCTCCTGTGAAGCCAGATATTTTTTCAATTTGGCGGCGGCCGATGTTGCCAACCGGACTTTAAACAACACTTTATCTTCATCATTGGTAACGCTCAGAACTTCGGTATGCGTATATATCCAAGCCTGCAACCGGCCATTGTGCGCGGCCACGGAAAAGGCATAGACCTCATAGCCGACTGCCAGACGTTCATCAAGCAGTTTTTTGAACTCGGCACAACCTTCGCCAGTCAGGGCAGAAATTACCAACGCTTTTTCTTTTTGAGCCATAACGGCGCGTTTTGCAGACGGGACCAAATCGATTTTGTTAAGAACCTCAATATAACGGAGATCTTCCTTAAGATTATCCAGTCCCAAACCGGCCAAAACTTTGAGAACTTCGCGCTGCTGTTCGCGAGTTTCGACATTAGACGCATCGCGCACATGGACAATGATATCCGCCTCCAAAACTTCCTCCAGCGTGGCGCGAAAAGCCATTATCAACTCATGCGGCAAATCCGAGATAAAACCTACCGTATCCGACAAAATCACAGTGCGTCCCGAAGGAAGCTCAAGTTTGCGCAGCGCCGTGTCCAGCGTGGCAAAGAGCATATCTTGGGCTAACACGCTGCTGTCGGTAAGGCGATTGAACAATGACGATTTGCCGGCATTGGTATAACCGACCAAAGCCACTACCGGATAAGGCACACGTTGCCGTGCCTGACGTTGAATCTGACGGGTTCTGCGGACTTTTTCCAAATCTTTTTTTATACGTACTATCTTTTCATCAATCAAACGGCGGTCAAGCTCAATTTGGGTTTCTCCGGGACCTCCCAAAAATCCGGCGCCGCCACGTTGGCGTTCCAAGTGCGTCCAGCTGCGCACCAGCCGACTGCGCTGATAGCTTAGATGTGCGAGTTCGACTTGCAGTTTGCCTTCGCTTGTGTGAGCGCGCTCACCGAAGATTTCCAAAATGAGCGCGGTTCGGTCTATGACTTTGAGGTTAAAAAATTTTTCGAGATTACGTTGCTGAATGGGAGAAAGCGATGAATCTACAATCAACAGTTCGGCGCCGGCGGCAAGGATATCCGCCTTAAACTTTTCTAAAATACCCTGCCCGAACAGAGTTGCCGGTTTGACATTGCGCAACTTTACAATCTGCTGCCAGACGACGTTAAGATTAATTGCCAGAGCAAGTCCGACAGCTTCTGCGAGACGATTTTCCGCAGAAACACACAAATATTGATTTATAATTTCAGGAAAAACAACAGCAGCTTTGAGCGCCGGCGGTTTTGTCAAATCAGCCACTATTTTTCTGTTTCTATCTCTACGACTTCAGCCGGCATAACGGTTGAAATGGCGTGCTTATAAATCAACTGTGTATGACCGTCGCGACGCAGCAGCAACGCGACATCGTTGTAGCCGGTGATAATTCCCTGAAGCTTAACTCCGTTGACCAAAAACACCGTAACTGAGATTTTATTATCCCGAATATTTCCGAGAAAGTCTTCTTGTATATCCACAGACATTTTGTTTCCTTCATATTACATTAACTATTGCATATATTAGTCTAAAATATTTTCCAAAATTAGTAAAGCCCTTATGTAAAAATATTCTCGACCTCCCGAATAGCCATAGAATCCGTATATAATAACAAAGTATCACCATTCGTCAATACTGTTGTCGGATCCGGATAAATATTGGTATCATCGCGCCGAATTAGAAAAATTCGGCTTTGCCGAGGCAAATTTAATTCGCCGATTTTTTTGCCCGAGCACAAACTTTCGGCCTGAACCTCAATTTCCCAAATTTCTCCGTTGCCATGGCTGACGGCATAGGCATTGCGAATATCGGCGCGGCGCAGCTCCTTGAGCATCTTGGATATGGTAACGGCGCGGCTGTCGACCAAAATACTGCCACCGATGTTAAATATCAAGTTGTTATACGACGGCGTATTGATGACCGCCAGCGTGGTCGATACGCCGCATTTGGCCGCCAGCAGGGAATCAAGCAAATTGTCTTTGTCGTTTTCGGTAACCGCAACGGCGGCGTCAGTATGCGAAATATCGGCTTCATCCAAAATCACGTCGCTCAGCATTTCGCCGTGAATAACAACCGTGGCCGGCAAATCCTTGGCCAAACGGCGCGCCGTTTCCAAATCTTCTTCAATGACCTTGCTGCTGACAATCGTGTCGTCCTGTTCCAACTTTTTCCCCATATAAGTGGCAATGGCATTGCCGCCAAATATCAAAATTCTTTCATTGGCCGGTTTTTCCAGCCCGAACGCGCTGATTACATTGTAAACCTCGTCGGTATTGACAAAAATATTTACCTCGTCGCCGGACATAAAAGAATCGTACCCTTCGGGAATGAAACAACGGTTGTCTCGCGTGACGCTGATGACGGCGATTTTGACAACATCTTCCAACTGACGAATAAGCTGCGTCAGCGGAATATTCAACAGCGGACAATCCACCGCCAACTTGAGCGTCAGAACACAACCTTTGTCTTGCAATACCGGCAAAATTCCCGAACTTCCCGAATAGCGCAGTATATTCAAAATGTTTTCCGCAATTTCGTGCGCCGGAGAGATAATCAAATCAACTGGCAAATGCTTGTCATTGTACAATTCGCCCCAAATCGGATCAAGATAAACTTCACTCTCAAGCCGTGCGATTTTGCGCGGAATATTAAACAAACTGTAGGCAATCTGACAAATAGACATATTAATTTCATCGACGTCCGTCACCGCCAATATCAAATCGGCCTGTCCGGCCTTGGCTCTCTCCAAAACGTCGGGATGCGCGGCTTCTCCCAAAACCGGCAAGACATCAAACTCCCTCGACAATTCATCCAACCGGCGCTGGTCGTGGTCTATGACGGCAATATCGTTATTGCCCTTTACCAAGTAGCTTACGATACTCTGGCCGACACTACCGGCGCCGCAGACAATTATTCTCATTGCTCCATCCTTTCCGCGCAGGAATCAAAATAGCCGTTGATGGCAGCCAGTGCCTCCGGCATATTGTTTATATGCACATAAGTTTCGCGAAATTTGCGCGCGGCAGGCATATTTTTGCAATACCAGCACACATATTTGCGCGAAAGCCCCAGCGCCAACTTGTCACCATAATACTCTTGCAGTTCTTTAATATGGGTTAACAAGATTTGTTTGACCGTCGCAATCGAAACCGAAGTCGGCGCGATGCCGCGCTCTAAAAAATCTTGCGTCTGCGCAATAAGCCACGGCTGTCCCAATGCGGCGCGCCCGATCATAACCCCGTCAGCTCCCGTATATGCCAGCATTTGCGCGGCTTTCTGCGGGGAATCGACATCGCCGTTGCCGATTACCGGAATTTTGACCGCCGCTTTTACCGCGCCGATAATATCCCAATCGGCGGCACCGGCATAAAAAGCAGCGCGCGTGCGGCCGTGCACCGTAACATAAGCCGCGCCGCAGTCTTCGCACATTTTGGCAAAATCGACCGCGTTGACATGCGCATTGTCCCAGCCTTTGCGGAATTTGACGCTCACCGGCAAGGCAACCGCTGATTTGACGGCTTTGATAATTTGCGCGGCGCGCGGCATATCCGTCATCAAATAAGAACCGGCCTGTCCCGATACGATTTTGCGCACCGGACATCCCATATTGATATCAATGCCCGCAGCTCCGAAATCTGCCGCAACGGCCGCCGCCTCGGCAAACAAATCCGGATCTCCGCCAACCAGCTGCACCGTCACCGGATAAGGCTCTTGACGAACATCAATCAAGCGACATGTCTGAGCGTTTTGGCGCACTATGGCATTGACAGCCGCCATCTCGGATACCAAATTGCCGCCGCCCAAAGACGCCGTCAGCCGGCGCAGAGGCCGGTCTGTTATGCCGGCCATGGGCGCCAAAAAAACTCTGCTTGGTAAATCTGATATAAACATCTATACCTTAAAATCAAACTCACGGTTGTTCTTAAACATCAAATCAATCAGCACCGTCGGCGGACGCAAAATTTCTCCGGCCTGACGATAAGATCCGGCGGCATAATTCGCACTGCCGGAAATCTCGGTTTGCTGCAAGGTCCAACTGATTTCCTCGTTAAGCACCCGATAGGCATAATTTCTGACCTGCTGCCGCAAATCCGGCGTCTCGGACTCGGTCAAAAACCGTTGAGACGAAGGCTGATTCTTTATCTTTTCGACCGACGCATAAATCTGCCGGTGAAGCGAATCAACATACCCCGAATTCAGATGCGCCATAACGGATTATCCTTCCAGCCGATCCATAATCTTGGCCAAAACATAATAAAGCTTGCCGATGTCGGCGCCGGAAACAATCGACAGCAAAAGTCCCGAATGTTCGCGCTTTTTGGCGGCATTGATCAAAAGTTCAAATTCCGACAAATAGGCATTAACCTGCGTGCGGAAATCGGCATTTTGCTCAAAAGCCTTGCGCACCGCGGCAACCTGCGTTTTGGTAATGTTTTTGGCCAGATAGCGCACAAACACCGCCGTATCGCCGTTGTAAAAACGTTTCCACAAATCTTCTTCATCTTTGGGATTGAACACGCGGTTAATGTCCACCGACAAGCTTTGCAGTTTTTCGATAATGGTTCCCGCCTGCTTGAGGAAGCCTTCAATCTCAATACCCTGATAGGTGGCATTAAGGGCTTTGACCGCTTTATCGGTTTTGCTTGTCTGCTCGTTCAGTTCTTTAATCCGGCTGCTCAAAATGTCGCTGAAATGGATAGTGTCCTTGGCAAATTTGTCGCCGCTGACATCAAAATCTTTGCTCAATTCCAGCAAATTGCCAAGCGTTTTGTTGACTTTGGCAACCGTATCATCAGTGGCCGACACCAAAGCCGCAGACTGTTTTATAAAAACATCTCCCGAGTTTAAGATATCATTGGAAATCCGCTCGGCATTGGCCGCCGCTTCGGCCACCGAAGCACGCAGTTTGTCGCCGGAATTAAGCATGTGAGCAGCACTGACCTTGGCCGCCTCTTCCATTTGCAGCCCCAACGCCTTGAGATCTTTGCCCAGACCTTTGACTTTGTCATAAGCCTGACCGGCGCGTTCGGAAAGCTGGTTGGACGTATCGTTCAATACGGTGTTAAAGCAGTCAACCAATTTCTTGGTATCATCCGAAATCTTCACCATTTTATCGCTTTGAGCGGAAATCAGATTGTTTATCTCAATCACGCCGGTGCTGGTTTCGGCCGTAATGGTATTGAAGCCGGCGATATATTTTTCATACTCGCTGAAAACGCCGCCGATTTTTTCCACCGAGTGCTGGATTGCGGCATCCAAATCCTCGTTATTTTGGCTCAGGCTCAGGCTGACTTGTTCCATATTTTTAAGCGAAAGCTTGGAAGTCTTGTCAATTTCTTCGCCGGTTTTAATCAGACGATCACCCAAAACATTAAACTCATATGCCAGCCGAGTGGAAGTCTCAAAAATGTCATTGGTGTTATTTTTGAAGCCGTCGTTGATTTCTTTCATCTTTTGCGCGGCCATAACCACCGCCTCAGACAAATATTTGTATTGTTGTGCCAGCGAAGCCTCGCCCAACCGGCTTTGAGTGGACAAAGAGTTGGATGCTTCAATCAGGCTTTCGACTTGAGACGCCAAAATCTTTTGTATATCGGCAGTTTGATTTTGAGCGCGCGATACCGCCAAATCAAGATTCTTGGCATGGTTATCCAAAAGCTCGCATACACTTGAGCCTGTTTTGCCGAGGCTGTTTTCCGCCGCCTGCAGAACGGTGCAGGTATCCAGCAAAGACTTGGCCGAATCGCGCCCTTGCTCATCAATCTTTTTGAGACTGCCGCCAAACGCGGTCAAATGGCCTTGCACGGTTTGAGAAATCAAACCGAAGTTGTCGGTAACTTCCTCAACCAATTTGCGGATATTGGCATTTTTGCTCTCAATCATAGACTCAATTTCAGTCAGGCGGTCTATAGAACGATGACTGTTGGCAACCACGGCCTCGGTATGCCGCGAAGTATCTTCTTCCAAAACGACCATCCGCGAGAACACCTTGTCAGCGCTTTGTTCAATAATTCCCACTTGTTTGCGCAGCGCGTCGCTCATGTTTTCGGCATTGTCGGCAATCTTGCCGCAAAAATCATAAAACTCATTTTCCTGCTGTTTGAACAGCGTGTTCAGAGCCGCCGCTTTTTCCTCAAGTCCGGAAAGAACTGTGGCAACATATTCTGTTGTGCCGCGCGAAATTTGATTAAGTTCGCTATTTTGTGCTGCAAAGTCTTCGGTAATTTGGCGGAAGTTATCCAAAGACGCGGCTGAAGCGTCGTTGAGTTCTTTGTTCTGGCGTTTTAAAATGTTTTCGATTTCGGCCACGCGTTCGCTCAGCATCCGGCTCAACCTGTCCATGCTCTGATTCTGAGTGTTGAGCACATTGTCAAACTGAGCGACTTTGGCCAGCGTTTTGTTGGTAGAGGTATCAAACTCCACCGACTGTTCGGCCAAATTGTCATTGATGGCGCGGCTTTTGTTAATGACTTCATTACAAGAATCCAGCATTGCGCTGATATTGCCCTTCATTGTCGCGACCGCGGTACGGGCATTGTTTTCCAAGACGCCGGAAGCAGACGACAACTCTTGCAATTGTTGGTTAAGCTCTGCCTTGATGTCGCTGATACGGTTGACGCTGTCGGTAATGTTCTTGTATTGCTGCGCCAAAGAGGTCTCGCTGACTTGATTTTGCGCCTTGACAACCGATGCCGCCTCATTAAGGTTTCCGGCATAGCGGTTCATCGTATCGGCCGCAACATTTATTGCCGCCACGGCTTCATCCGACTGTTGTCGAATCTGCGCGTTTGAAGTCTCAAAACTTTCACCCACGGCCTTCAGACGACCGGCCGTTTCATCAAGCAAATCGACCATCTGCTGATGTCTGTCTTGCAAAGTGTCCCCGGCTTGCTTAAAATCTTCGGAAACGGCGCCCGATATGATTTTGAGTTCGTTGCTTTTGGCGTTGATTACGTCAATATACCGCTCCAGACCTTCAGCCGCCGAATCGGCGCTGTTCTTGAGGGAATCGGCGCTTTCTTCAATTGCCGCACTGGCTTTCTGCATAGATTTCAGAGTTTGTTCGGATATATTGTCGAGATTGTTAATTTGTATGCCGATACCGTCTTCAAGATTGTGGCTGCGCACCAAAATCTTATCAAGCTCCTGCGCCAAAACTTCACCGTGAGCCGAAATTTTTTTGCTGATATCTACCGTTTGTTTATCCAAAGCTTTCATTAGTTCGGCAATTTCACTCTTATTTTTGGCCACTGCGGAATCAACCAGCTTAATTTGCCCGAACACCGAAGAATCAAGCTGCGACAACCCTTTGCCTATGGTCTGGTTAATCAGATTGAGCTGCTCACAGGCATGAGCGGACAACTCTTTGATTTTGTCGCGCATAAGCGAATTGCCTTGTGAGATTGCATTTTCCAGCCGGCCGCTGTGTTCGTCCAGCTTGGCGGACATCGCATCAATCTCGGCAGTCACATTTTTTTTGAGGAGCCCGCAGTTGTTAATCGCGGCTTCTGAAATTTGCTTGAGATTTTCGGAATGAGCATTCAAAAGTCCGCTCATTTTGTCGAGATTGGCTCCGGTCTCCTCGCCGTAGCGCCGCAGAAGCTCGCTCGCTTGCGCAATGTCGCGGTTTGAGGCGTCTGTCATCTGATGCAACAGTTCTGTTGAAGATTTAACCTCTTTGAGACGGGGCAAAAGCTTTTCAAACAAGTTCTCCATACTTTGTTCAATGTCGGTGGCGCCGGAAGAAAACTCGCGATTGAGACCCAAAAACTTTTCCGCCGAAGACTGCGCTTTGTCCGTAATGGTTTCGAAATTGCGGCTCAGAAGCTTGATGCCGTCGCTCAGTTCGACAACGGTTTTGGACGAGTAGTTGTCCAGAACGGCAATCAGCTTGCCGAACTCCTTGATGTTTTCTTTCATTTCATCTTTGATTTTGGCCGCCTGACCTGCCGCAACTTTGCTGGCTTCTTGCAGTTCCACCGTCTGCGAACGGATGGCATCAGCCATGGCTTTGACCGTCTGCGGAGCGCCTTCGTCCGGATAGACCAGCTGATTAAGATAGGCGCGCAAAAATTTGGCCTCCTGCCTGAAAGACGTGCCGCGGTCAATATAAGCCATAACCACCCAGACAATCGCCAAAGGCAGCGTGATACCGGCCAAAAATCCGCCAAACTCGTCGGGCATCATCAAAAACAGATTTGACCAGCCGAAAAATTGGGTGATATAAATCAAAACAACGGCAAACCAAACAACGCTGATGCCGATCATCAGTTTGTGCAGATTATTATTGAGCCACGAGGCTTTTTCCTCTATCGTGGCGGCAGATTGCGCAGATTCGTTCATAAACTGCGGAAGCTGATCGGTTGAAACAGCAGTGCGTCCGGAGTTGGTTTTGTCAGACATCTTATTCCCCAATATCAAATAATATTCCCCCTGCCGCAATACTCTGCGGCAAGCATAGTTTAGCCCACTTTTTTTCAAATTGGGAACGGTTATTGACGCCAGGCGGGAGTTATCCACAAAATAAACGCGAGTTATTCTTCGGTCTGCGGAGTCACATCAATGGCATAACCGGAGGCTCGCACCGTCCGAATGTAATCGGCGCCGTATTCGTTAAGAGATTTGCGCAAGCGGCGAATATGCACGTCTACCGTGCGCGACTCGACATAAATATTGTCACCCCATACGTTTTTAAGCAGATATTCGCGCGAAAAAACCTTGCCCGGCGTTTCCATAAGCATTTTGAGCAGTCGAAACTCAGTCGGCCCGAGATGAATGTATGTTTCTCCGCGAAACACTTTTTTTTCTGACAAATCCATACGAATATCCTTAAAAACCAGCTCTTTTTCGGCAAGCGGCTCAGGAGCGCGGCGCAGCTGGGTTTTGACTCGCGCCAAAAGTTCCGGCACCGAAAACGGCTTGGTTACATAGTCGTCGGCACCGGCCGAAAGCCCTTTGACTTTGTCTTCTTCTTCGCCTTTGGCCGTGAGCATGATAACCGGAATATTCTTAATGTCAGGCTTGGCGCGAATCAATTTGCAAATATCCACGCCGGAAAGTTCGGGCAGCATCCAGTCCAGCAAAATTACCGACGGCCGCCGACGTTCAACCTCGGCCAATGCCTTGCTGCCGCGCGGTTCGACATAAACTTCATAGCCCTCTTTCTCAAGATTATAGCGCAGCATTAGCGCCAAGCTTTCTTCATCCTCAATAATCATAACCAGATGTTTCATTTGCCCTCCCCGCGCAAGGCTCTGATATTGGCCTCATATGCGCCATTCTGAAAAACTGCGGTGCCGGCCACCAAAACGTCGGCACCGGATGCAATCGCCTGTTTTGCCGTCTGCGGATTAATGCCGCCGTCGACTTCAAACTCCACTTTGCGACCGGAAAACAGCCGCCGCAAAACGCCTATTTTGTCAAGCGGCGCCGGCATAAACGCCTGTCCGCCGAACCCCGGCTCCACGGTCATAATCAGCACCAAATCCACCCAATCTGCCGCTTGAGCCAAAATTTCCGGCGGCGTAGCCGGTTTGAGCGACACGCCTGCTTTGCAACCCAGCTTGCGAATCTGCGCCAATACCGCCGGCAAATCGTCACAAGCCTCGGCATGCACGGTAATAATGTCGGCGCCGGCATCGGCAAACCATTGAAGTTTTGAAGCCGGATTTTTAATCATCAGATGAACGTCAAACGGCAAAGTTGAATTCGGACGCAGTTTTTTGATGAGTGGAGCGCCGAAAGTCAGATTAGGCACAAAACACCCATCCATCACGTCCCAATGCAGCCAATCGGCGCCGGCCGCCTGCAAATCTTGTACCGCAGCGCGCAAATTGCCAAAATCAGCCGCCAGCAAGCTCGGAGAAATCTTTACCATGCGTTTCCTCATAAACCTATGACACTTTATTTTATAACCTAATTTTTTAAAAGCCGGTTAACGCGACTTGAATTTCAGCCGGCAACCATTATTTGAACATCGAATCACACAAACTTTTGCAGGAGAACATTTATGGGAGAAATGGCGCAGCGAATCGTCAAACAAAACAAAGACGAAATTATCAAAGAACTGCAAATTGCCTTTGCCGAAGAATGGCTGGCATATTATCAATATTGGATTGGTGCACAGGTTGCCGTTGGACCGCAACGAACTTCAATTACGGCTGAATTTACAGAGCACGCCGGAGAAGAACTCAAACACGCGCAATGGCTCAGCGACCGACTTATCCAGCTGGGCAGTCTGCCCATACTCGACCCGCAGGAATGGCAGCAAATCGCACAATGCCGCTATGCTGCGCCCACCAAGCCTTATGTGGTTAATCTGATAGAACAAAACGTGGTCGCCGAACGTTGTGCCATCGCGCGTTATCAAAAAATCTGCGAGCTGACCTTCGGCAAAGATTTTGAAACCTTTCGACTGGCCGAAAAAATTCTCAAGGAAGAGATTGAACACGAGCAGGAAATCGGCGATTTCGGCGATGACATTAGAGCCAGCTCTAAATATGGTGATCGGGAACAGGAATCCTAACCTTTTGTTTTAGAATCAGAAAACCGCCCGACAACATTTGGGCGGTTTTCTTTGTTGACAATTTTGTCAAAATATTTCAAAATAAGTTTAAAATCGAGTCGTGATTAAATCATTTTACAGAGTTTTATCTGATAAATCGGACTTTGACGGCAGACGGCATAATCACACTCCAAATAACAGCCGGCACGCTTTTGTAAGTCTGTTTGCAGATAAACGAAAAGCCTGAAAGAACAACCTTTCAGGCTTTTTGGTTTGACTGACAAACGGAGCTAAATCTCGCCGGCAGCGTAGCGCTTGGCCATTTCAGACATCAGCACCGGTTTGATTTGGTCGGCATGTCCGGCAGCGCCAAACGCAATATAGCGCGCTTCGCAGACTTTTTGCATTTCTTCAATCGCTGGCTTGAGGTATTTGCGCGGGTCAAACTCCTTGGGATTTTCGGCAAACAAGCGGCGAATCGCGCCGGTAATGGCCATCCGGCAATCGGTATCGACATTTACCTTACGCACACCGGATTTGATACCGCGGACAATCTCCTCAACCGGCACGCCGTATGTCTGCGGAATTGCTCCGCCGTAGGCGTTGATAAGATCTTGCAATTCTTGCGGAACCGAGGACGAACCATGCATAACCATATGCGTGTTAGGCAGTTTTTTGTGGATTTTTTCAATCACGTCAATCGCCAAAATCTCACCGTCGGGTTTGCGCGTAAACTTATAAGCGCCATGTGAAGTTCCAACCGCAACCGCCAAGGCATCAAGGTGGGTTTCGGCCACAAACTGAGCCGCCTCGTCAGGATCGGTTACCAGACGTTTTTTATCAATCACGCCTTCGGCGCCGTGACCGTCTTCTTTGTCGCCTTTGCCGGTTTCCAGCGAACCGATAACGCCAAGCTCGCCCTCAACCGAAGCACCGACGGCATGAGCACGGGCAACCACTTCTTTGGTAACGCGAACATTATATTCATAAGATGACGGAGTTTTTCCGTCAGCTTCCAGAGAACCGTCCATCATCACCGACGAATAGCCGTTGACAATGGCCGATTGGCAGATGTCTACCGACGAACCGTGATCCTGATGCAGGCAGATTGGCAGCTCCGGAAACATCTCTATGCCGGCGGCAACCATGTGACGAATCATCGGATCGCCGGCAAATTTGCGGGCACCGGTCGAAGTCTGCAAAATCACCGGCGCATTAACTTTGCGCGCCGCCTGCAAAACCGCAATAATCTGTTCCATATCGTTAACATTAAACGCCGGAACGCCATAGCTGTTTTCGGCCGCGTGGTCAAGAATTTGGCGCATTGTTACAAGCATAATTTTCTCCTTGAGTTAGAGTGGACATAAATTAATGCAAATATATTACGAACCGCTTTTTTTGCAAGTTCTTTTTTATGATTTGCAATAACCAAAAATTAAGCATTTTGTCGATATAGTGTGATGCATGAAATATTTCTTGCAGAAAGGGGTATTTTGTGATAAAATAAATCTTGTAGCGCGAGAATTGCGCCACAAGCAGTGTCCACAGTATTTGGAGAAAAACCATGTCAGATATTTCCCTTACCGCCTCTATGAGATCGAATCTGCTGTCTTTGCAGAACACACAGAGTTTGATGGACCGGACGCAGGAGCGTTTGGCCACCGGAAACAAAGTTAACTCAGCCTTGGACAATCCGTCATCGTATTA
>CANPYJ010000028.1 GCA_947588275.1 uncultured Alphaproteobacteria bacterium | reverse complement strand
CCGTTTTTTGTCTGCCGTGTAAAATAATTAATTGACATACTTTTATTATCCTGCTAAAATAAAAGAAAAGTCTTTTACGGAGGCGGGTTATGAAAAAGTTATCATTTGTGGCGGCATTGGGCATCGGAACAATGTTCACAACCTCAGCTTGGGCGGCAGACTGTATCAAGGCCGACTGCGCAAGTATGGGTTATAGTTCCTCTCTGCCGACCAATTGTCTTGAATCGATTAATTGTCCGTTTGACACGGCTTATAAAGCTTGCACCCATTATCAAGACGAGTGGTTGGATTCCTGTCCCGCCGGCAAAACCTGCACCAAAAAATATAAAGTGACCGGCGATGAAGCCGCTTGCCCCTTGCTCGGATTTCAAAAGACGCTTGCCGAATGCGGCACCGATGCCCACGGGTCTTATTCTTTAGGGACTAGCCTGTCGTCCAACCCTTCCTGCAAACAGTGTGTTTTGACATGTAACACAGGATATATGAATTGGAGCAACGTCTGTCAGTATTGCCCGGATGTACTGTTAAACGGCAATCCTTATTGTTTCGGCAAATGTAATCTTTTGGGAGGCACGTACGGTTCTTCCTTAAACCCCAGTAATGACGGTGCTAACTTTTTGACCCAAGATGTTACGCTTAGTAATGCAGAGATTAGCAACAATTCGAATGCTGCCTCTTACAGCGGAATGTTTGTCAGCACTGCTACCAAAGGCGGTGCCAGTACTGCTCCTATGAATACCTGCGGATTTGTCGAGAATCCCAAGCTGACATTAAACAATCTTGTTGTTAAGGGATGGGTAGAGGCGGATTTTGAAGTGCCTGTTTCGGGAACAATTGATGTTGATGGTTCAGTTTCAGGCTACAAGCTTTTTCAATTTCTCAACACGACCGATGTGACAATAAAAAGTACCAAAAGCAATATCGGCGTTTCAGTAGACATGGAGCTTTATCCTAATGAGTATCCTGATGGTAAAGATATCGTTTTGACCTTTGATGCATGTAATGCGACTAATGGTAATAGCTGCTATGCGGAGCTGGAAGTAATGGGCGATACAGGGCCGAATAAAGTTTATTATAAGATTAAAGGCCCCTCTGGCCCCTATTATGGAACATGGAAAATCAGTTGCGCCGGCAGGTCAGATGACTGTATAGAAAAGAAATAAAAAAATCCCGCCTTGAAAAACAGGCGGGATTTTTTTGCAAAACAGCGCTTATTCAGCCGAATAAGCTTTCGCTTGTTTCTGCGCCTCATCATCCGTACGAGCAACGTTTATCAGAATGGTTTGCGCAACTTCCGGGTGGAGGTTGAGTTTAACCTGATAAACACCCAAATCTTTGATGGTTTTTTCCAGATTAATCTGGCGGCGTTCAACCGCAAAGCCGGCCTCCTTGATGGCGGCGGCAATATCGCGGATGGTGACCGAACCATAGAGCTGACCGGTTTCGGCCGCCTGACGAATCAAGACTGCGGAAAAACCTTTGAGCGAATTGGCCAGTTTGTCGGCTTCTTCGCGCAACTGTTTGTTGCGAGCCTCAAGTTCGGCCTTTTGTTTTTCATAAACGGCCAGATTGGCTTCGGTAGCGCGCAGGGCTTTTTTGCGAGGCAGCAGATAATTGCGGGCATAGCCGTTCTTAACATTGACTTTCTCGCCGAGTTTGCCCAGCTTTTCAATATGTTCGAGCAGAATCACTTCCATTGTTTTTCTCCTCTTACATAGCCACGTACGGCAGCAAGCCGATATAACGGGCGCGTTTGATGGCGCGCGCCAGCTCTCTCTGCTTCTTGGCTGAAACCGAAGTTATGCGGCTCGGGATAATCTTGCCTTTCTCGGAGATATAGCGAGAGAGCAGCTTGACATCCTTGTAGTCGATTTTGAGACCGTCTTCACCGGAAAACGGGCAGCTTTTTTTTCTTCTAAAGAATACTTGTTTAGCCATTTGCGTTCTCCTATTCTTCAACGGCGGCTTCCGAACTGTCGGCGCTGACGGCGTCCGAAAATTCATCAACCTTGACAGTCATATAGCGAATGACGTCTTCGTTAACTCTGAGCAAACGCTCATATTCGGCAATGGCCTGCGCCGGCGCCGAGATATTGAGCACGACATAATGTCCTTTGCGGTTTTTCTTTATGCGATAAGCGAGGTTTTTGAGGCCCCAGTTATCAACGCGGACGACTTCTCCGCCCTGATTGGCGATAACATTGCTCATTTCCGAAACAATGTTGTTAACCTGAGAAGCGCCCAAATCTTGACGTGCAATCAGCACGCTTTCGTATTTGGTCATAAAAAATCTCCTTATGGATTCTCAACAATTGGCCTTGTTGCCAAAGCCGTTTTTTTGTATAGCCGCAGGTCTAAGCCGGCGGCAAGGGACGCCGTGATTATTAGCACAAAAACTTTATTTTGCAAGCATTTTCTGCATTTTTTTAAAGAAGATTTAATTATTTGCCGTTAGAGTAACGTCATAGAGAAAGGTTTTGACCTATGCGAAAAACGACGACAGCCCTCATTGCATTGGCTGTGGCAGTCTTGAACGGACACGCCGCGGCGCAGATTGGCAATTCTGAAAATGGGCGGTTTATCGGCCTGCAAAACATGCGCAGCCGCACTATCGTACGTTGCTATGCCGCCGATGAACAGGCCATGGAAGATTGCGCCGCCGCTTACGAGCGGAAAGGCTTTGTCAGGTTTAGGGATATTCCGTACAAAACGGCCGGCTACGATTTTTTGAAGGTGGACACCTATCCGACCCGCCGTTGGCGCGATTCGGAACTTACTCCCCGCTGGTGAGGCACAATGTTGGCACGAGTCAATACAATTACTTTTAACGGTTTGGAAGTATTGGATGTTGACTTGCAGGTGCAGTTGACCTCAGGTCTTCCCAATTTTATCATTGTAGGCCTTCCCGACAAAGCCATTGCCGAAAGCCGCGAGCGTGTGCGCGCCGCGGTGCAGTCTTTGGGGCTCAAGTTGCCGGCCAAACGAATCGTAATAAATCTGGCGCCGGCCGATTTGCTGAAAGAAGGTTCGCATTTCGATTTGCCGATTGCGCTGGCCGTGTTGTCCGTGATGGGCGCAGTGCCGGCTTCGTCGCTTCAAAGCTATGTGATTATGGGCGAACTCGGTCTTGACGGTTCAATCTTGCCCGTCAACGGTGTTCTGCCGGTGGCCGTCAGTGCCAAAAACCGCGGTCTCGGGTTGATTTGTCCGGCAGCGCAGGGCGGCGAGGCGGTTTGGGCGGGGTTGGACAATGTGGCAGCAGCCCCTGATTTGGGCACGCTGCTCAATCATTTGAACGGAACACGGGTTTTGCCGCCGCCGCAGGCCAAGCAGATTGAAAAAACGAACTCATTGTTGGATTTGGCTGATGTCAAAGGGCAGGAAAGCGCCAAAAAAGCATTGGAAGTCGCCGCCGCCGGCGGACACAATATGCTGATGATAGGTCCTCCGGGCGCCGGAAAATCAATGCTTGCGGCCAGATTGCCGGGAATTTTGCCGCCGCTTGGCATTGAAGAAGCGCTGGAGACCAGTATGATTCATTCTGTGGCCGGACTTTTGCAAAACGGCGGCATTTCGTTTGAACGGCCGTTTCGCGATCCGCATCACAATGCCTCCACGCCGGCGCTCATCGGCGGCGGCCGTAAAGCCAGTCCCGGCGAAATATCGCTGGCGCACAACGGCGTGCTGTTTTTGGATGAATTGCCGGAGTTCAACAAGTCGACGCTGGAGGCTCTGCGCCAACCGCTTGAAAACGGCAGCGTCAGTATCTCAAGGGTTAATGCTCACACCACTTATCCGGCCGACTTTCAGCTGGTGGCCGCCATGAATCCTTGCCGTTGCGGGCATTTGGGCGATCCCTCGGCGGAATGTTCGCGGGCGCCTCTGTGCGCCAGAGAATATCAGGCTCGCATTTCCGGTCCGTTGTTGGACAGAATCGATATTCAGATTGAAGTTCCGGCCGTCAGCCCGTGGGACTTGACCGCTGTCAAAAAAGGCGAATCCTCCGCTGTCGTGCGGGCCCGCGTCATCAAGGCGCGCGAGCTTCAGGCCGCTCGTCTGCGCGCGCTTGGTGAAACGCAAATCCGCACCAACGCCGGTTTGCGCGGCAAATTATTGGAACAAATTGCGGTAATGGATTTAGAGGCGCAACAACTTTTAGTAAATTATGCCGACAAAAACAAACTTTCGGCGCGCGCTTATCACCGCACTTTGCGGTTAGCAAGGACAATTGCGGACTTGCAAAATGAAACAAATATTAGTAAAATCCACATAGCTGAAGCGCTGTCCTATCGGCGCAGTCTATCCGGCAAATCGTAAAGGAGAGTAAAAGAATGAAATTTAATAAGGCATTGAAAACACTTGGACTTGTCCTCCTTATCGCAGGGTGCGACAAAGAAAGCCCCGAGCTGATTCCGTGTATGTGCGACGGCAGCGAATCGACTCTGGGATTGTTTGATTGCATGTGCGAACCGATGAAAAAAAAGCCGGTTAAACGCTTTTCTTATTTGCAAGATACCAACAAACCGCGCTACCAGACGGTGATTATTGACGCTGAAGAGGAAGATACCTATCTTTATCTGCATCAGCGCCGCGATTATTTTGCGCCGATTAAACTGGAAAACGTCGACTTCCGCATTCGCAAAGGCCGCGGGGAAGACACCTATAATACCAAGCTCGGCGATTATCGCTTCCGGATTTTCGGCTGCCGCCGCGAGAGCAAGAATGTATATCTCAACGAAGGCCGCGCCATGCAGAAGGACATGCATTTCTTTGATGTCTTTTTTGAGACGATGAACGAGTTTTATCCGGTTGTGGTCGGACGGAAAAACACTTATTATAACGTGGCCGATAAACGTCTGCCGGAATATCTGGTTACAGCCGAGATTGTCGACTACTATATGAATATTTGCGACGAATTCGACTGGGAAAAGGTCGAGCAGAAAAAACTGCGCAGCGGTTCTTCGGAAATGACGGTCGTCTGGCGTATTATGAGCCTTGACAAGTCAGAAGTCTACTGCAAAGGCATGTCCAGCGGCTACGGCCAGATTTCGCAGGGCGAACCCAATGGCGAGACCTTGCTGGCGGAGCGCGCGTTTGAAGATGCTTTGCTCAAACTGCCGGAGATTCAATGTGTCAACAGCACGCTTTCACAGCGCATTCGTCCGGAAGAAATCGAGCGCCAGCTGGGCAAGGTTCGCCGCCTGCAGCTGGGCGAACGTCCGTTTATGGCGCAATACGAAAATGAACTGCGCGGTGTAGAAAGGTTGCAGGAATGTTCCGAAGGCTACGCCCCGCAATATGAGACAATGACTCCGTTGCCGCTGGAACACGGTTGCCAAGGCTGTGCCGAACATTGCGGCAGAGGCGCTTATGCCGGCGAAGGCGCTTTGGTTCCGGTCGGCGACTACATCGCCGAACGCGGCGGCGTTGACGGTACCGGCGCTTATGTTGGCGAACCTCGTGCCTTAATCGGCAGCGACGGCGTTGTCGAATGCGGGCAGACCGGTGCTGAGGGAGCCTATATCCAAAGACTGGCCGATACCATCATGGTTGATGATGACTGCCGCTCGGCCAAAATTGTCGACGACGGCGTCACCGTGGTCGAAAATGTCGGCGCCAAACTTCGTATGGCTGATGACTATTGGGTAGACATTCCGCTTGACGGTGACAATGACAGTCGCAAAGTTTTGGAAAATGCGGTTGCGCAGTCGGAAAACAGTTTTTGCATCAGAAACCAGCAGCCGTATCGCGATTTGAACCCGCAAAATCTGTATAAGGTTCGTGCGTCGGTTGTCGCCGTGGAAAACGCCGCCGGCCGCAAAGGCTCGGGTCTGATTATTGCGGACAATCTGGTTTTGACTTCGGCAGATTTGATTGTCAAAAACAACAATAACTTTAAGTTGCAGACAATCAACGGTAAACATATGTCAGCGGCCGCAGTGCGGGTGAATCCGGACAAAAACGTGGCTTTGCTGTTGCTTGACAAGCCGACGGAATTTGCACCGCTGCCGTTGTCTTTGGCTTTGCCGGAAGTCAACAAAGATGTTTTGATGACGCTGGGTTTGTTTGATTTTAATAACGACGGCGAAGGGTATATTGACAATCAGGGGCGGGTTATCGGTTATCGCTGGACGACTAACGGAGATCCCGAGATTATGGTCGACACCTTTGTGCAGTCGGTGTCAATCGGCGGCGCGTTGATTGACAGTCATGGCAATATTGTCGGTTTGGCGCACAAGGAAGTCACCGCCGATAACAATCCGGACTTGTTTGTGCCGATTGAGGTTGCTTTGCGCGGCCTCGGACTGCGGGTTTGCGGCCGTGAGTTCGGAACTCGCAAGCCGGTCGGGCTCAAGACCTATGAGACACCGTTGGCCGATGCGATTGACAAGTCTGTCAACAAAGCGCCCAAACCAATGGCCGGTCTGTCCAAAAAATAGGCTTCGGTTATAGTATAGGACCCCGCGTCAGAAAAGACGCGGGGTTTAATAAAACAGGCAATTTGATTTCTGTCAGTATAAAAAGAAAGTATGATTAATCGGTCATTTCGGCTTTTCAGAGCAGTATGGCCGTCGGCCGGAGTGGAATTGTTGCCGTTCCGACGGCAGTTTCGGCAGGTCTTTATAATGCGAAATCATGCCTCTTCGGCTGATCGGGATTTTTGAAGAACAAAAAAACCTCGCGTCAAACGAGGTTTTTTATGAAAGAGAGTAAGAAAACCTATATCAGCGTTTGGGCTCGTCCGGATCCCGCAGCACATAGCCGCGTCCCCAAACGGTCTCAATATAGTTTTTGCCTCCGGAGGCTTTTTCGAGTTTTTTGCGCAGTTTGCAAATAAACACGTCAATAATTTTGAGTTCCGGCTCGTCAATGCCGCCATAGAGATGGTTTAAGAACTGGTCTTTGTTGAGGGTGGAACCTTTACGCAAAGACAGCAGTTCCATAATGCCGTACTCTTTGCCGGTGAGGTGCAGAGCCTTGCCGCAGACGGTGACCGTCTGGTTGTCGAGGTTGACTTCGACGTCGCCGGTCTTAATCAGGGAATTGGAATGTCCCTTGGAGCGGCGCACCACTGCTTGAATTCGAGCCAACAATTCGGATTTGTCAAACGGCTTGGTCAGATAATCGTCGGCGCCGTAGCCCAAACCTTTAACCTTTTTGTCGGGCTCGCTGAGGCCGGAGAGAATCAGCACCGGAGTATTGACTTTGGCGGCGCGCAGATTTTTCAAGACCTCATAGCCGTTCATATCAGGCAGCATCAAATCCAGAATAATGATGTCATAATCATAGAGTTTGCCGATTTCGAGGCCGTCTTCGCCCAAATCGGTCGTATCGACAATCATCCCTTCTTTTTTGAGCATGGTTTCAATGCTCTGCGAAACGGCATAATCGTCTTCCACCAATAAAACGCGCATTTCAGCTTCTCCCTGTTTTTTATTATTCTGCCGTTATTCTAGCCCCTCTTTTCGGATTTGTTAACAAATTTAACAGCCCTGTTAATAATTATTAATTTTTCAGATGTTAATAAAATGACAAAGGGGCTGAAATTTACAAACAGTTGAGATATATTCAAAACAAATACGAAGAAAGGGTCGCAGATTGTCGGACTTGAGCGAAAATATCCTGCAAGAGATAAGCAAACTTGACACCGCAGCGTTTTACGGACGCGTGAGCGGAGTTCAGGGGTTGTTTGTCGAGGTCAGCGGAATCCCCTCGGGGTTGTCAATCGGCGATCGTTGCAGCGTCATCAACAACAACGGCTGTCATGTTTCGTGCGAAGTGGTGAGTTTTAAGGAAGATAAAATGCTTCTGATGCCGTATGCTTCGCTGGAGGGCATTGGCCGCGGCTGTCGGGTTGAGGTGGAAGACGCGCATCCGGTTATTTATCCGCATCCGTCATGGCTGGGGCGGATTATCAATGCTTTTGGCGAGGCTGTTGACGGCAAAGGCCCGTTAATAAAAGGCAACAAGCCGTATTTTATCAAGTCTTCGCCGCCGCCGGCGCAGTTTCGCGACAGAGTCAAAGGCAAGGTCGATTTGGGGGTCAAGGCTGTCAACACATTTCTGACCGTGTGCAAAGGCCAACGTATGGGCATTTTTGCCGGCTCCGGCGTCGGCAAGTCGACACTGATGTCAATGATGGCACGGCACAGCAGTGCCGATGTGTCCGTCATCGGGCTGATTGGCGAGCGCGGCCGCGAGGCCAAAGAGTTTGTCGAAGACGTTTTGGGCGCCGAAGGACTGGAACGCTCGGTTCTGGTTTTGGCCACTTCAGATGAAAGCCCGCTTCTGCGGCGGCAGGCGGCCTATGTGACAATGGCCGTTGCCGAGTATTTTCGAGATGCGGACAAAGACGTATTGTGCATGATGGATTCCATCACGCGTTTTGCCATGGCGCAGCGCGAGATTTCGCTTTCGGTCGGCGAACCGCCGGCTTCCAAAGGCTATACGCCGAGCGTTTTTTCCGAACTTCCGCGGTTGTTGGAGCGTGCTGGTCCCGGAGCAGGCAAAGGCTCCATTACCGGCTTGTTTACGGTGTTGGTGGACGGCGATGACCACAACGAACCGGTGGCCGATGCCGTGCGTTCCATTTTGGACGGACATATTGTTCTGGATCGCGCGATTGCCGAGCGCAACCGCTATCCGGCGATTAATATTTTGCGTTCCATCTCGCGTACCATGCCCGACTGCGACACGGCCGAAGAAACCGCGCTGGTGTCCAAAGCCCGCCGTTATATCGCTTCATATGAAGATATGGCGGAATTAATCCGTCTCGGCGCCTACAAAAAAGGCTCCAATCGTGAGGTTGACGAGGCTATTTTCTATTATCCGCGGCTGGAAGCTTTTTTGGCGCAGGAAAAAGGCGAAAAGTTTACTCTGGCAGAAGGCTATCAGCTGCTTGCCAACATTTTGGCCATACCTTATACGCTTGAGGCTTGAGGCAGATGAGCAAATCGCTGAAAACGCTGAGCCGCATCCAAAAATTCAACATCGACGAACAGCGCAAGATTTTGGCGGAAAAAACGGCGGAAGAAGCGGCGGTGATTGCCCGTTTGCGCCAAATGTCTCAGGAATACGTTGAAGAAAAGGCTTTTGCCGCCGCCAATCCGGGAGTGGGGGATTTTGGCGCTTATACCAAACTTTACTTGGAGCGCCGGCGCCTCGAAGAGGCACATTTGCAACGCGTGACACAAGAGATAGACGCGATTCGCAACAAGATAGCCGATATGTTTCGCGAGCAAAAAACTTATCAGATTGTTGACAAGCGCCGAGAAGCCGCCGCTGTGCACGAGGCCGAACAAAAAGAGCAGAAGTCTCTTGATGAAATCGGAACCAATGCTTATATCAAACAGCGAAAAAATAAATAATTTCAGAGGAGAAGGACGATGTTTGCAATGACCCCTCTGCCATACGACATGTCGGCATTGGAGCCATATATGTCGGCACGCACGTTGGAGTTTCATTACGGCAGGCACTACAAAACCTATGTCGACACCCTGAACAAGTTGGCCAAAGGCACGCGCTTTGAAAATATGTCTTTGCCGGATGTCGTGCGTGAATCTTATGGTCACGAGGAATATCAAACTTTATTTAACAATGCCGGACAAGTCTGGAATCACGAATTCTTTTGGCAGTCGATGAAACTAGCCGGCGGTGGCCTACCGCCGGAATCGCTGCAGACGGAGATAGAACGTCAGTTCGGCTCGTTTGAGGCCTTTCGCGAAGAGTTCAAAAAGGCGGCGCTCAGCCAATTTGGCAGCGGCTGGATATGGTTGGTGCGTAAAGACGGAAAACTCAGGATTCTCAAGACCGCCAATGCCGATACTCCGCTGACGGCCGGGCTGCAGCCGTTATTTACGCTTGATGTGTGGGAGCATGCTTATTACCTTGATTTTCAGAATCGCCGAGCAGACTATGCGGACAATTTCTTTGAACATCTCATTGATTGGCAACGGGCGGCGATGCGCTAAATGCCGCGATGTTGTCATTTTGGCTCCGAACCGCCCGATTACGGGCGGTTTTTTTGTCGGCAGAAGACAAATTTAAGGATTCTTTAAAGCATAAAGGAGCAAAATAAACAATAATATTAAAATATATTGACAAAATTTGCCCAAAGTGCTAACCTAAAGATAATAAGGCACAACCAAGGAGCTTAACATGGTCGAAAATAAAGGAAAGTCATGGTCCGAAATTGAACGCGAGTTTACAAATGACAAAAAGCCCAACGGCGAATGGAAAATGTCACGCGCCAACAAAGTTATGGCGGCGGCCATGTTGGCCGGCTGGTATTTCAGCGGCGGGGAGGGGCCAATGATTAGCGAAACGGGGGCCTGGATTAGTATTGCGGTTGCGTTTTCATGCCTCAATAACGGTTCTAAAACCGTAGGCGGCGAAGTCATCCGCCGAGCCCGTCTGAAGGCCGGCAACCTGCGTAAAAAACTGCCGATAGCTTTGAAAAACGGCATGCAGAGAACGCTCAGAATAGCCAAAAATATGGCCAATGCCAAAAGAAATCCCATGAATATGCGTGGAAAGGACAATTCTCGTTAGGAGACGCCATGGCCGAATATCAAATCGAAAAAAAATACACAATCGCGGAAGATGCCTCCGGCAGCTTGTATTTCTTTATTGCTGCCAAAAAAGACAGTCCTCACAATCCGCAGATTCTTTATGACGGATATGATCACGCGGTTTTTGTCCGCGGGCCGGAGGAAAAAATTATTCTCGATTACATCAATCCTCAGGTGCGCGACAAACTTCGCAAATCGCGGGAAGTGATTGTGGTCGAATCCCTTATTGGCAACATCAAAGACAGTTATTACACGGCTCTCCGCATTGTCGATAAGATTCCGTTGGATTGGGCAAAAATCGGCCTTACGACTTGGGAAGAAGCGGCGCTTCAATAGTTTCGCAAATATTGACAATAAAAAAGCCTCTGAACATCAGAGGCTTTTTTTTAGTTAGTCCTTAAAGCGGTCAAAAAGTTTGATTAACTCCTCGATTTTCTGCCCGCGCTCTGTTTCGGAATCAAACGACTGCGCCACGCAATGCTGCAAGTGCTTGTGCAGAATGTTGGACTCCACGGCCTTAAGCGCCGACCGCACCGCTCTCAACTGAATGATGATGTCCGGACAATAACGTCCGTCTTCAATCATTTTTTTTATTCCCTCGATTTGTCCGCTTATGCGGTTGAGGCGGGGCAGGCAGTCTATATGGCTAGCAGGCTTGTTCATGAAGCGTTACTTGCTTTTGTTGTTGTCACCGCAATGGCAGGATTCGCCGCATTTGCAGTCTTCGCCGGTGCATTGGCAATTTTCGCCACATTGGCAGTCTTCGCAATGGCAGTTCGGATTAGTGCATTTTCCCATTATCATATCCTCGTAAAAGATGGTTAAATTCAAAAGACAAAGCTATGATATACCCCTAAGGGGTATTTGTCAATAGCCTTTTTGACGAGATTATTTCAGATACCATTCCACGGTTTTGATAATGCCGGTCTCAAAAGTTTCGTCCGCCTTCCAGCCTAGTTCAGCTTCAAGTTTGGAAGCGTCGATTGCATATCGAAAATCATGTCCGGCGCGGTCTTGCACAAAGGTTATCTGCTCGGCATAAGGTTTGCCGTCCGCCCGCGGCCGCCGCTTGTCCAAAATATTGCAAATGGTTTTGACAATAGTAATGTTGTTGCGTTCGTTGTGGCCGCCGATATTGTAGGTTTCGCCGGCTTTCCCTTTGTGAAAAATCAGGTCGATGGCTTTGCAATGATCCAAAACATACAGCCAATCACGGACATTTTCACCTTTGCCGTAAATCGGCAGCGGTTCACCGGCCAGCGCTTTGGAAATGATGTGCGGAATCAGCTTTTCATGATGCTGCTTGGGGCCATAGTTGTTGGAACAGTTAGAGGTGGTCACGTTCAACCCGAAAGTATGGTGATAGGCCCGCACGATAAAGTCGGAACTCGCTTTGGAAGCCGAGTAGGGGCTGTTGGGCGCATAAGGCGTGGTTTCGGTAAAATAGCCCTCATGACCCAACGCGCCGTAGACCTCATCGGTCGAAATATGGTGAAATCGGCAGTCTTCATAGCCGCTCTTCGCTTTTCCGGGAGCTTCCATCCAATGTCTGAACGCCGTGTCCACAAGGTTAAACGTGCCTTCAATATTGGTTTTGATAAACGCGGCGGGATTTTTGATGGAGTTGTCGACATGGCTTTCGGCGGCAAAATGGATAACGCCGCGGATATCGTTTTCGGCAAACAAACGGGTTAACAGTTCACGATCGCAAATGTCGCCTTGCACAAAGCGGTAGTTGGACATTGCCGCGCACTCGGCCAGATTGTCAAGATTGCCGGCATAAGTCAGCTTATCAAGATTCAGCACCGCATATTCGGGATACTTGCGGCAGAAATACGGCACAAAGTTAGATCCGATAAATCCGGCGCCGCCGGTCACTAAGATGGTTTTGCTCATTGGTTAAGTTCCTCCAGACATTTTTTCAGGCTTTGCCGCCAGTGCGGAATTTCAAGACCGAAACGTTGTTTGATAAGAGATTTGTCAAGTACGCTGTAAGACGGCCGTTTGGCTTTGGCTTGGTATTCGTCGCTCAACAGCGGTTTGACCACACATTTAAGACCGGCCATAGTCATGATTTCGGTGGCAAAATCATACCATGAGCAGACGCCCTCGTCGGTATAATGATAAGCGCCTTTGTTCTCGGGTGTCAGCTGCGGCAGAATTTTAACGACGGCCGCCGCCAAGTCGCCGGCATAGGTCGGGGTACCGATTTGATCGCAGACAACGCCGATTTGTTCTTTTTGTGCGCCGAGTTGCAACATGGTTTTTACAAAATTTTTTCCGTAAGGCGAATAAAGCCACGCCGTGCGGATAATAACGGCGGTTTCGGCATTTTTCAGCACGGCTTGCTCGCCGGCCAGCTTGGTCTTGCCGTAAACGGACGCCGGCAATGCGGGATCGGAAGGGCGATAAGGGCGGCAGCCTGTGCCGTCAAAAACGTAATCGGTTGAAAAGTGAATGATTTTGCAGCCGCTTTGAGCCAGATTCTCAGGGCCGGCAACGTTGATTTTATAAGCCGTTTCCGGATCGTCTTCCGCCATGTCCACGGCGTTATAGGCCGCGCAGTTAATAATCGTGCCGATTTGTTTGGCTTTGACCAATGCCGTTACCGCATGCTTGTCGGTAATATCCAGTTCAGCGGTGTCGGTCGGCAGTGCCTCCGGCAGCAAAGACGACAACATTTGTCCAAGCTGCCCGCCGGCACCGGTGATCAGAATTTTGTCATTCATGCGGCAAATCTCCCAGTCGATTTGCTTGCCGGTCTTTTTCCGAAGTAATGACTTTGTCGGCGGGAATCTTCCAGTCGATGCCGATTTCTTTATCATCATAGCGAATGCCGAATTCGGACGCCTTGCAATAGAAATTGTCGCACTTATAGGCAAAAACCGCGGTTTCGCTTAAAACCGAAAAACCATGCAAAAAGCCGCGCGGAATAAACAATTGGCGCTGGTTTTCCGCCGACAGTTCCACAGCGATATGCCGGCCGAAAGTGGGCGATTCTTTGCGGGCGTCGACGGCCACGTCCAAAACTCGTCCTTGCAACACGCGCACCAGCTTGGCCTGCGCATGTTCACCCAGTTGACAATGCAGGCCACGAATAACGCCGTAAGAAGATTTGCTCTGATTGTCCTGTACAAAACGAGCGGTAATGCCATTCCTGAAAAACTCGGCCTCATTGTAACTTTCAAAAAAATAACCGCGTTCATCGGCAAAGATGGCAGGCTCGACAATCACGCAGCCGTCAAGTTCGGTTTTAATAAAGTTCATGATACTCCTCATAAATTTTTTGCAGATAAGATTTATAAGTTCCGGGTTTTAATTCGTCAATCAGCGCCAGCATTTGCGTATCGTCGATAAAGCCGCGGCGGTAAGCGATTTCTTCAATGCAAGAGATTTTGAGCCCCTGGCGTTGTTCAATAATTTGCACGAACTGCGACGAAGCCATCAGGCTCTCCGGCGTGCCGGCGTCAAGCCAGGCATTGCCGCGTCGCATGGGCACCACCGACATGCGCCCTTCTTTCAGATACAGATTATTAAGGTCGGTAATCTCCAGCTCGCCGCGTGCCGAAGGTTTGAGTCCGCGGGCTTTTTCCACCACGTCGGGCGGATAAAAGTAAAGTCCGACGGAGGCGTAGTTGGACTTGGGCTTCTGAGGTTTTTCTTCAATCGACAGAGCCCTGAAGTCCTTGTCAAACTCCACCACGCCGAAACGTTGCGGGTCAGACACGTGATAAGCAAAAATAGTGGCGTTTTTGCCGGCATTTTTCTGCACTTCCGTTTGAAACGTGTGAAATTGGTCGCCCATATAAAAGATATTGTCTCCCAAAATCAGACAAACGTCGTCCTGCCCGATAAAATCCGCGCCAATGGTAAAGGCCTGAGCGATTCCTTTGGGTTCGGGCTGGACGGCATAAGAAATCTTGAGACCGATTTTTGTGCCGTCGCCAAACAGTTTTTGGATGTTTGGCGTATCGACCGGCGTCGAGATAATCAAAAATTCCTTGATGCCAAACAGCATCAGCGTGGCCAACGGATAATAAATCATCGGTTTGTCATAGACCGGCAACAGCTGTTTGGACGTGGTAATGGTCAATGGATAAAGTCTGGTGCCGGAGCCCCCGGCCAAAATAATGCCCTTCACTTATATTATTCTCCCGTTATAGTTGGTTTTAGCCCAAATCGATTTAATACCGAAAAGTATAAAATAAAACAGTTTAGTTTCAAGCAAATTTATATATTGTGGTTAATTCTATAATCATAAAATATCAGCAAATCAGGCTTTCAGCCAAGACGATTTGCCATTGATGAGCCGTCGATAAGCCCACCAGCGCTTCAACTTGTGTCCCCGCCAGGAGAAAAGGCCCTTGGCATCCAAATCGCGCAGCTCTTTGGCCAGCGCTGCAAACATTTGGGGTCGGTTTGTCGCGTCCGAGCGCCGGCAGCGGCCGAATTGATGCTTGAGAATATTAGGAATAAAATGATATTTTATAAACCGCAGTTCGTTGCTGAGCGAGGGCTTGTTGTATATTTCAAAAACATAATTAATGCCCTGATGATAATCTTTGATTTGTTGAGGAGTGCCTGACTTATTGGAGATGGAAGCCTCATTGACGGTATAAAAATAGAGCGCATTCTCAATAATGACGGTTTTTGGTTTTTTTGACAAAACAGCCAGCGTGTGCGGAAAATCCTCAAAATGAATGTGCGGAATAAATTCAATGCCATCGAGCAATTCGCGTTTATAAAATTTGGTCCAGACATTATAGTGAATACAAAACTTTCCGGTGTCATAGGCTCGTCGCAGCGGATTGTTTGTGAGTTTATATTTGATGTCTTGAAGCGAATAGGCGGTGTTGCAGACCATTTCATCGGTGTTTTTGCAAAATCTGAAACTGACCAGACCGGCTTGATGCATTTTAGCCAAACCATAGACAATTTCCAGGCATTGAGGGTGAAGGGCGTCATCTGAATCCAAAAAATAAATATATTCGCCTGATGCCAGTTTAAGACCGTTGTTTCTGGCCATGGACAAGCCTTGATTCGGCTGCGACAAAACTCGGATGCGGGAATCTCTGTCGGCGTAGTCCGCCAAAATCTCGGCGCACCCGTCAGGCGATCCGTCGTTAACGCAGATAACTTCAAAATCTTCGAATGTCTGCCCTAAAACGGAATCCAAACAACGAGGCAGATATCTTTCAACATTGTAAATGGGGACAATAATGCTAATCTCAGGCATCGGCGTTCCTTTGAA
>CANPYJ010000027.1 GCA_947588275.1 uncultured Alphaproteobacteria bacterium | reverse complement strand
TCAAAGCGACGTTGGCTTATTTTGAGGCCGAGGCCGAACGCACGGCCAATCGAGACCGCGTGTGGACGTTGTCCGGTCAGTATCAGGCAACCAAAAACATTGATGTTTATTTGGCGGCCGCGCATGCCGACTTTGAGGGAGAAAACGACGATTTGGCCGACAATAATCAAGGCTGGGCGTTTGTTGCCGGTGCCGGCGTAAACTTTTAGAAGAAAAGGAGTTTCCGATGCCGAATGTTTTGTTGATTTCCGACGACGAAGCTTTTGCCGCCGATTTGGCCGGCCAGATAACAGGGTATGCTTCTGACTTTGCGGTATTGAAAAAAGATTCCGCCATCTCGCCGGATATTGTGGTGATAGACGGTTTCGCGGCGCCGGCATTGTCTTTTGCGGAACGCAAAGTGCCGGTTTTTGTGTTGTCTTCCGAAGCCGCCGAGGCCGAAATTCCGGCCGGTTGTCGGCTGATTGCCAAGCCGTTTGTTTTGGCGGCGTTTTTGGACGAATTGCGCGCTTGCATCAATTTGTTTGAAAACAGCGCCGAAGGTTATATAGAGTTCAACAACTATACCGTACGGCCGATTAAGAAGGAAATTTTGAACCACCGCAACAACGAAGTTGTCAAACTGACCGAAAAAGAAGTTGCGATGCTGCGCCATTTGTATAAAAACAAAGACCGTATCGTCGGCAAAAACGAACTTTTGCAAGAAGTTTGGGGCTATGCGCCGGATGCCTCGACCCATACTATTGAAACCCACATTTATCGGTTGCGTCAAAAAGTGGAACACGATGACGCGGCGGCACAGCTTATTTTGACGGTGGACGGCGGCTACCAGCTCAAAATCTAGGCCAGAAAACCGCCGGCCTGCATTTTGAAGAGCTTGGCATAGCGCCCGCCTTTTTTCAGCAACTCGTCATGCGAGCCTTCTTCAATGATTTTGCCTTTTTCCATCACCAAAATACGATCCATTTCGCGCAGAGTAGACAGGCGATGAGCAATCGCGATGACGGTTTTGCCTTTCATCAGGCGCTTGAGAGAAGCTTGAATATGTTTTTCGTTTTCGCTGTCGAGAGCCGACGTTGCTTCGTCAAAAATCAAAATCGGCGCGTTTTTGAGCACCGCACGGGCAATGGCAATTCGCTGCCGTTCGCCACCCGAGAGGATGACGCCGCGGTCGCCGACTTTGGATTCATAGCCCTGCGGCATTTGTTTGATAAAGACGTCGGCAGAGGCTTTTTTTGCGGCCGCCGTCACTTCTTTGCGCGAAGCGGTGGTTTTGCCGTAACGGATGTTCTCATACAATGTACGATTAAACAGGCACACGTCTTGCGGTATGGTGGAAATATGCTTGTGCAGAGAATCTTGAGTTATTTTGCGGATGTCGGTTCCGTTGATGGTGATTTTGCCGCCGTTCACGTCAAAATAGCGGGCCAAAAGTTTGATGAAAGTCGTTTTTCCCGCGCCGGACGCGCCGACCAAGCCGATTTTTTCGCCGGCCTTAATGTCAACGCTGAAATCCTTGAATATTTGTCGTTTGTCTTTATAGGCAAAGCTGACATTTTGGAATTTGACGGCCGCTTTTTTGGCGCGCAGGGGTCTGGCGTCCGGCGCATCGACAATTTCCGGTTCCACGGCCAATGTTGCCAACGCCGCGTTAATTCGGCCGATCAGAGAACTCAGGCGGTTGGTCATCCAGGTAATGTTGAACAAAATGCCGCCCATGGTCATAAACAAGCCGTTAATAAAGATAAAATCAGCCGCGCCGAAGGCTTTTTGAACAAACAGCCAAAAGGTAAACGCCATAAACGCAAACATCGAAACGGCAATAATCAGGTGTTGCCACAAAATAAGCTTGGCGCGCATAAAGGCTTCTTTTGTGGCGGCGTGACGCAGGGTGCGCAGCACGGCAAGCAGATTGAGCCGTTCAAAGTGAAAATTGGCAAAACTTTTGATTTCGCTGTAGTTGGCGATGGAGTCGACAATCACGCCGTTGGTATAGCTTTGCCGGCTGCCGGTCTCTTTTGACAGCTGATGCATCTTTTTTCCCAAAGAAAAACCAAAAGGCAAAACGCATGCCAGCCAAAGAGCAAAAAACAGGCTCAGCCGCCAGTCGACCAAACTTAAAATAACAATCCCGATGATGCAGTAAAAGAAACTCCAGCAACTGTCCAGAGAATTATAAAAAATGTCATAGAGGCTGCTTTGCAATTGTTGAACTTTGTTTGAAATGTTGCCGGCCATTTCTTCCGAAAAGAAAGCGATGGAATGTCGATTGACATAGTCAAATATGTCGCGGATAACCAGCGTTTGCAGTTTTGGCGTAAACCAAGAGAAAAACCAAAATCCAAGGTTTGACACCGTTTGCCCTACGGCCTGTACCAAAAAAACCAACCCGATGATGCCCCAGATTTCAGCGGCATTGTTATGATAGGTGGAAACGGCCTCGTAGACGAGTGCCAAAAAATAGGGGACATATTGCCGGCAGATTTGCCCTGCCACCATAGAAAACACCCCGCCGAGAATAGGCCATTTAAAAATTTTTGTATAATGCCAAAATAAACGGCCGGCGGTTTTTTCCATAAAAGTAAACTTTCTTAACACTAAATTGACACTTTATGTTTATTGTTGTAACATAATCTACAGTTATGTGCAACCCTCTTTGAGGTGGAAAATGGAAACGCAATATTATACTTTGATTGAAAAACAGGACTTTTACGAGATTATTGAGAACAAATACGGTGAGCTGGCAATATTTATTGATGCCCGCGACGGTGCGCCGGATCATCCGGTGCTGGAGTTTGACGGCCGCCAAACGGCGCTGCTTAAGCGCGATGCCCATTTGGCGGTGCGGCTTGACAATATCAATGAAGAGACGGTTGCGCCTTTGGCCGAGTCAGAGTTTGTGATGATTGTTGAGCTCAAGGGCAAAATGGTCGAGCGCGTATACGGTGTTCCGGTAGACAATGTGGAGCAAGTTGTGTTTGAGGGCAAAGCCACGCGCGCCGACGAGCTGGTCAAGGCCAAAAGCCGCGAAGAACTGCTCAAGCAGTTTGGTGCGGTCAAGGTTTGGGCAAGCGGCGACAATAAATAATCCGGAGTAACAAAATGATAGGTTTAGTGTTGGTAACGCACGGCAATTTGGCGCAGGAATTTATCTCGGCCATGCAGCATGTGGTGGGCAAGCAGGAGCAAGTGGCGCCGGTGTGCATCGGTCCCGAAGACGATATGGAAATGCGTCGCGCCGAAATTCTCAAAAAAGTCGGAGAAGTCGACGATGGTTCCGGTGTCGTGGTCTTGACCGATATGTTTGGCGGCACGCCGTCCAATTTGGCTATTTCGATTATGGACAAAGCCAAAGTGGAAATTATTGCCGGCATGAATTTGCCGATGCTTATCAAAATTGCCTCTTTGCGCAAAGAAAAAGATCTCAAAGGCACGGTTGAGGGCGCGCAGGAAGCCGGCAAAAAATACATTAACGTTGCTTCGCAGCTGTTGGGAGTCTGAAATTATGAGCGATAGCATCAGCAAAGATTTGGAAATCAAAAACAAAAAAGGCCTGCATGCCCGTGCGGCGGCGGCTTTTGTCAAGACGGCGGAAGCGTTTGATGCCGTGGTTGAAGTTGAGCGCATCGGGCAAAAAGTGAGCGGCACTTCAATTATGGGGCTGATGATGCTGGCGGCAGCCAAAGGTACGACCATCAAGGTTGTCTGCTCAGGCAGTCAAAAAGCTGAGGCTATGGTCGCAATCGAAAAACTTTTGGACAACAAGTTCGGAGAAGACTAGTGGCGGCGGCAAAAGTCAAAGCCCCGCGCAACAAAACCATAGAGCTGTCGCGGATTGAGGCGGCTCTTTACCTTTCGCAGGCGCTCAAGCTCAAAGCGCCGGCCAAATTGTCTGAAGTCAAAAATCAGGTTATTTGTCAGGATTGTCTGAAGGCAATGGATTTTTTGCCGGACAAATGTGTTGATTTGATGATTGTCGATCCGCCGTATAACCTCACCAAAAACTTCGGACAAAACAGTTTTAGAGAAATGGAAGCCGAAAAATATTTGCGATGGCTCGACTCATGGCTGCAAAAGACGGTGCGCCTGCTCAAAGACAAGGCTTCGATTTACATTTGTTCGGACTGGAAAACCTCGCTTTTTGTGCCACAGGCGGCGGGGCGATATTTTAACTTGCGCAATCGCATCAGCTGGGAGCGCGAAAAAGGCCGCGGGGCGCAAAACAACTGGAAAAATTGTTTGGAAGACATTTGGTTTTTTACCAAAAGCAAGGATTATACGTTTAATCTTGACGCCGTCAAAATTCAGCGGCCGGTACTGGCGCCGTATCGCGATTCGGAAGGCAAACCCAAAGATTGGCGCGAAGACAAGGGCCGCAAACTGCGCTTGACGGCACCGTCGAACATTTGGACCGACATTTCGATTCCGTTTTGGTCCATGCCTGAAAACACCAATCACCCGACGCAAAAACCCGAAAAACTGATTGCCAAGCTTGTTTTGGCTTCCAGCAACAAAGGCGATATGGTGTTTGATCCGTTTGCCGGCAGCGGCACTACCGCCGTCGTGGCCAAAAAACTCGGCCGGCGGTTTATTGTCGTCGAACGTGAGAAAGAATATGCCGCGCTGGCGCTCAAAAGGCTTGATATGGCCGATTCCGACAATCGTATTCAGGGATATGAGAACGGTGTATTTAAAAGCCGCAACGGCAGTGTTATCTCTTAGGCTAGGTTGTTTTTGCTTTTCTTCGGCTTAGATTGACTCCCGAACTTGGTATCAAACACAAAAAAGGAGAAAGACAATGTGCAACGATATGAGAGATGACTATTCATCATCTTCTTCATCTTCTTCCAAGATGTCGGCTTCTGATTCTGAGCGCGACAATTCTTCCAATGCTGCCTCGTCTTCTACCGACAGCAACGAATCTACTTCGCGCAGCCGTTCGGGCTGCGGCTGCGGTTCCAAATACTAAAATTTGATTTTGTTGAGCCCCCTGTGAGCAGCTTTTGCTGACAGGGGGCATTCTTTGTGTTTACTAATTTAAAATATTGATTATATAATATCGACAACGCTAACTGTGGGAACAAAACCGATGAAATATGCGCTGATATTGCTGACAGGTCTGCTGTTGGTCGCTCCGGCGAAGGCACAAAATGCCGAAAATATCTCCAAGATTGAAGCCTATCTCAACAACATCAAGACCTTAGAGGCCGATTTTGTGCAAATGTCTTCCAACGGCGGCACGGCCGAGGGGCGTTTGTTTATCAAAAAACCCAACAAAATTCGCATGGAATATGCGGCGCCGGTTAATGTTTTGATTGCCGGCGACGGCAATTTTATCGTATACAACGATACCGAACTTGGGCAGGTTACGCACATTGATTATGACGACATTCCGGCGAGCCTGATTTTGGCCAATGATATCAAGATTGACGGCAAACAGATAAAGGTTATGGATTTTTATCAGGATTCCGGCACCACGTCAATCACACTCGACTATGCCGGCAAAGGTGAACTGGGACCGATAACGTTGGTTTTTTCCAACAATCCGATGGAGCTCAAGCAATGGCGAATTGTCGACCCGCAGAGCGTCGAAGTGGCGGTTTCTCTGTATGATATTCAAAAAGACCGGCCGCTGGACGACAAAATTTTCAAGTTCCAAGAGAAGAAGGTGCCGGCCAAGGGCTATAAGAAGAAAAAATAAAGATGAACTCGTTTAAGCTGGCCACATTTAATGTCAACTCGGTGCGCATTCGCCTGACACCGTTGGCCGAGCTTTGCCGCATAGCCGCGCCGGACATTGTCTGCTTGCAGGAGGTCAAGGCCAAGGCTGAGGATTTTCCATATGCCGAGGTGCAAAAACTCGGTTTTCCGCATATTGCGCTTTATGGTCAGCCCGGCTACAACGGTGTGGCGGTGTTGTCAAAAACGCCGTTTAAGTCGGTGGCTGAGCAGGATTGGGTCGGGCGTCACGATGCGCGTCACATCAAAGTGACGGTGTATGACGATATTGAAATCAACAATATTTATGTGCCGGCCGGCGGTGATATTCCGGATCCCATAGCCAGTTTGGCGTTTGCTCACAAATTATGCTTTATGGATGACATTGCCGAATATTATGAGCAGCACAAAGCCGAACTCGGCGGTCGCAAGATGCTGTTGTGCGGCGATTTTAACGTTGCCCCGTCCGAAAACGATGTTTGGAGCCACAAACAACTGCAAAACGTGGTGTGTCACACGCCGCTGGAAGTCGGGCGGTTCAAACGCTGGTTTGAATCGTTGGAGTTTGTAGACGCCGTGCGGATGTTTTATCCGGAACCGCAAAAAATTTATTCGTGGTGGAGCTATCGCAATCCCAATTGGCGCCAAAACGACAAAGGCCGCCGCTTAGACCATGTATGGGTTACGCCGGTGTTGCGCAATCGGATTCAAAATGTGCGCATTTTGAAGGATTTGCGAGGATTTGACCGCCCGTCTGACCATGTTCCGGTAGTCGCCGAAATCAAAATTTAACCCTTGACTCAATTTTCATTTTAAAGCAATATACGACCAAATAATCTATTATTTTGTCAAATTAATTAAAACTTTTATCATTATGAAAAACATCGAGATTATGAAAAGTGTCCGGTTTATGGAAGAGGACGGGCTGCTTAAAAAAGTCAATGACGCAGTCTTGACGACCGAAACGCTGTTTCCGGAAATGCGCGTAGAAGAAATTACGCCGCTGTTTGCCGTTTTGAAGCCTGCGCTTCCGACGGCTAAGAAAACTAAAACAGTGGTTCTTTTTCAGAATTCCGACTACAAAATCTTGTCTTGCGAAGAAGTCGTCTACGTGGATTGGAATCCTGACAAGCTGGTAAAAAAAATGCCGTATTTCTACTACAACGTAACAACTCCGCCGCCTTTGATTATTCAAAAAGATGATGAATATATACAGCTCAATCTTTCTTCCGGAGAAAGAACAAAGCTCGGCAGCTATCGACTTCAACATTTATTTATTAGTCCCACGACGCAGAATAATGCTACGGTTTCATATTACTGTGATAAGAAGTTGCGACAGATGCAAATAAAGTCGTTTGAAGACAACGGTGAGGTGTGTGCATTTAAACTAATGGACGGCACATATCGGTTTTTGGGACATGGGCAGTGTATCAAATATATAAATAAAGATATCTTGTATTATCGTCTGAATGACAAAATATACAGATATTATGTAAGAGTCGCTGCTGCCGATGAGGACAAGCTTGCCGTCTACAAACTGAGTTTGAATATAAGCGCCGACCTTGTTTGTCAATCCTGGTCTAATGCGGTCTTGGTTGAGCACGGACAGACAGAGCGCCGTCTTATAGGTTTTAATCCTGACGGCACGCAAAACATTCTTTGCCAAGCGGACAAAAAAGATTTGGTTTTGAAATTGGCACGCGGCTGTGTCGTCGACAAGGGTACCGACACAATGTGGACTTGGAATTATGGTGTGCTGGACTACACGCCGAAAAAAGTGGAACCTGACCAATCCGGGCCGACCGCCGAACCAGAGAAGCTGCCCAAAAAGAAATCTTGGTGGCAGCGTCTGTTAGGCCGATAGGCGCCGACGCTTTTGCAAAAAAACGCTCCTTGTTTCAAGGGGCGTTTTTTATGATGTTTTTCGTGTTTATTGAAAGTAAGTTTGCCGGAGGTCTTGGCCTGTTCGGGCGGATACCGCCGACAAAACCGCAGAGTATGCGCGCGAAATAAAAAAAATTATAAATCCGGCTGACTTTGTCTGACAGTGTTGTTTTCCACCCGCAGGAACTGCGCTTTTCCTTTAAGGGTTGCAAAAAGCTCCGGATTGGTGGCCGTAATCCAAGCTTGTACACCGAGTTCCGAGATTTTGCCAAGCAGCGCCTCACGCTTGCCGTCGTCCAAATGCGCAGCGACCTCGTCCAAAAGCAGCACCGGAGCAAAACCTTTATGCAGTGTTTGGCATTTGGCCTGTGCCAAAATAATGCTGATGAGCAGAGATTTCTGCTCGCCGGTAGAGCAAAGTTCGGCCGGCATTTTTTTCTTACGGTAAAAAACCTTAAAATCTGTGCGGTTAACCCCGTCCACATTTTCATTATAGGTTACTTTGCGGCGCTGGCTGCAAAGCAGGCGGCAATATTTTTCTTCCGCCTCCACCGCCGGCATGGTGTCGAGCATTTTTTCGACACAGCCGTCAAGTTCCAGCCGCACGCTTGGAAAAACATCGTCCGGTTCGTTTTCAATAAAAGTGTTAAGGCGGGCAATTTGTTCGCGCCGCGCCGCCGCAATCGCCACGCCGACTGCCGCCATATTTTCTTCCAACGTTTTCAGCCAGCGGTCGTCGGTGCGTCCGTCTTTCAGAAGACGATACCATTCTCTGTACAAATGTTCAAATCCGGCGGTGCGCTTGGCATGTTCCATATCAAAGGCAAACACCAGCCGATCCAAAAAACTGCGCCGCGGCTGACTTCCGCCGCGAAACAGACGATCCATCTGCGGCGTCAGCCAAATGGCCGAAATATATTTGCCGAGTTCGGCCTGCGAAGCAATTTTGCTGCCGTCCACCCGCACGATCCGCCGCTCAAAACTTCGCAGTTCGTCTTCGTCGTCTTCGACGCTGTCGCGAGAGCTTTGTTCCACTGCCGTGCCGATATTAAAAATATCGTTTCCGCGTTTGACTTCGGCTGCCACGGCCCAATTCAGCGGCTGAATGATTTCCGGTCGATATTCGTCGTTCTCGGCCGTCACCATTCGTTTGATGTCTGAAAGACGGGCGCCGCGCAAACCTCTTCCCGGAGTCAAAAAAGATACCGCTTCCAAAATATTGGTTTTGCCGCTGCCATTTTCGCCATGAACAATTAAAATGTCTGATTCTGCGTTTATGCGCAGAAACTGATAGTTTCTAAAGTCAGTTAAAGTCAGGCGCAAAACGCCTGACTTTTCATGAGTCGCATGACAAAGGTTGTAAGCCAAATTATCCATTTATACCCGCATCGGCATCAGCACGTAAATTGCGCTGGCATCGCTGGTATCATGAATGACCGAAGGCGAAGATCCGTCCGTAAACGAGATGCGAACCGTATCACCCTTAACCTCGGCCAAGATGTCCAGCAAATAACGGAAGTTATAGCCAATCTCCAAAGATTCGCTTTCATACTTGGCGTCAAGCTCTTCTGACGCGTTGCCCAAATCGGGGCTGGAAGTAACGATGGTCACTTTGTTTTCGTGCGTCAGCATTTTGATGGCGCGAGTTCTTTCTGCCACCACCGACACACGGTCAACCGCAGCCGCCAAATCTTTGACGTTGAGCTCCAAATTCTTGTCATTGTCCGTCGGAATCACGCGCTCATAGTCCGGATAAGTGCCGTCAATAAGCTTGGAGGTCAAAATAATGTCGGCCAATGAAAACCGCACTTTGTTTTCCGAGATTTCAACCGTCACATTTTCAACGCTGCTGTCGTCCAGAAGTTTGCGGATTTCGGTAACGGTTTTGCGCGGAATAATCACGCCCTTAAGGTCTTCGGCGCCTTTAGGCAAAGGCGTTTCCACACAAGCCAAACGGTGTCCGTCCGTGGCCACAACGCGCAACACGCTGGAACTGCCTTCTTTTTTGGCATGGACATAAAGTCCGTTGAGGTAGTAGCGGGTTTCTTCGGTTGAGACGGCAAATTGCGTGCGGTCAATCACATCCTTGAGTTCGTCTTTGGCCATCACAAAGCTGGTCGGCAACTTGTCGCCGGAGATAACCGGAAAATCCTCAACGCCGATTGTCGAGAGCGAAAATTTTGAGCGGCCGGAAGCGATGGTCAGTTGACCTTTGTCGTCCGGATAAGTAAGCTCCACTTGTGAGCCGTCCGAAAGCTTGCGCACAATATCATAAAGCATATGCGCCGGAGCGGTGGTTGCGCCGGTTTCATTGATTTTGGCATCGGCAATTTCCGTAATTTCCGTGTCCATATCGGTTGCCTTAAAGCTGATGCCGTCGCCCAAAGCCTCAATTCGCACGTTGGAAAGCACCGGAATCGTATTCCGCTTTTCAACAATGCTTTGCACATGGCTGAGAGTTTTTAAGAGAGTTGCGCGTTCAATCGTAAATTTCATTGTTGCACCGTCAAAAAAAGTTGGTTGTTATTGTCTGCGATTTTAGCACACCCTGCGCAACTACAAAGACAAAACGCATAGTCGTCAACAACTTTTTGCGAATTTTCGATGCCGTGGCCGGCAATCAAAAACAAGGCCGAAACGTCTGCTTCGGTCTTGTTTTGTTGTTTAACTGACTAATTAATGAGGATAATATGTTATGACTTTACGATTCCAAAGACCGCCGCAAAGCCTCAATATTTTCGGCCAAAGAGGAATCCTCGACAATCAACTCCTCAACCTTGCGCACGGCATGCATAACCGTTGTGTGGTCGCGGTCAAACTTGCGGCCGATTTCCGGCAGCGAACGACAAGTCAGCTGTTTGGCCAAATACATGGCAATTTGCCGTGGTCTGGCCACGGTGCGGGCGCGCCGTGAAGACTGCATCTCTTTGACGGAGATGTTAAAGTGTTCGGCCACTTTTTTCTGAATTTCGTCAATGGTCGTGCGCTTGTCAAACGAGCGCAGCATATCTTTGAGCACTTCCTGAGTCATATCCAACGTGATTTCCTTGTCGGTCAGCAGCTGCGAATGGGCAATAACCCGCCGCAATGCGCCTTCAAGTTCGCGGATGTTGGAGGTGATTTTCTGTGCCAAAAATTCGGCCACCCGTTGTGGCAACTCAACGCCGAGTTGGTGCGCTTTGTTGTTCAAAATGCCGATTCTCAGGTCGAAATCCGTGGGGTGAATGTCAGCCACCAAACCGCAGCTCAGACGCGATTTCAGGCGGTTTTCTATGCCTTCCAAATCCGCCGGCGACTTGTCGGCCGAGATGATAATCTGCCGGCCTTCTTCAATCAGGGAATTGAACGTATAGAAAAATTCTTCCTGCGTCTTGTCTTTGCCGCCCATAAACTGCACGTCGTCAACCATCAGCACGTCAACCGCGCGAAACTGTTCTTTGAATGCCGCGGCGTCTTTATAGCGCAAGGCGCGCACAAATTTATACATAAACTTTTCGGCAGACAAATAAACAATGTTGCGGCTTGGATCCTGCTGTTTGATGTGCCATGCAATCGCATGCATCAGATGCGTTTTGCCCAGTCCGACGCCCGAATACAAAAACAGCGGATTAAACGATATGTCGCGCGATTCGGCAACTTTGCGCGCCGCCGCGTAGGCAAACTCATTTGTTTTGCCGACCACAAAATTGTCAAAAGTATATTGCGGGTTCAGCGGCACCGAAAGCGAGTCATTTAAAGAGCCTTCGGTATTGCTGTTGGCAAAGACGGAGTTAACGCCCGACTGATAGATGTTTTGCGGTGTCGGCGATGAAGAAATCTTCTTCAAAAGCGAGCGGCAGGTGGGATTGTATAAACCGTGGGATTCTTCCTGGGCGGCCTGTACGATAAAATTTAAGTTTTTAATGGCGGGATTCTTCTTTTCCCAAATTTTGTGAATACGGTCACTATAGTGCGTAATGACCCAGTTCCTCATAAAGCGCGTCGGAACGCAGATGTTCATTACGCCGTCTGAAAAAGACCCAAGACTTAAAGGCTTTAACCAGTTTTCAAAAGCAGTGTCGCCGACCTCGGTCTTGAGTTGGCTGCAAATCTGTCCCCATTGATCTTGAACAGAATTGTCGTTTATTGTTGCTTCTTCAGCCATCAGAACTCCCCAATTATATTCAAAAATTAAACCCCGAATTAACCGCCGTTATTCAGCCCGAACGTCGTTCCTCAGACCTTGTCCGTTTTTCGGCTCGTTGTCGGCAAAATTCGCTTGCCTCCAAACCGCGCCTGTCCCCGAACCTGATTCGCTTCCGAACACTTCAAAAATCCGAGCGGCACCGGACAATCCCCTTTGTCCGAACGGCTTCCGCCGCGCCCGAAACCTGCGGTTAACAGATTCACCGTTTTTATTTATTTGTCAGAGAGATTAACTTGCAATCAAATCAATTTTCTTAACAAACTCTTAAAAAGTGATTTGGATGTTATAGGGTTTCTTTTCAAATTACAACACAATTTCATCAGAACATTTTCCGAACATTGAAATTAATTTTCTTGACATAGATTCTGTGGAGAGTCGAAGAGATTCGCGGTTTTCCGCGGAAAAATAGACAAATCCGACAATCCCGAAATTCGGAATTGTCGGATTAACAAAAGAATGAATAATCTGAAATAAATTAAGCTTGAAGAGCTTTAATTTTTTTAGACAAACGCGAGGTTGTCCGCGCGGCGGTGTTCAGCTTATAAACACCTTTGCGCACGGCGCGCATCAATTCTGACTCCGCGGTTTTGAAAGCTGCGGCAGCCTGTTCTTTGTCTCCGCAGGAGATGGCGGCCTCAACTTTCTTAACGAAAGTACGGACGCGGCTTCTGCGGGCGCCGTTGATGAGGGCTCTTTTATTGTTGCGGAGAATTCTTTTTTTTGCCGATTTATGATTGGCCATTTTTATTCTTCCATTTATCAAAAAAGGTTAACAACAAATTTTTAAATGTAATGTTTTATAACCGCTAACTGCTTCGCAAGTCAACAACAATTTTTCAAAAAAAAGCGATTCTCTAGCTTTTTTGCGCAAAATTTTGCAGAATCTCTCGAAATTCTTCGGTATTAAAAACCAATCGGCAGCTTTTGGCCTCAAAATCAAGGCCGTTTTGCAGCGACATATTTTCAGCCTGGCGGATGGTTTCTTTGGCTTGCATAACGGCTTGATAGGGAAGCGAGGCGATTCGATTGGCCACTCGCAACGATTCGTCATCCAAATCGCCGAGGGCGACAATGCGGCTGACAAGCCCGCAGGCCGAGGCTTCTTCGGCTGACAGGGCTCGGCCGGTCAAAATGGCTTCCATGGCCTTGGCGCGGCCGATTCGCCGTGCCAGTTTGGAACATCCGCCGAAAGCCGGAATTAGTCCGATGCTGGTTTCCGGATATCCGAACTGCGCCGAATCCGCGGCCAAGATAATGTCGCAGGCCAATGCCAAATCGCACCCCAGCCCCAGCGCGTATCCGGACACGGCGGCAATCAGCGGTTTGCTGCAATCGGCAATCTTATTAAACTCATCTTGCCAAGCCTTAAGGGCAAAGCTCTGCTGCGCGATTTCGGCGCTGAGTTCCCGAATGTCGATTCCGGCCGCAAAATAACTGTCTGCGCCTTTCAAAACAATGACTCTGACGGTGTCGTCATATTCCCATGTTTGTATCTGATAGGAAATGTCGTTCAGCATTTCCAGACTGACGGCGTTCATTGCTTCTGGGCGGTTGAGAGTGATAATGCCGACGTTGTCCCGAACTTCGGTTAAAATGCTTGATGGCTGTTGATCTGTTTCTTCCATAATTGTTTTTCCTTAATTTTTGCTTTTGACGGTAATCCGCAGCCGGAGCGGATTTTCTTCTTCCGTAGAAATGTCCATTACTTCGCCTTCTCGTTCAAAGAACAGCGTATTGCCGCGGCTTCCCTGAAACACCCAGCCCATTTGCGGCAGTGTGTTCTGATAAAACTCGCGTGCCTGCCTGCCGCTGACGGATTCGCCGCTCAAAATCGCTTCGACCAAACGGCTTTCTTCGTTGCCGAAAGAAATGTTGTCATTGTTCATCTGGCTCAGGCCTTCCATCACCGGCACGTCTTCCAGCCCTTCGACAAAGGAGGCATGCACCGCGGAAGTCGTTGTCAGAATAAAACAGATAAGAGATAATGCAAATTTTTTCATGTTCCAATTTCCTATTTTTGTTTTCGCGGACAATAAAAAGTGGCTCTGCCGGCCTGCACAATTCGGCGAATGCCTTTGGTTTTGGACAAGTCGCAGGTACAATCGGGACAGGCTTGTCCGGTTTTGTTGTAGACGCAGTGCTGATTCTGAAAATAGCCAAGACTGCCGTCGGGTTTTTTATAGTCGCGCAAAGTCGACCCGCCTGCCGCAATGGCGCGGTTCAGGACGTTTTTAATGGCTTGGCACAAGCGTTCGGATTCGGGGCGGCTGACTGCGCAAGCTTTGCGCCGCGGCGAAATTCCGGCCTCAAATAAAGCTTCCGAGGCATAGATGTTGCCGATTCCGACAACCAGTTTCTGATCCAGCAGAGCCGGTTTAATTTCGCCTTTGCGGCGTTGCAAGGCTTCGTGCAAAAAAGTTCCGTCAAAAGCTGTGTCAAGCGGCTCGATTCCCAGATTGGTCAGCAGGCGATGACGCGGCAATTCCGAAGTCGGACAATAGGTAAACACGCCAAACCGCCGCGGATCGCAAAACAATACATAGCCTTTGTCAGTCTGAATAATAAGATGATCGTGTTTGTTGAGCGGATTCGGCAGCGTATCGCAAATAAGAACTTTGCCGCTCATGCCCATGTGCCAGATGAGGCTGATTTTATTGTCAAGGTGAATCAAAATGTATTTGGCGCGGCGCTCATATCCGCTGATGCGGGCGCCTTCGATTTTGCCGGACAAATCTGTGGGAACGGGTTCCCGCAATGCGGGGTTGCGCACCTCAACGCGAACAATCCGGCAACAGCCGACAGACTGTGCCAATGCGGTTTTAATCGTTTCGACTTCCGGAAGTTCGGGCATGATTCCCTCTGAACAGATTCTTTACCAAAAAGTATTATAAATGTTTTTTGAGAGAATACAAATTATAAAAATGCGTCGGCGGACAAGTCGGCGGATTTTGCGGTTGCTCTTTTTGACCAAATAAGCTATACTAACGCGATTTTTGCAAATTTAAACGGAAAGGCAGATGAAAAAAACAGCCAAACGCCGCAGCAAATATTTTGTTCCGCAAAACGAACATCAGCCGCATCAATGCGATCATCCGGGATGTCGGGAGGCCGGAGAATACCGTGCGCCCAAAGACCGCCGGTTGAAAGAGTATTATTGGTTTTGCCTCAAGCATGTGCAGGAATATAACGCGCGCTGGAACTATTATGAAGACGATACAATCGATGATGAAGAAGAAACCAAACGCCGCCGCCACTTTCGATTCGGCTCGCGGGTGCATTATAATTTTGGTTTTGATTTCAACGGCAATTTTGAATTTTTTGATGAATATCGCTCGGATTATGACATCATCAACGAGGCGCGTTTCAGCAAAGAAGAACGCCGTTGTTTGCAGATTTTGGAACTTTCGCCGGAAGAAGTGACGGTAGAGACGCTCAAAAAACAATATAAGAAGATGGTCAAAAAGTATCACCCTGATTTAAATCCCGATGACAAACAGGCGGAAGACAACTTTAAGCTTTTGAGCACGGCCTACAAAAGCCTGCTCAAAAAATTGGGTCAAAAATAAAAAACCGCGCTTTGGAAAACGCGGTTTTTTTATAAAGAAGACAAGCTGCAATCAGTGGACATAAATCCGAACTTCGGACGATTCGCCGCCGCTCTTGGCCGAAAGATTGATATGGTCAGCGCTGACACCCATATCAATCATATCCTGAAAAATCTGTCCGGCATGATTACGAGCCACAGCCGCCGAACCGGTGGTCGGATTGACCGCGACAACGTCAAAAATAACATTGGGCTTTTTGGCCTGTGCGGCTTGCACTGCCTGTTTCAAACCGTCTTTATATTTAACGTTGGCTTTATTGAAGCGGGCGACAAACAACGGCGCGCCGCTGCCGGAAACCGCCGGTGTCGCAGTCGGAGCCGAAGAGCCGAACCGATTGCCCGCACCGCCGACAAAAGGCATTGTCATAGGTACGTTATTAACGCCGAAACTTCCAGTTTTGATGGCCGAGCTCAGGTTAACAATCGTGTTGTTGGCCGTGTTGACATATTGTTTTTGTCTGGCAATGTCGCTGTTGATTTCGTTAAGCAGACTGTTCATCAGCACCGAAGTCTGCGCCGCTTCGTTTTCCAAAACATGGAGTTGGCGGTGATCTTCATCGACAGCGCCCGAGATAGAATAAGATGCGCGGATGGCATTGACCAAAAAGTCGGTATTGGCGGCGTCGGCGGCAACTTTGCCCGAAAGCTGGTTAAGCGCATTGGTGTTGGCGCTCATAACCTGAATGTTGTTTTGAGCCGTTTCCAGCATAGAAAACATCTGCGGGTTGCCCGGAGTGGTGCCGACCTGCAATTTGGCCTCAATTGCGCCGGTCACTTTGTGGTATTGCACGGCATTATTGGTAACCGAGGCGCGAATTTGCTGCAAAGTGGAATTATTGCTGCGGATAGAAGTTTGCAGTTGATTCAATTCGTTGCGGAACGTAATGACCTTTTGCCCGACAAGCGTTCCGGTAGAGCTGCCGTCAGAGATTTTGACCGGTTCAAAGTTGGTTGACCCGAGCTCCGGCACGGCATCTTTGTCATAATCGGCTTTCGCGGCGGCTTCCTGCTCGTCAGAAACGTAAAGCGACGGAAAAATGTCGTCAGAAGAATAAGCGCATCCGCCGGCGGCAAGCAAAACAGCCATAGAAAAATATTTGAATGCGGAATTAGTCATCGGAATATAGCACCCTCTATAAAAATATATACATTAAGCTTTTTACACCATTAACAATTTTTGTAAAGCAATTTTTGTAAAAACAAAAGAGAAAATAAATTTTTACCCTAAAATAGCTGATAGAATTATAGATAAGAGTGATTAAAAATCTTTTAAATTACAAATTATTTAAATTTTTGCTTGCATTTAAATCTGAAAGGCGATAAAAGCACTATACGTTATGCGATGCGCCCGTAGCTCAATTGGATAGAGCATCTGACTACGGATCAGAAGGTTGTGAGTTCGAATCCCGCCGGGCGCGCCATAAAAAACCGCCTGCATGGGCGGTTTTTTGTTGCACGATTCCTTGAGATGGATTGCTTCGGTCGTTCCACTCCCTCGCAATGACATGGAATAAAGAATTGTCATTGCGAGACGCCGAAGGCGGCGAAGCAATCCATTTTTATTTTGTCAGTATTCTAATGTTCCGGTTTTGTTGC
>CANPYJ010000026.1 GCA_947588275.1 uncultured Alphaproteobacteria bacterium | reverse complement strand
GCAATCCATCTTAAGAATCTCGCCACAAAAACGGAACAACGAATGACTGACTAAATAAAAATGGATTGCTTCGGACACAAATGTCCTCGCAATGACACATTCTTTATTCCTTCGGCATTTGCTTGCGCTCATTCCTCGCAATGACAGAGGAAGGAATTATGGCAAACCGGAGACCCTATTTAGGCAGCTTATTAAGCACCTTACGGCAAAAAGCGCGCATTTCCGGATCTTCCATAAGAGTAAGTCTCAAATTGGACTTCTCAAGCTCCTTGTTGGTGCCACAGTCAAACCTTTCGACATCGGCAATCACACCGGTCAGCTTCATACCCCGTTTGGCCGCCAATCCCATTGCGTCCGCCAAATTAATCTCACCATTGTTGCCTTTAGACACTTCAGGCAAAATGTCCATAATCTGATTAGGCAAAATATAAGGCCCGAGACTGCCGTAGTTGGACGGTATGGCATCTTTGGACGGTTTTTCAATTTTGCCGGTGGCGTGCACCACATTGCCCTCGCGCACCGCTCCCTCCAAAACGCCGTAACGCACGATTTCGTCATCGGGAAACACCTGCACATGGTCAATCATACCGCCGTATTTTTCATAGGCTTCCATAAGCTGGGTCAGGATACCCTTGCCGCCTTTGACATTGATGTAAACATCGTCCGCCCACATCACGATAAAATCACGCTTGCCGACCAGCTCTTTGGCCATCAGCACGGCATGTCCGTTGCCTTTGGGCTCCTTCTGTTCGGCAAACGAAAACTTCATGCCGGCCGGAATAATATCTTGCACGACTTTCAGCAAATCAAGCTTGCCTTTTTCGCGCAAATGGTCTTCCAACCACGGATAAGGCGAAAAATGTTTTTCAAACAAATGCTTGCACGACTGATCGCTATATATAAAGATGATTTCCTTAATTCCGATTTCGGCGCAGGCGTCAACCGCATATTGGATAACCGGTTTGCTGTGCAGGGTCAGAAACCCTTTGTGCAAAGCTTTGGTTGCCGGCAGGTTGCGCGTTGAAAGACCGGCCACCGGAATAATACAGACTTCAGGTTTTTTAACCATTAGAAAACTCCTAAAAAACAAAATTATATTTATAAGAAAAACATAACATAAAAATTTTATTTCGCAAGTCTATTTAGCGCGACGGCGTGATTTTTTCACCACATTCACCTGATTTGCGGGTTCTTCTTTTTCGGCCGGTGCGGCTTTTGAAGTTGTGCCGCCCGAAAAATCAAGGACTCCGATAACCTTGTCTTCCGTCAACTGCTCGGCCTGCTCGATTTCTTCAATTTCGCGGCTTACCTTGACCACGCGGCCGTTCTTCTTGATACTGATGGAGCCGGTGTTTTCCTCAATTTTGCGCTGCACTTCCTGCGCGCGCATCGCCGAAGCATAGGCTTCTTCCTGCCCCACGACTTTTTGCTCGGCATAATCAGAAAATTCGTCAATCTGATGCCGCACTTGCGCCAATTCTTTTTCCAGACGGCTGCCCAGCGTCTCCAGCTCGTTTTTTCGGCGCTCGGTTTTTGCAATTCCGCCGAAGGCGACCGGCCGTTTAAACTCGTCTTCAACCTTGCGGTTTTGTTCCTCTTGCTCGCTGAATGTTTTTTCAATTGTCGAGCCCAGCTCTTTGAGCTGCGGATCGTCCTCCATTTTAAACTCCGTCACAATTTTTGCCAAACGGTCTTTATACCGGCTTTCCGCCTCCTGATAACGGGTTTTCTCCTGAACAAACTGCGCAAAAATGTTTCGTATCACTTTTTGCTGTGCCTCAATGCTTTTGAGCATATCTGCGACATAAGCTTCATCCAGCTGTTTGCGCAAGACCTCGAGTTCTCCCGCGCTCTTGGCATTAACCGCGTCGATTTCGGCCAAAACGTCGGCGCTCGGAGTTTCGATTCCGTTACGCGACAAATTCAGCGACAAATCAGAGGTGATTGCGGCAATCTTGTCGGCCACGGCCGCATAAGCCGCAACCGCCTCATTGCTGAACGCTGTGCGGCGCCTGATTTCAATATCCGGTTCAAACTTGCGCCGAATGTCGTCAAGCAGCACCTCCGTCATTGTTTTGCTGTTGTCCGCCTGATTTTTGATTTGAGTTTGGGCGGCCGTCTCGGCAGCTTTGGTTTCGGCCTCCTGAATGTCTTCCTGTTTCTTAAAAACGTCAAACAGGGCTTCAACGTTCTCGTCGACAACCGGCGCATTAATTGACCCGCGATAGGCAAACTCAAAACCGGGCAGATATTCGGGTTTGTCAAACCGAGCCTTAAACAGCACATCAAGAGTCCACTCCGGAAGATTGACTTCGCCGGAAGCGCTTATATCGGCTCCGGCAACGTCTGCCCGCACGTCGGACAATGCGGCCTCGCCGGCCTGAACGGCAACATTGCCCTTGAAAGCGTCAACCGTTGTTTCGCCCGAACTCAGAGCATTTTTAACCAGCGCCGAAAATCCGTCAGTGGAGCGGCGATTTTCGATATCCGCCTGAAGAGCGGCCAAATTCCAGCCCTTGAGCACAACGTTTGTCAGCTCGTACGCGCCTTGGGCGTTTAACGAGCGCACAATGTCCGATTCGCTGTCAGCATCGGCATCAAAGGTTGCTTCAAAATTAAGCGCACCTTTTTTAGCGCCGTAAGTTGTTCCCGCGGCCGGCAAAAGTGCCAAATCCAGATTCGACAGTTTTAATTTGCCTTCCACCCGCGGATCGTCCGTCATTTGCAGTTGTCCTTCCGCCGCAACCGTTCCCTCCAAATATCCGGTCGCAAAACTTTCAAGACGCAATATTCCGTCGGCCAGCACGGCTTTGACCTGAGCATCCGTAAACTTATGATTTTTATACGACAAATCATGAATATCAAACTGTCCGTCAATGTCCAAACCGGTGTAATAATCGTAATCGATGAGGTTTTTGTCCCACACCGGCCGCGCCAAAAATTCGGCTTTGTCGTTGTTGTTCTGAACCGTCATCGAGCCGGCAGACGACTTTTTGTTTATAAACCTCTCTACTTCAAGCTTATTGACGTCCAAATCCAGCTGAAGTTTCGGATGCCCCTCGGGATTGTAGTTTATGGCGCCGGCAAACGTATTATATCCGACATTGCCCTCGGCCTCGCTCAGCCCAAAAGCGCGTTTTTGCCCCTTAATTGCCGCTTTGAGGTCAAACAAACCCAGCGCCTGCCCCTGCGGCGTATAGTCGATTTTCATCTCTTTTATCATTCGCGCAAAATCCGGATGATGAAGCTCAAACCGGCCGTCATACGCAAAATCATCGTCCGGAGCTTTGATTCCGCCGTCAAAGTTAATGTTCATATCCTGAAGTTTGGCGCCAAACCGCGTTACAAAATCTTCAGTACCGCCGCTGGCCACCCCCTCAATATCAAATTTGCGCAATGAGTTATAGTCCCAATCCGGCACGGCAAGAGCCATTTTTTCAAAAAATCCCGAGGCATTGTCCGTGGCAACATGATAATTCAGATTTTCAAACCGGGGCAATCCGCCAAAACCCCACACCGTCCCCGAAATATCGAACGTGCCGTTTGCCGCCGACCCGATTTTGAGCTGACTGATATCCATTTTATTATTGAGCAAAACGGCGTCAAGAACCACGTTTTCAAACGGCACATTCTCATAAATGCCGACTTTCATCTTGACCGAAAGCTGCATGTCAAAATCGTTCAACCAGCCGAGGCGGGCAAAGTGATATCCCAGACGTTGACCGAAATTGTCGCCTTTTTGCTCATCGGAAAGCTGCGGCACATAGTTGTCAAAATTTATCATGTCGGTGGCAACGGTCAGCGATACATCCGGCCGCGAACCGAACTTGATGCCGGCCGAACCGCTGATTGAGCTTTTGTCAACCGTCAGCGCAAAAGGCGAAATCTGAAGCCGCGACGGCGTTCCCAAAAGCTTTGCCTCGGCTTCGGCTTTGCGATAAGTTGAAGCCGCGCCGGCCTCCGGATCAATATTCAGCCATTTGAGCGTTTGCAGCAAATCGACCGTCTTCAATGACGTGTCAAAGCTGTAAAAAGGCTCTCCGTCCAACGGCGAAACCATGCCGCTGACTTTAATTCGGGTATCTCCGGGAACCGTGGCATTCAAATTGTTGACCGTCAAAATATTTTGCATAATGTCAAAGCTCAAATCAAAATCTTTGATGTTTTGGCCGTTATATATTGTCCGTACGGACTTGACATCGGCCAAAACATCAAAACTTAAATCCGGATTATATTCGGTTCCCTCTTTGCCGTAAGTCTTGACAAACCCGTCCAAGGCCGCCTTAAACGGAGTCAAATCCAAGTCCGTAAAGTTAAACGCCGTTTCCAGCCGCGGACGGACGCCTTTGCCGTCAAAACCATCGTTAAAAGGCAGACTCATATTGCCGGCTCCTTGAGTTTCGCCGTATTTAAGAACGATGTTTTCCAGCCCCAGCTGATGTTCGTTGAGGCTTATGTCGGTCGTAATTGCCAGCGGATAGTCATAATCGTCGACAAACGAAACGCTTTTGACATTGGCCTCAAAGAACTGCCGCAACTTTTGTATTTCGACAATCAAATTGCCGTTGAGCACTTTGTTGCTAAGCATAAAACTGCCGTCAAAGCGCACATAGCTTTCCGACGTCGGATGCGTAATGCCCAAATTAAGCGTGGTTGCAAAACTATCGGAGAGTTTGCCGACCGAAAGCGCAAAACCTTCGGGATTATTGTCTTTGACATAGTTTCCCTCAATCCGATACGGCCCCAACAGGCTTTGCGCCACAATCTCTCCGTTCAAATTTTCAAGCTCCAGCAGATAATCGCGCTGTAAATCTTCAAAAGTTACGGTTGCGTCCTGAATGCTGGCGCTGTTGAAAGCGATTTGCGCCGTTTCCAAATTGTGACGCTGCTCCGGCGAAAGCTGCGACTGCCAGTTCAGCCGGCCGTCGGCCAAAAGCTCAATATTAATCAGCGGCTTTTGCAAAGTCATCCGCTCTACTTCAAACTGCCCCTTCAACAGCGGCGCCAACGCCAGATGAGCCACAAGGCTCGGCACTTCCACCAGCGGTTTGCCGCCTTTTTCGCCGTTGTAAATCTTGACGCCGGAAGCCTGCAGATAGGGCCTCGGAAAAATCTTAAACACGACCGGTCCGCCAAACACAATCTCTTTGCCGGTCAATTCCTTAAACTCCGTCGCCAGTTCCGTTTTGTGTTCGTTCCAGTCAATCGCATTGATATAATAGGCTACGGCCGCTGCGCTCAAAGCGCCGGCAATCAATACTGTCAGTAGCAATTTTTTCAAGGGTCGTCTCCTCAAAAAGAGTTATGAGCAGATGGCAAATATCCTTTGCTATTCGATTTAATTTCTCATATTATAGCTCATTATAAATAAAAAAACTTTTAACGGACAAAGACAAGATATGAGTAATACCCAAAAACTTTTGACTTTGGCGGCCGAAACCTCCAAAAACGCTCATTGCCCTTATTCCGGCCGTGCGGTCGGCGCCGCTGTTTTGGCCACGGACGGCAAATTTTACGCCGGTTGCAATGTCGAGAATGTGTCGTTTCCGATTGGCACCTGTGCCGAGAGCGGCGCCATAGCCGCCATGGTCGCCGGAGGTTCCCGAAAAATTGCGGAAATTTTGGTTTATACCGACGGCCCAAAACCTCTGCTGCCTTGCGGAGCCTGCCGACAACGGATTGCCGAATTTGCTGATCCTAAGGTTCTTATTCACGCGGCCAACTCCGACGGCATCCGGCAGACTTATACGCTGGATGAGCTTTTGCCACATTGTTTTTCGGAGTTTTAATCATGCCTGCTCTAGCTGATTCTCTTGCCGACCAAATCCGTCCCCGGCTAAACGGACTTCAACCGCGCATTGCCCTTATTTTGGGCAGCGGACTCAGCGACTTTGGCGACCGGATTGCCCGTCCGGTCTTTATCCCCTATGCCGACATCAAAGGTTTTCCCCTCAGCACCGTAGCCGGCCACAACGGCCGTCTGATTGCCGGATATGTTGAAGACAAACCGGTGCTGTGCCTGCAAGGGCGGATTCATCTTTACGAAGGATACTCGCCGCAGACCATCGCGGAGATTGTCAAGACGCTCAAACTTCTGGGCATAAAGACCTTGATTCTCACCAACGCCGCCGGATCGCTGCACAAAGAAATGACACCGGGAACGCTGATGTTGATTCAAGACCATCTTAACTTAAGCGGCTTTAATCCGCTGATTGGCCCCAACGACGAGCGTTTCGGTCCGCGTTTTCCCAACATGAATGAAGTCTATGCCAAATCTTATCGTGATTTGGCCGCTCAAATTGCGCACCGATTGTCAATTCCCCTGCACAGCGGCACCTATTGCATGTTGTCCGGCCCTTCGTTTGAAACGCCGGCCGAGGTTAAGATGTGCCGAATTTTAGGCGCCGACGCCAACGGCATGTCCACTGTTCCCGAAGCCGTTGCCGCCGTCTGGTGCGGCCTGAAAGTTTTGGGAATTTCGGCACTCACCAATTACTGCACCGGCATTGAAGGCGGTTGCCCGACACATGCCGAAACACTCCAAAATGCGGCCGCCGCGGCCTCAAATCTGACTTCCCTGCTCACTCATTTTATCGGAGAACTCAATGAATAACGTCAGCGCTGCCAAGCGGCTCATCCGTTCGCTTGATCTTACTTCGCTTAATGTCGGCGACACCAAAGCCGCCATCACCGAGCTTTGCCGCCGCGCCGCAACTCCGGTCGGCAACACGGCCGCGGTATGCGTATATGCGCCCTTTGTACCGACCGCGCTTAAAACCGCGCCGCAAGGTGTCAAAATAGCCACTGTGGTCAATTTTCCCGATGGCGGATACGACCTCAAAACCACCGAGCATGAAATCAAAAAAGCCCTCAAAGCCGGCGCCGATGAGATTGATGCCGTGCTGCCTTACAAAAATCTCTTGGCCGGCGAGGAAGAAACTTGCCGAACTTTTTTGCTAATGTGCCGCAACGCCTGCCTCTCCCATACGCTCAAAATCATCATAGAAAGCGGAGAACTCAAATCAACGTCCCTTATCAAAAAAGCCTCGCAAATGGTGATTGACGCCGGTGCCGACTTCATTAAGACCTCAACCGGCAAAACCAAAGTTTCGGCCACACCGGAAGCGGCCAACGCCATTTTGGAAGTCATCAAAGCCAACGACGGCAAAGTCGGATTCAAGGCCAGCGGCGGCATCAAAACCACCGAAGACGCCAAAAAATATTTGGTGCTGGCCGAAGCCATATTGGGCGCCGGCTGGCCGGCTCCGGACAAATTTCGCATCGGCGCCAGTTCGGTGCTGGCCGATTTGCTCAAAACCATCGAACAAGGATATTAAACCATGTTGCCGCAGGAACTTATACGCAAAAAACGCGACTGCCGGACGCTTACGGCAGAAGAGATTTCCTTTTTTATCCGCGGAGTAACCGACGGAAGCATTGTTGATGCCCAAACGGCGGCGTTCACCATGGCCGTGTTTCTCAACGGGATGAGCACCTCCGAAACGGCGGCGCTCACTGCCGCCATGCGCGATTCGGGCACGGTTTTGAGCTGGCCGGAACTTGACGGACCTGTGGTTGACAAACATTCCTCGGGCGGCGTGGGCGACAAAGTCAGCCTGATGCTGGCGCCCATGTTGGCAGCTTGCGGCGCCTATGTGCCCATGATTTCCGGCCGCAGCCTCGGTCACACGGGCGGCACGCTTGATAAGTTTGACTCAATTCCCGGTTACCGCACTGTGCCGGACAACGACTTGTTCAAACAAACCGTACGCCAAATCGGTTGCGCGATTATCGGCCAGACCGGAACGCTGGCTCCCGCCGACAAAAAAATCTATGCCCTGCGCGACGTTTGTGCCACGGTTGAATCTGTCGAACTGATTACGGCTTCGATTCTCTCCAAAAAGCTTGCCGCCGGACTGGATTGTCTGGTTATGGATCTCAAATGCGGCAACGGCGCGTTTATGGACAGTCTTGAGCGCGGCCGCACTCTCGCCCGCTCCATTGTCAATGTTGCCTCGGCCAACGGCACCAAAACCAGAGCCGTCCTCACCGACATGAATCAGGTGCTGGGAACCGCGGCCGGCAACGCAGTGGAAGTGCAAGAAGCAGTTGACTATCTCAAAGGCAATGTCCGCAACCGGCGTCTGCACAAAATCACCTTGCGCCTGTGTGCTGAGCTTTTGGTGCTGTCCAAACTGGCGCCCGATTTGCCGCAGGCAGAGCAAAAACTGCAGCAGTCCTTGGACAGCGGCCGCGCGTTGGAAAAATTTGCCCGCATGGTCAGCGCCTTGGGCGGACCGGTCGATTTTTGCGACAATCCGTCAAAATATTTGCCTCGCGCCGCAATCATTCGTCCGGTTTTTGCCGATTGCAGCGGCTTTGTCAGTGCCATGGACACTCGCGGCATCGGCCTCAGCATCATTGAACTCAAAGGCGGTCGCACCACTCCGCAACAGTCGCTTGACTACGCCACCGGCTACACCGATTTTTGCCAAATTGGCGACAAAATTGACGCCTCTGTCCCGTTGGCGGTCATTCACGCACAGACGGAAAGTCAGTTTGAGCACACCGCCGAAGAACTGCGTCGGCTGATAAAAATTTCTCCGGAACCGCCCGCGGCCGCTCCGGAGATTATCGAAACAATCAAATAACCGCTATATGGCCTGCAAAATATAGCTGCTGAGTTTTTCGGCAAAAAACGACGGATCCGAAACCGCCTCGCCTTCGGCAATTTTAGCTTCGTCAAGCAACAGGCGCGCCACTTCTTCCACCTTGGCGCGATTGGATTCGTCAGCCGTCATATCGGCCAATTTAATAATCAGCGGATGATACGGGTTCACTTCCAAAATACGGGTGCTGGCAAAAGCCGTTTGCTGCTGATGAGTGCGCATCAGACGCTCCAAATGCAGGCTCATTTGTCCGTTTTCCACCGTCAAACTGACCGGCGATTTGGTTAGTTTTTCGGTGGTGGTCACTTTGCCCACCTCGGTTTTGAACAGTTCGGTCATCAAATCGGTCAGTTTTTTCAAGCTGCCTTCATCGGCTTTGGCTTCATTGCGGCTCCACCCCATGTCCGCTTCCGCCTGCGTAATGTGTTTTATGGCAAAACCTTTATAATTCGGCAAAACTTGCGGCCAAAATTCATCAATCGGATCCGTCAGCAGCAAAACTTCGATTCCTTTTTCGCGAAAAGCCTCCAGCTGCGGATTGTTGCGCAAAACTTTGACATCATCGCCGGTAATGTAATAAACAGCTTTCTGCCCTTCTTTGGCGCGGCTGACATATTCGTCAAGCGTGGTCAGTTTCGTTTCGTCGGCAGTCGACGCAAAATAAGACAAACCGGCGATTTCTTCGCGGTTGGCAAAGTCTTCGTAAATTCCCTCCTTGAGCACAATGCCGAAATTCTGCCAAAAAGTCATATAATCGTCGTATTTTTTTGTTCTTTTTTTCAATTCCTTAAGCAGACGCGAAACCGTGCCGTGTTTGATTTTTTCTATCAAAAGGCTGTGTTGCAGCATTTCGCGCGAGATGTTGAGCTGCAAATCGGCCGAATCCACCACGCCTTTCACAAAGCGCAGATAATGCGGCATAAGCTCATCGATTTTGTCGGAAATAAATACTTTGTTGACATAAAGCTTAAGGCTGTTGTTGCGATCGGGTTGAAACAGGTCGTATGGCGCCGACGACGGAATATAGAGCAAACCGGTGTATTCGATATTGCCCTCTGCCTTAAAATGCAGCGTCAGCCACGGCTCATCAAAATTATGCGAGATATGATGATAAAATTCCTTATACTGGTCTTTGGTAATTTCCGCCTTTTGACGCGTCCACAGCGCCGAAGCGGTATTGACGGTCTCTTCTCCGGCCTTGCCCAAATCGAGCACAATCGGATATTCGATATGGTCGGAATAAGTGCGGATAATCTGCCGCAAATAAATTGTATCGACATAATCCTTGGCGTCCGATTTTAAAAACAGTTTAATGTCGGTGCCGTTGGCGGCGCGCTCAGCCGGCGTAATTTCAAAACCTTCGACACCGTCCGAAACCCATTTCCAAGCCTGATCTTCGCCGGCGCGGCGAGTAACGATTTCGACCTTGTCGGCCACCATAAACGCCGCATAAAAACCCACGCCGAATTGTCCGATAAGTTCCAACGCAGAACCGTTGTCAGACGCGTTTTTCACAAAATCGGCCGTCCCCGACTTGGCAATCGTGCCCAAATGATTAATCAGATCATCTTTGTTCATGCCGATTCCGTTGTCGGAAACCACCAACGTGTTGGCGGCCGCGTCGGGAGTGATTTTAATCTTGAACAGCCCCGACTGTTTGGCAATGCCGGGGTTGGTAAGAGCCAAATATTTGAGCTTGTCGCAGGCGTCCGAAGCATTGGAAATCAGTTCGCGCAAAAAAATTTGTTTTTCCGAATAGAGCGAATTGACGACGATGTTGAGCATTTTGCTGACATCAGCCTGAAAGTTTATTTTTTCAGCCATAAAGTTTCTCCGTAGTTACATTTCTTTATGCCATATTTAGGGACTGTTTCACAGTTTTGCAAGATTATGCTTGATTTATTTTAGAATTTGGCTAAAGTGTGATTTTGTTATTGCTGAAACTACCTTCTTTTGGAGTTAAAAATATGGTATCTGTTGTTAATGACGCCTGTGTCAAATGTAAATCATGCGCCGATGTTTGCCCGGTTGACGCTTTTCACGAGGGCGACACGCAATTGGTTGTCGATCCTGACACCTGCATTGACTGCGGCGTTTGCATCTCCGAATGCCCGCAGGAAGCTATTTCTCCGGACAGCGAAGCTGATGAGAAATGGATTAAGTTCAACGCCGATAACGCCAAAAATTGGCCGAATGCCAACGAATAAGCTTTTCGGATTTATGAGCTCCAAGCCTCTGCCCGTCGGCGGAGGCTTTTTTTATGAACAATCGCCGACAATATTATCCTTCGCCGCTTGACCGTAAAACTCGGTTGTACTAAACTGCGGATTGCAGATAAATTTTTTGAGGACACCGCCATGAAAAACGAAACTTATTACGACATCTTAGGCATCGGCAACGCCATTGTCGACGTTTTGGCCAAAGTCGGCGACGGTTTTCTCAAAGAAAGAGAACTGCCCAAAGGTTCAATGACTCTTATGGATGCCCAAACCGCCGGCAAAATCTATGCCGACATTGTACCGGAACGCGAAGTTCCCGGAGGCTCGGCGGCCAACACCGTTGCCGGCATTGCCTCACTGGGCGGCGCGCCGGCTTTCATCGGAAAAACTCATGATGATGAACTCGGACAGGAATTTATGCGCGACATCGGCGCCGCCGGCGTAGACTTCTTTACGCCGCCGCTCAACGAAGGGCCGGTCACCGGCCGCAGTATTGTGCTGGTAACGCCCGACGCTCAGCGATCCATGTTTACTTATTTGGGGGCCGCCGTGCGTTTGTCGGTAGAAGACATTGACGAAGACACCGTCAAGGCGGCCAACATTGTTTATCTGGAAGGCTATCTGTGGGACAACGACTGCAGCCGCGAAGCCTTGCAAAAAGCTGCCGCCATAGCCCATAAATACGAGCGTAAAGTGGCGTTCACGCTGTCGGACGTATCCTGTGTGCGTCGCGCCCGCGAAGACATGTTGAACTTTATCAAACAAGAAGTCGACATCTTGTTTGCTAACGAAGACGAACTGAAAACTCTTTTTGATGAGATTGATTTTTATAAATGTCTGGACCTCGTCAAGCCCCATGTCGAGATTGCCGCGGTTACGCGCGGCGCCAAAGGTTCGGTGGTTGTCAACGGCCGCACCAAAACTTTTGTCGAGGCCGAGACCGTTGACAACGTAGTTGATACCACCGGCGCCGGAGACTTGTATGCCGCCGGTTTTATGTATGGCATGTCGCAAGGACGCAGCCTCGGAACTTGTGCTCTTATCGGCTCGATTGCCGCCGCCGAAATCATCACCCACTACGGAGCCCGTCCCGAAGTCAGCCTGCGCGGACTGGTTCGCCACCGGCTGCTTTCCTACGGCAAAAAAGCCTAAGTGAACATTCCGCCGGTCACGCCGAAAATTTGTCCGGTAACATAGCTTGCCGCGTCGGAAGCCAAATAAACATATATCTCCGCCAGCTCAACCGGTTGTCCGGCACGTTTCATCGGCGTGTCAGAACCAAAAGTCAGCAAACTTTCCTTGAGTTGTCCGCCGCAAATTTGCAGCGCCGTCCAAATCGGTCCCGGAGCCACCGCATTGACACGGATTCCTTTTGGCGCCAGTTGCTTTGACAAACCCTGCGTAAACGCGCGAATGGCAGCTTTGGTGCCGGCATAATCCAACAAATCTTCCGAAGGCTGAAAAGCCTGTATGGACGTTGTGTTAATGATACAGGCTCCCGCTTTCAAATGCGGTACCGCGGCCCGGGCCAGCCACATCATGCCGAACACGTTGACCCGATACGTTTCTTCAATCTGCGCGGTCGAAAGCGTGGTAATGTCGGCATTGGCCGTCTGTCGTCCCGCCGCTTGGCACAAGATGTCCAGCCCGCCGAGTTCTTCAACCGTTTTGGCAACCAGCTCTTGGCAAAAATCCTCGTCACCGACGTCTCCGGCCAGCAAAACAGCCTTCTGCCCTTCGGCGGCAATCAGCTCTTGAACTTCTTCGGCGTCTTCGTCTTCCGACGGCAGATAATTAATAACCACATCGGCACCTTCGCGGGCAAACGCAATTGCCGCGGCGCGACCGATTCCGGAATCTCCGCCGGTAATCAGCGCCCGTCGCCCTTTAAGCCTGCCAAAACCCTGATAAGATTTTTCGCCGCAATCGGGAACAGGATGCATTTTTGCCTGCACGGCCGGCGCTTCCTGCGGCTGCCATTTGTAGCTGCCATGATAATATTTGGTCAGCGGATTGATTAATTTTGTCTTTTCCATAAAACCTCCTTTTTGTGCTTCTTTGGATGTAATCGCCGCAGACGCGACTTTAAGGAGGTCTAAACCTAAATATTAAACTTTATTCAGTGGCACAATCCCAGCGGCCGCAAGATTCCAATCATGCCGTCGGCAGCCACGTCGTTAACGATTTGCCCGCTGCGGTTAAAATAATAAAAATTCATAACCGTGGTCTTGATTTTGGTACCGGTCGGCCCAAGCCCCAAAAACTCTCCGTCATGTGTACCGCTCAAAGTCCAGCGCACCGCGGCTTTGTCGTCTCCGACCAACATATCTTCAAGCTTCCACTGCACGTCGCTGAATCCCTGACGCATCCACAGTACCACCGACAAATACCCTTCGGCTCCGTACAAAAGATGATCCGAAGCCGGAGTAGAAAAAGCCGCATCGGCGGCAATCAGTTCTTGCGCCAAAGGCACACTGGCGGTGTTAATCATCGTCTCAAACTTTTTCATCTTGGCTTTGATGTCATCGGCATTCACGGCTTTACTCCTCGAAAAAATTCATTTCTGCGCGGCGCTTAGCAGATTTGGCCGTCACCAAAACCAAACTGCTCCAGCGAGCCGGCTTTGGCCTGCACGCAAACATACTGCAAATCGGTTTTGGCTTCCATTGTGCGTTTGGCTGTCGGATTAACTTTCAGGCAACTACCGGGCTTGACGGCGGTTGTCGTGTCATCAATCGTCATTGTGCCTTCTCCGCTCAAAAAGATATAAACTTCTTCGTTTTGCTTGTGGCGGTGACAAAACGGAATTTTGGCGCCCTTAGGCATGAAGTTGACCGAAATTTCGCATGAAGACAACCCCAGCAAATCATGCAAAAAGGCTTTGCCGTTGTTAAAATTTTTGCCTATTTCGGCTGGATTTCCGATTTCTTTTTGCACAAATTCAGACATTTTTTCTCCTAGCAAAACAATTAGTCTATCAACATTTCCAAATTCCGCGGGCTTTCGCCGCAAAACCTTCGTTGACATAAGTGTATAGTCAAGTTTCGGCTGTTGTCAATCAAAAAACAGCCGTCTTACTGCAAAGATTTTTCCGCTTTGGCAATAACTTCCTTAAGGTCAACACCGATTGCATCCGCCAACAGCAACAATGTGCGCAATGTCGGACTGTTTTGTTTTTGAACCAAAAGAGTGATTGCCGTTCGGCTAAGTTTCGTCTGTTTGGATATTTGCAGTTTCGTAATTTTCTTTTCCAGACGTTTTCTTTCAAGAATATCAACCACTCTCTGTGATAATTTCTCTGCATCTTCGCGATTCATACTTTTAGATTAAGAGTTGACAATTTTGATTTAAATGTAATTATAATTACACTCAGTCGAAAAGTTACGAACAATCTGCACGGATTTTACAATGCTGAATTTGCAAAAATTTATCGGAAAAGGGAGCTCGCGTATATGTTTCGAACATCCTGACGATCCGAACAAATGCGTCAAAATCGCCCTCAAACCGCAAAATGAAACGCAGCTTTTCGTTGAACTCAAAGCCTACAAACAGGCGGCGCCTTACTTAGGCGATTATATAATTCATTATGAGCCGAACCTGGTATCCACAAATCTCGGCCGCGGACTGGTTTGCGAACTTTTGCGCAATGACGACGACACCTTTGCCAAACCGCTGACGGCTTATGTTGGACATCTTCCGTTAGATGCCGAAATTGTCGAACAGCTGTGGAACTTCAGTTATTGCCTGCTGGCGCACGACATCTTTTTTTATGACTTTAACTTGCAAAATTTTGTGGTGCAGCTGACTGACGGTCACCCCAAGCTGCGCTACATAGACATCAAAAGCTTTAACAATTACAAATCGTGGACATTTTTAAAGTTTGAAAAACTGTGCGCGGGTTTAGCGCGTTATCTCATGCTTCGACGCCTCAAACGCTTGTTTAAAACGCTCCAAATCCCCCTGCCGGCAAAATGAGCTGTAACGCCTACCTGAAACTACCGATTTTTTGACCGTAGCGGTCGTACTCAACCAGATTTCCCGTGGCATCTTTGCGAAAACTGCCGATTTTTTGCCCATACTTATCATAGCGGTTGACATTGCCCGCGGCATCTTTGCGAAAACTGCCGACTTTTTGGCCGTATTTATCATATTGATTGACGTTGCCGGCGGAATCTTCACGAAAACTTCCGGTCTTCTGCCCGTATTTATCATATCGATTGACGTTGCCGGCGGAATCTTCACGAAAACTTCCGGTTTTCTGCCCGTATTTATCATATTGATTGACGTTGCCGACGGAATCTTCACTGAAACTGCCGATTTTCTGCCCATACCGATCATACGATGTCGTTTCGCTTTGCGCCGACGCCGCACCCAAAACCAACAACCCGATAATCCATAAAATCTTATCCATCTTTTTTCTCCCTTTTTACTGAGACTATATCAAAAAAATTTTTTTATCAATTTGTTAATTAGCCCCAGCGGCCGCTCAGAAATATTGTGTATATAAAATTCAATATCATATTCAAAATCGGAAAATTTTAGGTTACTAATATTATGTTGTCTGAGACAGCAATTATTTTTATGATAACAAACATACCGGACTATAGAAAGGACATGACCATGGAACATAATAAATCTTCAAACGAAATGCCCGAACAAGTAATTATATTTCCCGATACCCGAATAATTAAAATAAACAATGCATGCCCTGAAAGAGCTTACGCGCTGTTTGACGCCAAAACAGGCGTCCAAACCACCGCTTTTGTCAAAGGCATCGACGGACAAATTGAATTTAAAAATCTGGACCCGAACAGACATTTTGATGTTGGTGTCGTACAAAATATGGGAGATGAAAAACCGGAATTTGCGATAATCTGGACTTTGCCCATGCGCGATGACACGGACGCCATATTACAAAACTCCGACAATTTGCCGGTCGTATTTCCGCGTGTCTACACCATAGCAGACAACAACAAATCTGACAATAACAACCTTTTCAATCTGGTAGACGCTCATAAAGACGTGGTGGCGCAAGTTGCAAAATTAACCCCCACAAATGACAAGCTCAAGTTTAAACAAGCTTGGACTTTCAAAATGGTAGACAATGCCAAAAAATAACAATTTAAAAGATTTTAAATAAGGACAACAGACATGAAACAAAATAAACCCTTGGACGGAACATCCGAACAGGTTATAATATTTCCCAGTGAAAGAATAATCAAGATAAACAATGCGCGTCCTGAAAGAGCCTATGCGCTTTTTGACGCCAAAACAGATGTTCAGACCACTCGCTTTGTCAAAGGCACCGATGAGCAAATTGAATTTAAAAATCTGGACCCGAACAGACATTTTGATGTTGGTGTCGTACAAAATATGGGAGATGAAAAACCGGAATTTGCGATAATCTGGACTTTGCCCATGCGCGACGACACGGACGCCATATTACAAAACTCCGACAATTTGCCGGTTGCTTTTCCGCGTGAATATACCATATCAGACGATGGAAACAAATCTGCCATGAATGGTCATCGCATCTTTAATTTGGTGGATGATAAAAAAGAACTCGTGGCACAAGCTGCAGAATTAACCTCAGGAAGCGACAAGTTGGAATTTGTAGGACTGCATACTTTCAAAATGGTAAACAATACCAAAAAATAACCTTTCAGGCGCTTCCAAAATCGCAAAAGCCACCTGAAAAGGTGGCTTTTTATATGGATGAACCGACGAAATCACCCCTTGCGCTCAAGTTTTTCAACTGATCTATTTTCGTTTGCCTGGTTATCGAACCGTTTTTCCACAGGTTCAAATCCGCCACAAAAGCAATAAATTAATTGTCAGTTTTTATTTAGATTGATTTCCACTTTGTCTTTTTGTAAAATTTAGAAAATTTCATACGATACTTACCATAAAATAAATTCTACGAAAGAGGTCTTTATGAAAATTCACCAAATCAGAAATGCAACTGTAATCATCACCTATAACGGTAAAAAATTTTTGGTTGACCCGTGGCTTATGCCCAAAAATTATATGGCAGGTTTTGAATCCGGAGTAAATCCCGACATAAGACAACCGAGAGTCGAGCTTCCGACAAGCATTGCAAAAATTATTGATGTTGATGCGGTTATTTTAACACACCATCACCCTGACCACTGGGATGAATTTGCGGCCAAAGCAATTAATAAAAATATTCCTTTCTTTGTTCAGTCGGAAATTGACAAAGATATTATTGAAGCCTCGAGTTTTAAAGATGTAAGAATAATGGACGCAAACGGAACCGATTTTGAAGGGATAAAACTATATAAAACAAGCTGTCAGCATGGAAAAAGAGAAATTATAAAACCTTTATGCGAACAAGTCGGCATGCCATACGATGCTATGGGAATTGTCTTTCAATCAAACAATGAAAAAACTCTCTATGTGGCAGGAGACACGATTTGGTGCAGTGAAGTAAAAGAAGCGCTTGATAAATTTCATCCGGAAATTGTTGTTGTGAATGCCTGTGGTGCAAGTGTTTTAACCGGCGAAAGACTGATTATGAATTTAGATGACATTAAAACTATCGCTGATTACTCTAAAAATTCAAAAATTATTGCAAGCCATATGGATACGGTTAGCCATTTAACGGTAACCAGAGATGATATAAAAAATTTAAAACTGGAAAATGTCATAGTGCCTGATGATAATCAAATATTAGTTTTTTAACAAAAAAGCAAAGTGCAAAATTTGATGAAATCAATGTAAATAAGTTTTAAAATTATATTCAAAAATTTGGAAAATTTGAAATAATAAAATTGTGTTGTTTAGTTAAACGAAAAGGAAGAGTTATGAAAGAAAATAAGTTTAGCAATGAAATGCCTAAAGTTACGTTAGTTCCAAAACCAAGAAGAATTGAGATAAGCTGTACACCCAAAATGCGAGCTTATGCGCTTTTTGATACTGTTTCCGGTACACAAGTAAAAGACTTTGTAAAATGCGACGGCGGAAAAATTGAATTTGATAATTTAGACCCGAATACGCACTATGATGTCGGGGTTGTTGAAAATATGGGAGATGAAAAACCTCAATTCGCAATAATATGGAGCGCGCGAATGCGTGACACGACAGAAGAAATATTAAAAAATTCTAATGACTTGCCCGTAAATTACCCTTGCGCCTATCGAATAAAATACAACGACAATAATTCAAACAGTGTTTATGACATAGTGGATGATAACGGCCAAACGGTCGGTCAAGTCACAAAATTATCACCTCAAGGCGATAAACCCGAATTTGTGATGATATACACTTGCAGAATGAAAGATGATAAATAAAATAATTATTGTAAGATATCGTTAAATTAAAAAA
>CANPYJ010000025.1 GCA_947588275.1 uncultured Alphaproteobacteria bacterium | reverse complement strand
GCAATGACAAGGAAAAGAAACAATCTCGCAATGACTCAGAGTAAGGTTTTGTCATCGCGGAAAAAAGAAACGACAAGAACATTTTTAATTCTGTGTATATTTTTTGCCGACTCTTGCCAAGAGTCGCATTTTGATTTATCAAGGCTTTAGAGGGGTTTGTTTTGATGCCAAAAACAGCTTTAAAAACTTTTGCTTTGAGCTTTTCGGTGTCGTTGTTTGCAATTTTTGCCGCAAACGGCGTTTATTGGCATAACCGCTCCTCTGAAACCTCCGAAATAAAAATTCCGAGCAAAAACATTGCGCTCTTTTTGCGAGGCGAGCCCGCAAACCCCTCTAATTTGTCTGCTCCCGTCAAAAAAATAGCGCTTAATGTTCTGCCCGAAATCGTCTCCGCGCCGCCTCCTGCTCACAACGAGCCCATGACGCCGGAACCAGAAGTGATTTTGGCTGACAACATTGACGATTTTGATGTGATTGACGCACCCGAAATTCCGCTGGAAATTGAGCCGGTTACCGAATCGGAAACAACCCAATCGGCACCGGTCGTTCAAATTGCGTACGCAGACCTTGCGCCGGCTGTTGAGCTTGAGCCGTCGGTCGAGGCTCCGCCTGTCAACAAAACCGTCGCGGCCGAAAAAATCATTATCCCGCCGCAAACCCCGCCGGCCGCAGACATCCACGCGCTTATTCCGCCGCCTTTGGAAGCAATCGCGCAATCCGAGCCGGAACCTGCGCCTGAGCCTCAGCCTTTGCTTTTGGCCGCGAATGACCCTGACCAGCCGGTGCCGCTGGTTCACAGTCATGACGAACTGGCCGAAGCGCGCACCAAAGTGACTATCGGTTCGACGCAAGACCTCAATCAGGTGGCATTGGCAGACAAAGCCATTCCCATCAGCAGTATGGAAGAGCGCAAACCGGCCTCATCAGACTTGCCGGACGCCGAAGTCCATACTCCGGCATGGAAGCCCATGGCGCAAAAAGCCGTGCCGCAAAGCGGATCGCCCTGGGTTACGGCACGGGCCGAAGGAGTTTTGCGCAACAAAAAGCTGGCAGACGAAGCTTATTATAAAAAAGAAAAAGAAGATGTCAAAAAAGCCCTCAACCCGCGAGCAGCGACGGCGACCGACGGAGTGAAAGTGGCGGCCGAAACCGTCAACAACCTGATTATTCCCATTCCGGAAGATATTCTTAATGATGAGAATCTGGTGCCGCAGCTGTCGTTTTCGCCCGAAGACAAGCCGCAGGAAAAAAACGCTCCGGTCAAAACGGCCGCCAAGGAATCTCCTCAAAACAAGATTTTTGACTCGCTTAACGCCCTGTTTTCGTCCAAAACCAAAACCGAGCCTAAGAAACAGTCTGACAAAAATGTCGGACTGTTCGGCACTCTCAAAAAGAAATTAACCAAAAAAGAAACCGTTATCGGCAAAATTATGCCGACTGAAATGCGGCTTTCTTTCCAGCCCAACCGCGCTGAAATTTCGGGGCAAACCCTGCGCTGGATACAGGCTTTTGCAACCAAGGTCGCCGAAGACCGTCAGCTGGCTCTCGAAATCCGCATCGACGGCACCAGCGCCATTGATTTGCAACAAAAAAGACTTAATCTGTTGAACAATATCCTGATGAGCAAAGGCGTGGGCTACGGCAAAGTCAACACTGTGTTTACCCAGCGCGAGCCCAACTCCTTTATCATTCGGACAGTGACCGTTGCCACCCCAGACCAGAAAGGAACAAACGTCAGCTCCCCGCCGGGCAATTATTATCAGCAATGGTGATAAGTGCTTTGTGGCGCTTGATTAGTTAATTTTCAGTTGTATGATAGGAAAAAATGATGACTCTAAAGCCAAGGACTGCAAAAATGAGCAAATTAACCTTAAAAACCATAGTATTATCGGCTGTTATGCTGTTGGCGGGCTGCTGTTTTACGTCTTTTTTCGGCTCCGACAATCAGACGGCGCCACAGTCGGCTCCGACTGCCGACGGCCGATATGTGCAGGGCCCTGCCGCACCGTCGACCGCCGACAACGATTTTGTGAACTATCGTGAGACGGCCGCCGATTTTCGTGAATACGGCGAGCGCACTCCGCGTGATCAAGACATCGTGACCAGCGGCGGCGCCAGCAATATGTCGGCAGCCGTGCCGCCGGCCGTCGACGAAGAAGTGACCGACTATGAAAACGAGGTTAATGCCGCAATGTCCGACAGCGGCGGAGACGAAACCGACGGCAACAACGGTGATGCCTCGGCGGACGATCCGGTGGAAGATTGGCTGGCCGAAGAAGGCAGCACGCTCAAAGGATTGTTGTCTGATTGGAGCGAACGCGCCGGCTGGAGATTGATTTGGAACACCAACCGCAACTACACGCTTTCGGCCGGAGCAATGTTCCGCGGCCGGTTTGCCGACGTGGCATCGGCGTTAATCAGAACTTTTGCAAGAGCGCGACCGGCGCCGATTGCAACTTTTTATAAAGGCAACAGAGTCTTGGTTGTCGAGACAATGGAGGATGAGAATGCATATAACTAACCGAAACAAAATCTGCCTCGGAATGCTGGCAGTAGCGCTGGCGGCTTCCTGCTCCATTTCGACAAGCATGGACGCGACCATTGAGCGCGAAGTCGAGGCCGCAACCAAGCTCAAAGAAGTGGCCAAAACCCCGACCAAGCTCGCTGACCAAAATCTGGTTAAGGTCAAGGACGACATTTGGCTCGGCGACACCAGCCAAATCGAATATGAAGGCCAACCGCTGCCGTCTTATCTGGAAAGTACCGACGGCGTTACCTTGGTCAGCAACCGCCCGATTACGCTGTTTGAAATCGGCGATATGATTTCCAAGACCACCGGCCTCGGCGTGCGCTATGCCTCACAGCTTGAAACCGACGTCAAGGCTCAAGGGGCCGCCAACCGCCCAACCGTGGACAGCATCAACGCCGACTGGGCCGAACCGGACAAAATGCTGGTATCTTACGAGGGACCTTTAAGCGGACTGCTCGATGAAGTCAGTTCACGTTTCGGCATTTGGTGGAAGTATGAAAACAAAGAAATTCATTTCTACAAATTCATTACCAAAACTTTCGTCGTCTACAGCCTGCCGTCCAAATCGGACATGAGCGTCAATATCGGCGGAACTTCCAGCGGCGAGGGCGCCAACGCCACCATCTCGATGAACAATACGCTGGCGGTGGAAGTTTGGGAAAGCTTTGAAAAGACCATTACCTCCATGATCGGCGAAGGCGCACAGCTGTCAATCTCGCCTTCCGACGGCGTGATTACGCTGACGGCAACGCCCAGCGACATTAAAAAAGTGGCCAAATACATCAATGAACAAAACGCCAGATTGTCGCGCCAAGTGGCTATCAGTGTCAAAGTCTTGCAGGTTTCGATTAACGACAGTGACAACTACGGACTTGATCTCCGCGCCGCTTTTGACGACGGCAAAAACTCGTTTTCGCTTGTCGGTGCCGGCGGATTTGACAAGTCTCAGCTGACCAACGGCATGACTTGGGGAATTTTGAAAAGCAATTGGACGGCCGATGCCGCCGTGCAAGCCATTTCGAGCCGCAACAACACGACGCTGGTTACCAGCGGCACGGTAACCACGCTTAATAACAAACCGGCGCCGATTCAGGTGACGCAAAAGCAAAACTATATTGCCGAAATGACCAAGACCAACAGCGGAACCGACGGCAACAACTATGACATTTCGGTTACCACCGAAGAAATCGAGACCGGCTATACACTCGACGTTTTGCCGCGCATTTTGGAACACGGGCGGCTGTTGCTGATGTTTAACATGACTCTGTCTGACCTGATTGCGCTGGAAAAGGTTGAATTCGGCGCGGAGGACGAGAACCAGTATATTCAAAACCCGCAGGTTGAATCGCGCGCATTTACGCAGGAAGTTGCCATGACCTCCGGAGAATCTCTGGTTTTGACCGGATTTGAAAAGGTTGACAACAGTACGAGCAAGACCGGCACCGGTTCGGCCGACAACTCGCTGTTCGGCGGATCGGCCTCGGCAGAGAAAGAACGCAGCGTTCTGGTTATTATCTTAACGCCGCTGGTTTTGGAATCGCCGTTGTCCCCCGAAACCAGAATGTCAATGAACTAAGGACCGAAAAAAGGAGACAAATCGGTGCTTGAGGAAGCCAAACTTCTTGATGACGATGTAGAATCTGCGGCGGCAAAACGCACTTGGGGCACAAAGTTGACGGCCGGCGGCGTGAGCTATGCAACCAGTTTGTTCTGGCAGCCGTTGCAAAACGCCAGCGACCCTTTCCAAGAGGTGGAAGAAGCCTCGGCCGGCGTGCTGGAAGGCGCGGATTTATTCTGCATAAAAAGCGGCAAAGCGCCACAGTTTGGCATCTGCGTTTCGGCTGAAGGATACAAAAGCGGTGAAAATGTCGCCGCCGTCGCTTTGGCCACGGCACTGTCGGACATAAGCTCGTTTATCGCCGTATTTAAGACAAATGAAGGCTGGTGGTATACCTGCGTCCGCAACGACATTATCTTGTCGGACGGCGACATGCTGTTTTTGACCGAGCAGGAAGCCAAAGACCAATTTATGTCCATGCTGGCGGTGCCGGACTGGGGCAAAAAAATTGCGCCCAAAGACTGGGCCATTGAAGACACCGAAGAAATCGACCTGACCGAAACTTTGTCTCGCGGTGCCAAGTCCAGATTGCAAAAAATCAAGGCTCTGCGCGGCGGCAAACTGCTGGCGGTGGTGGTGGTATCGGCGGTTGTCGGCATTTGGCTCATCTCGATGTTGATTGACAAGCTGTTTTTGACGCCGACCGTCCGGCCAATGGTGGTTCCGGTCAAACCAAAGGCCGCGCCTATGGCTATTCAGCGTCCCAAAGAATATCCTTGGAACAGTGTGCCGAATCCGATTTTATTTATGCAAAACTGTTATAACGGGGTTGTTTCCCTGAGTAAAATCATGCCTCCGGGCTGGATGGCCGGCCCTATTGTCTGCAAAGACGATCAGGCCGGAACTACTTGGACGCGCGATGTCGGCCAAATCTCGTGGGCCAAAAAAGCCCTGCGGGAGTCCGGGCTGACGTTTTCGGGCTATAATTTTGCCAGCGACGGCAATACGCTTACGGCCGCGCTTTTGTTGCCCAAATCCGTGGCTCAGGTTTCGCCTCCGGAAAGAACGGCCGTCGCTCTCCAAGAAGAGCTTAACGATTTGTTCCAAAAAATCGGCATTCAGGTTACGCTCTCGGAACAAAAAATAACATCCAGCAAATTCGACGAATATCAAATTGTCGGATTTTCGCTTGATTCCACTTATAATCCTCTGGTTTGGACGGATTTGTTAACAAAATATTCAGGACTTGAGATTAAACTCATTACATATACGCCGCAAACAAAGATCTGGCACTACGAGGGAGTCTTCTATGTTTTATAATATCAAAAATCTTTCAGCCTTGACAACCGTGGCTTTGGCTGCCTTGCTCAGCGCCGCTCCTGCATTTGCGCAGGGCGTGGTTACCTTGTCTGAAGAAGCAATGTTTGACGACGATCTTCCGGCATTGAACAACACGGCAACCCAAGAAACATCAGAAGTCCCCTTTGATCCGGCTTTATCAAGCGAACCGCAGGCGCCTGTCCTGCCCGAAGAAAGTATTGATACGTCCTTAAGCGCCAATGCGCCGATTGCTCTGCCGGCAGCCGAGCCGGAACAGCCCCGCGCGACTGAAATGCCGACGGCCGGCGTGTCGGCAACGGAGGCTCCGTCGCCTGAAATTTTCAGCTCTCTCGGAAAACTCGACCTTACCGCTTCCGAGGGCGATATTTTCACACAAATGTCCGATATTGAAAAACAGACGGCTTTGCTGAATTTGGAACTGCGCCGCGAAAAAATTAAAAACGAAATTGAAGCGGTTAAAAACGAGCGCCGCCGCGCTGAGCTGGAAGAACAGGCCAAAATTGAGGCAGAACGCGCCCAACAGCAGTTGGCTATGAAAGAAAAAGAAAAATCGTTGTTGGACGAACAGCAGAAATTGCGCGCCTTGGACATTGAGTTTGAAAAACTGCGGCAGGAAAAACTCTTGAACGCCTACAAAAACGAAATGTTGGCCACCAATCAGGAATGGATTACCCACGAAGGCGAGCTTTATCACCAGATAGAAGAATTGCAGAAAGAAAAGCAGGCAATTCTGCAAGACTTTGAAAACAAGTTGAAAAACATCAAATCCGGCATTGCCGCAACGTCCGAGAAGTCAAATGACATGGTACATGCTTTTGAGCAGGAAATTAACAATCTTCATGCTCAAAACGCCGTTTTGAAATCGCGCATGGAAGCTCAGGAAGCCGAATTTGAAAAACAAAATCCGTTTGCCGGCGAGGAAGACGGCGGCGACGGCGTATCTGTTTCCGGCGGAATACCCGGTTCAGCCATGGGTTCTGCAATAGCCGTCGACACAATCTTGGCCGACACCAAGCTTTCAAACCTTTACGCCGTGATGGAAGTGCGCGGCCAGCAAGGTGAACTTATTGCCAAGCTTATCAATAAAGACGGGATGCCGTTCTTTGTGAAAAAAGGCACCGTTCTGCAAAGCGGACACATTGTTGACGAGATTACTTCGACTTATGTCCGTGCAGACCGCGACGGCATAAAAGATTATCTCTATTTTGCAGCCGGCGGCGTCTTACCGCGTGAGCAAACATTCAGCCCCCTGACGCCGGCGCTTCCCGAGGCTGTTGAAGGTGAAGCAACACCGGTCGCCGAGAGCAGCAACGTCAGCAGCGATGCTCCTGCCCGCCGCGTGACCAGCAACGGGATTCCGAGTTTAGGGGCATCTATGTTTGCCAGGTAGAGGCTTATGGCAGAAGAGGCTAACACCACAGAAACGGAAGACGAGGCTGCGACCGAACAATCTATAGCAGAAGACGCTGCGGAAGCTTCGGCCGCGGAAGGCGGCGACGGCAATAACGGCGATACAATTGCCAATCGTTATTTTTCTAACGGCAACCGCCTGCTGACGGTTAATGGTTCTAATCTGGTCATCAATGATGATACGCGCCGTCTGCTGGCTTTGTTTTCCGACGGGCGTTTTTTGGTTGCCGAAACACACAAATTTGACGGCCGCGTGCTGAGTTTTGAAGTTTTGGCGCGCCGCAAAAAGCTTTCTATTCTTAAACCGACATACGTTTCGCAAAACGAAATTAACGCTATCTATGCTTACGGAGAGCGCGTGCAAGCGGCAATTGACATTAAGGAAGATGTCAGTTTTGACCAGCTGCAAATGCAAAAAGACTTTGTCAACGTGATTGCTCAGGCCGCGGCGCAAAAGGTTTCGGACGTTCACGTCATCGTGGCAGACAGCACGCAGATTATGTTTCGTATCAACGGCATGATGACAACCGAAATGGAATATAACAAAGACTGGGGCGAGTCTTTTGTGCGTGCGGCGTTTGCCTCGGCCGACGTGTCGGATTCAAACTATGCGCAAAACGAGTTTCAAGGCGCACAAAAGCTGGGTTCTACGCCGCTGCGCGGCTCTAAAGGCAAACTAATGCTGCCGCACAATGTGCTGGCTATCCGTTTGCAGTTTAACCCGATTGCGTTTGGTTCGCAATATTTGGTTATGCGTCTCTTGTATGCCGATGACAATCCTGAGGGCTCGGGTGATTTGTCCAGCCTTGGGTTCGGCAAATTTGAAGAAAATTTGTTTTATCGTCTGCGCGCCGTGCCCGTGGGACTGAACATTATCGCGGGGCCGACCGGTTCGGGCAAATCGACAACCTTGCAACGCAATATGATTAAGCTTTTGCAGGAAAAAAACTATGAAATCAACCTGATTACGGTGGAAGACCCGCCGGAGTACCCAATCCCGGGGGCGCGGCAAATGCCGGTAACCAACGCCAATACCGAAGAAGAAAAAGACGAGCAGTTTACCAAAGCTTTGTCGGCGGCTTTGCGTTCTGACCCAGACGTAATGATGGTCGGCGAGGTGCGTTCGCTTTCAGCCGCGCAACTGACGTTTAAAGGCGCTTTGTCCGGCCACGGCGTGTGGACAACCTTGCACGCCAACTCGGCGCCGGCCATACTGATGCGTTTGCGTGACATGGGCGTGGAAACATTTAAACTTTTGGACCCTGAACTGATTAAGGGGCTGATTTCTCAACGTTTGTTCCGTAAACTTTGTCCGCATTGCCGAATCTCGGTCAAAGAAAAACTTAACGAACCGGCGGTGCAACGTCTCAAAACGGCGCTCGGCGATTTTGGAATCGAAAACACTTATGTCCGCGGTCCGGGTTGCAAATATTGCAACAATACCGGCATTAAAGGACGCATGAGCGTGCCGGAAATCGTTTTGCCCGATGCAATGTTTTTGGAGCTGATGATTAAAGGCGAAACCCGCAAAGCCATTGACTATTGGACCAGCGACCTGAACGGCCGCACGCTCAAAGAAGCGGCTATAGAACGAATGCTTAAAGGCCTGCTTGATTTGGATGAAGTCGAGCGGTGGTGCGGACTTATGGATATGCGTCCGGTTTATTGACGGAGTTAAAAACTATGGCAGAAGAACAGAAAAAAAGAAAATCGCAATCTATGCAGCGCGCCATGATGCAGTTCAATATCATGGAAGAGCAATATGCCCGTTTGATTATTAAGTTCTCAAACAAAGTGCGACTGAAGCTGTATCGCAAAATCGCGTCGCTGATGCGCAACCGGTTCTCTCTGATGGACGCATTGGACATGCTGCATGACGGCGCCAGCAACGGCGGCAAAAATCCCGGAGAGCCGCTGGCAATTGCCATTGCCGCATGGGGACGCGCCCTGAACAATGGTAAAACTTTTTCCGATGCGCTCAAAGGCTGGGCGCCCGACCGCGAACGTCTGATGCTTTCAGTGGGCGACGTATCCGACTTGGAAGGTGCGCTTCTGAACCTGATTAAGGTTACCGAAGGATCAACCAAAATGATTCGCCCGATTATCGGCGCCATTTCTTATCCGAGCTTTTTGGCTATGATTTCGGTTTTGATTATTTATGCTATCGGCGTCTATATGGTGCCGCCGATGATCGATGCGGCGCCCAACACCGTTTGGCGCGGTCTGGCGGCGGATTTGGTGGGGGTTTCCAACTGGATTAAAGACAATTGGCTGGTCGCGTTTTCGTTTCTGCCGGTCAGCATGGCGGTCATCTATTTTACCATCAGCATTTGGACCGGCCCTATCCGCGCTATTTTTGACCACATTCCGCCATGGTCGCTGTACAAGGTCTTTACCGGCATCAGCTGGCTGCTGGCGTTGTCGGCATTGGTCAAAGGCGGAACACCCGTGTCTACGGCTTTGCGTGCCCTGCGCCGCGATGCCAGCCGTTATCTCAAAGAGCGCATTGACAAAACGATGGTCTTTGTGAACAACGGCGACAACCTCGGGCAGGCTCTGTCCAAAACCGGCCTTGATTTTCCGGATAAAGAAATTATCAGTGACCTCAAAATCTACTCGGAACTTGATAACTTTGAGGAAGCCTTGGATAATTTGGCCAACGAATGGCTCGAAGAATCGGTTTATATGATTGAGGAACGCGCCAGCGTGCTTAACATGGTGGCCTTGCTGCTCATCGGCGCCGTGGTGGCCTGGGCCGTTATGGGCACCTTTGATATGCAAGACCAAATTACCAGCAGCATGGGTGGCTGATATGGAAAAGTTTAAATCTGTTTGGAAGAATCTGCCTCATCATTTTTTGCTGCGGCAGCGTAAGGTCTTGACCGCGTTACTGGCCGTCGTATTTTTGGCCGGCGCAGCCTTGTGGTTTGTGCATTATCAACATTACAAAGGAACGGCCAACGCCGCCGAAGAATTGCAGCAACTGGCTCAAAACATTCGTCGGCACTATCAAAATCGTCCGGATTTTTGGGGATTGAGCACTTTGACCGTAATCGAAAAGCAGATTGCGCCGGCAACTATGGTGCGCAACGGCACGCTGCAGGGATTTTTTGGCAATCAGATTGTTATCGGCAGCGGTGCCGACGGTGCTGTATTGATGCCCGGCGCACGCAACTTTGACATTGCGTACAAAGGCCTGACATATCATCAATGCCGGCATTTGGCGGTTTATGATTTCGGGCAGGCATTCTGGCTTGGCGTCAGTTCGGTCATTATCGGCAATGCGCAGTCTGAAACGGTTTTTGACTGGGAAACCGACGGCAACAGCCTGCCGATCGGTTCCGGCGCCGCAAAAAAGGCCTGTGCCGAATCGCAAAATACAATTATCTGGCAATTCCAATAAATTTATGAAGCTCAAAAAAACAGGCTTTATAAAAAAGCCTGTTTTTTATGGTTGAACAAAACGCTTAAGTGTTTTTCTTCAGCGCTTCGCCGAGGGCATCGCCCAAAGCCGAGTTGCCGGTAGAGGTTGAATACTCTTCAAGAGCTTTCTTTTCTTCCTCTATCTCCAAAGCCTTCACGGACAAGCCAAGCTTGTTGTTCTTCTTGTCCACAGAGGTGACTTTGGCTTCCAGCGCATCGCCGGCTTTGTAGTTCTCGGGGTTCTGCGCGGCTTTGTCCTTGGAAAGGTCGGCCTTTTTGATATAGGCTTTGACGCCGTTGGCCTCAACCGTAACGCCCTTGTCATCAGTTTCGACGACAGTGACTTTTACGACATCGCCTTTCTTAAAGCTTTCCAGCGCGATTCCGGCGGTATTTTCGCTCAGCTGTTTGATGCCGAGAGAAATACGCTCTTTTTCAACATCCACGTCGATAATTTTGGCCTGAATGTCTTGTCCTTTGGCATAGTCTTTGACCGCCTCTTCACCGGATTTGTCCCAAGAAATGTCAGAGAGGTGAATCATACCGTCGATTTCATCGGAAAGACCGACAAACAAACCAAACTCGGTAATGTTTTTGATTTTGCCTTCAATGACGGATCCGACCGGATGCTCTTCAACAAAGGCTGCCCAAGGATTCGGCGTGCATTGTTTGATGCCCAGTGAAATGCGGCGTTTTTCCGGATCGACTTCCAGAACCTTAACCTGCACTTCTTGCGAGGTCGAAACAATTTTGCCGGGGTGGACGTTCTTGCGGGTCCAGCTCATCTCAGAAACGTGAACCAATCCCTCAATACCGTCTTCAAGCTCGACAAATGCACCATAATCGGTGATGTTGGTAACTTTGCCGGTGTAGACTTCGCCGACTTTATATTTATCGGCAACGCTCTGCCACGGATCGGACTCAAGCTGTTTCATACCCAAAGAAATTCTCTGGTTGTCTTCGTTGAACTTGATGACCTGCACTTTGACCGTCTGACCGACAGACAAAACTTCGGCCGGATGGTTAATGCGTTTCCACGAAATATCGGTAACGTGCAGCAAACCGTCAACGCCGCCCAAATCAATAAACGCACCGTAATCGGTGATGTTTTTGACCACACCTTCCAAAACGGAGCCTTCCTTGAGAGTGTCAATCAGCTCGGCGCGGGCTTCGGCACGGGTTTCTTCCAGAACAACACGGCGTGAAACAACGATGTTGCCTCTGACCTTATCCATTTTCAAAATCTGGAACGGTTGGGTAATGCCCATCAGCGGCGTAATGTCGCGAATCGGACGAATATCAATTTGCGAACCGGGAAGGAAAGCAATGGCGCCGTTGAGATCAACCGTAAAGCCGCCCTTGACCCGACCAAAGATAACGCCGTTGACGCGCTCGCCGGAATTAAGGCATTTTTCCAAATCCTGCCAAGCTTCTTCACGACGGGCTTTTTCGCGAGAGAGAACAATATTGCCGTCTTTGTCTTCATAACGGTCAACATAGACCTCCACCTGATCGCCGACTTTGAGTTCGGCATTTTGGCCAAACTCGCGCAGCGGAATCCGACCTTCGGACTTGAGGCCGACATCCACAGTGGCAAAATCCGGCGTAAGGCGAATGATGGTGCCTTTGACAACCGAACCGGTAATGCCGTTGTCTCCAAACTGCTCATTGAGCAGAGCTTCAAAATTTTCGTCAGTTTCGGGAATTTTAATATCAGTATTAATCATTTAAATTTTAAGTATTCAAACCTGCCTCTCCCCTGCAAAACAAACGGGGCGGACTTGCGCGATATGCCAAAACGTCCGCCGGCTGCGCGCCCAACCTGCGGAAGCGACTCCTTTATACACGCAAATATTTATTTTTCAAGCTTTTTTTTGAATATCGTCAACAATTTTGCAGACTTGGGCAAAAACTTCGTCGGCCGTAAGCATCGTCGTATCAAGGATTCGAGCATCTGCGGCCGGCTTGAGAGGGGCCGCGGCACGATGCTCGTCGCGCCAGTCACGCTCCCTTATCTGCGCTAAAACCTCGGCCAACGAAACCTGCATTCCTTTTGCCAAAAATTCTTTATGACGGCGGTCGGCGCGGACTTCCGGCGACGCGGTAACAAACAATTTGAGGTCGGCGCGCGGACAAACGACGGTTCCGGTATCGCGGCCATCATAGATGGCACCTTTGGCCGGCTGCCCATCGGCAAACACCGGATGCCGGGCAAAATCCTGCTGCATTTTGAGCAAAGCCTCGCGAACCTTAGGCATGGCGGCCACTTTGGATGCCGCAGACCCGCCGACATCAGAACGAAAATCCGGATGCGCCGATAATTTCATCATCTTCTGAAAAGTCATTTTTTGCGCCGCAACGGCCGCAGCCGCTGCATCTTCGACCGACAGACCGGCCAACACCAGTTCCAGCCCGACTGCCCGATAGACCATTCCGGTGTCAAAATAGGCCATCTGATATTTCTGTGCCAGTTTCTGTGCCAGTGTTCCTTTGCCGGCTGAGGCCGGCCCGTCTATGGTAATAATCATTTTCCGCTCGCAAATATTTATTTCTGTAACAAATATTTTACTTTATATCTGCTAAAATATCCTATAAAATAAAGAGAGAAAAATGAAATTTGGCGTTATACCAAGATTTTCTGCAAAAAATAAGGAGAACAAATGATTAGGACGATTTTTGCAGCCGCAGGACTGAGTCTTGTTCTGATTTCTGCCGCGCACGCCTTGGTTGCCCAAAAGCCTTCGCAGGCCTTGTCTTTGGACATTATGGCCAGAGACGGCGAAAAAAAGCCTGCGGCACCGAGCGAATCTGCGGCCGCCGCCATTTTTCATTCCGAAGGCAAAACCGACTACGGCGCCATTTCCGGCAAGCTTCTCCCAGACATACCGCAGCAGAAATTATATATTGACTTTAAAAAATTGACCGCACGCACGGTTATTTCCGCTCCGAATCAGATATTTTACGTGATATTGCCGCTTTCTGAAAACCTGAAATGGAAAAATGACACTGAAGCTTCGACCCTTGTGTCGGCAGCCCTTGTCTCAACCGACGATGACAGCGAAGTGTGGGAGATTACGGCGCTGAAATCCGGCGATGCAACTTTATACTGGGATGCCTTTGACGATAACACTGTCGTTGCCAGCCGAATTTTGCGCCTGCGGATTAGATAACCATGAATAACAAGCTCAAAATCAGGCTTTATGTCGACTCGCCGCTCAGCGAAAACGCACGCGTTGATTTGTCGGAGGCGGCATCGCATTATCTGTGCATGGTGATGCGGTTGAAAGCCGGCGACGAATTTTGCTGTTTTAATGCCGCCGACGGAGAATTTGCGGCGCGACTGGAAACCCCACACAAAAAGCAGTCAACCGCTCGTCTTGCGCAACGGCTATGTCTTCCGCGGCGCACGCCGGACATATGGCTGGCTTTTGCCCCGCTCAAAAAAGACCGCACCGATTTTTTGGTGGAAAAAGCCGTCGAACTCGGCGTCTCCAAACTAATGCCAGTGGTGACACGTTACGGCATTACCGACAAAATCCGCCCCGAACGCCTGATTGCGCAAATGACCGAAGCCGCCGAACAATGCGGACGGTTTGACATTCCGGAACTGGCAGCGACGCAATCTTTCGAAACCATGCTCAAAAATTGGGATGCGTCGCGGACTCTGTATTTTTTAGACGAGCGCGGCGGCGGTCTTCCCTGCGGCGAAGCCTTTGCCGCTCGGTCAGCAGCCGTTCTGGTCGGGCCGGAAGGAGGTTTTGCTCCGGAAGAAGCCCAACAGCTTTATAATCTGCCTTTTGTAAAACCGGTTTCGCTGGGACCGCGAATCCTGCGTGCCGAAACAGCCGCGACCGCCGCTCTGGCAGTTTGGCAGGCCGTTGCCGGAGACTGGAAAAACAGTTGTGGAGATATGCAATGAAAATCTTAATCGCCGATGATCATGAATTATTTTTAAAAGGGCTTGAAATGATTTTGACCGACTACGATGCCGATTGGCAGCTGGTCTGCGCCAAAGATTATACGGAAATATTCGAGATTATTGACCGAGACAAAGATTTTGACCTCATTTTGACCGATTTGGCCATGCCGGGAGCCCACTGGCTAGACGGCATCACCCGAATTCACAGCACTTTGCCTGACGTGCCGATTATTATATTGTCGGCCGTGTTTGATCGCGAAATCGTCCAAAAAACCATTGAGCTCGGCGCGGCCGGATATATTCCCAAAACATCATCCAAAGCGGTGATTTTGAGCGCTCTCAATCTGGTGATTTCGGGCGGCGTCTATATCCCGCCGGAACTGCTAAAAAACACACAACAGTCAGAGTTTAATCTGCTGAAACAGGTTGAAAAACTGCCGCCCGAACGTGATGTTAAGGAAAAAGTCAAAATTCTTTCGCCACGGCAGATTGATGTTATCCGCCTGATTTCAAAAGGCTGCTCCAACAAGCAAATCGCTTATGAACTGGGGCTTACCGAAGGCACTGTCAAACTGCATGTTACCGCCATTTTGAAACTTTTGAACGTTTATAACCGCACCGGCGCCGTCGTCGAAGCCGCCAAACTAGGACTTATCAATGAAAACGAAAATTAATCAGCAACAATTAAACGAATATCTGGACGTGTTCGGCTCCGAAAAAATGCTCTTTTTGTGGCATGAATTTGTGGCACAGGCCGAGCAGACATGGGGCGCTTTTCCGCATATGGACTGGGAACAGCGGCGCCGCGCTTTCCATAATTGGCGCAACGGCGGGCGGATTTTCGGGCTTGACGATTTTGCCGACCTCTGCCAAAGCATAGAAGACCAAATTCTCCGCCGTCATATGCAGAATCTGGAAGCCCGAATTTCTGAATGCCGCTCTTTGTACCGGCAGGGAATTACCGAAGTTTTATCCGTCTTGCAAAAAAAGGACACAGACAATGGCTAAAAAAAACTCCGAACAAAAACTTCCGGCTTATATGCAGGATATTTACGGCGAAATTTATACCAACCTGCAAAAATGCGCCCGTTTTGATAATGATTTCAACTGCCGCCTGCGCACTTTTTTTCAGTATGACAATCTGGTCGACGAAGTTTTGGCCAACATCAAACCCCATGAGCGGGTTTTGCAGCTGGGAATCGTCTTTGGCAATGAAATTGACCGAATCGCCTTGCGTATCGGCAATTACGGAGCGTATAACATTGTTGACATTTGCGGTGCGCAGATAGCCCGGTGCGAAGAAAAATACGGCGAACTTTTTCCGGCGCTGAAGTTCTTTTTGCAAAATGCCGCCGAGCTTTCGTTTAAGCAAGAATATGATGCGGTTATCTGCTTTATGCTCTTAAACGAGCTACCGCCGGCAACCAAAGCCAAAGTCGTTAACAACGCTCTGCAGGCAGTGCGCGAAGGCGGCAAAGCCATCTTTGTGGATTATCACCGGCCGGCCGTGGGGCATCCGCTGCGCTATTTTGTGCGGATGTATAACCGCCTGTATCACCCGTTTGCGGAAAAACTTTGGGATTTGAGCATTGATTCCTACGCGACCGAAGCGGACGCCTTTATCTGGGAAAAGAAGACTTTCTTTGGCGGAATGTATCAATTTTTGACTGCCACACGCAAAAAAATGCCGACTTCGTATGAGACCGAAACTCCGGCTTTTTTAAGCGAGCGCTAAAATTTTTTCCGCCACAGCTTCCGAAGAATTCAGCCGTCGAACGGGCATAAATTCCAATGCGTCAGGCGCGTCGGCAGAAACGGCATAGCCGTTTTGAAACAGAGATTCGACAAAGCGTCGATGTTTTGGGGTGAGCCAGTTATGACCGCTGAAAACCAGCACCGGCCGGCCGGTACCGCAAGCTTCCGAAACCATTGAAACCGAATCGCCGGTAGCGATGATTTTGTCGGCACAGGCCATAAAACCCATAATCGGATTTTCTTTTTTTTCTCCCCACAAATAAGTGTAGGCGGGAATACCCGCAATTTCGGACATAATCAAATTTTCGGCCTCGGCGCCGGTCCGGCGGGAAGTGGTGATAAGAATCGAACCGCCGAGTTTGCGGTTGACGTCTTTAACGGCTTGTCCAAGCGCACGGGCATTGTCTAAGCTGAACGGACGTCCGTTGATGGCACCGCCGACCAAAACCGACACCCACGGCCGCGGCAAAGTTTCGAATATCGGTGTCCAGCGGGCTTGCGCTTCGGCGGTTGCCTCCGCAGTAACGCGATGCGGGCAGCCGGTGATAAAAAAGAAATTGCCTTTTTTGCATTTGGCGGCATCGTGCTCCGGCACCACGACCAGCGAGACTTCTTTCAGACCGCTGCGACCGGGGTGCATCAGCTGAACGATTTGCGTTTGACCGCCCGACATTTTGCGAATATAGCGCGCCACCGGAAGCGTGCGCCGGCTTGAAGAAAGCACCAGCTGCGGCCACGGCGCCGACAGCGATGAACTCCGGCTCTTGTTCACACCAAGCAGACTGCGGCCGCGAATCCAGTTGGGCAATACCGCGGCACGGGTGTAAACCAGCTGTTTTTCCGTCAGGTCAAGCCTTTGACCGACGGCCAGCTCAATCCCGCGCGCCTGACTGACGCTGCCGGCACGATTGTCCAAAAGAATCCACATCGTTTTTTTCATATTTGATAACTTTCAAAAAGTCATGGTCAAACGACTCGAAAATCTATAATATAATCAGTATATTTAACGACACGGTTTGCACAATGTTTTTATGGAGATAGCACACATGAAAATTTTGTTTACGCTCATTTTGGTTTTGGGTCTTTCTCTGCCGGCAAAAGCGCAGTTTGCGGCTCAAAACGACGCCAAATACATTGCCACTCTGAAAGCGGTCGTTAACTACAAAATCAATGATGAAGAAAACATGGCGGCAATTGAAAGTCTGCGCGAGAACAAGCGTTTTAACCAGCAACTTCAGCGGATGTTGAACAAACTTCAAAACACCCGCACCAAAAATTCGACCAACAGCCGAATTTATAAGATATTGATTAATGCCGGGAAAGATATTTATCAGGAGTTAGATTAAGGATTAGTTAAGGAAAAAATGCTATTCTTGTCATAAATAACTTTGTCGGAGAACCTCATGGAATACGATTATAAATCCGCCGCCGACCGCATTGCCGAACTGCGCTGCAAAATTATCGCGCAAAAGGACGGAAAAGCCGTCGAAGGGTTGAGTGCACTGCCGCGGAACAACAAAAAATCGGATTACCGCCGCAGTAAAAAAACCGTTCAAACTCAGGAGATGAACTGATGAAAAATCTTTGGTATGGTCTGCTGATTTTGCTGACTGCCTGCGCCGCGGCGCCTTCCGACGAACCGGAAATATGGGAAATTCCCAACATTAACCGCGTGGCCGCCCATACCAGGGTTATCAAGACGACGCCGACAATGGTCGTTTATGAATACAAAGATGTGCGGGTTGACGAGATTGCGCCGGTGGCCGCGCTGTATTGCTATGATCACGGCAAAAAACAAGCCGAACTGCAGCAGATTACCATGCGGCCTGATTTTGCACGGCGCGCCGTGTTCGCCTGCGTCAAACTGCCCCATTAATCCGCAGGCGCGCTTGCAAAGGCGTTTTTTTCTTCCTATATAAGAAGAAAATACTGTTTTATAAAGAGCCTGAAGATGAACAAAAACCTTTATCATGTATTGGGACTATCCAAAGACGCCAGCGAGGCCGAAATCAAGTCGGCATACCGCAAACTGGCGCGCAAATATCACCCCGACCTCAACAAAGACAATAAAGACGCCGCCGAAAAATTTAAGGAAATTTCCTGCGCCTATGATATTTTGGGCGACAAGGAAAAACGCCGCAAATATGATAACAACGAAATTGACTCCGACGGCAAACCGACAGGATTCGGCGCCGGCGGATTTGGTGCGGGCAATCCTTTCGGTCAGGGTGGCGGCAACCCCTTTGGCCAAGGAAACGCTTATTACAGCACAGGCGGCGGAGATTTTGACTTTTCGTCAATCTTCGGAGAAGACATCTTTTCGCAGTTTACCGGCGGACGCGGCGGTTTTCAGGGCGGATTCGGAACTTCGGCCCGACGCCCGCGCAAAGGCGAAGATATCAGCTATACCATGCGCATCGACTTTTTGTCGGCGGCGCGCGGCGATGAAAAAACCGTCAACATCAACGGCAAAAACATCAATGTCAAAATTCCGGCCGGCACCGTCGACGGACAAACCCTGCGGCTTAAAGGCCTCGGACAGCCCAGCCCGAACGGCGGCAGCGCCGGCGACGTGCTGATTACGCTCAATGTCGACAGCCATCCTTATTTTTGTCTGGACGGCAACAATGTCCTTATGGAACTGCCTATCACTTTCAAAGAGGCCGTTTTGGGCGCCAAAGTCACCGTTCCGACAATCACCGGCAAAGTTGCCGTCAACATTCCGGCTTATGCCTCCAGCGGCGAGAAACTGCGGCTCAAGGGCAAGGGCGTGAAGAACGGCGATCAAATCATTACTCTCAAAATCATTGCGCCCAAGAAATCCGACACCGCTTTGGAACAGGCCTTGCGGCAAATGCCCGATGAAAACATCAGGAACTTTTGATTATGTTTTTGGACGCGCTCAGAGATTTTGCTTGGGAGAATGAACCGGAAAACGTCCGCTTTGTCGAAAACGGATTGACCATTAAGACAGAACCGCAAACGGATTTTTGGCAAAACGTCCATCACAAAATTCACAAAGACAACGGCCACTTCTTTTATACTCGCAAGAACGGCGATTTTTCGTTGACCCTCAAATGGAGTTTTGACACACCGCCGCCGTCGGCTCAATGCGGACTGATGGTTCGGGTAGACAGTTTAAGCTGGGCCAAAATCGGCATTTTGACGCCCGACACCCGATTTTGGACCGTCGGTTCGGTGGCAACCCAGCGCGGAATGTCTGATTGGGCCGTGTGGCCGCTGGAAACCAAACCGCAGGAATTGTGGTTCAGGGTTGCGCGGTTTGGCACGGATTTTTTGTTTTTTATATCAACCGACGGCAACAATTTCCGGCAAGTTCGGCTGTTTAACCTTTTTGGTGTCGATACTGAAATTAAGGTCGGAGCTTATGCCTGCTCGCCTCAAGATGCGCGCTTTGAATGCGTGTTGGAAGACATTTCCTAAGCCCACTCGATATAAACTCGAGCCAATTCGCGGTCGTCTTCGCCGTCATAAGTGCGAATGCTGTGAAAAGTGTGCAGCCCTTCACATTGGGTGGAAACACGAATCTTTTCGCCCATGTGCCCTTCTTTCTTGAAAGATATTTCAATATGCTTGGGGTCGTGTTCCAACCGGAACTCCGGATCAACCGCCTCACACGCCCACAAAAAATACACCGCGTTGTTAACATGGCGATTCATGTCGATATCATCAAAGCGGACGCGAAACTTGGTTTCTTCGTCGACACGTTCGACTTCCGGAAGCTTGGGAAAGTCGGTTTTAATCACGCGTTCGGGCAAAATGGCATAATCACTGATGTTGTCGCGCAAAGACACCGGACGCTTCTTGCGATAATCTATCAGAATCCACAAGCTTGAAGCGCGGATAATACTTTTGCCGTCTTCGCCAAAAACCTCAAAATCGCGCACAACGCCGAGTTTTCTTTCTTCGGCAGGCCATGTTTCTATGCGAATGGTCTCGTGCATTTTGGGCAGACGCTCAATATTCAGCACATAGTTGGAGCCTACCCAGGCCAAACCTCGCGACATGACATATTCTATGCCCAGCCCCATCGCTTTGGCATGATTGTCGGCAATGTCCTGCAAAATGTTCATCAATGTCAGTATCCGCAGGTTATTGTTGCGATCGCATTCATAACTGCGAACATGATACTCGCAGGAATATTTAGTCGCGGGCATTTTGTTTCTCCTTTTGGCGGCGCCGATACAGCATAATCCGAAACATTCGGCGGCAGCGGCGGGCGCTGAACGTGCGCTTCAAAAAACCATGGCCGGATGTCGGCCTTTGCCAAACCTCGGTGAATACCGCTTCATCGTTGACATAGCTGACGACCAACCACACTGCCGGATGGGCGGAAACTTCAACCATTCCGTCTTTGTCCAGCCGATACAGATGATTGTTGCGCGCCGTCGGTTCGGCAATTTTCAGGCCTATATATTGCGCCAAAGCACGGCAGCTGTCAATGACATATAACGGGCAATGCATGGGAATGAATTTCGGCTGTGCCAAAATCCGGTTCAGGCGCTCGTAATCGCCGATGAAACCATGGCCGCACCCCTGCAAAACCGGAAAATCTTTTACATCGACGAAAGGAATCCCCCGAATATTGAATTGGCCGCGCAACGGATTAAAATAGCTGCCGGAGGTTATGATTCCGCAGGCATTGGAAGCATCGGCGGCAAAATTACCGCCAATGTCGTTATAAGTGCCGACAATCACATAATCAGAGCCGAATCCGGACAAATCTTCCGGAATGCCGATACTGACCTTGATGCGGTCTCGCGCCAATTTGGAGAAATCTATGCCGTATTCTTTGATTATGCTCAGATAGCCGTAAAAATTGTCATCGCCGTAGAATATGACGTTGCGACGACATTTGAGCGCCGCCAAAAAAGCCACCAGATACATCTCAGTGTGAGTCGGATAAACCGGAACAAAAATCTTGCGCCGCCGCTCAGAGATCGCGGCCGACAGGGTTTTGAACGTATCGGCTTCGCGTACGGCAAAACCTTCGGCGCAAATTCCGCAGAAATCAGCCACCACAAAATCAATTTGCGAGGCCAGTTTTTGCAGTCGCTTTTGATCCGTCGGACGACGGAAATAAGTGCTGTCGTCAAGTTTCATGTCGCCGGTATGATAAACTCCGACGCCGTTGGGACAACTGATATAGAATCCAAAACTGTCAAAACAAGTATGCGAAGCCGGCAAAACCTCTATGGTCAGTGCACCGCATTGCATGACATTGCCTTCCGTGACGACGACAAACGGCGGCTGCTGCGCCGGCAAAACACCAAACGTTTGATATAATTCTTGCAAAATCAGTCTGGTATATCGACCACCGACCAGCGGAGGCAGTTTGAATCCGGCCTTAAGATAATGCACAATCCCATTAAGATGATCGGGATGAGAATGAGTCAGAAAAATAGCTTTCGCTTTAAATTCGGACGATTGCAGCAATTCTCTGATGTCGGGAACTGCCGCCGCCGAGTTTTTTATACCCAAGGCCTGATGATTGTCAAACTTGCCCAAATCGACAATAATCGTATCCGCCTTATATCCGGTCGCAGTGGTGTCGATATAAGTATATTGGAAGGAATGACCGCTGATTTGGTCGATATTGTTGCCGCCGAGCGGCCGCCAATACAGACCGGTGTCAAGATGCTGCGCTCTCATTCTCCCCTGCGGGTTAAACTACAGCCCTTTGCGGGCGCGATATTCGCGAAGTTTGGCCTCGCGCCATGCTTGAGCCTTGTTGGCTACGTTACGTTCTATTTTCTTTTTGTTTATATCATAAACACTGTTGCCGGCAAGCTTTTTGTGTTCGCCGTACACATTCTGCCGATGAGCCAACTGCAGAATCTGACGCACCGAGTTAAACGCGTTGTCAAGCTTCTTTTTGTAAACTTCCGCTTTATGCGGCACACTGGAATGATAGGCCATGGCCGCCTTAATCCAGTCATTGTCGCGGGTTTCGTACAGCTTGGACAAGAACTTGGCGCCGTATTCGACGTTGTGTTGCGGATCAAAGGCTTCTTCCACAGTGCGGAACGCATCCGGATGGTAGGCCAAGTTAATCTGCATGCATCCGACGTCTATGCTCTTGACACCGGCTTTTTGCAAACGTTTGACCTCACGCACGGCTTCGGCCTTGGTTTCAAAAAACATGCCTTTGCCTTTGGCGTTGACCGTCCACGGCCAAGCAACTTTTTGCTGGCGGCGGGAATTCCAACGTCCGCTCTCTACGCTGGCAATCGTTGACAGCAAGTGTTCTTTAATCTGGTATTTGTGCTCAAATTTTTGCGTTGCTTCCATACAAACCAGAGAATCATCACGAAAATCCGTGTATGCTCGAGCTTGTACTGGCTGAATTAACATCAGCAATATTAACAAAAACATCAAAAATGTCGATACGTAAAACCGCATCCCTCTATTCCTCCGGACCAGCCAGCAGGTATCCCTATGCAACAAATATGCCAATTTCAACCTGCCTTAAGGCTATAAACGACAAAAAATAATCCGGAGTTGGTTATCCATGGGCGACCGCCCAAAGCGGCATCTGCCCGCCTATTTGCTTTAAATATTAACAAATAGTTACAAAACAAGGAGGGCTTATAACATATTTATTTTTTAAAATCCAGCAAAAAATTGCCCAAAGCCACAACACTTTGACTGACATCATTGCCAACATCTTGAAATTTATCATTTTTTATATGATTAATTTCATTCATATACAAACCGCGATTTATCTCCAATTGCAACGTATAGATGTTTTTGTGCGGTTGACAATAATTAAAAGTTATGTATGCGCCGGCATACGGCCGATTAAATTCAACGCGGTAGCCCCGCGCCTCAAGCGCACCGCTCAAAAATTCGGACATTTGCGTCGGACAGCTCTCGTCAAACAGAGTGCAAAGGCAAAAATCAATATTTTTGCCCTCGTCCATAATACGGCAGATCATCGACGGCATCGAATGGCAGTCTATCAACAGACAAAAGCCAAACTTCCGCACACAACGGTCGACCAATTGTTTGAGGCGCTTGTGATATACGTCATACACGTTTTTGAGACGTTCCTGAGCTTCGGTATAGGAAAGAAGGCCGTCATAGATGCCGCGATTGGGATAGACCACCCGATGAATCACGCCCAGCCCTACTCGGCTGCGCCGGCCGCCCTGATTGTATAAATTTTTGGGCGAATCAAAAAACATCGTCTCGTCAAGCTCGATTTTGTCACGATTGACGTCAACAAACGTGCGCGGAATGTTCATGTTAATCAAAGGAATTCCCGCCGCAGAAGCCGCCGACACCAGCTCGCCGACAAACGAATCTTCGGACGAACGCAGCTCATCTGCCGAAAGCACCGAATTGGCCAAAAACTCAGGCGGAAACAACGTGCCGCCATGCGGAGAGGACAAAACAATCGGATATTTGGCCTCCTTAACATTGGATTCTTCAAAAATCCGCAAATTTTTATAATCAACGCGAAAATCCAGTTTTTTGGCGCTCACGGCTTATTCTCCGCTGGTTAGACAACAATTGAGTTTAGCGCAAAAAGCTTAAATATTCGCTAATTTCAAAAATAATGCTTGCCAAATTAATCAGAATAAGATAAGAAGAAAATCACTTCGTCGGGTGTGTAGCTCAGTGGTATGAGCACTACGTTGACATCGTAGGGGTCGCTGGTTCGATCCCAGCCACACCCACCAATCAAAAAAAAACTGCCAATAAGGCAGTTTTTTTTGGTTTAAGGCTCAAATTCAGCCAAAGTTTTTGAGACGGCGGACAAAGTCGGAGATATTTTCCTTTTTCGACGGACGTTTGCCGTTGAAATAATTGACATATATAAAGTCCCAAAAATTGCGATATTTTTTGGCCATTTCATAGTTTTCTTCAATCGCCGGCAGGCGGCGTTCGTATTCTTCTTTCGTACATTGCTTCAGAACCTGTGCAATGTCTTCATTTTTATTAAGTTTAATTATGCCGTCCGGATTAAAAAACTTGTCAATTTCCGTTGCTCCCATATATATCGGAACCGTTTTGCAAAACAATGCCGTGGTCAGGCGCTCGGTAAAAAAATACGGCTTGATGTCATTTTCAATACATATGCTGTATCTGTAATTTCTGAGCGTATCCTGCAACAAAACCATCGGCCCGCCGTCAAATGTGCCATAGGTGTCGGCAAGGCGCTCGTTTTTGCATCTTTGAGCAAGGGCAAACCTGTATTTGTGCAAATCGCACATCTGTTTATCTGAGGAAAGAATCGAAATGTTTTTGTTTTTTTCTGACAAAACGTCTCCTTCATTCAAGTTTTTTGTTCCCGCCTCCCGATTCCACACTTCGGCCTCAAAAGGAATAAAAACCGCGTTGTCAAGCTGATCCAAAAGTTTCGCGCTATAGGTAAATATCAAATCAAAATCTTTTTCGAGCCCTTTATGAGAATCGAATATTTCATATTGTTCCGGTCTTATTGTTTCAGATTCAATCAGCGCACCATATCGTTCTTTGGGATGTCCCATGGTTTCCAACATTGCGGAATGCGTATAAACGTGTTTGTCCAGCGCAATATTATACCGATCAAACATAAAATGATCAAAACCTCCTTGCGGACAGGCCCAAAATATTTCTCTCAAAAAACATACGTCAAGCTCCTGCCCGTTCTTGTTATACACCTTATTCTGCCCGTGACCGATTGTGCGGCTTGGATAATACGGCATATAGATTTTCCCGTAACATCTGTTTATAACGTACGGATTCCTTTTATATTTTCTGCGAAATTTTTTTCTTGATTCCTTATCTCGAATGAAAGCGCTTAAAAATATTATAATGATATTAAAAATGGTATTACGCATTGGCTATTCTCCAACAACAAAGAATAAGTCGCCTTGATGGAAGGCGACTGGAAGTTGAGAACAATACCAGTAGTTATTGTGCGATATATTGACTTTTTTAAAAGCGTATTTTATCGCCTTCCAGTCAAGCTGGTAGGCGAAATTATCGTCTTTCGCAAAGACGCTACTGGTTATTAGGTTCTCACACCTAAGTCAGACCATCACTTCTGACAGAGACATTATAAGAATAGACTTTGAAATTTTGCAAGGTCAAATATTCGATTTCGTTCGTATTTTATTAACTTATCTGGACTAAACTGCCTATATTAATTTACCAATACCGAGGATATAATGCCGACAATTTCCGCCACCCGATTTTCCGATATATACATTACGCCGCAAAAGGAGGCTTTCATCCCCGACATGCGGAGCGTCAATGCCTTGATGCGCTTTGAGCCTGAAGACTTGGAAACTTTTTATCAGGTACTGCAAAACTCCTGGGACGGAAAGAATCCGAGTTATTCGGTTTTGTACGAAGGGGTATATTACCGCGTGGAACGAACGGTGGCTCTGGACGGCATTCAATTTTGCGTGCGCAAAATGCCGGAAAAAGTGCTGCCTTTTACGACCCTCGGCTTTCCGCGCCCGTTTGAGCGCTACATGCTTAACCTCCGCAATGCGTCCGGCCTGATTTTGTGGTCGGGGCCTACCGGAGCCGGAAAAACTACCGCCATCTCCAGTCTGCTGAAAGAATATCTCTCCAGCGAAGGCGGTTTTGCCTATACCATTGAAGACCCCAGCGAGCAACCTTTGGACGGAGTTTATAAGACACCGGCCGGCGGACTCGGCCTGTGCAAGCAAACGCAGCCTATCAACGGTGACTGGGGCGACGCCCTCAAATCTGCCCTGCGTTCTAAGCCCCGCTATATTATGGTGGGTGAAATCCGTACTCCGAATACGGCAAGCGAAGTCTTGCGCGCCTGCACTTCGGGGCATTTGGTTTTGTCAACCATTCATGCCAACAACGTGACCGACGCGATTTCATCGGTCATTAAATATGCGGCGTCCGGCGGAATGAGCGAAGATTTGGCTTATGACCTGTTTGCACGCGGCATGCTGACGGTGGTTCATCAGACGTTGGGCGGTGCGGCCGTCAAAAAAGCCTCAGTGTCTTTTTTGATGGCGAATCCGGACACCATGAAAGGCGATCAGGTACGTGGCATTATCAAAAGCGGCAAGCTTAATCTCGGCACGTCCATCGAAACCCAAATGACCCGGCTGGCGCGCGGCATTCCGATTTTTGCCGATATTTAGTCCCACGGAAACACTACCCAGCGGTCAGGCAGTTGGCGGCCGACAATGTCGGCGGCAGAGAGACTCTGCTGTTTGGCATAGACAACCGCCGTTACCGCCTGCGGATACGATTTTTGCAACAATTTCAGCGTCCGGCCGCTGTCAGACAAATCATCGACAATCAGCGTCTGAGCATCAGCCGACAAAGGCGCCGAGCTTATTTCAATATCTTGGGAGGAACGTGCCTGCTCATCGTCATAGCTGCAAACGTTGAGCGCCGTACAATCGCGAATGCCGAGTTCATAGGCCAAAATTCCGGCCGGAATCAAACCGCCGCGGCTGACGGCGATTATGCGTTCAAACTTTTGGCGGGTGCGAATCTTTTGAGCCAAAGTTCTGACGTCTTGATGAAACGTCGGCCAATCAATAAATATTTTTTCTGTCATTATCCGTTTTCTGCTTTGATTTTGTATATATATTCAATTAAATCGTCATCATCCCATTCGGCGGTGCCGCGGATGCGCCCGATTTCTTCTCCCGCCCGATTTATCAGCACCGTATGCGGCGAAGAAAATATTCCAAACGCCGCCGCCAGAGCGCCTTTGGTGTCCAGATAAAATTCCACGTCCGGTGCACCGTATTTCTTGAGCAGCGTCCGCTGCTCACTGATGCTTTTCCACTCATTCTGAGGAGACACCAGAATCAGGCGAATCCCGTTGTCTCGCGTTTTTTTGACAAACTCGTTCACCTCGTCGAGTTCGCGAATGCACGGCGCGCAATATCGCGACCAAAACATCACCAGCACAAAATCACCTTTGAAGTCTCGCAAATAAACTTCCTGCCCGCTGGGATGATATAATCCGATTTTAGGAACTTCGCGCGGATAGTCGTAAATGTTTATCCCGCCTTTGGCCTGCGCGGCCGCCGCCCACAAAATGCTCAGGGCAAACAGCAAAACTTTTTTTGTCATTGCAATCTCTGTATAACTTAATTTTTACTTAACTCTTATCGACTATTAATGTACTATAGCATAAAACTGGTAAAGGAAAAGTTATGAAATTAAAATTGTGTCTGTTGTTTTGGCTGGCGGCCGTCTGTCTCGGCGCCTGCGGCAAAATGTCCGCTCCCGAACCGGTGCCGGGCAGCGGGTATCCGCACACCTATCCTTCACGCTAAACGGAGCCTCGCATGACCGCCGATATCGAAAATGAGATGATTCCCTATGTCGAGTTTGCCGACAACGCCAACGAACGCACACCGTGCGTATTGGTGCTGGATTGTTCCGGCTCAATGCGCGGCGAACCCATAAAACAGCTCAATGCCGGACTTAAAGCGCTGGAACGCGAACTCAAGGAAGACATCGACGCCAGTTCGCGCGTGCAGCTTTTGATTATCAAAGCTTTTGGCAAAGACGAAGCCGTGGTTTCTTCAGACTGGACCGACGCCATGAACTTTACGGCTCCGGAAATGGAAGCCGGCGGACTTACGCCCCTTGGCAAAGCCATGGAAAAAGCCCTTCAAAAAATTGAAGAACAAAAATGCCTCTACGACAGCTGCGGCATTACTTCCAAACGGCCGTGGATTTTTCTCATCAGCGACGGCGAGCCGACGGATTATGATTGGGAAATCGTCGCCGAAAAATGCCGACAGGCTCAAGACAACAAAAAAGTCGTCATTCATGCCGTCGGCACAATGGGCGCCAATTTGGACAAGCTCGCCAAGTTTTCGACGATTGCGCCCAAACGCCTTACCGGCCTTAAATTTACCGAATTTTTCCTGTGGCTGAGCCGCAGCGTTTCTTGTATTTCGCGCGCGGCGCCCAATGCGCCCGATTTTTTGGAAGACACAGGGGAATGGAATGAAGAATAACCGACGCCCAAAAGTTGTTGCGGCTAGCGTGGTCGGCGCTTTGCACACCAAACATCAGGCGCCGTGCCAAGATTATAATCTATGCGGATACGGCAAAAACCTGGTGGCGGTGGTGTCTGATGGCGCGGGGTCGGCTCCGTTTGGGAGAATCGGCGCCAAAATTGTCTGCCGCACCTTATGCGATTTGCTCAAAAATGCCGAATTTTCCCTTCTGCCCGAAAAAATCGAACGAGCGATTGACCTGGCGCGTGAAAAACTTGTGCTGCACCGTCTTAACGCCAACAAAACCGAAGCCGGAATCGCCGACTTTGCGGCTACGGTTGTCGGCGCGGTCTGCCGCGACGGCAAAGGCTGGTTGTTTCATATCGGCGACGGCGCGGCAATCGCTTTGCGCGGCAATTATACCGATTTTGTCGCTTCGCGTCCCGAAAACGGCGATTTTGCCTGCGAAACTTTTTTTTATACCCAACAAGCCTGGCGCAAAAATCTGCGCTTGACGCGCTTTGACAAGGTTTCTACCATTTTTTTGATGAGCGACGGCGTGGCCGGTTTTTCATTTAGTCCGGACTATCGTTCCATCGAATCGAATTTTATCGTGCCGATTGACCGTTTTTTGCGCGAGGCTTCCAATAAACCCAAAGCTGTCAAAGCTCTGGTCAATACCCTCAACACGCCCAAAGCGCAGCGTCTTAACCCGGATGACAAAACCCTTGTCTGGATAAAGGTGGCCTGACAATGATTTCCGAGCCGCAAGTTTTTAACGCTGTTTATGCCGACCGTTCGTACGGCCGGATTGCGCTTGGCGAAATGATTAACCGCGGCGGCGCGTCAGGCAAGATTTTTAAGGTTGAAGGGCGCCCCGATTTGGTGGCTAAGATTTTTCATAATACCGAAAAAAGCCAGACCAATCGTCAAAAACTCGAGGCTATGCTGCTTAACAAGCCGCATTTTCCGCCGGTGGAAACCGAAGGCGTGCGCTATATTCAAATTGCTTGGCCGGAAGCCTTGCTGGAAAACGAACAAGGTTTCTGCGTCGGTTATCTGATGCCGCTGATTAACATGGATGCCGCCGTATCGCTCGACCACCTGATGCAAAAAGCCGTGCGACGCAAGCTTAATCTTTCGGAAAAGTACGCCTATCGGATTTTTGCCGCTTACAACGTGGCGGCAATGGTTACTTCTCTGCACAAATGCGGACACTATATCGTTGACCTAAAACCATCCAACGTGTCGGTTTATAAAGAAAGCATGCTGGTGGCCATGGTCGATTGCGACGGTTTTTCAATAAAAGGCGAAAAAAACCGCTATCCGGCGGAATTTGTGAGCGAAGAATATATTTATCCGGAAGGAATGAACCTTTCTTGTCAGGAAATGGGGGAAGAACAAGACAAATTTGCTCTGGCCGTCATTATTTTTCGGCTGCTTAACAACGGAATCCACCCGTTTTCGGGCACGCCGCGCAAGGCCGACGCCGACATGCTGACCATTCAAAACCGAATCGCCCAGTATCACTACGCCTACGGCCTGTGGCCGGACAAATATCAGGCACCCCATCCTTACAGTCTGCACGAGTATTTTGACAAAGACACGCTGGAAATGTTTGAGCGCGCGTTTACCAAAGGAGGACATCGGCCCAGCGCCTATGAATGGCAGGAACATTTGTGGAAACTGATGCGCCGGCTGCGCCAATGCCGCAATAATCCGAATCATGTTTATTTTACCTCCAAAGGCTGCGGCTTGTGCATAACCGAAGAAAAATTTCGCCATGACATGAGCAACATCATGCAACAAAAACAAGGGCCGGAAAAAATTCGCGGCGTGGCGGTGGAAGAACTCTCGCACGAGAAAACCCAGCGCAACAAAGCTCAGCTTTTGGCTCAGGAGCTGAAAATGCAGCGTTTGGCTTATGGCTGTGGCGCCGCATATTTTTTGTTGTTTGGCTTTTTGTACAAAATTTTGGAACCGCTGGCCGATTTTTTGGTTCGTCTCGGACTGGGCGTGCAGGCCGTCGCCGCGACTTTTGTCTTGTATGGAATCCATAAGCTCATCCACAAATACAGCTCTCAGATACCACAACTTTCCGACCGCGGCGTAACCGACATGCTGCAAATCTATGCCCTTATCTGCATGATCGTCGCCTTGGTGTCAATCAATGATATTCCGCAGAATCTTCTTGAATTGGCGCCATAATATCGTTATATATTAAATTAACAGTTATCAGTAAAAGGAAAAACCGTTGAAAACACTTAATCCAATTATGATCTCCGGCAAAGAAGTTTTGCCCCTCATTGAAGGCGGAAAAGGCATTAACGCCAGCGACGGAAGATCTTCCGGCGCTTGGGCGCACGAAAACTGCGTCGGAACATTTTCGGGCGTCAGTCCCGATTATTATGACGAAAAAGGCAACGTCATCTTTGAACATTATTTCAAAAAAGACCGCCCGTCGCGGCATCAGGAAATGGTGGAACAATCCATTCGCGGTTGTCTGGCGCAGGCCGAGGTCGCTCATGAGGTTTCCGGTGGACAAGGGCGAATCCACCTGAATATGCTATGGGAATTGGCCGGCTCGCAACAGATTTTGAACGGCGTGTTGGAAAAAG
>CANPYJ010000024.1 GCA_947588275.1 uncultured Alphaproteobacteria bacterium | reverse complement strand
CGGTCGCTGTCGCTTTCCTTGCTTGCTTCAAGTTCTATTCACCATAACAAAAAAAGCTCCGTTGGGAGCTTTTTTTGTTATGGTGCCCTGGAGAAGACTCGAACTTCCACTGGCTGAGCCAACATGCACCTGAAGCATGCGCGTCTACCAATTCCGCCACCAGGGCATCTGGTGTGATTGTATAAACCGAAAATTTTTATTAGTCAAGAAACTTATTTAAATATCCGTATGAATCCAACAATAAAAATCCGCCCAAAGCTATCCGATATATGACAAACGGCAAAAATGTCGATTTTTTGAGCCACCACATGACAATATATATGGCCACGATTGAGGCGGCAAACGAATAAGTTACGCCGTCTATCGCATATGCCAAATCTGCCAGACCGTCTTGCTTATACAGCTCCCAGCCGACCAATATGCCGGCTCCCAAAATTGCCGGAATCGAAAGCAGCATCGAAAACTTGGCCGCCTCGCGCCGCTCCATGCTCAAAAAACGCGCCATGGTAATGGTGATGCCCGAACGACTGGTTCCCGGAATCAGCGCCAAGCATTGCGCGCAGCCAATCAGCAAAGCGTCCAAAATTGTCAGATGTTTAATCTCGCGAATGGTCATGCTGAATTTGTCGGCCAAAAACAGCAAAATCCCGTAGCCCAAAATCGTCCAGCCAATCAGGCAGGGATTGCGCAGTTCCTGCATGCCGCGGCTTTCAACATAGTACCCCACGGCCACAATGGGCAGCGTGCCGGCCGCAATCAGCCAAAACGTCTTGGCGCCGATGTCTGCAAACGACGGCAGAAATTTGGTCTTGAGCAGACCTTTTATCATTGCCCATATCGTTTCGGAAAAATAAATCATCACTGCCAAAATCGAGCCGACATGAACGGCTACGTCAAGCCCCAGTCCTTGGTCCGGAAACGAGGTAAAGTGCGAGAACAATATCAGATGCCCGCTGGAACTTACAGGCAGAAATTCGGTAATGCCCTGCAGGGCGGAAAGCAGCATCAATTGCAAATCAGTCACGATTTTTCCTTAAGCTTGTTTGTTGCAATAGGCGGTGCGAATGCGTTTTTTGAGCGCTAAAGGTGAAATCGGTTTGACCAGATATTCCTGAATGCCGATGCCTTTGGCATCAAGAACGGTCTTTTCTTTGGTGTCTACCGTCACCATAATTATCGGCGCGTTTTGAATCCCTTCAAGCGCGCCGCTCTTGATTTCTTTGGCCAAGTCAAGACCGCTTTGCTCCGGCATTTGCTGATCAAGCAAAATGATGTCTATTTTGAAGCTGTGCAAAAGATCAATGGCTTCTTTGGTGGTTCCGGCTTCTTTGGTATTTTTGATACCGATTTGATAAAGCGCGGTTTTGGTAAACGTGCGGGAAAACTTGTCGTCGTCGACAATCAGACAAACAAGCGAATCCCAAACGGGTTGTTTAATGATTTCGTTCATGCGGCACCTCGTGCTTATATGATTGGCACAATTTTCTAAATTTTATACTAATATTTATAAATTAAAACAAAAATCATCACCGGTGTTTATAGTTAGGAGTGACGGCGGGTTAAACTTGATGCCGGCAACCGAGGCTCCCCAATGCAAATGCGGACCGGTAGCGCGGCCGGTTTGGCCGACCAGACCGATGATGTCGCCCTGTTTGACGACGTCACCGCGCTTGACCTTAATTTCCTTGAGGTGCGCATATATGGTGTGCAGGCCGTAACCGTGGTCAATGATAACCACATTGCCGGAATAAAACAAATCGGGCGCCGCCAATGTAACGGTTCCGCTGGCCGAGGCCTTGACCGGCGTACCTTCCTTGACAGCGATGTCCATGCCGGCATGCGGGTTTTTCTTAATGCCGTTCATAATCCGTTGACCGCCGAATTGTCCGCTGACGCGTCCTTCAACGGGCATAATAAAACCCTCTTTCCAATAAGGCACGGAGCTCATCGTCTGCTGGCCGGCACGCACCAGTTTTTGCTCAAGCTCAATTTTGCGCAAATCCGAATCCGATGGAGTGACTTTGCGCGGTGGGATGCCCTTGATGTTTTGAATATCCCAGGCCGTGGGCGCAACCTCAAGATTATAAGTTTGGCCTATTTCGGCATTGCCGACGGTCAGCGTGGCGGCGGCCGGTTCATCGCGTCCCAAGGCCATCAGGAAGGTTCCTTCATTGTCGACAAACAAGTCGGTTTTGCCCAAAACCGCGGTTTTGACGCCCGGCATCCGTCCGACCAAAATTTCGCCTTGCGCGGGTTTGCCGCAAAGCTCGACGGCATAGGCCGGCGCCGTGGCCAAAAGAAAACTACATATTAAATAAATCGGTTTGCAACGCATCGTTTTTTCCTGTCTTTTTAGGGGTTGAAGAGGAGAGGGCCGAAGTCTTGCAGCTGCCGTCGGCAAAGCGGATGTCCAACAAGCGGGCTTTTTGCGCGGCGGCGGCTGAATACAGGGTTTTGCCCTGCTCGTCGCGCACCCAGGCAAATCCGCGCCGCAAAACCGACTCAACCGATACCGATTGCAAACGCAGCACAAGATTGTTCAGGCTCTCGTGTTTTTTATCAAAAATGGTTTTGATGTAATAAGGTTTGAGGCCGCAAAGCTCCAAAGCCGAAAGCTTGGTTTTGAGCAGAGAGGCAAAAGCGTTGCGCAGACGCTCGGCGCGGTCGTCAAATTTTTGGGTTGCTTCGGCCAAAATCTGCTCCAGATTAGGAATGCCGCGCGCCAATCCCTGCACCAGTGCAATGCGCTCGGAAAGATTGCGGCGGCCACTGTCCAGAAGCCGCGCATGTAAAGTGTGAAGCCGCGCCTGTAATTCGGCCTTGACCGGAACGGCAAATTCGGCGGCGCCGGTCGGGGTGGGAGCGCGTTTGTCGGCTACGTAGTCAATCAGCATGGTGTCGGTTTCGTGTCCGACCGCCGAAATTACCGGAATCTCCGAGGCATAAACGGCACGGATGACACATTCTTCGTTGAAAGGCCAAAGGTCTTCCAAACTGCCGCCGCCGCGCGCCACAATCAAAACGTCGGGACGACCGGGCGTGCCGTCTTGCGGCAGGGCGTTGAAACCGGCAACGGCAGCGGCGATTTTTTCGGCTGCGCCTTCCCCCTGAACCGGTGTCGGCCACAACAAAATATGAGTCGGAAAACGGTCGCGCACGCGGTGAATGATGTCACGGATAACGGCACCGGAAGCCGAAGTAACAACGCCGATGATTTGCGGCAGGTACGGCAGAGGTTTTTTGTGAGCGGGGTCAAACAGGCCCTCGGCGGCAAATTTTTGTTTGCGTTCTTCCAGCAGTTTGAGCAGGGCGCCGGCGCCGGCGGCTTCCATTTCTTCGATTACCAGCTGATAAGACGATTTGCCGGCAAAAGTGGTAATGCGGCCGGTGGCCACGACTTCAAGCCCGTCTTCAGGTTTGAGGCTGAGGCGGGCGGCGGTGCCTTTCCACACCACGGCGGCAAGCGTAGCTTCAGTGTCTTTGAGCGATAAGTACCAATGGCCGGAATCGGCGCGTTTGGCGCCAAAAATTTCGCCGCGTACCCGCACTTTGGCAAAGGCGGCTTCAACAAAATGTTTGATTTCGGCCGATATCTCGCCGACGCTGAATTCGGGCGGTTCGGTTTTGCCGGCGGCAATTTGTTCAAACATATCCTGCATGTCAGTTCACCTCCAGCAGGTCACGGGCAAATTGCGCGGCCGCAAACGGGCGCAAATCTTCTATCTTTTCGCCGACGCCGACAAAATAAACCGGAGTCGGACATTCGGCGGCCACGGCCGCCAGAATCCCGCCTTTGGCAGTGCCGTCAAGCTTGTTGACGATGAGGCCGTTGACATCAACCGCGGACTTGAAAGTTTTGACCTGATCAAGCGCGTTTTGACCGGTGGCGGCGTCAAGCGACAACAATGTCAGATGCGGCGCGGCGGGTATCACTTTTTTGACGACACGGACAACTTTTTGCAGCTCGTCAATCAGATTGGTTTTGTTTTGCAAGCGGCCGGCAGTGTCGATAAACACGATTTCATCGCCTTGGCGCAGGGCTTCTTGCAAGCCGTCAAAACAAAGGCCGGCGGCATCGCAGCCGGCGGCGCCGGAAAAAACGCGGCAGTTGCAGCGGCTGCCCCAGACTTTGAGCTGCTCGACGGCGGCGGCGCGAAAAGTGTCGGCGGCAATAAAGCTGATTTGACGATCTTTGAGACGGGCGGCCAGTTTGCCGATGGCGGTGGTTTTGCCGGCGCCGTTGACGCCGACCATCATAATGACCGCGGGTATGGTTGCGGGCAAGGCAAACGGACGTTCGCAAGGTTTGAGCAAGACGGCCAAATCTTCGGCCAAAGCGGCGCGGATTTGCTCCTCTGAAACATCTTTGTCAAAGCGGCGCGCGGCAAATGCGGCAAGAAGCTTTTGCGCGGCCGCGACACCCATGTCGGAACACAGCAACAGCTCCTCGAGTTCTTCCAAAGATGTCGAATCCAGCCGGTGGCGGCCGAAAATGCTGCCGATGCCGGAAACCAGCGGCGCCGAAGATTTTTTGAGACCGAGTTTGGACAGCCATTCACGCATCGGCGGACACTCCTTCGGCACGCAGGCGGCGGGCGCGATCGCGGCGGATGCGGACAGGCACTTGCGGCATGGCGGCGGCCGGTGTTCCGGGGCGCTCCGAATACGGAAAAACATGCAGGCGGCTGATGCCGGCTTCGCGCACCAGTTTGACGGTGTTTTGGAATTGTGCCTCGGTTTCGGTCGGAAAACCGCAGATGAAATCGGCGCCAAAAACCGCATCCGGCCGCGCGGCGCGCAATTTGCGGCACAAATTGATAACGTCTTCGCGGCGGTGACGGCGTCTCATGCGTTTGAGAATCAGATTATCGCCTGACTGCACCGAAAAATGGAAATACGGTGTTATGTTCGGAAATTGTCGTACCAAAGCGACAAATTCGTCGTCCGTTGCCGCCGGATCCAACGAACCAAACTGCAACGCCGGAAGTTCGGGAATTTGTTCCAAGATTTGTCTGACCAGACCGCTGAACGAGGGCTGCCAAGAGCAGGCGTCTACGCCGGTAAGGCAGATTTCGGCAAAACCCTGTGTCAGCAGGGTGCGGATTTGGTGCAAAATTTGTTCGGCCGAAACCGAGCGGTTGGCGCCGCGGGCCTTCGGCACAATACAATAAGTGCAATGATGGTCGCAGCCCTGCTGAATTTGCACAAAGGCGCGATGACGCCCTTCGAATTCGGTTATGAGAAACGAATCGTATGAATCCCAGGCATTAATATCGCCGACGATGTCTTTGCGGGCGGGCAAGTTGCGCAAATGTTGCAAAATGCCGGTTTTTTCGCGGTTGCCCAGCACCAAATCCACCTCCGGCATGGCGGCGAATTTGGCGGCGTTGACCTGCGCGGCGCAGCCCGTAACCACCAGCCGCGCTTCGGGGTTTTGGCGGCGCAGGCGGCGAATGGCCTGACAGCATTGGCGTTCGGCCTCGCCGGTGACGGCGCAGGTGTTGACCACAATCAGGTTGTCAAACTCTTTGAGCTTCTCCTTCAAAACTTCTGATTCATAGGCGTTTATCCGGCAGCCGAATGTAATTATTTGTAGCATTTTTTGTATGTTTCAAAAAAACGTTTTGCCCTTAATATAGCTTGGTTTTCTACAGAACGCAAGGGTTTAAGCCGTTTTTCCCAGCCTAAAAATAAATTATTGATTTGTTAATATTTTATCTAATATAATGTAGCCATTCGGACAAGATGGTATATCTGGTTCGAATAATGAGAACCATGTACATGAAGGAGAGACTTTATGAAACTTAAGACTATGTTACTTGCTTCTGCGGCTGTTGTTTTTGCCGCTGGGACGGCTTCTGCTGCTGACTTGACCGGCGCTTTGTATCTGCCGGGACAGGGCAAAGTTACGTCGGATACCCAGTTGGGATATGAGCGTACCGAGTATAAAAAAGCGGGCAAATATGATGCTTGGAATCTTTCGGAAAAGGTTACTTACGGCGTTACCGACAATACGTCAGTCGTTGTCGGCGTGTCCAATAACTTTGACACCGAAGGCGAATACAACAACGATCATAACTTTGATTATCAAATCGGTGTTTCTCACAATATGAGAAGCGGTAATGTTTTAGGACAGGTCAGCGGCGGTTATTACACCTATGATCCGGATTCATATGCTGGACATCACACGGGCGAGCGTTGGCAGAAATATCTTGCCGGTCAGGGTGTTGTCGGTTATGATCTGGGCAATGGCGTAACTCCGTATGCCAGCTATACTTTCATGGGTCAGGTCGATGCGGCCGATCGTGATTTTTACCAGAGCTTGTTCGCCGGTGTTCACAAATATGCCGGCAATTGGGCTGTTGACGGCGGTGTCTGCTATGACTTCAGCACCGATGGCAAAAACAAAAATGCCACTTATCTGCAAGCCGAAGCTGACTACTATCCGATTGAGAATTTGGCTCTCGGCGTATATGGCGACTATTATCTGGCCGGCCATTTTTATGATGAGTTTGATGGCGATACTGCGATTGAAGTCGACAATGACTACACTGTCGGTCTTCGTGCCAAAGTTGAATTCTAATCCAACTTTCATCGTTTGAAAAAAGAGCCTCTCCGTTTGGAGAGGTTCTTTTTTTTATAATTGGGGATTGGTATACAATATTGATTCAAAAAAGGCAGAGTTTTCTGCATCCGTTTGTCATTTCTTGATTGGCGTCATGTTCAGATTTATTTCTTCATCCAGAAAATACATGTCGCCTGTAAGCGGGTCGATAATCAAATAGCCGATTATTCCGCCTAAGACAAAATTGCCAATGTAGTACCAGCCGCTAACATGCCAATCAATAACGGCGGTTTGCGTTTCGTAACCGTCTTTGGAGGCCGTTACAGTATATTTTTGAGGGTTGAAATATCCGCTTAAAGAAGTTTTGAGATTAACTGTTGTCGGCGTTTGTCCATCAAATACCGTCTGACCGTTCTTATCAAACAGTTTAATGTTGACTTTATCGACATTCGCCTTGATTGGAACGGACTGATTGTTTTCTCTCATAATAGTTGCGCAGGAACTGAGGAATCCGGCAAATATGCCTATAGTTAAAATTAAAAACAGTTTCTTCATTAGAACATCCTTTTTATGTTATTAGTGAAAACAAAACCCACCGAAAGGTGGGCGGATGTTCGAAAACCGTATTCTGTTAAAACGGCTCGGCTTATTTAGCACATAGCCTTATTTAGCCGACATCCGTCCGAGACAGAAATCGGCATAAATTTTAAGTCGTATGCAAACGACTAACAGAATTTAGGGTTTTCGACGCCCTAGACATACAAAATCGTACATCTAAATTAAGATTATAGATTTGGAGGCAATTTGTAAAGGGATTTATTAATATTCTTTATAAAAAAGATAGTCAGAATCTAAATGAATGAGTGAAGGCATTATCAAGAATATATAGGCTCATATAACATGGTTCTGCAACAGTATACCCTGTTTTTGAATAAAAAGCATGACTTTTTCTTAATATATTTATATAAATAATATTATAATAAATGCCTATAATTTGGACAGTTCGGACAGAGCTTGTTCGGTGTATTGTTTGACAAGACGGGCACCGGCGGCGAGGGCAGAGTGTTCGTCGGCCGACAGTTCGGGAAAAATGACGTTGTGAACGCCGCGCTTGCCGACCACCGACGGCATTGACAGGCACAAGTCTTTGATGCCTTCAATTTCGGCATGATGCGACGATACGGTCAGAATGGCGTATTCGTTGGTGGTGACAGCCTGACAAATGCGGCACAGGGCGCCGGCTATGCCATAAAACGTGGCGCCTTTGCCGTTGATGATTTTGTAGGCGGCATTGCGCACGCAGTCGTCTATATCGGCTTTGGCCTCGGCGTCAAACGGCCGTCCGACCATTTGCGCCAGTCGGTCTATCTGCACCGTTCCGCCGTCGGCGTTGGACCAAGCCAAGACTTCAGAATCGCCGTGTTCACCTAACACATTGGCATGAACCGATTTGGGCGAAATGCCGAGATAGAATCCCAGCAAGGTGCGAAAACGCGCCGTATCAAGCACCGTGCCGCTGCCGATTACCCGACAAGGCGGAAAACCCGAAAGCCGCAAGGCCAACTCGGTCATGATGTCAACAGGGTTGGAGGTGATGAGCAGAGTGGCTGTCGGCGCCGCGGCGGCGGCTTTGGGAATGATGTCGGCAAAAATTTTGGCGTTGCGGCCAAGCAGGCTGAGACGGTCTTCGCCGGGTTTTTGGTTGGCGCCGGCGGTTATGATGACTACCTCGCAGCCGCACAAATCCGCATAGTCTCCGGCTTTGACCTTGTTGGCATAGGCAAACGGCGCGGCGTGGGCAATGTCCATGGCTTCGGCCCAGGCGCGCTCCGGGTTGGCGTCAATGAGAACGATTTTGCGCGCCACGCCACGCATGATGAGCGCAAACGCCGCAGCGCTGCCGACTTGTCCGGCGCCGATGATTCCGACTTTCATATCGTTTCCTTTCAATAATTAAATCGGGAATCAATATAAGCCCGCTTCGGCATAAAAAAAGGCTGCCGTCAGGCAGCCTTGAAACAATATCGACCGAGATTATTCCTCAACGATGGTTTCGTCCTCGTCCGCCGTTTCTTCCGGATTGGTCTCAACCACTTCTTCAGCGCTTTCTTCAACCGTGGTTTCGTCACCGTGTTCCCGAATTTCGACATTGGCGATGACTTCGGCGCTCTCTTCGGCGGGAGCAGCGGTTTCGGCCGCGGAAGCATTTTCGACAACGGTTTCTTCAACCGCCGCAACTTCCGTCTGCGACTCAGCCTTTTGCTGTTTGATAAACTGGCCGGCAATCATCAGAACCACAATGACCAGAACAATATAAAAAACTTTTTTCATTTTAGCGTCTCCTTGTAACAACCGATGTTTTATCTCAGATTATGTTTGGCGAATGACATTGTCAACAGTTTTTGCAACTTATCGCACGCCGAAACGATTGCCGGAACTGTAATGCTTGAGCCCTTGGCGCCATACCAGCAGACTCAGAGCCAAAAAGATTGCGACGCCGCCAAGCAGGCACAGCAGATTTGTCCAGCTGAAAGCACGTATGACTTCCACCGGATAATAGACCAAAAAGCCGGCCGGAACAATGGTGAGAGAAATGACTTTGTACCAGCCGGTATAAATGGAGGAAGGCTGGGAGGCAAAAGTGATGACAGCGATAAAAAAATTGTCGCCCAAACGCTGAGAATCGTTTATAAAAAAGGCCAGACTGGAGGCCAAAAGACGTATGGCAAACAACAGCACAGAGGCCAAAATCGTTACCAAAATCAGAAGCCCGAAACTGGTCCAGCCGATATGGCCGGAGAAAAAGTACATGATAAAACCGGTCAGATAATCGCCCCAATTGGCAAACGAGGATTCCGAAAACGCAATCAGCATCAGTTCAGAACGCGGCATGACCAAAAAATTGTCAAGTCCGCCGCTGTCAATGTATTCGGGCAGAGTTTCCAGCCCGCGCATAAACAATGCGTAGGTGGCAAACGAAATGTTGGCTACGGCAAACAACAAAGCCATGTCGCCAAAGTTCCAGCCGTTGATGCTGCCTTTGTTTTGAAAAAGAATCCACCACATGAAAATGTATGAAAAATTGTTGAGCATCATCATCAAAACATTGACCAATGCGTCGGACAAGTTTAAAAAGGCCGTCTTAAGATTGCTTTTTTGAACATATAAAAACAATTTGATAAATTTAGCCGCCATATATGTTTATCCTTTTGGTCAAACGCCCGTAGGCAAATATCGTGAACAGGGCAATCAGGCACAGCCAGCCGCTGTTGAGCGTCACGGCCACAGCCAGATTTTCCCACGAAAAATCATAGACCAGTTTTATGGTCAGGTAATAAAACGAATAAAACGGCGTGTATTTGGCAATGTCAATAAACCAGTCAGGATAAATGCTGAGCGGAAAAATGCCGCCGCCCAAAGTAAAAACCAGCCGCTCAATCAGCATGCTCAGCGTGCGGATGCTGGCCAGCCACAGCCCGCACAAGCCAACCGCGCAAGTCAACAGCACGTTGAAGCACGATGAAAGATAGCACATCAGAAAAATTATGGGAAAATGCCTCCACAAAAACGGCGGCTCGCCGGTCAAAAGCAAGGTCGCAAGGCTGCCCAAAACACCCATGAGGACAAACGACGCCGTCATTGAGCCCAGAGCCTCGACACAGCGCATCAGAAAAAACGAAATCGGTTTGCCGACATAGTAGGCCATGGTGCCGTCGCGAATATCATTGAACAGCGAGCGGTCGGCACGAGGGCTGGACAAGATGATCATCTCGGCAAACAGCAGATACCAAATATAAGTGCGGTTGAGCTCAAGGCTGTTGTTCTCTGCGCCGATAACTTCCCACAGGTGGTTGTATATAAAAATCAGGATAAACAAGAAAAACAGCCGACCGTACAGCGAAGCCTTGGCCGCCCAAGCCTGTTTGAGCGAGACGGAGTAAAGCGCGGCGTATTTATTCACGGGCGTATATCTCCTTGATGATTTCTTCCATCGGCGGGTTTTCTATGGTCAGATCCGTCACATGATATTGGCGTATAAGTTCGTCCACGGCTTTTTTGGCCGGCGTGATGGCCGTGTTGACGACCATTTTTATTTTTTGTCCGGAATCCGTGGTGATTTCAATATATTTTTTGCGCAAGAAAGAATCGCGCAAAGCGGTTATCGAATCATCAAAAATTAGTTTGCCGCGGTTGATGATAATCACGCGGTCGCATACTTTTTCCATATCGTCGGTGTCATGCGAAGTGAGCAGCAAAGTGGTGTCTTCTTCCAAGGCCTGACGGCGGATAAGGCCGCGAATGATTTCTTTGGCCGTTACGTCGAGGCCGATGGTCGGCTCGTCCAAAAACAAGACTTGCGGCCGGTGCAGCAACGAGGCTACAATCTCGCAGCGCATGCGCTGGCCAAGTGACAATGCGCGCACCGGACGGACAAGCAAATCACGAATCTCAAACAGACGCACCAGCTTTGAGAGGCGGCGTTTGAAAGGAATCTCGTCCACATTGTAAATTTTGCCCATCAAAAAGAAACTGTCCTGCACCGGCAGATTGTACCACAGCTGCGAACGCTGGCCAAAAACCGTGCCGATGTCATAGGCCAGCTTTTTGCGGTTTTCCCACGGTACCAAGCCGTTGACCAAGGCCGTGCCCGAAGTCGGATACGAAATGGAAGACAGCATCTTGATGGTGGTGGATTTGCCGGCACCGTTGGGGCCGATGAAAGCCACCCTCTCGCCTTTTTTTATCTTAAACGAAATGTTGTTGACCGCGGTAAGCGTTTTTCCCTCGGGAGAAAACAGACTTTTTATGAAAGAGGAGTTTTGCCGAATATTGAATTTTTTGGTCAGTCTGCTGACTTGAATAATGTCGTCCATAATTTTATCCACTATTGAAACCATTATCAACTATAAGAAAACCGCGCTTTTTTGCAAGCATTATTTGTGTCCGATGTGCGTTTTTTGAAAATAATGCTTGTCAAATCATATAAAACTGTGCTAACAAATCAGACACGGGCAGAGAAGTCCGATTAATTTGTTTTAATTTTTTTGAGGTTTTAGCATATGACTGATACAGCAAACCGCGTTAAGAAAATCGTTGCCGAACATCTTGGCGTTGAAGAATCCAAAGTTACCGAGAGCGCCAGCTTTATCGACGATTTGGGCGCAGACAGCTTGGATACGGTAGAATTGGTTATGGCTTTCGAAGAAGAATTCGGCTGCGAAATTCCGGATGAAGCCGCTGAAAAAATTCTTACCGTTAAAGATGCTATCGACTATCTTTCTAAGAATGCTTAAGTCTATCTGACTTTTGAAGATATTGTGAAACTCGCTCATGCTTAAAGCGAGTTTCATTGTTATGTAGAGTGACGAATCTGAAGGAAAATCGCATGAGAAGAGTAGTGGTTACCGGACTTGGAATTCTGTCTCCGCTGGGGCGCGGGGTGGAGCATAACTGGCGGCAGATTTTGGCCGGAAAGTCCGGCATCAGGACGATTGAGGGCGTAGACCTGAAGGATATTCCGGTAACTATCGCCGGACAAGTGCCGTGGGGCGACAAAGAAGGCGAGTTTAATCCCGACACGGTGATGGCGCCGAAAGATCAGAGAAAAAATGACCGCTTTATTCTGTACGGCATGGCCGCCGGAAGCGACGCCATTGAAGACGCCGGTTGGAATCCCGAGACGGCCAGCGAAGAAGAAAAATATCGCGCCGGCGTGATGATGGGCTCCGGAATCGGCGGATTGCAGACGATTTATGAAAATTCGATTTCGTTTAACGAAAACGGAATGAAACGGATTTCGCCGTTCTTTATTCCGGCATGCCTGATTAATTTGATTTCGGGCAATTTGTCAATTAAATACGGTCTCAAAGGGCCCAATCACGCTTGCGTGACCGCTTGTTCCACCGGCACGCATGCCATTGGCGATGCGACGGCTATGATTGTGCGCGGCGATGCCGACATGATGTTGGCCGGCGGTGCGGAATCGGCGGTTAATGTTCTCGGACTCTCGGGGTTCGCTCGGATGAAAGCCATTACCTCCGATTTTAATGCCACGCCGGAAAAGGCTTCCCGTCCGTGGGATAAAGCCCGCAGCGGTTTTGTGATGGGTGAAGGCTCCGGCGCCGTGGTGTTGGAAGAATTGGAGCATGCCAAAGCGCGCGGCGCCAAAATTTATGCCGAAGTTGCCGGCTACGGAATAAGCGGCGACGCTTATCATATTACCGCGCCTTCGGGCGACGGCGCTTATCGGGCCATGAAAATGGCAGTCGAACACGCGGCCGAAAACGGTGTCAAGCTTTCTGACATCGGCTATATCAACGCGCATGGAACCTCTACTCCGGCCGGCGATGTCGGTGAGGCTTTGGCCGTCAAACGGTTGTTTGGTGACGAGGGAATCAAACACGTGTCCATGTCTTCCACCAAGTCGGCCATCGGGCATTTGCTCGGCGCGGCCGGTGCGGTAGAAGCCGTGTATTCGATTTTGGCGCTGCGCGATCAGATTTGCCCGCCGACGCTGAATTTGGAAAATCCGGCCGATGAGCTGGCGAATTTTGACCTTGTGCCGTTGCAGGCCAAAAAGCGTGAAATTAAGGCTGTGATGTCCAATAGCTTTGGCTTTGGCGGAACAAACTCATCGCTGATTTTGAAGCGTTTTGCCGAATGAAAAAAATTTTTCTGGCCGGACTGTTTATCCTGCTGGCCACGACGGGAATGTTTCGGTATGCGATTTGTCGGCCGGGAATTTCAACGCATGAAACTATAGTGCTGATTAACCGCGGCGAGACATCTTTGAAAGTGGCGCAAAAGCTTTTTGCGGCCGGTGTCGTTCAGCATCCGTTGCTGTTTCGGTTGGCGGCGCGGTGGCAAGGGTTGGATAAGTATTTGAAGGCCGGCGAATATGCGTTTGCGGCGGAAATATCGATTGCTGATGTCATCAATCAGCTGGCGCGCGGCGAGACACTGTATCGCAAATTGACGTTGCCCGAAGGTCTGACTACGGCGCAAATGCTTGAAATTATTCGGCAGGACGAGTTTTTGGAAGGGGCAATCAACGTGCAGCCGGCCGAAGGCGAATTGCTGCCGGAAACCTACAGTTTTTCGCGCGGCGACAGTCGGGATTCAATAGTCCTGCGAGCCCAGAAGGCCATGCAAAAAGCGTTGGAAGAAGAGTGGCAGAAGAGGGCGTCTGACTTGCCGATAGAAACGGCTCACGAACTTTTAATCTTGGCCTCCATTGTCGAGAAAGAAACCGGTCTGGCCGAAGAACGTGGGCGCGTGGCTTCGGTTTTTGTCAACCGTTTGCGCAAAGGAATGCGACTGCAAACGGATCCGACGGTTATTTATGCGCTGACCAAAGGCCAAAAAGATTTAAAACGTGCTTTGACGCGTAAAGATTTGGATGTCGACAGCCCCTATAATACCTATAAATATTACGGTTTGCCGCCGGCGCCGATATGCAATCCGGGGCTGGCCGCTCTGCAAGCTGCCGCCCGACCCGAAGAGACGGATTATTTGTATTTTGTGGCCAGCGGCAATGGCGGGCATAATTTTGCCACCAGCCTTAATGCTCATAATCAAAATGTCGGCCAGTGGAAAAAACATCGCCGCGGCATGAGCAAATATTCCGGAAATTAGAAAAATCTGTGCATTAATTGTTGCAATTTGGAAATTGTTGTATATTATACACAATAATTTCCGATTATTTATAAACAATTTAAAAATTTTTTTTACATGAATGTCAAACAAAAAGTTCTTGAAATTTTTCAGGATTACATCGGTCAGGTAGGAGGAAAAGTTTCTCCGGAGACGCGCATTGTCGACCTTATCGGTTGCCAGAAAGCAGATTATCTGTGGGCGGAAATATTTTTGCTCAGCGGCGGAATCTATTTGGAAGAAGGAGCTTTGCAGAAATGTCAAACCGTTCAGGATGTCATCGACAGAGCTGAAGGACTTTAGAGCAAGAGTGTTCCAATAAAAAGGGACACTCTTTTTTTAGGCTTGTCCTACAGTTTGCATCAAAATCGGAAAAAGAGCATCTTTGGGCTCCATGCCTTTGGTCAAAACAACCTTAAACACCGGATACATGCGCTCGCATTCTTTGACGGCAATGTCAATCAGGCGGGCAAGGCTGTTTTCAAGCGTGTCATACTCGTTGTTCAAAAACAGAGAGTGTTTGAATACCGGAAGGTTTTGCTCGGTCCAATATGAAAAATGTCCAACCCAGAGCTGCTCGTTGATAAGAGCCAGAAGCTCGAAAATTTTGCTGCGATCGGCAAGGTTGTTTTCAATATCCATCAGGCAGGACATGTGAATACAATTCATGTTGCGCTCCCAAGAAAAGAACAGCAGCATATTGTTCCATTTGCCTTGAACTTCTATAACAATCTCATCAGGGGTGCGGCGCTCAAGCTCATATGAGCGGCGGGCAAAAATAGTTTCAACAACATCTATCGGGTTGAAGCCGCTGGCTAAATTCTTTGCCGGTTCCATAATTCTTTATGCTCCGAATACGAAAATTACTTTTATTATGTCATCAGCTTGCAATGCCGAGTCGCGAATATCAACCGCGGAGTCGCAGTTGTCCACCAAATTTGTTTCTGTGGATAAACGACTCGAAAAATAAATATGAAAAATCAATATATTAAAGAAATGTGACTAAAAATTAATTTTTAAATGTGGATATATTTTTTATAATTAATTATTCTTTAACCGAAATAATGAGCAAGAGAGGAAAATATCAATGACGGGATTGGCCTATCCGGAAATTTCTCCGGTGATGTTTGCAATCGGTCCGCTGGCAGTGCGCTGGTATTCAATGGCATATCTGGCGGGGATTTTGGCCGGCTGGGCGTTAATCAACCGCACCGTGGCGCGCTATCGACTGGGGCTTGACAAAACGCAGGTTGAAGATTTGATTTTTTATTTGACGGCAGGGATTATCATCGGCGGCCGTTTGGGTTATGCCGTATTTTACGGCGGCGCGGAAATGTGGCTGCGGCCGTGGCATTTGCTTGAGATTTGGAAAGGAGGAATGTCTTTTCACGGCGGTGTTCTCGGCGTGATTGCGGCAATCTTGCTTTATGCACGCAAAATCGGCTATCCTTTTTTGGGGCTGACGGATTTGATTGTGCTTTATGCGCCGATAGGAATCTTTCTGGGACGCCTGGCAAACTTTGTGAATGATGAATTATGGGGACGTCCGACGGACGTGCCGTGGGCAGTGCGGTTTCCCAACGGCGGGTATCTGCCGCGTCATCCGTCGCAGCTTTATGAGGGCGCGTTGGAAGGGCTGGTGATGTTTGTGGTGATGAACGCGTTGTGGAGAATAGCTGCGGTACGGCGGCGGCAAGGAACAGTTTCGGCGCTTTTTGTGTTGTTGTACGGATGTTTTCGAATTATGTTGGAACAGTTTCGCGAGCCGGATGTCCAACTCGGATATTTTTTCGGTTCCGTGACTATGGGACAGATGCTTTCGGTGCCGTTGATTGTTTGCGGCATAACAGCCTTGGCGCTGATTTGGCGGCGAGCTTAGGCCTTGGAAGTCACGTTGTGGCTGAAAGCGCGGGTCTTTTGCAAGACTTTGGCGGCGCGAATCAAGACTTCTACGGCGTTTGCGTCGGAACGCTTTTTTTCGGATACGGCGGCTGAAACAGTCAGCTTGAGCGGTTTGCGCCGCGGTCTGTATTCAAAACTGGCGGAGGCCACGGCACGACGGATGGTTTCCAGACGCTCAAAACTTTCGTTGCGGTCCGCGGTTTTGAATACGATTACAAACTCGTCGGCGCCATAACGATAAATCAGCTCATCTTTTTCAAGTTCGCTGATGCGTTCGGCAATCAGTTTGGTCAAAACATTTTGGGCACGGCGGCCGAAGTTGTCGCGCAGCTTGTCATAATCGTCTATGCTGACAATCCCGATGCTGTATTTGAACGGCAGGTTTTTGGAATGAATAATAAAAGAGTTGCGGCTGTTAAGCTGTGTCAACGGATCTTTGTAAATGTCGTTGTATGTGGTTTGCGCCAAAGCCGACAGCAGGCATAATACCGCGGCAAAAGTAAAAATGGTTAAACCGGAAGCGGTGGGCGAATAATAAAACGCCAACATCAGGCTGAGAGAAGCAAAGAAACAATGGTAATTGCTGATGCTTCCGGTGCGGACGGCATTAACCAGAATAATGCCGCACAGCAGCATAAATCCGCCGAGCGCCGCCCAATTTAATGTCGGCAAAAACTCTGTCGCCGGCACTCCCAGAGCCGTGTTTTGCCGCGCCAGCAATTCGGCTGCGGCATATTGCAAAAAGACAATCAGCAGCAAGCGAAGATTGATTTTGGAAAATAGCGGCCGCGGCGGCAAAAAATAAAAAAGAAGCAGATTCAGAGGGATTAACGTGGAAAGAGAAATATAGGCCGGCATAGCGAAGTATGTTTCCGGATTCAGATGTTTGAACAGGTTAATCAGCGTATAGGCAAGCAAAACAATAAAAAAAGCAAACAACAGCTTGCTGCGGTTAAAATATATCTGCGCCAGAGTGCAGCCCACGCTGAGGAGATAAATGCCGATATGCAGTATATGTGTCGTGGTTGACGAAAAGGCGCCTGAATAATAAAAGCCCAGCAGAGCCGCGGCAAATATGAATGCCGGCAGCAGCATATTGCCGATTAGCGGCAAGGTTTGTTCTATTTGGGCAAGTTTCTGCATAAGCCGTAATCCTTGTAAATCTCAGGCCAGAAAGATAACAGACAAAAGTTAAATTTTATTTACGCAGCGCAAAATAGAACTGTCGCCATAAGAATAAAAACGGTAGCCGGCGGCAATGGCGTGGGCGTAAGCCTGTTTCATCCGCTCGGTGCCGGCTACCGCGCATACCAACATAAACAAGGTTGATTTAGGCAAGTGAAAATTGGTAATCAGATTGTCAATTATTTTGAATTTGTAGCCTGGAGTAATGAAAATGTCGGTTTCACCCGCAAACGGATGCAAAACGCCCGCGGAATCCGCGGCGCTTTCAAGCAGACGCAGCGAGGTGGTGCCGACGGCGACAATGCGGCCGCTTTCGGTTTTGGTCCGATTGATGAGATCGGCGGTTTGCGGGGTAATGACACCGTATTCGGCATGCATTTTATGGTCTTTGGTATCGGCGGTTTTGACCGGCAGAAAAGTTCCGGCGCCGACATGCAGAGTGAGGTAGGCTTCGCGCACGCCTTTGGCGCGCAGTTTCTGCAAGACTTCCGGCGTAAAATGCAGACCGGCGGTCGGTGCGGCAACGGCGCCTTCGTGTTTGGCGTAAACGGTTTGATAGTTTTCGCGGTCGTTGAACTTGTACCACATTGAATCGGCCGACGGGCGGTTGCGTTTGATATAGGGCGGAAGCGGCATAAAGCCGTATTGTTCAAGCTTTGCCGCCAATTGGGCCGGCGGACAGCTGAACGTGACCATAACGCCGTCATCGCCTTGTTTTTCGATGACTTGCGCCGAAAAGTCGGAATTTTCCGCACAGATTTTGTCGGTATAAAAACGGATGACGTCGCCGGTTTTGAGGCGTTTGGAATTTTTGATGAAAGCCATCCAACGTGTGCCGTCCAGCGGGTGATAAAGCGTGAGCTCGACCAAAGCTTTGCCGCGGGCGCCGTACAGACGGGCGGGAATAACCTTGGTATCGTTAAAAACCAAAATGTCGCCGGCGTTGAACAAATCCGGCAAATCGGCAAAACGGCGGTCGGTCATTCGGTCGTCAACCGAAAGGTCAAGCAGTCGGGAAGCATCGCGGGGACAGGCCGGCTGAGCGGCAATCAGTTCCCGCGGCAAGTCATAATCAAAAGCCTCTACCAGCATTGGCAGTTAAATTCCTGTCGTTGTTAAAAAAACACCTCTTGAAAAGAGGCGTCAGTCAATTGGTGCGCTAGGCCGGACTTGAACCGGCACGCCCTTGCGGGCAACAGATTTTAAGTCTGCAGCGTCTACCTATTCCGCCACAAGCGCAAAAATCTTTTTCGTTATACAAAGCTTTTGGATTTTTTGCAAGCGCAAATTGCGGTTTGCGGGGGAGGATTTGCAAATAAGTGTTGCCGACGGCCTGAAAATATGATTTTTATAAGTTGTTATAACACTCCGGCCGCAGGTTGTCTGCGGCAGTCGACAGCGTCACGGCAGACAGGCGGCGGCCGGAACATCTAAAAAGGACAAAGTTTATGAAAAGCGTTAATCTCTCGTGGCGGACATTTGTTCTGCCCAATATTCACAATGAGGGCTGGCGGTTTGTCGGAATCTTTGCGGCAGTAACAGCGTTATTGGCAATGATTTGGGAACCGCTCGGCTGGATGGGACTGGTTTTGACTGTTTGGTGCTATTATTTCTTCCGCGATCCGGAGCGGGTGACGCCGAACGTGGCGGACGTGGTGGTTTCGCCGGCCGACGGCACGGTGCAAATGATTACGCAAACTATGGCACCGGCTGAACTCGGCATGGGCAAGCAGAAGTTCACCCGCGTCAGCATTTTTATGAGCGTGTTTAATGTTCATGTCAATCGTGCGCCGGCCGAGGGCAAAATTACCAAAGCGGTTTATGTGCCGGGCAAGTTTTTGAATGCCACGCTTGACAAGGCCAGCAAAGACAACGAGCGGCAGTTGCTGGCGATGAAGACTGTCAGCGGCAAAGACATCTGTTTTGTGCAGATTGCCGGACTGGTGGCCAGACGCATCGTTTGTGATGCCGCCGTCGGCCAAACTTATAAGGCCGGCGAACGGTTCGGCATGATTCGCTTCGGATCCAGACTTGATGTCTATCTGCCGGAAGGCGTGGAGCCGCAAGTGGCCGTCGGGCAGACAATGGTGGCCGGAGAAAGCGTTATTGCCAATCTTACCGCCAAAGCGTCGGCCGTGGAAGGAGTTGTCCGCTGATGGAGAAAATTAATCGCAGAATTGAGCTTTCCAAACAAAAGCTGAAAGCTCTGCCTTTTCGTAAAATTGCTCCGAACATTGTGACACTGCTGGCTCTGTGCGCCGGTGTGACCTCTATCCGGTATTCGATTCAGGCCGACTGGACAAAGGCGGTGATTTGCGTTTTTGTGGCGGCTTTTTTTGATCTTCTGGACGGACGGGTGGCCCGCATGCTCAAAGGTTCCACCAAGTTTGGCGCCGAGTTGGACTCGCTTTCGGATTGCATCAGCTTCGGTGTGGCGCCGGCGATTATGATTTATCAGTGGACGATGTATGACTTGCCAAAGTTCGGGTGGTTTTTTTGTCTGCTGCTCACGGTCGGCATGGCAATGCGTCTGGCACGGTTTAACACCATGCTGGAAGACGAGCCGCAGCCTGAATACTGGAATCACTTTTTCGTCGGAGTGCCGGCGCCTGCGGCGGCGGCGCTGGTGATGACGCCGATTATGTTTTCGTTTGATTTTCCGGAATACAACGGCTTTTTCCGGTCAAATATGTTTTGTGCCATTTTGTTGGTGACCGTTACATTTTTGATGGTCAGCCGGATTCCGACTTTTTCGACCAAAAGACTGCGGGTGCCGTTGTGTCTGCTGATACCTTTGATGCTGATTGTGGCGCTGTTTGCCTCGTTTGTAATTACGCAGCCGTGGTTTACGCTGGGAATTATGACAGTGCTGTACGCATTGTCAATACCAATCGGCGTAGCGGTTTTTTTATACGAAAAAAGGCAATACGAAAGGTAGTTTAAAGGCGGCTTACAAAGCCGCCTTTATTTTTTTATTGTGTCACCGTTTATTTCTGGGTTTATGCCGTTTGTTGGAGCCGCCCTTGGGTTTGCCTCCGGAAGAACGTTTTTGCTTGGTATTTCGGGTTTGTTCTTTGCGCGAAGAGGCTTTTGAAGACGCGGCTTCTGTTTCATTATTTTCCTTTGCGGGATCTTTTGCATTTTTCGAGACACCGTCGGCTTCGTTGAAAGTTGCGGTTTTGGGTTTGACACCGCTCTGATTTTGAGCCGACTGGCCGAGTTTCGGGGTGTCGTTTTTGCGGGCAGCGGCAGCGGCGGCGTTGGCGGTACTGGCGGCAGCGGCTGCGGTTGCGGCACTGTTTCCGCCGTGTTTCTTGCTAAAACGGTTGGCAATGAGGTTTTTGATTCCACGGGCGGAGCGAACCGGGTGAGCGACAGCGGAAACAAGGCGGTGGACACCGTTGCTGACGCGCCCGCCGACGGCTTCGCGAATGGGCTGGGTGAACTTTTTGGCGGTGCCCAATGCGGCGGAGGCAGCCATGGTGGCAATGCTCGGGGCAATGCCCTTGATGGCGCCGCTGGCAAATTTGTCAGCCAGTTCATTGGTGCGATTCATAAACTTAAATCCGAACAGGCAGCAGAACAACAAAATGAGGAAGCCGGTGCCGGAAATGTCGGTTTGCTGTTTTAATTTCTGCTCATTCTGGCTGTTAATGGCTTGCGCTATGCCATATAAGCTGCCGCTGGAAATACCGTCGTCCGCGGTCGAAACTTTGCTATGGTCCTCATTCATAATGTCGGTTTTCTGCGTTTCTGTCTGAGCCGTATATTGAAGCGCGGTGTTGACCAAACTCATGTTTACGGTCAGAACCATGCAGGAAAAGACAAACAGGAAGGCGCTGTTAAGAATGAGATTCCAGCCGGTGGCAGCATATTTTGAAGTAAGTTTGAAAGGCCATGATGCAATCAAAAACGGCATCATTGCACCGGTTATGCCAAGCTGGACGATGGCGTCCACCAGATAGAAGGCAAAGGACAAGGACAGCATAAAGGCAAAGGCTGCCAAAATAATCCCTTGAATCATCATGACAAATCCGGTTCCGAAGGTAATGACCTCACTCTTAAAAAGCATTCCGTTGCCGCCGATACAAATCAGCGAACTGCCGACCGACTGCATAAAAGCCAGCTGTCGCTGCAGATTGGCCACAAAATTATCAAGTTTGAAATATAGCGTCGTGGAATAATACGGGTTTGCCTGACCGCCGTTGGCTCGGTCCGTGCGTTTCAGAACACCGGGATTGATTTGTTCGGCTTTTTCCAAATCGCTTAAACCGTCATCGGTCTCAACCAGCGAGTACCTTTTATCCAACAGGCTGTTGCCAAAGTCCATGCCGCCGGATAAAACGGGGATGATGCCATAGGTAAAAATTTGATGCGAATATTGCAGGAGCAGAAAAACAATCAAAAACTTGTAGGATTGTTTGATGAGCTCAGTCAAAAATTTCGGCGCGTCTTGTTTGGTGAGAGAAGAAACCTGTCCCAGCAGCTTGACGGCAATCCAAATCGCCATTCCGAGAGCGGTCAATACGGCAAAGGCCGGCGCCAGCTTGTCAAAAGAGATAGACGTGATTTTGTTGCTGGCCGCGTAAGTGATGGTGAACAAGCCGCAGAAGAAGCAACGACGGTTTTCAAAAAGCTTGACCGGCAAGACTTCGCACTTTTTGAATGCGGTGCCTTCATTGTTATATACAACGGTTGCTTTGGTCGGTTTGCCGTCTTTTTCTTTGCTGAGAAAACAATATTGTTTTTGGTCGCCGCCGGCATAGCAAGATTGTTCTTTGATCGAGGCTGGAGTAAACCAGCCGCCGGTATTGGTTTTGACCCGGGTAACATAGCCTCCTTCGGGTGCTTCTGTATATCCTTCGGGGATCGGATCGCTGTTTTTTACACATTGGTAGTAGTATTCAACAACTCTTCCGTCGCCGAAAGCCGCACGGATAACGGAACCGACAAGAGCTGTGGCGCTGCCCACTATCGCTACGGGCGCACCGGCTATGGCTCCGATTCCGGTGGCCGAGGCTGTTGCACCGACGGCAGCTGTGGCCACACCGGCTTTTGTAGCGCTTTTGGCCAGGGAAGTTCCGACAGTGTCGCGTTCAGAGGTTTGGACGCAACAACGCGTTTCATCGGCAAAACAGACGGTTTGACCGCAGATAACATATTCTTTTTCCAGATTTTCTTCGCTGACGTTCAGATTCATGGTTTTGGCATAAAATTTTTTCGCCGACATGGCATAGACATCGGTGGTGTCATAAGCTGCCGAGGCCGTGGCGCAAGGACAGGCAAAGGCACTTAAAAGCCCGCTTATAAAGAAGATGATGTTCAGTCCGCGCAGATTCATAAGGTTCGTCCGCTGCCGTTCAAGTCAAAGTATACTTATCATACATTTTATCATAGCATAAAAATTACTTAAAAAGTGTTACAGTTTTTTGATTTTTTGCGTTTGCGACGCAAAAAAAAGAGGAAACCGAAGTTTCCTCTTTTTTCTCACATATAAGTCACAATCAAGCCGGTCGTTCGGTCTCCGCAACGGCGGCATTTGATGCGGACATAATTTCCATATGGATACAAATCCTGCGGCGGTTCGGGCTTGGTTTTGAGGAGATCCTCAACCAATGCCTGATTGGTGGATATCGGCTTGCCCTGATAATCAAAAGCCTGCCAATGATTGCCCTGACGCGTCAATATAACGTACGATTTTAACGACGGACCAAATTTTTTGGCCAAATCGATAACTTCTATGACGGCATCGTATTGAGCCGGCAAAAGTTCGGTATATTTGGCTTTGTTTTCGTCTGATCGGCCGGACATCCATCCCCATTTGCCGTCCTTCTTAAACGCGTATCCGTTGATTCCGATCCAAAAGTCTTGGAAGGGACCGACAATGCTGCTGTAGACGCCTTGCGCCGTGTGAAATTTGTATTCGGCTTTTTTGCAGAAGGCATTCATCCCACGGTACAGATTGCCAAGAGCTTCAATCTTGGTAACCGGTTGTCTGCCGGCTTGAGCATACAGGTCATTGTTGTAATAGTATGTATCTTTACCTAAGCGACAACGAATCAGATTCCAATCGCCGAAACTCTCGAAGTCGATGCTGTCATAAATCCAGGGAATCCATGGCAGCGAATGCATATCGACAGGGCTTTTGAGCAACGATTTGTTAAAAAGTTCCGGATTGAACCTGCCATAAGAGAACGGACAGTCGGGAGCAACCACGTTATCAATATACTTGACGCTGCGGTAGGTGAACTTAATGCGCCCTTCGGCAATCAGTCCGACCTTGTCTCCATGATAAACATACCACAAAGGATCTTTTTCCGAAGGCTTAAATTTGGTGCAACCGCCAAGTGTCAACGTGCCAATTGCCGCAATAAAAAATAATGCTTTTTTCATAATCTTAATAATTTTTGTTATAGAATAATGTTTTAAACGATGCTTTTATAATCAAAATTGGACAAAAAGTCAAGATATTTGTTGAAATATTTTATAAATCGCAATGTCCCTCAATCTGGTAATCCAGACGATTTTCGCGCATGCCGGACGGATCCTGATGAATGATGATTTGGGCGTTGGGATAAATCTGACGCAATTTTTCTTCGACTTTGAGGGTGTGTTTATGCGTTTGCTCAAGAGATAATTTGCCGTCAAGCTCCAAGTGAAATTCAAACAGATACGCTCCTCCCAAATCGTGGGTGCGCAAGTCGTGCAGACCTTGTATGTGACTGCAGCTTAAAGAGGTTTTGATGACGGTTTCGCGAATGCTGTCGTCCAATTCTTTGTCCATAAGCAGCGCCAAGGCGTCTTTGCCTAAACCGTGGGCGCAAATAAGCAGGTAGCCGGCAATGACAAAAGCAGTCAGGGTGTCAAACCAATCAATTCCAAGCCAGCGGACGGCAATCAGGGTCAGAATAATGGCAACATTGGTCAGGACATCAACACTGTAGTGCGCCGCATCGGCGCGAATGGCCTGCGAGTGCGTGCGGTGCGCCACGTAACTCTGAAAAGTAATCAGGGATAAAGTCAAAAGCAGGCACAAAATCATAATTCCGATGCCGAGGGAGGTTTGCGGCAGCGGCTGCGGCAAGAGCAGACGATGGATGCCGTCGGCCAGTATAAATAGTCCGGAACCGGTGATAAACGCGGCCTGCACAAGGGCGCTCAAAGCTTCGGCTTTGCCGTGTCCGTAACGGTGGCGGGGGTCGGCCGGCTGAGAAGATACTCTGATAGCCCAAAAAGTTACGCCGGAGGCAAAAAGGTCGGCCAGACTGTCAATCATGGACGACAGCACAGACAAAGAGCCGGTGTAAATCACGCCGACGGTTTTGATGACTGTCAGCGCTGCCGACAAGCCGATGCTGGCCGCGGCGGCGCGTTTTTTGAGCAAATTAATTTGTTGCTCCGAGAGCAGCTGCGGCATTTTTTATCTTCTCCATGTCTGCGGCCGAAATTTCATAACAGACGCCTTTCGACGCCGCGGCAAAGTCTTGTAACGCGGCAGAATCTCCAACGTTGTCAAAGTGATAAGACAGCAAATATTTATCATTATGACGATAAAAGTCAAGACGTGCCGAAACGTTATTTTCCGCTTGCAGATTCAAGCTTAAAAACGGTTTGCCCGCAGGCTGCGAAGAATCGGCCGCGGCAAAATAGATGTTCAGCATTTCTTTGACCAGTTCGGCCAGCCGATCGGCATCTTTGTGGTCGTTGACGCTTATCAGGCGGCCAAACTGCAGGTTCCATACCGTGCTGTAGGTCCAAACCAACGGATTAAGGCTCAAATCTATGAAATCGGCTTGCACCAGCCAAACCTGAAAGCTGTTGTCAAAGCGAATATAGGCGCCGCGGCTGCCGCGGCCGAGTTCCATGTCGTATTTGCCGATATTGAAACGCAGAATCTCGCCCTCGGCACCGCTTAAAGTTACCTGAACGGCCGGCGAACCGGCCGTTTCGACCGGCGTCAATCCAAAGGCTGACAAATTCTCAATTCCGGAGGCTTTCTTTTCATAGTAAGTGGCTTCCATAAGGGCGCTTAAGAAACTGCGAATGCGATTTTGATAAACCTCAAAATGCGGCGCGTTTTTAAGCTGCCAGCGACCGTCGGCGTCTTTGTCGAATATCAGTGTTTGGCGGCTGCTTTTCAATTCGATTTGCGAAACGTTGTTAATCTGTTCGGGAAGATTGGGAAACAATGCCGCATCTTCATAGGAGTTTTCGCCGGCGGACGTGTCCAAAAATACCGCGGTCAGTCCGGCGGCCAAAAAAGCCAGCGATACGGCACCGATATAGAAAATCCGGCGGTTGAGCAGAGGTTCGGCCGATACAAACCGACGCCGGTCAAAACGACACAGCGGCACAATCAATATCAACAACAAAATTAAAGGCAAAGCGTAAATGTCATAAAATTCAAGCCACATTTTTAAATGCCGTTCGAAGGTATCGGAATTTTGTTGAATTTCCAGCAATGCGCGGCGGCTCTTGTCAATTTGTTTGCGGACGCCGGCAATGACCGCCAGTTCATCGGGCGTAAAGTTTTGACGCCCTTCGAATCGGCGTTTGGCCAAGATTTCTATCATTCCGCGTTTGGCGCGCTCAATGTCGTCAAAAATTTCTTTTTCGCGGATTTTGGTTTGGCGCGCGGCTTCGATGCGCGCCGTTTCGACGCCGGTGAACGGCCGCAGAATATAAGTTTTGCCGCGCAGGCTCAGCAAGGTGTCTTCGCCGCGCAAAACATCAAGCGCATTAAAAACAAAGTTGGCGTTGTCCAGCAAGGGAATGGCATAGTTGGTTTCCAAAATTGTTTCGTGGTCGGTCCAAAAATCATCGTATAAAAAGTCGCTGTCGCCGACGACAATAAGGTTCAGCGGCGATTTTTTGCCGCGTATGCGGGCCGCAATGTATTTGGAATTGGTATCCGGCTTAAACACGCGCAGCATTACCGCGGGCGGAATACTGTCATAAACCGCTTTGACCGAAAATAATGCCGAATTGCGGCTGGCTTGCAGCAACGGCTCGAATTCAACGTCGGCATCGGGCAGCGGCGCAAATCCGGAGGCTGACGTCAACATCATTTTTTTGAGGCCGGCGGTTATCGGCGAAGTCTTGTTAAAACTCTCGCCGCGCAGATAAAATTGAATCAAATCCTGCGTGAACTCCGGATTTGTTTTGTAGTTTACCGTGGCGTCAATAAGCGAAGAATTGTCCAAATCGGCAACAACGGCCTGATCCAAAAAGCGAAATCCCCATTCCTGCGGCAGAGTTCCGTAGTCTGACGGATGGTATTCTTCTATGGCCGGCGAGAAAATGCGCACGGCTTCGGTTGCAACGTCAAAGACGGCCAAAATCGGTCCGCCCTTTTGACTGAAAAGGCGAATATTTTTCAGCGTCTGCGGAGACAAATTCCGCGGATGAACGATCATCAGGACGTCTAAGCCGGAAAGGTCGTTGTTTTCGTTTGAAATAAATTCCACATCGTAAAAATGACGCAGCTGTTCGAGAATCTCCCAATTTGAGGTGGCAACCGTGTCGATAACCTGTTCATGAATAGGCAGCGAAGTCAGCAGCCCGAGTTTGGGTTTGGCGCGGCCTAATCCGTACAGAGCCTCGGTTAGGTCTTGTTCGGCAAAATTTTGCCGGGGCAAAGGAAAATACGGAATGACCGAATGATTGTCGTGTTCATCGGAAAAGGTCAGCCCGAAATAAGCGTTGGAGCTGCTGTCAATAATCGGCAAAGGCTGAATTCCCGCAGCCAAAGCGCGGTCTTCGGCATTGGAAAGGGGAACAGGATCGTATACATGCAGTTTGATTTTGCCTTCAGAAAGAGCAGCGTATTGTTTAAGAAGCAGGCGCAGACGGTCAAAGAACAGGCGCGCTTCGGGATTGCGCTCGCCCAACAGCGGCGAAAAATACAGGCGAGCGGTTATTTCGCCGGACAAGTTCTCGATGACGCGGCGAGTGCTCGGACTGAGGGTAAACATTTTTTCTTGCGTAAAATCAATTTGAAAGCGGCGCAAATAGGTGTTGGCCAAAAGGTTTAAGCCGCAAAAAGCCAGCAACAGGAAGGCAAAAACCATTATATAATAACTGCGTCGCGTCGAATGCAGCCAGCGAGTCGTGCCGGAAATCCGAAAACTGACAACCAATACCGTGGTCAGATTGAACAGGACGATTAAGGTGGCAAAAAAGACTAAATCGCGCAGTTCAAACAAGCCGCGGCTGATGGCGTCAAAATGAGTCAGAAAACTGAAAGAGGCAATCATATCAACCAATGCCGGTGAAAAAATGCCGCGGCACAGCCCCAAAACGTATTCCAATCCGCTTAAAAAGAAGAACAGGTTGGCCAATACCGACAAGACCAGTGCAATAACCTGATTTTTGGTCAGTGCCGACATGGTCTGCGAGATGGCCAGCATACAGCAGGCAAGCAAGAAAGAGCCCAAATATCCTGCGGCAATGACCGCATTGTCGGCATTGCCCAACAAATTAACGCTAATCCAAAACGGAAAAGTCAACACCAGTGCCAAAGCGCAAAAACCTGCCGAGGCCAAAAATTTGCCCCAGACCAACTGAGGCAGCGAAACCGGCAGCGTGGTTATCTGCAAAATGGTTTTGGAGCGGAATTCCTCAGCCCACATGCGCATGGCAATGCCCGGAATAAACAGCAGATACAGCCAGGGCTGAAAGTCAAACATAGGCAGCAAATCGGCCTGCCCGCGCTCAAAAAAATGTCCGAAATAAAAGGCAAACGACCCGTTTAGGAGCAAAAAACAAATCAGATATACATAAGCCAAAGGGGAGATAAAATAGCGATAAAATTCGTTTTTGGCCACAATCCAGACTTTATTCATGACAGGTCTCCCGAATGTCCGCTGTTTCGCCGATGGTTAATTTTCGGAAAGCATCGGGCAACGTTGCGGCGCGCGATTTGTGCAAAACGGCGGTCAATGTACCGTCGGCTTTGATGGTGCCTTTGTCCATAACGATGATGCGGTCGGCGATTGTCTCGGCCTCGTCAAGTAAATGGGTGGAAATCAGAATGGTTTTGGTTTTTCCCATTTCGCAGATAAGTTTTTGGATATGTTCTTTTTGGTTTGGGTCAAGACCGTCGGTCGGTTCGTCCAGTAACAAAAGCGGCGGGTCGGACAAAAGGCTTTGGGCAAAACCGACGCGGCGCTGATAGCCCTTGGACAGGGTTTCGATTTTTTGGTTTAAGACATTGGTAATCTGCGCCAGAGACGCGACTTCGTCCAAACGTGCGGGGACAACGCCGCGCAACGCGCCGATATAGCGCAAAAATGCGCGAACGCTCATGTCCGGATACAGCGGCGAGCCTTCGGGCAGAAAACCGACGGCGGTTTTGCTTTGAAGCGGCGCGACGGCGATGTCAAATCCGCAAATTTTAATGTTTCCGGCGTCGGGAGCCAAATATCCGGCCAGCATGTTCATGAGGGTGGATTTGCCGGCGCCGTTGGGGCCGAGCAGGGCAATAACGCCGCAATCGGCTCGAAAGCTTACGTTGTTGACGGCTACCGTGGCGCCAAAAGTTTTGCAGAGATTGGTAATTTCCAAAGTGGTATCCGTCATAGACTAATCCTTATTCAGTTCATAGAGGATAACGGCGGCCGCGGTTGAGACGTTGAGGCTTTCGACTTTGGGGTCGATGGGCAGGCGAACCGTGATGTCGCAGTTTTCTTCAATCAAGCGGCGCATGCCTTTGCCTTCGGAACCCATAATAACGGCGTTTTTGCCGTCTTTTTTCAACGCGGCCGGCGTGTCTTTGGCATAGCCGTCCATGCCGATAATCCAAAATCCGGCGGTTTTGAGCCGCTCTATGGCGCGAGTCAGATTAGTTACGCGGCAAAGCGGCATGTGTTCTATCATGCCGGCAGAGGCTTTGACCATGGCGCCGGTTTCCGGCGGAGTGTTTTTGTCTTGCACAATCAGAGCCAAGGTGTCAAAAGCGACGGCTGAGCGAATGATGGCGCCGATGTTTTGAGGATCGGTTACCTGATCGAGAATCAGCACTTTGCAATTCTCCAGTCGGTCGGCGCGAGCAATTACGTCTTCCAACGTGAGAATGGGCAGGGGCTGGCAATACAGCGCAAAACCCTGATGTACGGCGTCGGCCGGCAACAGTTTGTTGATTTCCCGACGATTGACAATCTGCGGGTTGATGCCCGAGGGCAGATCGGGTATTTCGGCAGCCGCTTCGGCGGTGCACATAAGTCTCAAAATCTGCCGCCGAGGGTTTTTGAGGGCGGCCAAGACCGCGTGCCGTCCATAGAGAATAAGCGGCGCTTTGATTGAAGTCGGTTTGGTTGTGCCTGACAATTAAATAACCTTTCTTAAAATTCCGTTCGCAGCCTGCAACAGGGCTTCGGCTTCCGTTTTGCCGCAACCGCGACGTAGCATTACGCAGGCGGTTTTGACATTGTGGCAGTCGGCCAAACATTTTTGTGCGTCTTCATAAGATACGCCGGCGATTTCCGCGACAAAGCGGCAGCCACGGTCAACCAGTTTTTCATTGACGAGACGGACGTCAATCATATAGTTTTGATAAGTTTTTCCAATCCGAATCATGGCGCCCGTGGTCAACATGTTCAATATCATTTTTTGCGCAGTGCCGGACTTCATGCGGGAAGATCCGGTTATGACTTCTTCGCCGACAATCGGATTGATGAAAATGTCCGAAAACGCCTTCAGTTCGGCTTCCGGATTAGAACTGATGCCGATGGTCCGGCAACCGATTTTTTGTGCTTCCGCCAGCACGGTCAAAACATAACGCGGACTGCCGCTGGCCGAGATGCCGACAATAATGTCGTCGGACACGGGGGCAAAAGTGTTCAGGTCGGCGCGGGCAAGCTCGGCTTTGTCTTCGGAATTTTCGACAGAGAATCGCAGGGCGCTGTCGCCGCCGGCAATAAAAGCGTTGACCATGCCGTGTTCCACGCCAAAAGTCGGCCAGCATTCCGAGGCGTCCAAGACGCCCAAACGTCCCGAGGTGCCGGCGCCAAAATATGCCAAACGTCCGCCTTTGCGAAAAGACTGGGCAATCAGTTCAATGGCTTGGCCAATTTGCGGCAAAGTTTGTTCAATCGCCAAAGCAACTTTTTTGTCCTCATTATTGATGGCGCGAGCAATCTCGTAAGAATCCATCAAATCAATATTGACGGTATCGGGGTTGCGCCGTTCGGTCAAAGAGACATGTGTCATAAGTTTTATCCTCTGAAAATCATCTTAAATTTAAGATAATTCAGATTAGTTAAAATTTTCATAAAAAAGATGTTGACAAAGACGTCAAAATGCTATTATTTGCTATGGTAGCTTTAATGCTAAGGATAGTAATCCTCAACCCTTTTCAGGTTTTAGCGGAGGGGTGGCAGAGCGGTCAAATGCAACGGACTGTAAATCCGTCGACTTAGTCTACGATGGTTCGAATCCATCCCCCTCCACCACTGATTGGGTTCAACTCTTGCAAAGAGGTTGATTAAGCGGGTGTAGCTCAATGGTAGAGCAGAAGCCTTCCAAGCTTATGACGGGGGTTCGATTCCCCTCACCCGCTCCATATTTTCCCCTTTTCAAGAACAGTTTAACAACATAAACATTAGGATTTTTGACAATGGCAAAAGAGAAGTTTGAGCGGACGAAGCCGCACTGCAACATAGGAACGATAGGGCACGTAGACCATGGGAA
>CANPYJ010000023.1 GCA_947588275.1 uncultured Alphaproteobacteria bacterium | reverse complement strand
TTTTTATTACTTTAACACATAACTCCTAAAATTTCAACACAAAATTTATCCGGTGTGACAAAATTACCCCCGCGTTTCGGCATAACGGCCTCAAGGGGTTGACATTTCGTATTTTGGAGGTAGAAAAGGAAAGTTACTAAATCTTTTTACGGAGACTGCAATGTTTAAAGGAATGTTTACGGAATTTAAGAAATTTGCAATGCGCGGCAATGTCATTGACATGGCCGTCGGTATCATTATCGGCGCCGCGTTCGGCAAAATTGTCGACTCGCTGGTCAAAGACGTGATTATGCCGCCGATCGGCTTGTTGTTGGGCAAAGTGGATTTTACCAATCTGTTTTTGGTTTTGAAAGACGGTGCCACGCCTTCTCCGTATAATTCTTTGAGCGCCGCGCAGACGGCCGGTGCGGTTACCCTTAATATCGGGTTGTTTGTCAATGCCGTTATCAGCTTTTTGATTGTGGCATTCGCCGTGTTTATCTTAATTCGCGCCATCAATAAATTGCAAGCTCAGCTCGAGCGTAAGGAGGCGGCCGCCGAGGCCAAAGAGCCGACAACCAAAATCTGTCCTTATTGCTTTAGCGAAATCGCCATTCAGGCAACGCGCTGTCCGCACTGCACGTCAGAATTGGACGCGCCGAAAGCCTCATCCAAGAAAAAATAGACGATGTTTGCGCCGCCCCGTTGTCGGGGCGGTTTTTTTTGCGAAAAAAAAAAGACTTGCAAAATGATTGGATTGTGTTATACAAAATCAGCGCCGGAGGCAGAGTTTGTTTTGCCGCCGCGCAAACTTGGATAAACAACGTTGTGGGAGGCCGGCCATGGCCTTGTACCACAACCCTCAGCAAAGGGAAAGAAAATGGCTAAAACTAAAAAGAAAATTTTAGGTTTAATCAAGCTTCAGATTCCCGCCGGAAAGGCCAATCCTTCTCCGCCGGTCGGTCCTGCCTTGGGCCAAAAGGGTCTGAACATTATGGAATTTTGCAAGGCGTTTAATGCCGCTACGCAGAAACTGGAACCCGGCATTCCGGTACCGGTCGTGATTACCGCGTTTGAAGACAAGTCGTTTACGTTTGTCACCAAACTGCCGCCGGTTTCGTATTATCTGAAAAAAGCCGCCAAAATTCAGTCGGCATCCAAAGAACCCGGCAAATCTGTCGCCGGTCAGGTTACTTTGGCTCAGGTTAAGGAAATCGCCGAGACCAAACTGCCGGATCTGAACTGCGCAACCGTCGAGTCGGCCATGAATATGGTTAAAGGTCAGGCCGTGTCTATGGGTATTAAGGTTGTGGAGTAAGACAATGACAGGAAAAAGAATCGTAAACGCTTACAAAACAGTCGACAAAAATCAGACTTATGCGCTGAATGAAGCTGTTAAAATCGTGAAAAGCAACGCAACAGCCAAGTTTGACGAGACAATCGACATTGCCGTCAACCTTGGAGTGGATCCCAAATATGCCGATCAGATGGTGCGCGGCGTGTGCGCTTTGCCGCACGGAACCGGCAAGACCGTCCGCGTGGCCGTGTTTGCGCAGGGCGAAAAAGCCGATGAGGCCAAAGCTGCCGGAGCAGACATTGTCGGCGCCGAAAATCTGGTGGATTCAATTTTGGCCGGAAAGGTCGATTTTGACCGTTGCATCGCAACGCCGGATATGATGGGTATGGCCGGTCGCGTGGCTCGCGTGCTCGGTCCTAAGGGATTGATGCCGAATCCCAAGCTTGGCACAGTGACGGCCGATGTGGCTACCGCTGTCAAAAAAGCCAAAGCCGGAGAAGTGCAGTATCGTGTTGAGAAAAACGGTATTGTCCATGCCGGAATCGGCAAGGCCAGCTTCAGCGAACAACAGATTTTGGAAAACGCCAAAGCCTTTATTGACGCGCTTAACAAGGCCAAACCGGCCGGCGCCAAAGGAACTTATATGAAAAAAGTTTCTTTGAGCAGCACGATGGGCGTCGGCGTAAAGGTCGATTTTGCCAATCTGTAAGGATTGCTTGTGACAACGAAAACCGCCGTCGATTTTCTGACGGCGGTTTTTTTGTGCCGGCCGCGGCAAGCAGAGATTCGGTCGATTGAAATATAAATTGCAAAAAATCCTTGACAATCGGCGTTTAAGGTTTTATTAAGGCACTCACAAGGGCTTTTTGCCCGTGCCTGTCCAAGACTGCAGGTGGTTTCGACCTTAATCTTTCCTGCACAGACGGAGTAAGTGGATTTTTTGAATCATTTTTTCTCCTGGACAGTTAGGCCCGTCCGGCAGCGTTTGGGAGGAAATCTTCTCCATTGAATGTCTGTCTTGGCGGATTTGTTAAAATGCCGCGCTTTCGGCGTGTCTGAAAGCGCAAATTGTGGAGACAACAAGTGAACCGCGAAGAAAAAGCACAACTGCTCAGTGAGCTGAACGAGCTGTTCTCAAATGCCGAGATTGTGGTGGTTTCGCACTACAAAGGCCTCACAGTTGAAGAGGTTTCGGAGCTGAGAGACAATATTCGCAAGGCCGGCGCTGGGTTCAGAGTTACCAAAAACCGGATTACTCGTCTTGCTCTCAAAGGCACAAAATTTGAAAATCTGGCAGACCTGTTCACCGGACCGACGGCAATCGCTTTTGCTAATGATCCGATTTCGGCCTGCAAAGCCTGTGTCGAATTTGCCAAAAACAATGAAAAACTGATTGTTTTGGGCGGCGCTATGGGAACCGGAGTCCTTTCGGTTGCCGATATCAAAAAGCTCGCAACAATTCCGTCTTTGGAAGAATTGCGCGCCAAGATTATCGGCTTGCTGCAAGCCCCGGCCGCGCAACTGGCAAGAGTTACCAAGGCTTATTCGGAAAAATAATTTTGTTTTTGCCAAAGAGAATAAGCATAGTTTTTTTATAAAGGAGAAAAATAATGGCCGATTTAGCCAAATTAGTTGATGAATTGTCTGCCCTGACCGTTATGGAAGCGGCTGACCTGTCGAAAATGCTGGAAGAAAAGTGGGGCGTTTCTGCCGCCGCTGCCGTTGCGGTTGCCGCCGGCGGTGCTGCCGGTGCTGCCGCTGCCGCTGAAGAGAAAGACGAATTTGACGTTATTCTCGCTGAAGCCGGCGCCAACAAGATTAATGTTATTAAGGAAGTGCGCACCATTACCGGTCTGGGTCTGAAAGAAGCCAAAGATCTGGTTGACGGCGCTCCGAAGACCATTAAAGAGGGCGTCGCTAAGGCCGAAGCCGAAGAAATGAAGAAGAAACTGGAAGAGGCCGGCGCTAAGGTCGAACTCAAGTAATTGAGAATCCGGTTTTGAAGCCGCGAAATCGGCGGCGACAAAGTTAAAAGCCCCTCCGTAAAAGAGGGGCTTTTTGTTGACAATAAGCCGATTGCCTAAGGTTAATCATAAAAAACTCCCCGTCATGACGGGGAGTTTTTCAGTACAGGCAAATCGGCCTAAATCATTGCCATTCCACCGTTGATATTGATGGTCTGACCGGTGATGTATTGCGCCTCGTCACTGGCCAAAAAGGCAACCACGTTGGCTATGTCTTGCGCTTCGCCAAGCTTGGCTTCCGGAATTTTGGCCAACAGTGCGGCCTTGACGTCATCGGGCAAAACGTCGGTCATCGGCGTGCGGATAAAACCCGGAGCAATCGAGTTGACGGTGATGCCGCGGGAACCGACTTCTTGCGCCAAACATTTGTTCATGGCAATCATGCCGGCTTTGGAAGCCGAGTAGTTGGCCTGGCCGGCGTTGCCGGTGACACCGACCACCGAAGCGATGCCGATGATGCGGCCGAAACGCCGTTTCATCATTCCGCGGACTGCCGCTTTGGCCAGCTTGAATCCGGCCGAAAGATTGACGTCAAGCACCAGCTGCCAATCTTCGTCGCTCATGCGGATAAACAAGTTGTCGCGGGTGAGGCCGGCGTTGTTGACCAAAATGTCAATGCGGCCGAGCTTGGCTTCAACATCGGACACCAGATTTTTGACATCGTCGGCGTTGGTAAGATTGGCGGTAAAAACTTCAACATTGTCGCCGAGTTCGGCTTTGAGCTTGAGCATGGGTTCCTCGCGCATGTCGGTCAGCGCCAAAATGGCGCCTTGAGCGTGCAACGTGCGGGCAATCTTGTCACCGATGCCGCCGGCAGCGCCGGTTATGAGTGCAACTTTTCCATCAAGTCTGAACATTTGCGTTTTCCTTATAAAGGTTAAAATCAATCGGCCAAAATTCGGGCCAGTTCTTCAATCTCGGCAATTGTTCCGGCCGAGACGGCGGTTATTTCTTTGTGGCTGCGTTTAATGATGCCCGAAAGCACTTTGCCGGCACCGAGTTCTACCGTGCGCGTTATGCCTTCGGCCGCCAAACGGTCAACCGTTTCGCGCCAGCGGACAGACCCCGTGACCTGCGCAATCAGATTGGCGATAATCTGCGCTTTGTCGGTTACGGCCTCAACGCTGACGTTGGAAATCAGCGGAATTTGCGCGTCTTGAGCCGCAACCTGTTTTAAGGCGCAGGCCATGACTTCGGCCGCGGGCTGCATGAGCGGGCTATGAAAAGGCGCGCTGACAGGAAGCTTGATGCAACGCTTGGCGCCAAAATCGGCGGCAATTTCCACCGCCTTGTCAATGGCTTCCATGTGTCCGGACAAAACGACCTGCCCATCGGCATTGTCGTTGGCGGCAACGCAGACATAACGGCTGTCGGCGCAGGTTTTGGCCAACGCCACAACGTCCGAATATGTCGCACCGATAACCGCAGCCATGCCCCCGAACCCGACGGGAACAGCCTTTTGCATGGCGTCGCCGCGGGTACGGAGCAGTTTGGCCGTGTCTGTCAATGAGAAAACTTCGGCTGCACAGGCAGCGGAATATTCGCCCAAAGAGTGGCCGGCCACAAAACTTGCATAATCTTTGAGGTTGATACCGAATTCTTTTGCCAATACTCTGACCACTGCCAGAGAATGCGCCATCAGCGCCGGCTGAGCATTGGCCGTGAGAGTGAGCTCCTGCTCCGGTCCCTCGGTCATGAGGCGGAACAAATCTTGATTGAGAGCATCGTTGACTTCTGCAAAAACTTCTCGCGCCGAAGCAAAATTTTCGGCCAGTTCTTTTCCCATGCCGACGAATTGCGAGCCTTGGCCGGGAAAAACAAAAGCAGTTTTCATCTGAATACTATCCTCGTTATTCATAACCTGTTCAGGTTTAGCCCATAAGCGGCAAAAGTCAAGTCTTAAAGCGGTTTTGTTAAGAGAATATTGACAAATTGGGACTATACTTTGCAACATCGAAAATTTGTTTGATAGGTCGGAACTCTATGGCAAAACGCAAAACAAAACAAAAATCAAAAGTTCGCCAATGGGCGCGCCGGTTGTGCGGAGCCGGGCTGATATTGTGGGTGTTCAGTCTGCTTGCCAGCTGCCTGTTTTTTCATGTGTCGGATGCCTCTCCCAATATGGCGTCGTCGCATCCGGTGGCTAACCTGCTTGGGCATTACGGAGCCAACAGCGCCGACATAATTTTAAATTGGTGGGGCTTGGCATTGCCGATTTTTTTGATTGCGCCGCTCATCTGGGGATACGGATTTTTGCGGTTGCGTGAAATGGTGCATCCGTGGTGGCGGCTGTTTGCTTTTGGACTCGGCGCAACGTCTTTGGCGACGCTGTTTGGCGTGACCGTGCAGTCTGTCGGCGAATTCAAAACAGGCGGCAACATCGGAGGCTTTTTAGCGCAAAACATTATGACTTTGCTCAGCCGTTTTTCGGCTTTTGCTTACAGTCGGCACGTTTTGGCCGCGGTGTTGTTGCTGTTGTCGCTGGTGTCGTTTAATTTGGCTTGCGGAATTACCTTTGGCGGTTGGTACAGGCTGTTCAGAAAAATCGCTTTGGCCATAGTTGCCGGTTGTATGCTGACAGTTCGCGGAATCCGACGCGTGTGGCAGATGCTGCGGCGGCCGGCGGTTTCGGCATCGCCGCGGCGGCGCAAAGAACCGCGGGAACGCAAGGAACCGCAACTGCGGGAAGAAACGCCGTCGGCGGCCGCAGTCGGAAACGCGCCGCAAATCGCGCCAAAACTGCAAGAATCGTCCAAGCCTGCACCGTATAAGCCGCGGGCAACGGATGACGGTTATCGGTTTCCCGACATTAATCTGCTGACGGCCAACAAAGAAAAGGCCGATAACGTCAACCAAAAAGAGTTGGAGCGCATTGCGGCCGATCTTGAAGGCGTGCTGCAAGAGTTCGGCGTTAACGGAAAAATCGTCAAAGTGCGGCCGGGGCCGGTGGTTACGCTCTATGAACTGGAACCGGCGCCGGGGACAAAAAGCGCCCGCGTTATCGGACTGGCTGACGATATTGCCCGCTCTATGAGCGCGGTATCGGTGCGTATTGCGGTGGTTCCGGGATCTAATACCATCGGTATCGAACTGCCGAATCCCAAGCGCGAAATCGTGTATCTGCGCGAGCTTTTGGAAAGCGACGAATTCAGAGAATCCAAACAAGCGTTGACCATTACGCTGGGTAAAGACATCGGGGGCAAAAATGTCTATGCCGATTTAACCAAAATGCCGCACTTGCTGGTGGCCGGAACAACCGGTTCGGGCAAGTCGGTAGGGGTTAACTCAATGATTATCTCTCTGCTATACAAAATGCGTCCCGATGAATGCAAGCTGATTATGATTGATCCGAAAATGCTTGAGTTTACAATGTATAACGGCATTCCGCATTTGCTTACGCCGGTGATTACCGATCCCTCCAAGGCGGTTGTCGGACTTAAGTGGGCGGTCAAAGAAATGGAAGACCGCTACCGCGCAATGGCGCAGCTTAATGTGCGGAACATCAGCGGTTATAACAAACGGCTTGAGGAGCTTAAGGCCAGCGGTGGCAAAGTCAGCCGCAAGGTGCAGACGGGTTTTGATATGGAAACGGGCAAGCCGATTTACGAAGACCAGGAACTGGATTTGAGCCCGCTTCCCTATATTGTGATTGTGGTCGACGAGATGGCCGATTTGATGCTGGTTGCCGGCAAAGACGTGGAAGCGGCCATTCAGCGGCTGGCGCAAATGGCGCGCGCGGCCGGCATCCATTTGATTATGTCGACCCAGCGGCCGTCGGTGGATGTGATTACCGGTACCATCAAGGCCAATTTCCCAACCCGAATCAGTTTTCAGGTAACTTCCAAAATTGACAGCCGCACCATTTTGGGTGAACAGGGCGCCGAGCAGCTTCTGGGAATGGGCGATATGCTTTATATGCCGGCCGGACAAAGGCCAAACCGTATTCATGCGCCGTTTGTCAAAGACAGTGAGGTGGAGCAGATTGTCGAGTTTTTGAAGACGCAGGGCGCGCCGCAATATGTCGAATCGGTTACCGAGGGCGAGCTTTCGGACAAAAGCGGCAGCGCCGTTTTTGACAGCGGCGATTTCGGTAGCGGCAGCGATGATGACCTCTATCGGCAGGCGGTGCAGATTGTGCAAAATGACAACAAGGCCTCCATCAGTTATGTTCAGCGGCGGTTGCGCATCGGTTATAACCGCGCCGCTCTGTTGATTGAACGGATGGAAGACGAGGGGATTGTGTCGGCGCCGAATCATTCCGGACAGCGTGAAGTAATCAACCAATAAAAGGAGAACAATAATGGCCGAAAGCAGCAAAGAACCTTCTCAGCGTCAATTGCGGGTGGCACAGGAAATTCGCAAGATTATCGTTAACTTTATTGACCGCGGCGAAGTGCATAATCTGGAGGGAATCGACACAATGGTCACCGTGACCAAAGTGACCGTGTCGCCCGATTTGAAATATTGCACCGTATGGTTTATGACGACCAACGGTGCTTTTTTGCAAGAAGTTTTGGGCGGTTTGCAACTGGCGGCAAACTTTTTTCGCAAACAGGTGGCGGCCAAAACGTCGCTGCGCTTTGTGCCGGAAATTAACTTCAGGGTCGACAAGAGTTTTGAAGCTGTCGACAATATTGAACGCCTGCTCCGCGATCCGCGCGTCGCTCAGGATTTGAAATAAAACCAAGCCTCCGGACGGAGGTTTTTTATTGACAACGCGAACTGACGGTGCTAAACGAGAGGCACAGTTTAATTTTTAATTTATTTATTATGAAACATGAAATTTCGGAGCAATCTTTGTTCCAATTTATCAGAGTATCGGAAAACCATATTGTCATACGACGCTATGATGATGAAACGGATTCCTACAAAAAAGTCAGAAGCTGCCGTTCTTTCAAACAAGAAGGAGCGTTCTTGGTGATAGATCAGTCATTTCACTATCTGCACGACGGACAATTGTTGCAGCTTACACAGAATGAACCCTGCCGCGAGCAAGATTTTGAGGTTTTGCTTTCCGGCACGGGAAAATTTGCCCATAATGTGGTAAAAGTTTTGAAGTGTACCAACGAACGCCTGCCGTTTAAGTATGTCGTTTTGGCCCGTTGCGGGGGTGAAAGACATGTGATTGCGGCATATGAGGTACGGACAAAAGCCCAAGGTTTTGACCGCGGGGAGGTAGTGATTGATAATAGTTTCGTCACTCCCTGCGATGACGGCAGTCTTCGGTTGTGTCGGCGCTATTATTATTAGCAAACGAAATGAAAAAGCGCTGCCATACGGCCGCGCTTTTTTTAGTTTGACAAGCGGTGTGCCGGCCGCTACAAAATAGAAAAACAGGGAAACAGAATGAAACACAAAGGCGATCATATCAGCGGCTGGCTGGTGCTGGACAAACCGGAGGGGCTTGGTTCTACGCAGGCGGTCGGGCAGTGCCGGCATTTGCTGCGGGCGGTCAAGTGCGGACATTGCGGCACATTGGATCCGTTTGCCACCGGCGTGCTGCCGATTGCTTTCGGCGAAGCTACCAAGTTGGTGCCTTTGGTGACTGACGGCGACAAGGAATATGAGTTTGAACTGCAATTCGGTATCGCGACCGATACGCTGGACCGTGACGGGCAGATTACGGCACATGGCGGACGGATTCCCAGTGGCGCCGAGGTGGCGCGGGCATTGACGCAATTTGTGGGGACAATTGAGCAGACGCCGCCGGTTTATTCGGCCGTCAAAATCAACGGACAACGCGCTTATCGGTTGGCCAGACAAGGACGCGAAGTCGAAATGCCCTCGCGGCGGGTGACCATCTACGGTTTGGAGCTTTTGTCCGCCGAAGGCGACTCGGTGCGGTGTCGGGTACAATGTTCCAAAGGGACATATATACGCACGTTGGGAGCGGATATTGCGGCACGACTCGGAACTTGGGGACATTTGCGGACGCTCAGACGGACCAAATGCGGAAAATTTGACCTGAGTCACAAAATTTTGCTGGAAAATTTAAAAAATATAGAGTATGTTGAGGAACGCCAAAAAGTTTTGCTTCCGGTAATAACGTGTCTGCGCGACATCGCGGTCATCGCCGTAACCGAAGCAGACGCCGGCAAACTTCGGCACGGGCAGAGCTTGTCTCCCAAGGCTTGTGAGGTTGCAGACCTCAGCGGAAAAGAGGCAGCCGCCGTGGTCGACGGAGAGCTGGTGGCAATTGTGCGAATCGACGAGCGCAAAATCTCGCCGGTTCGGGTTTTTAACTTTGAATAACAAAAGGAAAATACTGATGTCGATTTCAAACGAAGATAAAAAGAAACTGGTTCAGGCTTATGGGCTTAATCCGAACGATACCGGTTCGCCGGAAGTTCAGATTGCCATCTGGACCGCGGAAATCAATAATCTGATTGAGCATTTTAAGACTCATGCCAAAGATACCCACTCGCGTTTGGGACTGATGAAAAAAGTCAGCCGCCGCCGTCACTTGCTGGATTATCTGAAAAACAAGAGTGAAGAGCGCTATCAGGCTTTGATTAAAAAACTCGATTTGAGAAAGTAAAAAGTTTTGGTGCGTTTGGCCGCAAGCCGGTCGGCGCACCGCTTTTTATATAAATCCTGCGTTGGGCAGGTAGAGGTTTTTGAAGAAAATAGATTTTAGAGAAAGGTAGAGAAATATGATTGATTTTAAGGTGTGCCGCAAGGAAATGGAATGGGGCGGCCGCAAATTGGTTTTGGAAACAGGCAAATTGGCCAGACAGGCGACCGGAGCCGTGGTTGTTCGGTATGGAGAAACGGAAGTTATTGCAACGGTATGTGCGGCAAAAGAGGTCAAAGCAGATCAGGATTTCTTTCCTTTAACCGTGAACTATCAGGAAAAATATTATGCCACCGGCAAGGTTCCCGGCGGTTTTATGAAACGGGAGGGCAAACCCTCAGAGCGCGAAGTTTTGCTCTCGCGTCTGATTGACAGGCCTATTCGCCCGCTGTTTCCGGATGCTTTCAAAAACGAAGTGCAGATTATTTGCACCGTTTTGGCGCATGATCAGAATACCGACTCTGATATTCCGGCAATGATTGCCGCGTCGGCGGCGCTGGCGGTTTCGGGGATTCCGTTTCTTGGGCCTATCGGTGGCGCCAAAGTCGGGTATAAAAACGGCGAGTTTATTCTTAATCCGACAATCGAACAACTCAAAACTACCGATTTGGAACTGGTGGTCGCCGGTACGTCGGAAGGCGTGTTGATGGTGGAATCCGAAGCGCAGGAATTGTCTGAAGACACAATGCTGAGCGCTGTTATGTTCGGGTTTGAGAGCTTCCAGCCGGTGATAAAGCTGATTGGCGAAATGGCTGCCGAAGCCGGCAAAGAAAAATGGGAAACGCCGGAATTTCCGCCGGAGTTTGACGAACTTTATAAGCGTCTGGCCGACGGTTTTGGCAAAGATTTTGAAGAGGCCTTCAAAGAGACCGACAAGCTTAAGCGCGGCGAGCTGATCGGTGTCGCGTCAGAGAAGTTTAAGGCTACGCTTGATCCGGAAAACGAATTTGAACAACGTTATGCGCAGGATGCTATTGAAAAACTGATGCATAAGGTCATGCGCGAGAGCGTGTTGACCACCGGCCGCCGCATTGACGGGCGTGATACTAAAACGGTGCGCCCGATTGAGTGTCAGGTGGACCTGCTGCCGACGGCACACGGTTCGGCACTGTTTACGCGCGGCGAAACGCAGGCACTGGTTATAACCACGCTGGGCACCGGCGAAGATGCGCAGGTTGTTGACGGTTTGATGGAAGAGTATAAAGAAGACTTTATGCTCAACTACAACTTCCCGCCGTTCTCGGTTGGCGAGTGCGGACGTTTGGGCAGCCCCGGCCGCCGCGAAATCGGCCACGGAAAACTGGCTTGGCGCGCAATTCATCCGATGATGCCGAAAGACAAAGACGCTTTTCCCTATACGGTGCGCGTGGTTTCGGAGATTATGGAGTCAAACGGTTCGTCTTCCATGGCCACGGTTTGCGGTTCTACCATGTCTCTGATGGCCGCCGGTGTGCCGATGATTAAACCTGTGGCCGGTATCGCCATGGGGCTCATTAAGGAAGACGACGGACGGGTCGCGGTTTTGACCGATATTTTAGGGGACGAAGATCACCTCGGCGATATGGACTTTAAGGTCGCCGGAACCAAAGACGGCGTCACCGCTTTACAGATGGATATCAAAATCACCTCCATCACCAAAGAAATTATGAAGACGGCGCTGGCGCAAGCGCATGAGGGTCGGATTCACATTTTGGGCGAAATGGCAAAGGCCATTGCCGAGCCGCGTCCGCATGTGTCTGATCGTGCGCCACGAATTGTGGCGATTAAGATTCCGGTTGATAAAATTCGCGATGTCATCGGTACCGGCGGTAAAGTTATCCGCGAGATTGTCGAAAAGACGCATACCAAAATCGATATTGAGGAAACCGGCATTGTTAAGATTGCCTCAATGAAAAAAGAAGAAGGCGATGCCGCGCTGGAGTGGATTATGGGTATTGTGGCGGAGCCGGAGCCGGGCAAAATTTATCATGGTACCATTACCAAAATTATGGATTTTGGCGCATTTGTCCGTTTCCTCGGCACGACCGAAGGTCTGGTTCACATTTCTGAAGTCAAAAACGAGCGGATTGCTTCGGTTTCTGATTTCTATAAAGAAGGCGATCAGATTTGGGTTAAATGTCTGGGTTCTGACAATCGCGGCAAAATCAAACTATCGGCCAAGAGAGTCAATCAGGAAGACGGCTCGGATTTAGAGGCCTGAAATATATAAAAGCCGTAGGCAGAAAGGGCGTATGACAACGCGTCGGAGAGCTTGCGGAATTTGAAAATTTTATGCGTTAAAATTTTCTTGTTCTGCAAACTCTTCTGTCGGCGCTGTTTTCGCCCTTTTTATTATGTTATAGTTTTTTTTCTCTGATTGTTGCTCTATTTCAATTTGAAAGGGCTGAGAACACGGTCCAAAATGCCCTGAGTTTTGGAAATAACCACGCCGTAATTGGCCATAGGAACGCCGCGGCGAGTGCATTCGTTGAGCCGATGCACCATTTCGGTGCGGTTAAGCATGCAAGCACCGCAATGAACCACCAGCGAAAATTGCTCCAAGTCTTCCGGAAAATCGCTGCCCTGACAAAACTCAAACCGCAAGTCTTTGCCTGTGTATTGACGAAGCCAATTAGGAATTTTGACTTTGCCGATGTCATCGGACAATACGTGATGCGAACAAGCCTCGGCAATCAGAACCCGGCTGCCGTCGCGCAGATTGTCAATGGCTTTGGCGCCTGCGCAAAGGGTGTTCAAATCGCCTTTGGCGCGGGCAAACAAAATTGAAAATGTGGTCAGCGGAATCTCCGGCGGAACAATCGCCGCCACTTTTTTAATCGCTTGAGAGTCCGTAATAACCAAGGCGGGTTGTCGTTTGAGATCGTTGAGCATGGCGGCGAGTTCGGTTTCTTTGGCAATCACGCCGCGGGCGCCGCGGTCCAAAATTTCGCGCAAGACCTGAACTTGAGGCAAAATCAATCGCCCTTTGGGTGCCGAAAAGTCAATCGGAACCACCAAAACCACGATGTCTCCTTTGGCGAACAAATCTCCGGCCAACAATGGATCGGCCTTGAGTTCCGTCGGTGCCAGCGAGACGAGCATTTGTTTGACTTGATCAATATTAATGTTTTTTGCCGCCGAAGCGCAGACAAAAGGAACGTTTTGTTTGGCCAGCCAGTCCAAATCAGCCTGAGTCGGTTTGGCCAAGTCGGTTTTATTGAAAACCACGGCAAACGGAATGTTTAGCTCTTTAAGTTCGGCAACATAGGTTTTGTCGGCCAGCAACAATCCTTGTGCGCCAACGGTCAGCAAGGCCAAATCTGCCTTTGCGAGCACGCGGCGGGTGGCTTTTATGCGCTGTTGGCCGAGTTCGCCTTCATCGTCCAGTCCCGCAGTGTCAAAAAAAGTCACCGGTCCGAGCGGCAAAAGCTCGTACGGCTTGGCCACCGCGTCGGTAGTGGTGCCGGCCTGCGGGGACACAATGGCGACTTCCTGTCCGCAAAGAGCATTGATAAGTGAAGATTTGCCGGCGTTGCGGCAGCCGATGATGCCGATGTTGATGCGCATGGCGCGCGGCGCAGCGGCAGCGGAATTATCTGTCATGATTTTCTCCTTTTGGCCACCACTATACTACAAATTTTGGCGATGATTAATATTTTTTTATGGAAAAGTTGATATTTTTAATCGTCTTTTATTTGATGCAAAGAAGAAGCTATGCATTCCATACCGACACTGCTTGTAGACTTGACACTGATTACGATTTATGCCGGAATAATTACGCTGGTGTTCAAAAAACTCAGCCAACCGACGGTCTTGGGCTATATTTTGGCCGGTATTTTGGCCGGTCCGTATTTTAATCTGTTGCCGACGGTGACGGATAAGGAAAATTTGGCCTTATGGGCCGACATCGGGGTTATCTTTTTGTTGTTCGGACTGGGGCTTGAGTTTAGTTTTCACAAAATGATAAATGTCGGCAAGTCGGCTATGATTACCGCGCTGGCCAATATCGTGTTTATGTTGTTTGCAGGCTATAACACGGGGCTGCTTTTGGGATGGCCGGCAACAGACAGTTTCTTTTTGGGCAGCATGATTTCCATGTCGTCAACCACCATTATCATTAAGGCTTTTGACGATCTTAACATTAAAAAACGGCGCTTTACCGATTTGGTCTTCGGGGTGCTGGTGGTGGAAGACATGGTCGGCATTCTGCTTTTGGTTTTGCTTCCGACAATTGCTCTTTCAAGCGTAATCAACAGTACCGAGCTTATGGTCAGCACTTTGAAACTGGCGTTCTTTTTGGTGTTGTGCTTTGTCATAGGGATTTATCTGGTGCCGACTTTTTTGAGCAGAATTATTGCGTTGCTTAATGACGAAATGTTGCTGTTGATAACCGTGAGTTTGTGTTTCGGAATGGTTTTGCTGGCTACATATTCGGGTTTTTCGTCGGCGTTGGGAGCTTTTGTGATGGGTTCTATCTTAGCCGAAACCGAGCTTACACACCGGATTGAACATGTGTTGAAGCCGCTTAAGGATTTTTTTGGAGCGGTGTTTTTTGTTTCGGTCGGTATGATGGTTAATCCGGCGATGTTTTTGGTTTATGCCAAGCCGATAGCCGTGATTACTTTGGTTGTGGTCATCGGCAAGGTCTTTTTTTCGTGCATTGGGTTTTTGTTTTCGGGACAGAACCTCAAAACGTCCGTCGAGGGCGGATTTTCGCTGGCGCAAGTAGGCGAGTTTGCGTTTATTATCGCCGGTTTGGGAATGAGCCTCGGGGTTTTGAACGAGCGGGTTTATCCGACAATCGTCGCCGTGTCGGTTATTACCACGTTTTTTACGCCAATGATGATTAAGGCGGCGGATCCGTTTTATGATTTCGGGCGTCGGCTGCTGCCTGAAAAATGGCTGGGCTATATTGAGCGCAACGCCGCACCCGCAGCAGAATCTCAAATAGAGGAACGGCGCTGGAAACTGTTGTTTAAGAACTATACGTTGCGGTTGATTTTGGTGTCGATGGTATTGACGGCGGTGTTGCTGACGGCAACTTATTTCATCAAACCGTGGGTGCATGCGCTGCTGCCTAATCTGTGGGCGCGCGTTACGGTGACGGCGATAACGTTGGCGTTGATGTCGCCGTTTTTGAAAGCGTTAATCGGTTGGGAAGGAATTTTGCCGTTGTATCTCAAACAAAAAATTGCCGCCGCGTTGTGCCGTCTGAGTTCTTATAAGGCGAAACGGCCTCAAGACGGCCCAACCCCGCTGCAAAAAGTCGGCGCGGCGCTGGGCGTGTGCAAAATAAGCGGTCAGGCTGAAGCGGCGTTGGACTATTTTATATCCAATCACAAAATCGCGGCGCTGTACTACAAACTTTGGTCGTCAAATAAGGTCAACCGGCTGCCGCTGATTTTGCTCACCAGTTTTCGGCTGATTGTGGTGATGCTGTTTATTGTGGCGGCGGTGCATTTGTTTTTGACCGAGAATCCGAAGATGACGGCGCTGCTGTTGGGATTGACGGTTTTGGCCGTGTTTCGCTCGCGCTGGCTGTCAACTCAGTATATGAAGATTGAACACCAGTTTTTGGACAATTTGAACGGTCATCGGTCGAATGATGAAAACGAAGCAAACTAATCAGAGGTGTCCGCTCAAGAGCAGATTGTGATATTTGTAAACGGAGCCGTCTTTGACATTCCAGCTGAAATCTTTGCTCATGGCGTTGCGTTGCATAGATTTTATGAGGTTCGGCGTGTCATAAAACGTGCTTAGGGCTTTGTCCAGGGTTTCGGTATAGGCGTTTTCGTTGTTTTTGAGGCGTTTGGCCGTAAGGTTATTGCCATAAACCCGCCGTCCTTCGGCAAAGAAAACCTCGGTGCGAAAACCGTCCGTGCCGTCTTCTATCGTGTCTACCAAACCGCCGGTCGACGTTGCCACCGGCAAGGCGCCTTTGGCCATGGCTTCCATTTGGGTGAGGCCGCACGGTTCAAATCGACACGGCATCATATAAAAATCCGACGCCAGCTGAATGGCATAGGCAAATTCGTCTTTATATCCGCGGAAGATGAAAATGCGCTTGGCCAGCTGAGGATTGAGTTTTTCGATTTTGTCACGTACTTTGGTCAGCATTTCAAACAAAGCCGTGTCACCGGCGCCGCCCATCACAAAAACCGGATGCTCAATTTGAGCGGCGGCATATTTGTTGGCCAAATTAAGAATGGCCTGCGCCGCAATGTCGTAGCCTTTTTGTTCCACTAAACGGCTGGTGGCGCAAATGACAGGCGTTTTTTCGGGGTTTTTGATAAGTTTGGAGACATCTGCAAACTTGTAAATGTCTATCAGCGGAATAACTTGCTGTTTATATTTTTTGTCGGTGGCAATTTTGGAAATCAGTTTAATGAACTCGACTTTGTTGTGCTGTTTCAGATTGAGCAAATTTTCGTCATAGGTGCGAAAATCCGTGCCGCTGAAATATTTGTTGACGGCGTTGATTTTATCGCTGTTGGGAGAGATGAGCTTTTTGTCATAGCCGTTGACAATGCCAAAAAAGCTGCGGTGGTCTTTGCGGATTTTTAAGATGTCGCGAAAGTCGAAGCCGAATCCGAGTTCGCTTGAGACTTCTTCCAAATAGTTTTTGGACACGGTTACCACACGGTCGGCCAAGTGAAAATTGCACGAGGCCTGATTGTAGCAGTCATGCACAATGAGCGTATGGGTGCCGCGGGGGTTGCTGTTTTTGACCGCTTTGGCATTTTTGAAAATGAGGTTGGTCGTGTGCTCATACAGAGAATTAAGGATTTTGGCCGTATTTTCGTAGTCCCAGCCCTGATACCCGAGGTGATGGGCAATATGCACTATCGGCAAATTTTTGATTTTTGTCGCCAAATTGGGGTTCATCAGCCGGAATTCCGCTTGCGCGGTCGTAAAATATTTGAGCAAGCCGGAGAGCGCGCCGCTGTGCCAATCGTTGGCGATGATTACATTGGGCAGTTCAATCTGCGGCAGTGACTTTTCGGCGAGCTTGCAAATAAGGGCATAAACCGCTTTGGAAAAAAACGCAAACCGCTCGACTTCGTTGATGCCGTATTGGTTGAGAATATAGCAGCCGTCCTGCGCCGGCGGGTTGTCCTTGTGCGGATTGATGTCAAAGAAACGTTCGTTGGCAAGGAAGACGTATTTGCAGTTTGCAAATTGGCCGATATAAACTTCCACCGGCTGTTTGGCCAACTTGTCTTTTTCGCCGATAAAAGGTACCGCCAGAGAGGCAATGTGTTCCAGTTTGATTTCACGGTGTTCGGCGCCGTAATAGATGTTGTTTTTGAGTTCGGCTTTCTTTTTGCCGGTGTTTCCCAAATATAGCGGTGTGACCACGACCAGAGATTCACCGTTGTCGCCGAAGCAAGCGTTGAAGGCTTCCGGCAATTCGGTGGCAATCATCCCCAGGCCGCCCCATTTCATAAAAGTGGCCGTCTCGGCCGACACCATCCAGCCGCGAATCTTGTCAATCTGCGGCCACGGAGTTTTGCCAAAACACTGAATACGCGATAAATTTTGAATTTCTTGGAGACAAGGATTGGTCGTCGTCGGATAAGTAATTGTAAATTTTCTTTTGTTGAACCCTTTGGGAAGAAGCCGGAGCAAATTAGAATCCGAAGCCGCATTATAAGTCGTCATATCAAATCTTTCAGGAATACAAAAATAATTAAATCGAAAAGCTTATATAAGCTTATATAAAAACTATCGCTCTTGACTTGTCAAGTATTAGTCATTAAATTCCTTATATATATACACACGCAAAACATCGTTTTAAAGAGAAAAAGCTATGAGCAAGAACAAAAACCATCATCATGAAACGTCCGCACCAGACCTCACCGACGAAGAATTGGCGGCGGCCGGTCTGGACAACGAAGAAACCGACGAAAATCCGCAGGAATCTGCCGAGGAATCGACTCCGGACGCGGCTTTGGAAGAACTGCGGGCGCAAAATCAGCAGTTGCGAGAGGATTATCTGCGGGCGGCCGCCGAGGTTGAAAATACCAAAAAACGCTGCGCGCAGGAAATTGACAAGAACAACAAATATGCCATATCGTCGTTTGCCAAGAGTCTGCTTTCGGTGGCCGACAACCTGCATCGGGCAATTGAAGCCGTGGATAATGATGCCGGAAGCTGCGAGGCTTTGAAAAAAGGCGTGGAACTTACGGAAGCCGAGCTGATGAAGGTTTTTGAGAAATTCGGCATCAGCAAAATGGATATTGTCGGCACGGTCTTTGATCCGAACTTTCATCAAGTTATTCAGGAAGTCGAAGACAAGAGCAAACCTGTCGGTACCATTATCTCGGAACTTCAGACCGGGTATATGCTTAACGGCCGACTGCTCAGAGAAGCGATGGTGATTGTTACCAAATAGTTTTTCGGAAAAGCGATTTTTGTCTGCTGCGTAAAATAACTGATTTAGACCCCATAGTCTCCTGCTAAAATAAAAGAAAAGTTTTTTACGGAGGCAGGAATGAAAAAGTTATCGTTTACGGCGGCATTGAGTATCGGAACAATGTTCACGGCGTCGGCTTGGGCCAATTGCATCAGCGGCGACTGCGCAAGTCTGGGTTACAGCACGGCCGATGTTCCGGATTGCGAAAACTATATTTACTGCCCCTTTGACATCAATTATAAAATCTGCGCTCATGTTGCGCCAAAGCTCCTGGATTCCTGCCCCGCCGGCAAAACTTGTGTGGAAAAATATAAAGTGACCGAAGATGAAGATATTTGCGCCGTCGGAGCGATTTATTATTCTGACGGCACCTGTTCGTCAAGGATTATCGGCGGCAAAACGCCGATTGGTGTGGTGGCCTATTTGAACGGAGATAAGAGTTTTATTGTCGCGTTGCAGGAATACGTGGATAGTTGGGCCGACGATAATACAGACGTGTCTTGTTTGACAAATTATAGTTCGGGAACCGCTGCCATACAGGATTTTTCCGGAGACTCAAATACAGCATGTCTGATGTTGGCCGCCAATTCTCCAGCAGCACAATACTGCAATTCTTATAAAACCGATGGCAAAGGCGCTTTCGGATGGTATTTGCCGGCACTGGGAGAAATGGACGAGATGATAAAAAACGGCAGTGTGATAAATGCAACTTTGGAAAAACTCGGCTACGAAGCGTTAGGAGACGCAGATTCAATTATGTGGACTTCGACTGAAAACGATTCAAATCGGGCTTGGAGTCATTCAGATGAGGTAGCGGATGATATAAATAATATATCAAAGGATGGGAGGTATACGGTTCGGTGTGTCAAAAAAATGTCGGAAAATGCCCCTGCGCCTTCTGTTCAAATGTCCTGTCAGGTCGGTTCGATTTATTATGAGGGTGGCACTTGTGCAATGAACGTTCTCTCAGGACGGACACCGATTGGCGTAGTGTTGTCGGTGGATTCCGGCGGTAAATCGGGCCTGCTTATTTCTATGGAAGAAAAAAAGATGAGCTGGGGAAACAATACCAAGGTATCCTGCTTGTCGGAGATATATTCAGAACAGGATGTAGAGCGTAGCTTTTCCGGCGCTGAAAATTCGCAATGCCTGCTCACGGTTAATAATCCGGCTGCGAAGTATTGCAATTCTACCAGCGGTTCGGCCGGTACCGCAGACGGTTGGTATTTGCCGGCCGGCGGCGAATTGGTCGAGATGGTAAAAAACAAAACCGTTCTGAATGCGACGCTGAACAAGCTTGGAAAAACGACGATTAGTGATCCTCTTTATTGGACCTCATCTGTCGGATCTACCGGATCTTTCGCGGTTTGGGGCATCTATGGCACCAGCGGCGAAGCTTGGCTTACCGGACCTCAAAACAGTCATGCCGTGCGCTGCGTCACATCTTTTCGGATTTAGACCGCAAATTTATGCAAAAAGTCCTTGAAAAAAGGATAAAAGGGTTGTATGAGTCAAATGCTTGTTCGGACACCCCTGGAGGTTCGACAGGTTTTGAATGATAATTTTTTAGAGGAAACAACCATGGTAGAAATCACTTTTAACGCTGAAAAACGTGAGAAAGCAGGTAAGGGGGCAGCTCGCGCGTGTCGTCGTGAGGGCAGAGTTCCCGCCGTTATTTATGGCAATAAACAGGAATCGGTTATGATTTCTTTGCATCCGGTCGAGCTGGAAAAAGCGCTTGACACTGTCGGTTTTTATGATGCCGACATTACGGTTGTGCTCGACGGCAAAAAGCACAAAGTCAAATGTCAGGACGTGCAGTTTCATCCGGTGACGGATACGCCGCTTCACGTTGACTTTATCAGACAGTAATTTATTAATCACAATGTGAAAACGGCCGGAGCGGTTTTTTGATAATCTCTCCGGCCGTTTGGTAAAAATTTTTTGGATTTGAGACTAATGTTTCTTATTGTCGGATTGGGCAACCCCGGGGCGGAATATGCCAAAACCAGACACAATGTCGGTTTTTGGGCGGCTGACACACTGCATCAGGCGTTTGGGTTCGGTCCGTGGCGCGATAAATTTGATGCCGAGGTCGCCGAAGGAAGCATCGGCGGGCAGAAATGCCTACTTGTCAAGCCGCAGACTTTTATGAATGCATCCGGCAATGCGGTGGTTAAGGCCGCGCATTTTTATAAGATTTTGCCGGCCGATATTGTGGTGATACATGATGACATCGATTTGCCGGCCGGCAAAGTCAAAGCTAAGCTCGGCGGTGGCAGCGGCGGGCATAACGGCATTAAGTCCGTTGATGCGGCGGTAACGCCCGATTATAACCGTATTCGGATCGGGGTCGGGCATCCGCAGGGCAGCGGTGAAATGGTGATTAATCATGTCTTGAGCCGTTTTTCCAAGGCCGATGAAGACGCCGTGGCCGAGGGAATCGAAATTGTGGCGACGGCCATAGAAACTCTGCTGAAAGACGGAATGGTAGTTTTTTGCAACAAAATCGGCGATTTGCAACATAAAAAACAGGAGAACCGAACAAATGGGGTTTAATTGTGGAATTGTCGGCTTGCCGAATGTCGGAAAATCGACTTTGTTTAATGCTCTCACGCAGACGATTGCGGCGCAGGCGGCGAATTTTCCGTTTTGCACGATTGAGCCGAATACCGGTCGCGTGGCGGTGCCGGACAAACGTTTGGACAAGCTGGTGGAACTGGTGAAGCCTAAAAACATTGTGCCGACGCAGCTTGAATTTGTAGATATTGCCGGCTTGGTTAAAGGCGCCTCCAAAGGGGAGGGGTTGGGCAACCAGTTTTTGGCTAATATCCGTGAGGTGGACGCCATTATTCACGTTTTGCGGTGTTTTGAGGATGAGAACATTACTCACGTTGAGGGCAGTGTTGATCCGGTGCGCGATGCCGAGATTGTGGAAACCGAGTTGATGATTGCCGATTTGGAATCTTTGGAAAAACGGTTTGATCAAGCGCAAAAAAAAGCCCGCGGCGGCGATAAAGAGGCTATGGTTAATGTTAAGGTTATGGAACCGGTGATTGCTGCCCTCAAGTCCGGCAGGCCGGCGCGTACGGCCGCTCCTGCCGCAACAGACAAAGACGCGCTTAAGGCATATCGGATGTTGCAGCTTTTGACTTCCAAGCCGGTCTTGTATGTGTGCAATGTCGATGAAGAATCGGCGGCCGACGGCAATAAATTTTCGGAAGCGGTGTTTGCCAAAGCCAAAGCCGAAAACGCGCAAGCGGTGATTATTTCGGCCGAGATAGAGTCAGAAGTCGCGCAGCTTGAATCAACGGCTGAAAAACAGGAGTTTTTGGAGTCTTTGGGACTCAAGGAAACCGGTCTGGCGAAGATTATCCGCGCCGGATATGAGCTTTTAGGACTGCAGACCTTTTTTACCGCCGGACCTAAAGAAGTGCACGCATGGACATTTATCAAAGGCTCAAAAGCGCCGCAATGCGCCGGCATTATACACTCGGATTTTGAACGCGGCTTTATTCGCGCCGAAACGATTTCTTATGCCGATTATATAGCCTTGGGCGGCGAGCAGGCTTGCAAAGAAGCCGGCAAAATGCGCTCGGAAGGCAAAGACTATGTGGTTCAGGACGGCGATTTGATGAACTTTTTGTTCAACGTTTAACTCGGCGGCGGAGGCAAAAATTTGGTGCGTTTGGCTTTGTTTCAGCCCGATATACCGCAAAATACCGGAACTTTGCTCAGGCTCGGCGCCTGCTTGGACGTGGCGCTGGATATAATAGAACCGTGCGGTTTTGTGTTTAATGACAAAGCTATGCGTCGCGCCGGAATGGATTATCTGGATATGGCCAACTGCCGGCGTCATGCCTCGTGGGCGGATTTTTTGGATTTTCGCACGGCGCATTCCGAAGAATACGGACGTTTGGTGTTAATGACCACGCATGCCGCACAGGTTTATACAGATTTTGAATTTGCCCCGAATGATGTTATTTTGATGGGACGCGAGAGCGCCGGCGTGCCTGAAGAAGTGCACCGTGTCGCCGATGCCCGATTGCTGATTCCGATGAATGCAAAGGCACGCTCAATCAATATGGCCGTATCGGCAGCAATGGCTTTGGGCGAGGCTCTCCGGCAGACGCGTCGGAGATGAGCGATGACTTTTCCGGAATGCCGGATATAAAAAACACCCTTTGGTTTTGTGACCAAAGGGCGTTTTTTTGATTATTCGTTGTTTAAGATGGCAAAAAGTTCAACCGGTTTTTCTATCCGCCGCAATTTGGCGCACAGCGCTTCATCTTTGAGTATGCGCGACAATTTGGCCAAAGCGGTCAGATGATCGGCACCGTTGTCTTCCGGCGAAAGCATGGCAAACACCAAGTCAACCGGTTTGCCGTCAATGGCGTCAAATTCTATCGGCGCCGAGGGCTTGGCAAATATGGCGTAGACTTTGTTCAGGCCTTCAAACCGGCCGTGTGGCAAAGCCGTGCCGCCGCCAAAACCGGTTGAACCCAAATTTTCACGCTCCAAAAAAGTGTCAAAAATCGTCCGGCTGTCAAGCCCGCACACAGCCGCGGCCTTGTTCGCGATATCTTGCAAAAACTCGCGCTTGCCGGCGGCACGGATGCCGGTGAAAACACTTTTTTCGGTCATTATGTCCGCAATATTCATAAATTTTGCCCTGTCAGTTAGTTTTCTTTTGGCTCAACCCAGCCGATATTGCCGTCTTTGCGGCGATAAACCATATTGAACTTGTCGGTGGCGGTGTTTTTGAACATCAGCGCGACTTCATTGTTGAGATCCATATACATCACAGCTTCAGACACCGTGCAAACGGGAATATTGGCTTCCAGCTCGGCAATGGTGAGCGGAGCATCGTCAATGTCGATTTCTTCGGCGTCTTCGTTGAGTGAAAAGACGGCTTCGTTGGCAATTTCGGCAAAGCCGGTGCGGCCTTTGTGGTCGTTGAGCTTGGTTTTGTGACGACGCAGACGAGTGGCGATGTGCTCGTTGGCGGCATCAAATGCCGAGTAAGGATCGCCGGCGGTGCCGGTGCCTTTTAAAATAATGTTTTTGGCAGGATGAACCGTCACATCGGCGGTAAAGTTATCTTTGACTTTGGCAAAGACAACGCTGCAACTGACCGGCGCCGGAAAATATTTGTTAACGGCGTTCATAACGTTTTCTTCCACATGGTTGCGGAGTCTGTCTCCAATATCAACCTGATTTCCGGATAATGTGATTTTCATGATTCTTCCTTATAAAAATTAGTGAAATTCCAATAGGCAAACTACCTACTTTGACAAGTTTAGCTTACTTGTGAAACGAAATACAGCTTTATTTGCAAAAAGTCAACATTAAAACGCTGTTCAGAACTGTTTGGCACGGCGCTTGCTGCGTTTGCGTTCGGCCGAGGTCGGAATATTCATCGCCTCGCGGTATTTGGCCACCGTGCGACGAGCGATTTTGATGCCTTCCCGCGCCAAAAGCTCAACGATTTTGTCGTCGGACAATATGTCTGCCGGCGTTTCAAGGTCGATAAGTTTTTTGATTTTGTGGCGGATGGTCTGAGTGGAAAGGTCTTCTTTGCCAAGGTAGCTGCCGGCCGCGCCGGAGAAGAAAAATTTGAGTTCAAACAGCCCTCGCGGCGTGTGCATATATTTGCCGGCGGTTACTCGGCTGACGGTGCTTTCGTGCATTTCCAGGCTTTCGGCAATGTCTTTGAGGCTTAAAGGGCGCAAAAAGTCAATGCCGTTTTCAAAAAAATCGTATTGCAATCGCACGATTTCTTCGCTTACGCGCAAAATGGCCGTGGCCCGGCTGTGCATGGCGCGAATCAGAAAATTTGCCGAACTTAAATTCTCTTTGAGATAACGCTTGGCGTTTTTGTCTTGTTGCAAAAGACGGCTGTAGTAGGCATGATTGATAAGCAGACGCGGCAGAGTGAGGTTGTTGAGCTCCACTCGATAGTCGCCGCTGCCCAGCCGACGGACAAAAACGTCCGGCACGACATAAGTCGTTACATCGAAATCGTAGGCCGCGGCCGGTTTGGGGTTGAGTGAACGGATGTCGGCGATGACAGAGGCCAAATCGTCGGCGCTTATATGGCACAGCTGCTGCAATTCTTTGAGTTTGCCGGCTGCCAAAAGCGGCAGGCGATCCAGCACGGCGGCCATTGCCGGATCATAACGGTTGAGGTCTTTGAGTTGAATGGTCAGGCATTCCTGCAGATTTTCGGCAAAAAGGCCGGCCGGCTCAAAACCTTTCATTTGCTGCAAAATTTTATCAACCCGCGTTGTCGGACACTTGAGGGAGGCGGCAATTTCGCCCGTGTTGCCGCGAAAGTATCCGGCGGCATCCAAGTTTTCGGTAATGCGACGGGCAATGATGCGGTCTGCCGGAGAGGCAAACCGCACCGCCGTTTGTTCTTCAATAAAGCGATAAAGCGATTTTCCGGCAGACAATTTTTGGCTGCAATAGTCAAAGTCCGGTTCAGCGCTGCGGGAATCTTTATCTTTGCCGTAGTCGGACCAATCATAGTCCGAAGTTTCGTAAGTTTCGCGGTCACTGCCGAAGTCGTCGTCAGTGTTGTAATCAACATCCGGCAAGAATTCCTCTTCCGCCGCCGGTTCGGGAGAAGCGGGAGCGTTGTCTATGGTGGGCGCAAAGTCTTCCAGTTGGTTGTTCAAAAATTCGTCTTCACGCTCCAAAAGCGGATTGCGCTCCAATTCTTGTTCAATCAGACTGTTCAACTCTACGTTGTTGAGCTGCAGCAAACCAATGGCCTGCCGAAGCCGCTGCGTCATCAGCAGCGATTGCGATTGTTTGATTTCCAGCCTAGGCGTAACAGCCATATTGCCGCCCTTTCTCTACATTGAGAAATTGTCGCCGAGGTAAACTTTGCGTACGTCTTTGTTGGCAACAATTTCATCCGGCGTTCCTTCCATCAGGACAGATCCGCTGTGCAAAATATAGGCACGATCGGTAATGTCAAGAGTTTCGCGTACATTATGGTCGGTAATCAGCACGCCGAGACCGCGATGCTTAAGCTGCGATACCAAATTGCGAATTTCACTGACCGCAATCGGATCGATGCCGGCCAGAGGCTCGTCCAACAATATGTAGCGCGGCTGACTGGCCAAAGCGCGGGCAATTTCCAAACGCCGCCGCTCGCCGCCGGAAAGGGCAATCGCCGGAGATTTGCGCAAATGAGCAATTGAAAACTCGCTTAAGAGTTCTTCAAGCATATTTTCACGCCGGCTTTCGTCTTCTATCACCAGTTCCAAAATCGATTTGATGTTGTCTTCAACGCTCAGCGATCTGAATATTGACGCCTCTTGAGGCAGATAACCGATGCCTAAACGGGCGCGGCGATACATCGGCAGGTTGGTGATGTCTTGTCCGTCAATGTGGACATCGCCGTAGTCGGGGGTGATGAGACCTGTTACACAATAAAAACAGGTGGTTTTGCCGGCGCCGTTCGGCCCCAGCAGTCCTACCGCCTCACCCCGTCGCACGTTGAGGGAAACATTGCGCAGCACCGGCCGATTTTTGTATTTTTTGCCGATATTAAAGACTTCAAGCTTGGATTCCGGATTGCAGATTTGAGTCATTTCTGTTTCTTCTCTTTAAACACGCCGCGCACCCGACCGGATTTGCCGCCGGCCAAAAGTTTGCTGACTCCGGTGTTGAGGTTGGTTTCGGCTTCGGAGCCGCGCAGCTGGTTGCCCTGTTGGTTTATAATAACATTATCAAACAATTTGACAACCCCGTCATCCGGCAAATACAGTCCGCGGTCGGCGGTTACGGTGGTGTCCGGAGTCACGACTTTGAGGTTTCCTTCCATTTCGACGCGTTCCATAACCAAAGTTGTGCCGTTTTTTTTGAAAAAAGACGTCATCTGATCGGAATAAACTTTGTTGCCTTCTTTGTCGGTGGCTTCAACGTTACCGACGGCGACGGCTTTTTGCGCCGACGGATAATAGGTAATGTTGTCTTCGGCGGTGATGGTTTCCTTGTCGGTTTTGATTGTGGCGGGACTGCCGACCAAGACCGCCAAATCGTCATCAAGGTTGTAGTCCAGCTTGTCGCCGTAGGCGCGGGTCGTCTGGTTGTCGAGCACGACGTCGCGATCGGCACGAACGCGATAAATCCGGCCTTTTTGCTCGGCACTGCCGTTTTTGTACCAGCCGGTAAGCGTGGCCGCCCGAACCGACATATTGCCGCGCACGGCCGCGGCGTTGCCCACAGCCACAACCTTTTGCTCTTTTTGATGCCATTCGACTTTTTTGTCGGCCGTGATGTTGACGTCGTCGGCACGGGCGGCAAAAGCGTATAACAATGTGAGCAAAACAGTCAGTATCTTCATTTTTGAAAACTTTCTTCTTTGACGGTGATCTCCGAATGTCCGACAAAAGTCAGAACTTCGGTTTTGGCCGAAAATTCAAAGCCTTGAGCGTTAAGACTGCCGAAAAAACCTTGCCCGACGACCGGCGAATTGCCGTATCCGCGGGCGGTGTTAAAATCATAAAAAGCCTTGGCCGTCATAACGTTCATGCCGGCGCTGTAAAACATTTCGACTTTCTCGTTCATTTCCAGCAGATTGGTGTTTTGATTGTAAAAACCATACGGAGCTTTCAGATTCAGCCAGTTGTCGTTGCGCAGAGGAATAATGCCTTCCGGCGTCGTCAGCTTGATGAGCTTTGACCCCGGTTCCGTCTCATCTATCCGCGCGGCAACAAAGTTGTGAACCTGATTGTCTTTGTCGGTAATATAAAAGGTGGTGTTTTCGACGTGCAGTTTTTCCAGTTCGCCTTGACGAGGGCGGGTGATGTCCAGTCGAACGTCACGGGCATCCTGCTTGAACGACGGAAAAACCAAAAGCAAAACAATCAACACCGCGGCAAAGCTCGGCAAAGCCAGCTTAAAAAGTCCTACCAGCCGTGAATGACGGTTTACGGTCGGAACAGGCTGCGGCGTCAGTTCGACGGAGTCTTCATTAAAATAACTGTCGAGCTTTTTGAGGTCAAGCACGCTTAGGATACTCCGGCTCGAATGCAGTCGTGAATATGAATGACGCCGATGGGTTTGCGCTGGTCATCCAAAGCAAACAGCTGCGTGATGCCGCGTCCGGTGGAATTCATCACGGCCAAAGCCTCGGCGGCCAAAACGTCGGGATCAATCACTTTGGGATTGGCGGTCATGCAATCGGTTACTTTTTTGTTCATGATGTCAGGAGACATACAACGCCTGAGGTCGCCGTCGGTGATGATTCCGATGAGTCGGCCTTCGCAATCGATGATGCCGACGCAGCCAAGCATCTTGGAACTCATGGACAGCATGGCTTCCTGCATGGAGGCGGTGTCGGGAAGCAGAGGCATCTCGTCGCCGCGGTGCATAAGGTCGGAAACTTTGAGCAACATAGCCCCGAGTTTGCCGCCGGGGTGGCGCTGTTTATAGTCAAGTTTGGAGAATCCTTTGCGTTCCATCAGGCAGACAGCCAGCACATCGCCCAAGACCATGGTTGCGGTGGTTGAAGATGTCGGCGCCATACCGAACGGGCAGGCTTCGCCGATGTTCGGCAGATGCAAAACAATGTCGCCGGTTCTGCCAAGGGAACTTTGCGGGTTTTTGGTGATGGCAATCAGCGGAATGCCGTAGCGTTTGCAATAAATCAAAATATCTGAAAGTTCTTTAGACTCGCCGCCGTTGGAAATGGCAATAACGGTGTCTTTGTTGGTGAGCATGCCAAGGTCGCCGTGGCTGGCTTCGGCAGGATGAATAAAGAAAGACGGGGTGCCGGTGGAGGCAAAAGTGGCGGCAATTTTGCGGCCGACATGGCCGGATTTGCCCATGCCGGTGATTATAATGCGGTCTTGGGTGTTCTGGATGAGATCCAAAGCTGCGGTCAGCTCTGATCCAAAAGCCGCTTCCATTGAGCGCAAAGCCTCAATTTCTTTATCAATAGTGCGTTTAGCGCATGCCAAGTCTTGATCAAAAGTCATAATCTTCAGAATCCTTTACAGTTACGAATAAGCAAAGCTTAAGAGCATATTTTAAAAAGGCAAGTTTTTTTTGCTTTTTTTACACGAATAAAGCCTGAAAAATGAGGGTTTATGCAGATGTTGCCGGCGCGGCAAAGTTAAAAAATTTTTTAATTAAAGTGTTGACTTTCGGTAATTCTGAGTCTATTGTGCCGAGACTCAATTAAAGATGGGCGGTGCTTTTGCAAGCGCCGCAATACACGGCTTTATGAGAGTATTTTGTTAATAATCAATACTTTAAGGAAATTTGTGATGCCTACAATTAATCAGTTAATTCGTAAATCACGAACACCCAAAGTGAAGAGAAACAAAGTTCCGGCTTTGAAAGCTTGTCCACAAAAGCGCGGTGTTTGCACAAGGGTTTATACCACAACCCCGAGAAAACCGAACTCCGCTTTGCGTAAAGTGGCTCGCGTTCGCTTGACAAACGGCTTTGAAGTAATCAGCTATATCCCTGGTGAAGGTCACAATCTTCAAGAACACTCAGTGGTACTGATTAAAGGCGGCCGTGTAAAAGACTTACCTGGTGTTCGTTATCATATCATTCGTGGTACCTTGGATACTCAGGGTATTTCAAAACGTCGTCAGCGTCGTTCGCTGTATGGCGCCAAGAGACCGAAATAAGGAGTAGAGAAGATGTCACGTCGTCATACTGCTGAAAAGAGAATCGTACTGCCGGACGCCAAATTCGGCGATAAGGTAGTCGCTAAGTTTATCAACAACGTTATGGAAGACGGCAAAAAAGCCGTGGCCGAGAAAATTGTTTATTCGGCCTTTGAGATTATTGCCGCCAAATCCAAGCAAGACGCATTGAAAGTTTTTGCGGAAGCTATTGAAAATGTTAAGCCTCTGGTCGAAGTCAAGTCCCGCCGCGTCGGCGGTGCGACTTATCAGGTGCCGATGGAAGTCCGCCCCGATCGTCGTCAGGCTCTGGCTATCCGCTGGATTATCGAAGCTGCCAAAAAACGCTCGGAAACCACAATGACCGACAAACTCGCCAACGAATTGTTAGACGCGTTTGCCAATAAGGGTTCCGCGGTTAAAAAGCGCGAAGATACGCACCGTATGGCTGAAGCCAACAAGGCTTTCTCACACTATAAATTTTAAGGCAGCGGGAGAATATATACAATGGCTCGTACACATAAGCTTGAAATGTATAGAAACATCGGGATTATGGCTCACATCGACGCGGGCAAAACCACAACGAGTGAGCGAATCCTGTATTATACCGGTCAGAACCACAAAATCGGTGAAGTTCACGACGGTGCCGCTACCATGGACTGGATGGAGCAAGAGCAGGAGCGCGGTATTACCATTACTTCTGCCGCCACCACCTGTTTTTGGAAAGGATACCGCATTAACCTGATTGACACCCCCGGACACGTTGACTTTACGGTTGAGGTGGAGCGTTCGCTCCGCGTGCTGGACGGTGCCATCACCGTTTTTGATTCGGTTGCCGGCGTTGAGCCGCAGTCTGAGACCGTATGGAGACAGGCCGATAAATACAATGTGCCGAGAATCTGTTTTTGCAACAAGATGGATCGTATCGGCGCCAATTTTTATCGCTGTCTGGATATGATTAAAGACCGGCTGGGCGCTCGTCCGCTGGCTTTGCAGCTGCCGGTCGGCGCGGAGGCTAATTTCCGCGGGGTGGTCGATCTGCTGAACATGAACGCCATCATCTATACCGGCGATACGGCTGATTCGCCGATTGAGATTCAGGATATTCCGGCCGATTTGAAAGACAAAGCCGAGCAATATCACCATGAATTGGTCGAAATGGCGGTTGAGCAAGACGAACAAGCTATGGAAGACTATCTGGAAGGCAAGGAAGTCGCGGTCGAAACTCTCAAAAAGTGCATTCGCAAGGGAACCTTGGCACAGGATTTTGTGCCGGTTTTCTGCGGAACCGCTTTTAAAAACAAAGGTGTCCAGCCGCTGCTTGACGCTGTGGTCGATTATCTGCCCTCACCGGTCGATATTCCGGCTATCAAAGGCGTTAAGCCCGGCACCGATACCGAAATTTCTCGCAAGCCTTCAGACAACGAGCCGTTGTCGGCGCTGGCTTTCAAGATTATGAACGACCCGTTTGTCGGTTCGCTGACGTTTACCCGTATTTACTCGGGCACCATGACGGCCGGTTCATACATCTATAACTCGGTCAAAGACAAAAAAGAACGCGTCGGCCGTATGCTGCTGATGCATTCCAATAAGCGCGAAGACCTCAAAGAGGCCAATGCCGGCGACATTGTCGCGCTGGCCGGTCTCAAAGACACCACCACCGGTGACACTCTGTGCGATCAGGGCAATCCGATTGTGTTGGAAAACATGGTCTTCCCTGACCCGGTTATTGAGCTGGCGGTTGAACCCAAAACCAAAGCCGATGTCGAAAAAATGGGACTGGCTTTGTCGCGTTTGGCGATGGAAGATCCTTCGTTTAAGGTTTCTTCCGATCCGGACAGCGGACAAACCATTATCCGCGGTATGGGCGAACTTCACCTCGAGATTATTGTCGACCGTCTGAAACGCGAGTTTAAGGTGGACTGCAATGTCGGCGAGCCGCAGGTCGCTTATCGCGAAACCATTACCAAACCCTGCGATATTGAATATACGCACAAGAAACAATCCGGCGGTGCCGGCCAGTTTGCAAAAGTCAAAATCAAGTTCGAGCCTCTGGAAGGCTACTCCGGTTTTGAGTTTGAAAACACGGTTGTCGGCGGAAATGTTCCCAAAGAATATATTCCGGGTGTCGAAAAAGGTTTGCGCAGCGCCATGGATGCCGGCGTGATTGCCGGATATCCGGTTACCGGCGTCAAGTGCAACCTCTACGACGGCGCTTATCATGAGGTTGACTCCAACGTTATGTGCTTTGAGATTGCCGCTCGTGCCGCTTTCCGCGAAGGTATGCGTCAGGCCAATCCGAAACTTCTGGAGCCGATTATGAAGGTCGAGGTCGTGACGCCTGAAGAATATATGGGTGATATTATTGGCGATTTGAACTCCCGCCGCGGTTTGGTAAACGGTATGGATCAGCGTGCCAATGCTCGCGTGATTGATGCGCAGGTACCTCTGGCCAATATGTTTGGCTATGTTAATACTTTGCGTTCGTTGTCGCAGGGCCGCGCTCAGTTTACCATGGAATTCCACCACTATGCGGAAGTTCCTAAGGACATTGCGGATAAGGTGAAAGCCAAGAACGCATAAGTTGTGTTTGCGGGGAGGCGCGCTTAGGCTCGTCTCTCCGTAAAAATCGGATTTGAGAATAATAGTTTAACAAAATTTATTTATTGGAGAAAATAAAACAATGGCAAAAGAGAAGTTTGAGCGGACGAAGCCGCACTGCAACATAGGAACGATAGGGCACGTAGACCATGGGAA
>CANPYJ010000022.1 GCA_947588275.1 uncultured Alphaproteobacteria bacterium | reverse complement strand
AGCCCTTTTTCGGAAATTGAGGACGGCATTTAAGTTTCCAGCAAAACTTCTTTAGTAGAACGTCCACTGAATTGAGTTACCGTTATCTGTCGTGTTGTTACACGAAGCCGCAGCAGATGAAATTACCCAAGGAGTATCAATGTTCTTTGTTGTGAAGCTCTCTGCAGCTTTTTTGCCAGCTGCAGACGTGCCGATACCGATGCTCTGCAAACCGGAACCGGCCTGAAGACCCCAGTCAGCGGTGGCAATGGTCACGCAAGCTTCGCGCGGCAGACCGCTGTAGGTAACCGTAAACTGGCGGTTATTAGAAGCTGTGCCAAGTTTGATTTCTCCCTGATAGGCATTGATGATGCCGTTACTATCAGTGGTCAACATATTGTTCGGAACGATACCCATGTTAATGGCAACCGTATCACTCAAGCCACTGTAGTCGATGTTGTTGGAATACAGGGTACGAATGTTCATCACCAACATGGAAATCTGATCCAAGGTTTGGTTAACGCGATATTTGGCCATCGCTTTGGAATATCCGGAGATACCACCGATGGAAAGCACACCGATAATGGCCAGCACGCCGAGCATTTCGACCATGGAACGGCCGGACTGCTCGCTTTTTTCTAATTGTTCTTCGTACTTCATTGTCGTCACTCCTAAATATATTTTGTTTATAGTCTAACTATAACAAATTAAAAAAGTATGAACAAGATTATCTTTTGTCATAATTAGAATACAAATTTTATCTAAAAGATATATAATTTATATCTAAAGACATAATTTTTGTGCATAACTTCGTTCATCCCTATGTTTATTTGCCCAAACAACCATGCGTTTCTTTGGCATAGCGCGCATATTGTTTGTAAAAATACTCCAAATTTTCCTGCACTTTGCGATTGACGCTGCCTTTGGGATAATGTCCGTGCTTATCCATGACGCCGGCTTTGATGCCGGTCAAAATCTCTATGCCGTCGTCAACCGTGTCTATGGCCCAAACGTGGAACATTCCCTCATCAACCGACTTTAAGATGTCTTCTCGCAACATCAGGTCTTTGACATTGGTGCGCGGAATTATGACCCCGTGCTCGCCGGTGAGCCCGTGGTGAGCGCAAACGTCATAAAAACCCTCTATCTTCTCATTGACGCCGCCAATCGGCTGAATCTCGCCAAACTGATTGATTGAGCCGGTAACGGCAATGCTCTGTTTGATGGGCAGACCGGAAATGGCCGAAAGCAGACAGTAATACTCGGTGGAAGAGGCGCTGTCGCCGTCTACTCCGCCATAAGACTGCTCAAACACAATCGCCGCCGAAAGCGACAACGGACAATACTTGGCAAAACGATTGGCCAGCAAACTCTCCAAAATCAACACGCCCTTGGAATGAATCGGACCACTCATCTCGACTTCGCGCTCAATGTTGATGAACTCGCCCTTGCCTATGCGCACCTGCGCGGTGATGCGCGCCGGTTTGCCAAAGCTGCTGCGCGAAAAGTTATAAACAACCAAACCGTTTATCTGCCCAACCTTTTGGCCGCTGACGTCTATCAGAATCGTGCCTTTATCAATCTGCTCCTGCATGGCTTGCTTGATGCGGTCGGTGCGGTATATCTGCGCCTCTATGGCCTGCTCAATGTGATTCTTGCCAATCTGGTTGGCCTTGGACTTGCGCGCCCAATAGTCGGCCTCACGCAACAAGTCGCCGATGGAGGCAATGTGAGCCGTGAGTTTCTCCGAGCTTTCGGCCAGCCGCGACGAATATTCTATCACTTTGGCCACCGCCTGCTTGTTAAGCGAACGGAGTTTCTTCTTTTTGGACAAGGAGCCTATCAGCTTGGCGTATTCTATCTCGTTTTCGGGCGTGCGGTCCATCAGCACGCCAAAATCCGCCTCGACCTTGAAGAAATCCGAAAAATCGGGATCACGTTCCGAAAGCAACGCATACAAATCTTCATCGCCGGTCAAAATGACTTTGATATTAAGCGGTATCGGCTCGGGATCAAGAGAAATGGTCGTAAACGTGGTTTCCTCGCTCGGAGCTTCTATCTTGATGGTCTTGGAGGCTAACGCGCGTTTGAGGGAATCCCAAGCATAGGGCTGAATGAGCAGCTTGCGCGCGTCGATGAGCAAAAAACCGCCGTTGGCGTTGTGCAACGCGCCGGGCTTAATGAGTGAAAAGTCCGTGAGCAACGCGCCGTATTGCTGAATGCGCTCCACCTTGCCAACCAAATTGCCTTGCGTGGGGTGATCCAGATGAATAATCGGCGCACCCGCACCGGGCTCGTTTTTGACAATTACGTTGACTTTGAATTTGGCGTATTTGTCCTCCTCCGGCTGCTTAAAGCGCGAAAACAACGCGCTCAGGGCGTCTTCGCCGGCCGAACCCGTGTCGGCGCCGGACGAACCCGCATCGGCATTGGGCAAAAACTCATCAATGTTGGATATGATATATTTTTGAATGCTACGCAAAAACTCGTTGGCGTCTTTGATTTTTTTGTAGCGCGCGTGAAGCTCGTCTATCGGCTGTTTGACCGCAATCTTGAGAAACTTGACGCGCAAATCGTTGGTCTCTTTGCGCTGTTTGTCCTCCCATTGCGGCAAATCCTGCGCGGTGTTCTCAATCTCGGCCTGCATTTGGTTGAGGTCTTCCAACAGCTGCTTCTTCTCGTCTTCAGGAAGTTCCTCAAAGGCCTCAGGGCTCAAGACTTCGCCGTTTTTGACCGGCGCCACCACCAACCCGACCGGCATGTGCAAAAGCGACACGCTCTTGCCTTTGGCCTTCTTTTGCAAAAGTTTGATGTATTTTTCTTTGTACTGCTTGTACTTCTCGTTGATAATGCTCAGGCCGGCCTTGTATTCGTCACTTTCCAATATGGCCGGAACCGACGCCGAAAGCGTCTCAATGAGCTTGTCAACGTCTTTGGCAAAGTCCGTCGCCGTGCCGGCCGGAAAACTAATGGCATGCGGTTTGTAAGGCTCGTCAAAATTATAAACATACGCCCAATCTTCCGGCGTGGGCCGCGTCTTGGCCTCTTTTTCCAAAACCCGCTTGACCAAACTGGTCTTGCCCGTGCCCTCAGGACCAAGGCAAAACAAATTGTAGCCCTTGGACTGAATGTTTATCCCAACTTCAACCGCGCTCAGGGCTCTGTCCTGCCCTAAGGCCGACAACCGTTCCTCAAGCTCCGCCGTGGTCGAAAACTTGAACTTCTGCGGATTGCAACGTCTGTAAAGTTCCGAAGATTTCAGTCTGGTAATGCTCATAATAAAAAATTCCTATACATTAAACTTATGATAAGTTATCTTATAATAAAGAAAAATAAACATTGGGTAAAGAAAAATAAATTTAATGGAATATTTGCTGATCGCTTTTTTGATTCTCTGCACGGCGGCGCTGATTTTGCACGCTTATGCCAAAAAACTGCGGCGGCGCCTGATTGAGCGGATTTTGGAACGCTGCCTGCTGGCCAAACTGCCGGCCGGCGCATGGTATTCGGGCGCGGCGGCACGACAGGCGGCCGCTCAACTGAACCGGATGGCCAAACCGCAACTGCAAAAACTGCTTCGGCAATTTTGCGCCGGACATCCGACCGCCCTGCTGCGACGTTTGACGCCGGAAACCGCGGCGGCGCTCCGACTTATGAACGGGTACGGCGGCAAACCCACTGACGCGCTGACGCGCGCCGAACTCGCCCTACTTGACTTCGAAACAACGGCCGCGGCCAAATTTATCTCTGGTTTTGAACCCAAAACCAAAACCGAACACGCCCGTCTGAACCATATTGCCGCGCAACTCGCCCTCAACGAAGGCGACATGCTCGAGGCTTCAACCAAAGCCGCCGCTGCCGCCGCCCAGTTTCGCAAGCTTCGGCTGCCGTTTGAAGAGGCCACGGCTTATCTGCTCGGCGGAACCGTCTATCGCGCCTGCGGAATCGAGGACACGGCACAATTTTTGCTGCGCGCCGCCGGCAAGATTTTTGCCGCAATCGGCGCACCGGCCAAACAGGCCGAATCCTTGGTTAATCTCGGCATGCTTATGGTCTTGGGCAGCCGCTTCGACGAGGCAAAAGACTATTTTGCGCAGGCCGGCGAGCTTTTTGCCAAGGCCGGCGACGAGACCGGCGGCGCGGCGGTTTTGAACCAACAGGCTCTGACCGCGCTGATTGAGGGCAAATATGCAGACGCGCAAAAATCAGAACGTCGCGCACAAAAAATCTTTGCTCGCCTCAAAGACATTCGCGGGCTGGCGCTGTGTCACGACCTCGCCGCGCAAACGGCCGCCGCCATGACAAATTGGAAAACCGCCGCCGCCCAAGCCCGCAAGGCCCAGCCTCTCTACCGCCAAAGCCAAAATACAGCGGCCCTTTTTGAGGCCGAACTGCTGGAAGCACAGGCTTTGACAGAGCTCGGACAAACCCAAGCCGCCGAAAAAATTTTGCGCCGAATCCTCGCCGAAGCACAAAACTGCAAAACATGTTTCCATATCGCCAACGTCTACAGCCTGCTTGGCCTGATTTATCTGCGCCGCGGCGATAACCGACGCGCGGAAGGATTGTTTCAACAATCGCTCGGCGCCGAACTCCACAACGAACGCTGGAGCGGCGCCGCCATCGACTCCGCCAACATCGCTCTGACCGCACAACGCCGCGGAAATTCGGAGCAAGCCGACAAATATCGCGAGCTGGCACGGCAATATGCCGAAGAATCCGGCCTCGAAAGCCTTAAACAGCTGCTTACCCGTAAACTAAACTGAAAAAGGCCGCCTTAAAAAAGGCAGCCTTTTGATTGACTATGTTCCAAGCATGTCTTTTATCTCCTGACGAATGCTCGGATGAAGCCCTTTGTCGCACACCAGCCGAAGCAGGCTTTCGTCCTCAAGATATTGTAAAAACGCCGCGCGCTCCTTAAATTTGCTGCGATTGAGCCAGCCAATTATCTGCGTGTCCGACCTGTCGGAAAAATATCTAACCAGCTTATAGTGCAGATAAGTCTTCCGGCACTCTTTGCCATACTGCAGTATGACACCAATCAAAACCAAGGTCGTCACGTCTGTCATCCATAAAGGCCGGCCGGCCGACCTGATGCAAAAAAACTCGGCTTCCTGCACCAAACAAAAACATAACACCCAAAAAAGATGCGTTTTCCAGACTTTTTTTACATTTGTTTTCATAATTATACAAATAAGTAATCGCCATCATAATAACTCGTGATGGCTAACCTTACTTTATAATTCACAAGACTGCAAGATTTATTTGTTTTCAAGCGCCAGCGTGACAATTTGCGGTTTTTGGTGCACGAGAATGCTGATGACGCGAATCAGCGTATCACGCAGCTCGGGACGGCGTACCACAATGTCTACCATGCCGTGCTCTTTGAGGTATTCGGCCCGCTGGAAACCTTCAGGCAATTTTTCACGGATGGTCTGCTCAATCACACGGGCGCCGGCAAAACCTATGACACAGCCCTTTTCGGCAATGTGAATGTCGCCAAGCATGGCAAACGAAGCCGATACGCCGCCGGTGGTCGGATCTGTCAACACCGAAATGAACGGCAGCCCTTTTTCCTTGACCATATTTACCGCGGCCGTGGTGCGCACCATCTGCATTAAGGATAAAATGCCTTCTTGCATGCGGGCACCGCCCGAAGCCGCCACCGTAATCAGCGGATAGCCACCGCGCATGGCAATCTCGGCGGCTTTGACGATGCCTTCGCCAACCATCGTCCCCATGGAACCGCCCATAAAGCTGAAATCTATGCCGGCAATAATGCAGGTGATGCCGCCAATCTCACCCTGCGCCACGCGAATCGCATCTTCGGCGCCCGTCGACTTGCGATACGAACGCAGACGATCGGTGTATTTTTTGGAATCTTTGAAGTTGAGCGGATCTTCCTTGAGCTTGGGCAAAGTTATCAGCTTGTACTCGCTGTTGTCAAACAACATGGCAAAACGTTTGAGCAGCGGCAAACGCAAATGATGATCGCAGGACGAACAGATAAAGTCGTTTTTTTCCAACTCTTTGGTAAACAACATTTGCCCGCATTGCGGACATTTGGTCCACAAATTGTCGGCGATCTCCTCTTTGGCAGTGATTTTCTTGACCTTCGGGCGGACAAAATCCGATAACCAGTTCATGTCTTCTTCCTAGTTAATAAAATTCTGAGTATCCTGAGGCTGCGGCGCCGGTTCTTTCTTGGAACCAAACATATTTTTCATCTTTTGCGCCAAGGAAGTCGGCGGTGCCGGCGGTTCATGCTCCTTTAAGACGGCAATGTTTTCGTGCAGGCCTTCCACCTCTTTGACCAGTTTTTCCTGCTCTTTGCTAAGCTTCTTGTTTTGGCGTTTTTGATCACGCAAAGCCGCGCGCACAGGCGCGTATGACAACCAGGCAAAAAAGCTGCCCACCAAAAAGCCGGCCGCCGCAAAAAATACGACTACCACGCTCAGAGCAACCGTCATCTCAAGATAAAACGGCCAAAAGTTAATCGTTACAAAATCGTTGTTGACAAAGGCAAACACCAATAATGCCACCAACAGCGGCAGTCCTATCAGCAATTTTATTACGCCCATTGCCCAACCCTTTCCAAATGCTCTTAACCGCTATTTATTTAAGAGCTCAAACAGCTGTTTGCCAGTCTTAAAATGCGGAATATTGCGCTGCTCGACCTTAACCGGTTTGCCGGTGCGCGGGTTTTTGGCCATGCGAGGCGCGCGAGTACGCACCGAAAATGCGCCAAAGCCGCGGAATTCGACACGGTCGCCATTGGCCAACGCATTGACAATGGAATCAAAAAACACCGCGACGATGCGCTCCACGTCTTTGTGCAGCAAATGCGGGTTTTTGGCGGCAATTTTTTCGATTAATTCTGATTTAGTCACTTTTTTCCTCTTTCGTTATTTATTGTAACAAACAGCATAGTCGCTTTTTTCTTAAATATCAATATAACATATTTAAAAAAAACCAAGATGTAATCGGATAGTTATCCAAAGAGTTTTTAGCTGTCGTTGGCCAATTGTGCCACAGCCAGCCGCGCGGCATCTTCGCCAAGCTCAATGTCCTCGATTTTTTGGACACGGCGGGCAATCTTGCCTGATGACGTGCGAATCGCATCTACGTCTTCGTTGGCCTGCCGAAAATGAGTGCCGAGGCTCTCAATTCGTTTGTCAAGCCGCCCGATGTCTTCCAACAAAGTGCCCACTTCTTTTTGAATTACGCCGGCCTGCTCGCGCATGCGCGCGTCTTTGAGCACGGCGCGCACAGTGTTGAGCGTGGCCATCAGCGTGGTCGGCGACACAATCCACACCTTAGAGCGATAAGACACCTCCACCACGTCGGTAAAATTGGCATGCAATTCGGCATAAATGGCTTCACTCGGCAAAAACATGAGCGCGGATTCCGCCGTTTCGCCGGCAATAATGTATTTTTCGGCAATGTCTTTGATATGTTTGAGCACCGCGGCTCGAAACAACCGTTCGGCGTCTGCCCGTTCGCGCTCATTGGCGGCATTGCGCAAAGCCCGATAACTTTCCAACGGAAATTTGGCGTCAATGACAATCGTCCCCGGCGGATTGGGCAGCTTGAGCACACAATCGGCCCGCTTGCCGTTGGTAAGACCGCACTGAAACTCATAGGCGTTGGGCGGCAAAATCGTGCTTACCAAATCATTGAGCTGAATCTCACCGAAAGCGCCGCGCGCCTGTTTGTTGGACAACACTTCCTGCAACGAAACCACCTGTTCGGACAATGATGATATTTTTTGCTGAGCGACGTCTATTTTGGCCAGACGCTCACGCAAATCAGTCAAAGTTTCATTGGTTTTGGCCGCATTTTGCTGCAATCCGTCGCCTACACTTTTGGTCACGGCCAAAAGTTTTTCATCTATTATCTTGAGCAGCGCCAGTTTTTGTTCGGAAAGCGCCGCCGCGACTTTGGATTGTTCACGCGAGGCGTCTTCGCCAAACTGCATCAGGCGGCCAATCAGCTCGGCCTGTCCGCGTAACAGCAAATCGGCCGCCGAGGGGTCTTTTTTGTGCCGCCGCGTCAGCCACATACATATCTGCACAAGCATCATCAGCAAAACCAGTCCGGCCAGCAGAGCCGTGGAGTGCTGGCGCCAAAACAGTGCCGCCATTTCACTTAGATTCTGCAAAATGTCTCCCCATGCGCAGGAATTTTTCATTGCGGCGCTTTTTTATCTCGTCGCCGCTTTGCGTCATCAACTCTTTGAGATGTTTTAAGATACAATCGCCGACACGTTCCACGGTTTGTTGCGGATTGCGATGCGCGCCGCCCAAAGGCTCGGCGATAATCTCGTCAATGACGCCGAGTTTGCGCAAGTCCTGCGCCGTCAGCTTGAGAGCCTCGGTTGCTTCTTTGACTTTGTCGGCCGAGCGCCACAAAATGGAGGCGCAGCCTTCGGGAGAGATAACCGAATAAATCGAATGCTCAAGCATCAAAACACGATTGGCCGCCGCAATTGCAATGGCGCCGCCGGAGCCGCCTTCGCCTATGACCACCGAAATTATCGGCACGCGAATCCGCAAACATTTTTGAATTGACGAGGCAATCGCCTCGGCTTGTCCGCGCGCCTCGGCTTCAACCCCCGGAAAAGCTCCCGAAGTATCCACGAAAGCCAAAACCGGCATGTTAAATTTGTCGGCCATATCCATCAGGCGCTGCGCTTTGCGGTAGCCTTCGGGCTTGGCCATTCCGAAGTTATATTTGATGCGCGATTCAATATCGTGACCTTTTTCCTGGCCCAAAACAACCACCGAAATTCCCTTAAATCGTCCGATGCCGCCGACCATCGCCTCATCGTCGGCAAAAAAACGGTCGCCGCACAACGGCGTAAAGTCTTCAATCAGCCCGCAGACGTAGTCCAGACAATGCGGCCGCTGAGGGTGTCTGGCCACCTGCGACTTCTGCCACGGCGAAAGGTTAGAATAAACCTGCTTCATCTGACGATCCAGTTTCCCCTGCAAACGCGAAACCTCCTGCGAGATGTCGACATCTTCATCTTTTGCCAAATATTTCAGGCTTTCAATCCTAGATTCCAATTCAAATATAGTCTTTTCAAAGTCCAAGACCAATGTATCGGCACTGCTCATCCAATATCTCTTTTGCACATTATTCCAAACAGGTTACAGGCTTAGCACATTTTTTTTCAAATTTCGACTCTTATTTTTTCTTTTTGTGCAAGAAACGGTTATTTTTATTGGAAAACTAAAGTTTTCTGTTACCATAAACAAAAGCTTTATCAGCAGGAGATTGAATGTGTTGGCCATTATCTTTTTTGCACTTATTTTTTCTTCGTTATTGTGGCTGATTTATGCCGCAGTCTACATTTCCGACAGTTTGGCCGGAATTTCTTTGGCCGACGCCGGAATCGCCAACACGCTGCTTTATGCCCTGCTGGTGTGTGCGCCGATTTATCTGATTTGGACGGTTTTCGGGCAGATTAACCAATATTTTCACAATCGCGGCGTCAACGCACAATTGCACAACCTGCTGAAACAAGCAAAAAAAAATCAGGATTATTCCGATCTTTTGGCTCGCGCGCTCATTGAAGCCGAACAACATATCGGCGACAGTCTGGCAATGAGCCGGTTCGACGTTTTGATTGCCGACATGAACGAACTTCTGACCGAAATCATCCGCGGCTGCAAGCTGGCTTCGGCCGAGCAGATCGACAACCTTTGGAACAAAGTTCAAAACGGCGGCAAATGGGCTTTTGCCAAAGTTATCATCGAAGTCTGCAACGCCCAGCCGGAATTTCAACGGCGAGTATTTGAATACGGCACCTACAACAATATGCTCGGCGGCGCAATCATGGAATTTTGCGCCCGATACGACGCCTTGCTGCAAATGCTGGAAAAGCACGATCATGAAAAAATCTATCTTAATATCATCGAAACCGGCGTAATGGGCAAAGTGTTTTCCATATTATCGCCGGTGGCCACCGAAATTTATCGCGGGCGCGAGGCCTCAAGCAATTTTGCGCCGACATCGGCCAAAAAGCCTTTGAACGTCTTCAAACCGGCGCCGCAGCCGATGTCCGAACCCGCTCCGAGACCGGAGCCCAAATCGGAACCGCGGCCGAAACCCAAACCCCAGCCAACGTTGTCTACGGAAGATGACGAGCCGCGCGAATCGCTGCTTGAAAAACTGCGCATATTTCGTAAAAAAGAACGTCCGTCCGAACCTGAACAAACAGAACGCGATCCGTTTTCAATAGCTTTGGAGCGCAGTTTCGGCGATGATTCGGCAGAAGCTCCGGCGCCTGAGTTTGAACCGCGGATTTCCATGCCGTCTGTCGAGCCTGAATCTATGCCGATTGCCGAACAGACAGAGGAACCTAAAGCAGAACCGACTGTTGTCGACATTCCGATGACCGATACGCAGCGCACCCTTGAAAACCTCAAAAAAGAATGGGCCAAGGCACAGGATTCCGTCCTTGACGAAACCGCTCCCCAACCGGAGAACGATACACCGCCGCAAAGTTTGGTTTATCCGTTCGGAAATTGGCTCAACGAAGACAACTATAAAAAATAATGGCTTGGCTGCGTTATATATCCGCCGGAATATTTGCGTTTGTCCTCGGAGCACAGACAGTTCGGGCCGGTGTGCCGCGACGGCCGTATCTGAGCATTTACGACGCGCCGAAGTACACCGCCGGTTTTACCCATTTTGATTATGTAAACCCGCAAGCTCCGAAAGGCGGAAGCCTGATTCTTCCCGAATATGGCGGTTTTGACAATTTTAACCCTTATATATTTAAAGGCATTGCCGCCGGCGCCGCAGCCGAGCTGACGCTGGAAAGCCTCGGGGTGATTGCGGCCGATGACGAAGCCACGGCTTATCCCTTGCTGGCCAAAGAATTTGAATTGCCCGCAGACAAATCTTTCGTCGGCTTTGTTTTGGATGAAAACGCGCGCTTTGCCGACGGCTCTCCGGTGACGGCCGATGACGTGATTTTCAGCTATCAAACACTGATTGAAAAAGGCTCGCCGTTTTACAAAGTTTATTATGCCGACGTCGAACGGGCAGAAAAGGTAAATAACCGCCATGTTCGGTTTTATTTTCGCAAAGGCAACGCCAACCGCGAATTGCCGCTGATTTTGACCCAATTTAAAATCTATTCGGCCGCCGACTGGAAAAATCGCGACTTTGCCACACCGTCTTTGACCCCGCCTTTGGGCAGCGGACCTTATCGGATTGAAAAATTTGAAGCCGGAAAATATATCACGCTGCAAAAAAATCCGGACTGGTGGGCACAAAACCTGCCTTCCAGACGCGGATTTTTTAACTTTGAGCGTGTTCGTTATGACTATTATCAGGACACCACCGTCACTTTGCAGGCCTTGTTTGCCGGAAGCATAGACATGCGCACCGAATATATTGCCAAAAACTGGGTCAGCGGCTATGACAACGAACCGGTTAAAAGCGGCAAAATTATCAAAGAACAGCTTCCCCACAACCAGCCGGCGGCGCTGCAATATTTCGGATTTAACTTACGGCTGCCAAAATTTGCCGACGTCAGAGTGCGCGAAGCCATCGGTCTGGCTTTTAACTTCGACTGGGCGGCAGACAAACTGTTTTATAATCAATACCGCCGCATTGACAGCAACTTCGCCAATACGCCGATGGCCGCCAAAGGGCTGCCAAGCGGCCGCGAACTTGAGATTTTGAACCTTTATAAAGACAAGTTGCCGGAGCGCGTATTTACCGAGGCGCCGAGTTTGCCCTCTCACCGCAACTATTTGCAAAACCGCCAAAACCTGCGCCGCGCCGTCTTGCTGCTTAAGGCGGCGGGATATGATTTTGTCGATGGAAAGATGACGCATCTGGCTACCCGTCAACCGCTGGAATTTGAGGTTTTGGGCAATGCCGCCAACGGTGCGGCATTTACGCGGGTAATGTTGCCGTTTATCGAAAATCTTAAAAAAATAGGCATTAAAGCAACTTTTCGCAATCTGGAAGTTAACGTCTTTAAGAACAGGTTGGACAATTTTGACTTTGAAATGGCTATTTTGGGCATGCGGTTGTCCAATCTGCCGGGCAACGAGCTTAAAGAAGTGTGGGGAAGCGAGGCTGCCGACGTGGCCGGATCTTATAATCTTTCCGGTCTTAAAAACGAGGTTGTCGACGCGCTTATCAAGCGTGTGGTCAAGGCAGAATCCAAAGCCGATTATCTGGCCTCGCTGCGGGCGCTCGATCGGGTGTTGTGGTTTGAATATTACATGATTCCGCAATGGTATTCGCCGGCCGACCGGGTGGCTTATCGGCGCGGACTCAAGCACCCGCAGACCGGACCGGCCGTCGGTTTTAATCCTTTTGTCTGGTGGCGGGAGGACAGCAAATGAAAACTTATATTTTGAAGCGGCTGCTGATGATTCCGCTGACACTTTTGGGAATATTGGCGCTCAACTTCGTTATTGTGCAATTTGCGCCGGGCGGACCGATTGAGCATGTGCTGGCCAAATACAGCGGAATGAATGTCGACGCCACCGCGGCCGTAGCCGGAAACGCGGCCATGGCTCAACAGGCGGCCGCAGGAAAATATCAGGGCGCACGCGGCGTGCCGGCCGACCTGATTGCCGAGTTGGAAAAACAATTCGGCTTTGACAAACCCGCACCGACGCGATTTTGGAAGATGATTTCCGATTACGCGCGGTTTGACTTCGGCAAAAGTTTTTATCAGGACAAAACCGTGTGGCAGCTTATTCGCGAAAGAATGCCGGTGTCTGTTTCCTTGGGGCTGTGGTCAACGCTGATTATTTATCTGATTGCCATTCCTCTGGGCATCAAAAAAGCCGTGGCCGACGGTTCAAAGTTTGACGTGTGGACGTCGTTTGCGGTGATTCTCGGAGCCGCGGTTCCAGTGTTTTTGTTTGCCGTGTTTCTGATTGTGATTTTTGCCGGCGGAACTTATCTGCAATGGTTTCCGCTGCACGGCCTGACCTCGGACAATTGGTCGGAACTCTCGCTTTTGGGCAAAATCGGAGATTATTTTTGGCACCTGACACTACCGGTGACAGCAATGGTTATCGGCGGATTTGCCAGCCTAACCATGTTGACCAAGAACTCGTTTTTGGACGAACTCGGCAAACAATACGTGCTCACTGCCAAAGCCAAGGGATTGACGCAAAACCAAATTTTGTACGGACACGTGTTTCGCAATGCCATGCTGATTGTGATTGCCGGGTTTCCAAGTTTGCTGATAAAAATGTTGTTTACCGGATCACTGCTGATTGAAGTGATTTTTTCGCTCAACGGACTCGGACTTTTGGGCTATGAGGCCATTATGACGCGCGACTATCCGGTTATCTTCGGCACACTTTACATCTTTGCGTTGCTCGGACTGCTGCTTAAACTGATTTCCGATTTAACATATTCGCTGATTGACCCGCGAATTGACTTTGAGGCTCGCTAGCCTCAGGCCACAAACAGGTCTTTGATGCGTTCAAAAAAGCCCTTGGATTCAGGCTGGCAGGCATCGTCGCCGCTGAGAGCCCGAAACTCTTCGAGAAGCTGTTTTTGCTTGGGGTTCAGATTGACCGGCGTTTCAACCCGCAGTTTGACAAACAAATCGCCGCGGCCTTTGGAGCGCATCATGCTCATCCCCTGACTTTTGACTTTCAGAACCTGATCGTTTTGCGCGCCGGCCGCAATGTCCAGCTCGATTTTGCCGCCGTCAATCGCGGGGATTTCTATCTTGCCGCCCAGCGCTGCACAACACATGGAAATGGGCACCCGCGTATACAAATTGGCGCCGTCGCGCGCATACAGCTTGTGAGCGCGAACGCTAACAAAAACGTACAAATCGCCGTTTTGGCCGCCGCGGGCTCCGGCCTCGCCGCCGCCGGCCACGCGAATACGGGTGCCGTCCTCAACGCCGGCCGGAATTTTGACTTTGAGCGTTTTTTGGCGGCGGACAGCGCCTTGCCCCTTGCACTCGGGACACGGATCGACCGCCAGATATCCGCTGCCGTGGCAATGCGGACAATCTTGCTCCATTACAAAAAAGCCTTTTTGCAGACGCACGCGGCCGGTGCCGTGACAATGCGGACACTCAGGCGCGGGATTGCCGTCTTTGGTGCCGTGGCCGTGACAAGCGGCGCAAGGCTCGCTGGACGGCAAAGAAACTTCTTTTTCGACGCCGGCAAAGGCTTCTTCCAACGAAACTTCCAAATTGTAGCGAACATCGGCGCCGTCACGCTCATATTGCCGGCCGCCGGATGTTTCGCCACCCATAAAATCAGAAAACACTTGCGAAAAAATATCCGAAAAACCGCCGGCGCCAAAATTAAAATCAAAACCGCCAAACGGATTGCCGCCGCCTCCGGAGGCAAAAGCCTCGTGTCCATAACGGTCATAAGCGGCGCGTTTCTGAGGGTCTTTGAGAACTTCATAAGCTTCGTTGATTTCTTTGAAGCGGAGTTCGGCTTCTTTGTTGCCGGGATTGCGATCGGGATGAAACTGCATGGCCAAGCGGCGAAAAGATTTTTTGATTTCTTCGCCGTCGGCTGTTTTAGATACCTCCAACACTTCGTAATAATCTTTTTTAGTCGCCATTTGTCATCTCCGCAGCAAGTCCCAGGGCAAAATCAGTTTAGGTTTATTTAGGATATTTCGCCCAAAAAAGCAAGCGCTTTAATCTTTTTTTTGACCACAAGCCATAAAGAAAAGATAATTTGACAAAAACACTTGCGCATTTTGTCAAATTATGTTAAGATAAATTTAAATTTTGCATAATATTCTCTATAATAAAGGAGATTTGACCATGGCGACCATTGATAATTTTAACGAATACGAGCTGAATTTCATACGCGATCGCATTCCGGGATACGCCGCAGAAGAAGATGAAGAAAAACGCAAAAACCTGTTGCGCGCCTATGTGGCCGAACACGGCGATGCCCTGCGCAGAGAATTGGACGGAACGGAAAACAAGCTCAAAGACGAGCTGACGCAAGACTTGGCCGACTTGGCGGCAGAATATCAGAATCTGCCCGACAAGGCAGAGCGCAACCGCAGACTAAACGCAATCACGCGCAAAGCTTATGCTTATCTGAACGCCAACACCGATTTGAAGCCTTCCGAACAATATAACGTCTATTGCGCCACCATCGGCAAATCCATGGATGAGACCCAGGGCTCAGACATTCCGGCTTTGCAGAACGCCGAACTGAGCAAAGACCTGCTTGAAAGCATCAAAGAAAACCGCCCGTCCAGCGACACGGCTCGCGAATCGCAAACCACCGACTTAAACAGCATGGCGTCGGAAACCGGCTATCGCGTGCGGAGCTCCAACTCCGACTCCAACGAATATCTGATGGATTTGATGAAACTTCATGTCCTTCATGAAATGGAAATTATCGACGAAAAGGTCTTTCAAGGCGGGCAAAAAACGCCGACGGAGGCCATTGAGATTCTAAATGAGAAATTGCCCCTGAATGACAAGCAACAGACCGAATTTGAGTCGCGGATGACCGAAAAAATGCTCGACAGCGAACAGCTGTTTGCCATGATGCCGCCCAAAGTTCTGGCCGAACAATATGCCAAAGCGCAAGATCAGCTTTCAGACGCAAAAAAACAGGCTCCCGAAGACGACCACTCGGAGAAAGAGGCGCAAATAGCCAAGCTTGAGGCCAGAATTGACGAGTTAACCGACAATCTCGTTTCCAAAAACGATGTCTTTTTTGTCGACATCACAAACATCAGCGATACCTATGAAGGCTATATGCAGATGTTTGACGCGCGCGAAAAAACGCTGACCGATACACCGGAAAACGCTTCTATAAAAGCGCGCATCGCCGACGGCCGCAACATTATGAACGAGCATATTGGCCAATATGACGAAACTTGGAATCTGCAAAATGCGACGGCCGACAATGCCAACGACCTTAACCGCCGGTTTGACGAACTGTCCGAGAATTTGGAAAAAACCACGCTTGACAACGAAACCTTGCAGCTGGTCAGTAACTTTAAGTTCCTTAATGCGGAAGGGCAAATTGAGCCGCAGTTTGTCGACAAAGACGGCAACGCCGCCGAAGCATGGTCGGAAGGCGCGCAAATTGCCAAAGGCAGCAAACTGGAAAACATGGTGCGCATTGCCCGCCAAAACGTCTTGATGCAGCAGCTGGGCAGCGACGAAAAACCCGACGTTGAAAAGCTCAATGCAGAACTTAAAGATCATCTGCCTTATGTCTTGTATGCCGCCCATGTGGCCAATTTGGTCGAGCAAGGCGTCAAAGAAGACGTCAATCAATTTACCGACAAGGCCAAAATCAATCAGTTTATGCGGGACTTGGCCGATATCGAAAAACCGATGCTGATTTCGCCGACGGCTTATGATGCCGCGGTAGACAACTGCATTAACGGCGTGGGCGGATATGCTCATCGTTTGGGCGCCAAAATCGGCCGCGACAATCCTGCCGTGCTTAAGGTCTTTGAGCCTCTCAAAGATTTGGACAAACGCGCGGCCGACCGTGTATCCGGCAAACCCAGCAAACGAAAAGTCCGCATCGAAAATCTTAAGCGCCTTGCCAAAACCGGTATTTCAGCTTTTATGGTTTCCGGCGCAATTACAATTGCCGGCACAGCCGCCGCAACCGATGCTTCTCTTACCGCCGCAACCGGCGGCATGAACAAGCTGGCCGGCATGGCGGTAGGCTCGGCTTTGGCCGTCGGTTTAACCTGCCGGCAAATTTATCGCTGGCGAAAAGAACAAAAGAAAGCCGGAAAACCTGCCGGACTTAAAGCGTTGGTTACCGATAGACGAATGTTGATGACCGTCGGCACCACCGCGCTCGGCGCCGCGGCTTTGGGTTTTGCCGCCACCGGCAATCCCGGAGCGGCACAAATGTGCGGATACGGCGCTTTGGCTTTGGGTTCGGCTAACGGCGTAATCAATACTTATCAAGACAGCCGCAAAGCCGGCTTAAACAAGCTCGAATCTGCCCTCTGGGGCTTTGCGCAGGCCGGTATGGCCGTAGGCGCCGGTTTCGGCGGCCGCGCGGCAGCCAACGCCGGCATTGACTGGTATAATCAACAAAATCCCGACAACGACATCTTCCAACATGTCGAGAAAATCGGCGAACATGTAGAAACCTCAACCACAACCACGCAGGAAATCGTTTATAAAGACGGCGTGATCGAACATGCGCAGGACATTTTGAAATCTTGGTACAACGAAAACCCCGATTTGCTCCAACAACGGGTGGATGCCATTAACGCCTATAATGCCGAGCATGGCACAAATATCAATCCCTACAGATATTTGCTGGCCTCGCATGATGCCGGTGCTCTTACCGCTGACAACAACCTCTTGCACGTTCAGGACGGAGCCGATGTTCACACCCATGCCAATCATACGGTTTTAGGCCAAGGATGGAGCGATGCCACGGGTATTTCGCAAGACGTCGTCAAAACTTTAGCCGGAAGCGTCAACGGTGCTGATGTTAACTTGACGCCGGAATCCATTGCGGCTTTTCAGCAGATTGACACGCACATCAGCGGCATCAATCAGGTCGGATATGCGGCCGGCGCGCCGTATCAAAATGACGGCGTTTTGGGATATAATGCCGAAACCGACGCCAACGGCACCATGGTGCATTCCGAATCCGGCGACCGCTATACAACTTATGCCAACCACGACGGACCGATGGAAATCAAAGAACACACCATTGTTCATGAAACGATTGTCGAAGATTACGGCAACGTGCGCAATGAGACGGATTTGGGCGTCGGTATGTTTGGTGTCCTCGGCCGTCGTTTTGGCGGAAAGCTTAAAGACCGAATCGGCAGTCTTGCCGACAGGTTGTTTAAACGTCAGCCGGCACCCGAAGTTAAACAGGTTCCGACTCCTGTGCCGCCTTCTAAGCCGATTGAGAAACCTGTGCCGCCTTCTGTGCAGAATAAGGAACCTGTGCAGGATCAGGTGTCTACACCTGCTCCGTCTCCTGAGCCGACTGTATTGCTTCCGCAATATACCGAAATGACGCTTCAAAAGATGCTGGACAAAGAGTATCGGATTGTCCACGGTATTGAACCGAACGACAATGAGCGCAAACGTTATCGCGCTCTGGTGCAACAAGAAATGGCCGCCGATGCATTGGGAACAACCAATCTGGGAGATTATTTGGGCAAGCGGATGGACAACTTTGAAAAAATCATTCAGACCACCGTGGCGCCGCTTGACGAATCGCGCGGCTTTGCCGATACGGAAAAAGGCCGGAAACACATCAACGAATCTCGTGAACTGATGTGGAAGACAAACCTTAAAGCCAACGGGCAAAAGCTTGAAAGCAAAGATGTCACCCTCCTGCACTTCGGCAAGTTGGCCGGCATCGGCAGAAACTCAGACGAGTTTGTCGACGTGCGCGCCGCCGAAGACCGCCGCCGCACGCCGCCACGCAGAGACAAAGGCGACAGGCCACACGGAAAATCCATAGACCTGACGGTATTTGCAAAATCAAAACAAGGTCGTTAAGTCCTGATTTTAATCCGCCTGACAATATCAGGCGGATTTTTTTAGTCTGTTCCAAGCCGAATGTCTATCCGCGGATAGCTGTCCGGAGTCGCCGGCGGGTTTATCTTCAGCCGGCTGATGCCGACATTGCGAAAACCCAAGACGTAAAATGACGGCGGCATCAGATAAGCATGACGGCTGCCCAGACGACTAAAGACCAGACGGTTTTTGACCTCAAGCCCCGTGGCACGCAAAAAATCGCGCAGCTCGCCGCTCCATGCCGGCGTGCCAAAATGCCCGTAGACAATCGCCGCATCGTCTTCGGCGGTGATGAAATTCCGGAGTTTTTGCAAAGCACGGCGGCGTGTCTGAGGCAAAACATTTTCCAAATTTATGCGAATCAGCGTAAATTGCTGATTGTCTCTGCGCACCACCGCAAACGGCGCCACAAGATTTTTATCCAAAATCAGACTGCCGGTACGCAAAATCTCTTCCGAATCGGTAACCATTTGTTCCGAATCGGGCGCGTATGTCATCTCAATGACGTATCTTTCCGGAACTTCCTCATTGCCAAACAACGGTCCGTAAGCGGCCATCTGAAAATAATTGATAACGACACACAACGCAAAACCAAGACTGTAAAAGACACTCCGACAATATATCGCAAAAAACAGTACCAGCAGATTAAGCACATATATCTGAAAAAGCCATTTTTTGAGCCAAAAATCCGCCGGAAACAATGGCAAAACAACTGCCAGAATCACAAATATCGGCAACAAGAATTTAAGCATAAGCGCTTCTCTGGCGAGTCGTTTTTTTTGCGCAAGGTATCCCATCTGATTTATAAACTTTCAATTTTTCTTAATTTTTTTGGTTTATACTGATTTTTCTTGACATTTTAGCCCCAAAAATATATTTTGTAAACGGCTGAACAAAATGAATGAACAACTCGCAATATTGTTTTCATCTTCCAACATAGCCGGCACGATTGCAAACCGCATAGATGTGCTGAGCGGGTTTCTTGACAGCTACTTATCCGGATTTGAAAATCTGCGCACCGTCTCTTTCCTTTTGATGATTTTGGCGCTGCTGCTGTTTTTGTTCATTATCATCATTATTTACGTCAGGGCCATATTGGCTTTTCTGCACAATGACCGCAAGCCCGCCGCAAGCGAGACCGACGAAGACGACATTTTTGACGAAGACGATGCGCTCCGCCTGAGCCAAATTATTGAAAAACAGGAACGTGAGCGCGAACTCGAAAAAGAGCTGCAAAAAGAACTCGACCTCGCGCGCGCCGGACGCAAAGCCATGGAACTCGAAGCGCAGGAAAAACAAGAAACCGAATTAAAAAAAGAAAGACAGCGCGAAAAAGAAAAAGCTCAAAAAAAAGAACGCGAAACCGAGCTTGAAAAAGAGCGCAGAAACAAGGCCGAAGTAATTGATCTTGACTGGAAAAAAGGCAATATCTCCGAGCTGGAAGCCAAGGCCTCGCAAATCAAAATCAATGTTGACAATTTGAGTTATCGGCAATCCAACAAGCCCTTAAACGAGCTGACCGGACTTATTATTGACATGATCGGCCGGGGCGTCGACGACCTCAAAATTGCCCAAACCATCCTGTTCAGAAACCAATATCACAGTTCGGAAGAAGATGTCCTGCAGTTGATTGACGCCATTAAAGACTTTGTGGCTCTCTGCCGCGCCGGAAATTTTGCCAACGTCCGCACCGGACGCGATCTGCCGCCGGAAGAAGAAGCTCTCAGCTATTTGGCCGAAGGCGATGCCAGCTTTTCTTTGGCATTGCTTGAAAATCTTATGGACGCCAACATAGACCGCGCCACCGCGCCGGGCATGGAAAACAAAAAAGACGCCATCTATCGCGAAGTTTCGGCGCAAGCCGTGATTTTTGGCAATCTGGCTTCCATTGCCGATGTTCATCTGGCCACGGGAGCCTTTGAGCTGGCTATAGAACTGCAACCGCAGAATGTGGCCGCGTGGAGCAGAGTTGCCGATATGTATTCGAAGGCCGAATCAACCAGCAAGGCTATCTGGGCATATCAAAACGTTCTTAAAATTGCCGACGGAGAAATCAATGCCCGCGAAGTGGCCAACGCCGGCAAGAATTTGTCGCAACATCTTTATGCGCAGGGCAACAGCCTGCAAGCGGCCAAACTCTACAACAGCAGCAAACAGTATTATGACTCGCTCGGCATCAACCGCCGCTTAGACAAGCAAGAAGTGGAAATTATTGAGATTATTGAGGCAAATCATCAAGACGAGCTCCGCGCTACCGTCCTCAAACTTTTGGGTCGCGACGCAGCGCGCGGGTTCAGCTTTGGTTAGACTTGGGCAAAGTAACGTCCGGCGCACGCAAATACAGCGGTTTGGGATAATCCAACCGCTTGTTTTGTAACTGATTCCAGCCGGCATCGGCCACCAGTTCAATATCCAAAACATCCGGAGTCTGCACACAATGCAGCGCCAAACCGCTCGGCCGGCTTAAAAACCGTTCGACTCCGTCGCCGGTCAACGATACCCGACGGCCGCGAAGCAACGGCAAAATATCTTCATACATCAGCGCCTGAGGCGGAGTGAGTTTTTGACGCCGCTCGTCAAACAGCTGAACATAGAAGTCATTGCGCTTGGTTTCGATGATGACGGCATTGACGGCGGCCAATTCTGTCGGCGCAAAGCTCAAAATTCCCGCCTCAAATGCCGAAACTCCGGCCAATTGCAAATTCGGACAGGCCAGTTTAAATGTCCGCGCCGCAGCTATTGACGAGCGCACGCCCGTAAACGAGCCGGGACCGACACACACCGCCAGCAGGCTGATGTCGGCAAACTTGAGGCCGGCAGCCGACAATACTTCCTGTATCTGCGGTATCAGCGCTTCCGACTGCCCAAAATCCATTCGCCGGCTTACGGCGGCCACTTTTTTTTCGTCTTCCCGCAGCAAAACCGAACAGGCTGCCGCCGTTGTGTCAAATACCAAAAAATACATTTTTCCACCCGTTTAAAAAAATATTTGAATAACGCTTTTTATATACTAAAATCTGTTAAGAAACAACCGTTTTTGCAAAAAGAGGCCAAATGCAGGAATATCTGTCTCTGCTTTATGATATGTTTTATGCCGCGCCGGAAGTCTGGTATGCGGCGGCGACCGTTATGGGACTTATGTTTGCGGTTATTATATGGCAGTTGTTTCAAATTCTGCGCCTCAAGCAAAAAGTTTATTTTGTAAATCGTGACCGCGAACGTTATGCCGAAACGCTCTATGCCTCGCGCGACGGTTATTTTGCCTTTATTTATCCGGACCAAAAAATCAATGACCCGCGACGCAACATCGTCGAGCGCTGTTCGCGGCGGCTGGCCGTGATTATGAATCTGCCGGCCGGCGTCAAATCTTCTTTTGACGACATTTTGCACAACTTTTATAAGGATGACGTCAAAAAAATCCAAAAATACGTTGCCCTCCTGCGTGATGAAGGAGTTTCGTTTGACGATGAATTTATGCTTAAATCGGCGCCCAAATATCTGCGGCTGGTCGGGGTTCGCATCAACGGCGCAGACGGCAATATCTATTGCGACATGATTTGGTTTCGCGACGTCAGTTTTGAAGCAGACCGAATCAATTCGCTGGAGCAGGCCAAAAACAACTATTCGGCGGCCGCCCAGCAATTGCAGGAAATGATTGACCATCTGCCTTTTCCGGTGTGGCTGCGCAATGATAAACTGGAAATTATCAACTGCAACAAAAAATATGCCGATCTATGCGGCGCGCCACGCGAGCAAACCACCCGCGAACACCTCGAAATTGCGGGCAACGCCAATACCCGTGAGCTGGCCCGCGGAGCACACGCCGCCAATCGGCCGCGGCAAACGGCGGTAAATGTGGTAAAGGATGGCGAACGACTGGTTATGCGGGCTTATGAGGCGCCTTTTCATGCCGGCGAAAGTCTGGAGTTGATTTATACCGTCGGCGCCATGACCGATATGAGCGAGTTGGACGAGATTAAACAGAATCTGAAAAATCATCAAAATGCCCAACTGGAAATTTTGGGCACCCTCGGCACTGCGTTTGCCGTGTTTGACCAACATTTGAAACTGGCTTTTCACAACCGCGCCTTTGCTGATCTTTGGCAGCTTGAGGACGGTTGGTTTGAGGAAGAACCTTCGTACGGGCATTTTTTGGACACCATCCGCGAAAAGCGTCTGCTTCCGGAAGTTCCGGATTACGTGATGTTTAAGAATGAGGAACTCAAAAAGTTCGGCAAACTGGTCGAATCGCAAAAAGACATGCTGCATCTGCCCAACGGCAAAACCCTTTACCGCCTGCGCGCTCCTTATCCGGCCGGCGGGCTGATTTTTGCTTATGAAGACATTACCGACCGGCTGGCCGCAACCAGCGCTTACAATATGCTGATTTCGGTGCAGCTCGACATTTTGCAAAATCTGTTTGAGGCCGTGCTGGTCTTCGGTACAAACGGCCGTTTAAATTTCTATAATCAGTCTTATGTTGACTTATGGAAGGCTGACAAAACCTTTTTGGACGGCGAGCCGACACTGGAGGAAGTGTTGGAAACGCAGCGCGTTTTCTTCGGGCGGCGCGGGAAATGGACCGAAATCAAACAGGAAATCGCCTCGCACCTGCTGTCAATGACGACCAAAAGCTTTACGCTGAGCCGTAACGGCAAAGATGCGGTTGAGGTTCTTTCCAAAAATCTTCCCGACGGGTCAATGATGATTACCTATAAACCCGCTGCCTCTGATTGACATCAACAGAAAATTATGGCAAAATAATCGGCGTGAATGCCGAATTGCGGCAAACGGAGAATTCAATGGAAGACGAAGAAGCTTCAGAAATCAATATTGAATGGAAAAAAAACAAAGGAATCGGCACCGCCGAAAAACTTACCCGCAAAACCGACGTCAAACAGGCTTTGCATTATGAGGCAACCGCCAAAAAACCCTTAACCCAGTCTTTTGCCCCGCGTCCTTCGGAACTTCCGAAAGGACTTAAGAAAATTCGCAAAAAAATCAAAGAAGCCTATGATGATGACGAGGACGAAGACGACGTTTTTTATGACGCCGCGCCGCACGAACTTGACAATTCTTTGATGGAAGCCCTATATGAAAATGAAAAGAAACAACTGAAACAAAAAGAAACTCTGAACATTCAAAAGATGCAACAGACCGCCGGCCGCATGGAGGCTGTTTTGCAGGCCGACAAAATGGCACGCGAGGCCGGTTTGAAAGGTTTGCAGGCAAAAACCGTGCAAACCAATTCGCAAGACGTGACGTTGATTAACAGTTCTCTTGAAAAAGTCTTGTCCGAAGATATTGCGCGACGAACAAAAACCGGCGTCAAACGTCTGTCAAAAGCGGAGAGCATTACCATGCTGCGCGGCATTGACCGTATTCGCAAAATGGCTTTGGCGGCCAAAGAATCTCAGCTTAAGGCGCTGGAAAACATGAAGGTTGAAGACGTGCTCAATGCCGGCAACAAAACGACCGACGATCAGGAAGTGGCGGAACTTATCCTTAAGAAATCCGGTCGCAAAAGTCGCAAAGAGACCATCAACAAAATCGTCCAAAAAAGCAAGCAGCAGGAAAAAAGCAGCCAAAAACAGAATTTGGCCGCCGCCGTCAAAGACAAATCGGCGTCCAAAAAACCGACAGTCGATAAATACCGCAATCTGTCGGCGCGCGATATCTGAAGACTTTGTTTGGGCTTAATTACGATTTAATTTAAACTATAAAGAAAATAGAGATATTAAATATCTCTATTTTCAAGAAGAGACTTCAGTTACGTCAGGCGAGTTCAGAAGCTGTATCTTGCACCGAGCAGGAACTCGTGAGCTGTGACATCGTATTTGCCACTAACATTCAGAGGAGCGCCTAAACCTGGAACTGTTTGAGATACAGATTCTTTAACATTGCCATAATCGGCATATCTGTAACCGGCATCAAGAGACACCTTATCGTTCAAAGCATAAGAAACGCCGGCACCAATATTCCAGGCAAAATTATTTTCGCTTTCGCTGCTGCCCGAATTCAATGCGCCCTCAGGTGTTGAACCTGTAGCTTTGGTCTTGTTTTTAAGATGGGCCATACCGATACCGCCACCGACATAAGGAGTAAATTCAGTTCCTGTATCAATATCATAGTAAGCATTCAACATTGCTGAATAAACAGACAATTCCGTAGCAAATTTATGGTGGTATGTCTCTTTAACTTTGAATGCAAAGTTATTGGAATCTTTTGCATCATCATTCCAACCCAATTCAAATTCACCTCTAATCCGACCATATTTGACCGGAGCTGCCGCACCTGCCGCAAACCTTAATCCCCAAACGTCATCTTTATGTTTTTCGTTTGCAAGAGTATTCTGCAAGGGCGTTTTACCGCTAAAAGAATAATCGGAATTTACATTGGCGTCATTTGCCATTTTGACGAATGCTGCTTTTGCAGAAACATAAGGATTCAGTTCAACAGCATTAGCATTGACCGCAAATAAAGTCGTGGCAATGCCTGTCAGCAATAAAATTTTGTTCATTTAGAAACTTCCTTTCAATTTAATATTAAAATTAATGCTACCTTGATGAAAGGTAGCAGGAAGCTCAAACCTATTTACAGAATAGTGTAGTATATTTAGTATTAAACATACCTTATTTTACTACCTTCCTGCCACAGCAGAAAGATAGTTTTACATCTGTATTATCAGACAACTGTAAGAGGGTTTGAAACCTCACATTGGTAATCATCCAATGCATAATCAGGTTATTTTATTTGTATATGAAAGTCAAATGTTTTTGACAGAATCATAAAGCCAAAAAATTTTTTATGGACAAACGTATGAATCTGTCAAAAGATATTTGGCATTTTTAAAAACCCCGCCTGATAAGGCGGGGTTTTTAAGTTTAAGCGGCAAAAGCCTATTTGACTTCTTCAAAGTCAGCATCGACAACCTTGTCGTCGCCGGCCTGCTGACCGCTTCCCTGAGCACCGGTATCGGCGCCTTGCGCGGCTCCGGTCGCGGCGGACGCTTCAGCCTGCGCCTTGTACATTGCTTCGCCCAATTTGAGAGAAGCCTGCATCAGGCTCTCGGTTTTTTCTTTGATAACCGTCAAATCTTCGGCTTCCAAAGCGGTCTTAAGAGCTTTAAGCTCGTCTTCAATCTTGCTCTTTTCGGCCGCGGAAACTTTATCGCCGTGTTCTTTGAGAGTCTTTTCGGTGGCATGAACCAAAGACTCGCCCTGATTCTTGGCCTCGACCAACTCTTTTTTCTTCTTATCGGCTTCGGCGTTGGCTTCGGCGTCTTTGACCATTTTCTCAATGTCGGCATCCGACAAACCGCCGCTGGCCTGAATGCGGATGGCCTGCTCTTTGTTGGTGGCCTTGTCTTTGGCCGATACGTTGACAATGCCGTTGGCATCAATATCAAAAGTCACCTCAATTTGCGGCATTCCGCGCGGTGCCGGCGGAATACCGACCAAGTCAAACTGGCCTAAGAGTTTGTTATCGGCCGCCATTTCGCGTTCACCCTGAAACACGCGAATCGTCACCGCGGTCTGACCGTCTTCGGCCGTCGAAAAGACTTGTGATTTGCGGGTCGGAATTGTGGTGTTGCGGTCAATCAAACGCGTAAACACGCCGCCCAAGGTCTCAATGCCCAAAGACAGGGGCGTCACGTCAAGCAGCAGCACGTCTTTGACATCGCCCATCAACACGCCACCCTGAATGGCTGCGCCGACAGCCACGACTTCATCGGGGTTGACGCCTTTGTGCGGCTCTTTGCCAAAGATTTCTTTGACTTTTTCCTGAACTTTCGGCATACGCGTCATACCGCCGACCAAAATGACCTCGCTGATGTCCGAGGGCGAAACGCCGGCATCGGCCATAGCCTTTTTGCAAGGTTCAACCGTCTGATCAATCAAATCATCCACCAGCGACTCCAACTTGGCCCGAGTAAGCTTGATGTTGAGATGTTTCGGGCCGGTCTGATCAGCAGTAATAAACGGCAGATTAATTTCGGTCTGCGTGGTGGAAGAAAGCTCGATTTTGGCTTTTTCGGCGGCTTCCTTGAGGCGTTGCAAAGCCAAACGATCGTTTTTGAGATCGATGCCCGATTCTTTTTTGAACTCGTCGGTCAAGTAGGTCACCAGCCGTTGGTCGAAGTCTTCACCGCCCAAAAACGTGTTGCCGTTGGTCGACTTAACCTCAAACACGCCGTCGCCGATTTCCAAAATGGAAATATCAAACGTACCGCCGCCGAGGTCATACACGGCAATGGTGCCGTTGGCTTTCTTGTCCATACCATAAGCCAGCGCTGCCGCCGTCGGTTCGTTGATGATACGAAGAACTTCCAAACCGGCGATTTTGCCGGCGTCTTTGGTTGCCTGACGCTGTGAATCGTTAAAATACGCCGGCACGGTGATAACCGCTTTTTCAATTTTTTCGCCCAAATAACTTTCGGCGTATTCCTTAATCTTTTGCAGAACGATTGCCGAAATTTGCGACGGTGCATATTTCTGGCCTTTGACCTCAACCCAAGCGTCGCCGTTGTCGCCGTCAATAATTTTGAACGGAACCAAAGACTTGTCTTTGGCGACTTCCGGAGAGTCATAACGGCGGCCGATAAGGCGTTTGATGGCAAACAACGTGTTTTCGGGATTGGTCACAGCCTGCCGTTTGGCGGGAAATCCGACCAAACGCTCCGTGTCGGTAAACGCCACCATCGACGGCGTGGTACGCGCGCCTTCGGAGTTCTCCAGAACTTTGGGCTCGCTGCCTTCCATAACGGCAAAGCAAGAGTTGGTTGTGCCAAGGTCAATACCAATAACTTTATTGCTCATAATTTTTATCCTCACATAAGGTTTAGAGATAGCGATTAACTTTCTACCTGCTATATAGGGACAAAAAATTTGCGATGCAAGGCTCGGCCGATTTTTTTTGTAAAAAATCAGAAAAGGTCAGTAGCCCTTGGTGTTGATTTCGTATCCGTTGTTGCCGTCCACGGCCGAATTGGCAAAGGCAAAATTATTGGAATTGACGGCATGAATTCGGTATAAGGTTTCGCCCTGCTCTACCGTGTCACCGACTTTTTTGAGCAAATCAAGTCCGGCACCGGGATATTGCGAAGCGCCGGCCAAAACGCCGATTTTGTTGATGCGCTCGTTGTTGATGCTCTGCACCACGCCGCTGCGGTTGGCGACAATGTCGCGCGTCAGATGACCGAGTTGCGGCTGCGGCGCTTTGCCTTGAGCAAAAATAATACGGTTCATGGCTTCCAACGCGCGACCGGAAGTCAAAATCTCTTTGGCCACCGCATAACCCTGTCCGCCGCGCAGTTTGGGATCAAACTCCAGCACCCGTCCTGCCAAAAACAAAGATTTTTCAAGCAAATCTTGCGGCGCATCGGGCTTGTTGCGCAAAATTTTCATCACATCGCGCGCTTCCAGCACGGCGCCGATGCCGTTGCCGATTGGTTCGCTACCGTCGGTGATGACGGCATCAATCTCAAGCGAAAGCATATCGCCCACATATTCCAACAGCTTGCGCAAGCGCATGGCTTCGTTGGTGGAGCGAATGCGCGAGTTCGGACCGACCGGAATATCCAGCACCAAATGCGTGACTCCGGCCGCCAGTTTGATGGACAGAATCGAGGCCGCCAAATGTTGCAGTTGCATGATGCCCAGCTGACGCTCCACGGTGGAGATGATTTTGCCGGTACTGGCAATTGACAGGCTGTTAAAATCAGTTATGGCGGCGCGATTTTCTTTGACCAGCGCGCGCAATTTGTCTTCATCAATATCCACATTGGCCAGCACGGCAAACGTATCGGCCACGCCGGCGCATGAAGTGAGCGAGCGCCCGGCCGTGCGCGGCATCGGCAAACCGTATGCGGCAACAATGGCGGCAATTACAATATCGGTTTTGTTGCCCGGAACGCCGCCAAAACAATGAAAATCGACTACAATGCTCTCGTCGTCCCATCGAATTACGTCTTCGCCGATCATTGCTTCGGTGAGCGCCAAAACTTCAGATGCCGTCATAAACGAACCGGACGCCACCAAAAATGACGCAATGTCCATGTTTGAATAACGATGCGCCGCAATGTCGTTGATGATTGACGAATATTCGCCGCCGCTCAAAATATTACCGGTAATTTTGCGTTTTATGGCGGCCAAACTCGGCACGGGCTGTGCCGGCGCAATTGAGATTTTGGCGCCTTCGGGAAGGTTTATCTGCCGAAAAGCCTCGGTATTGAGCCCAAGCTCCGTCGGCTTGACCAGCTTGGCGTCGTCTACCACCTGCAAAAACGCATAAACGGGCTCGGCGCCGCCGTAAACCTCGACCTTGGTTAAAATTTTGATGTCATCTGCCTGAAAATCAGCACAGTCACGGTGTATATACGCAATGTTTTCGTTAAACGAATTAACGGCAACGTGTTTCAGCCCGAGCATCTGACATTCCTTTTCTTGTTTTGATACAGATACATAAATATACGGCGGCACAGGTTTAATATTGGTTAACGTTCAGTTCTTCCAGCTTCCACCGGCCGGACTCGCGGCGCAAACGATACAGCGCGGCGTTTTTCATTCCGCGCGGCTCAAACCCGAACTTCATCAGCAAATGGCGCAAAGAACTGCCGTGTGAAGATATGCCGATAATTTGCTGAGGCGCATCAAGCAGCGAATCGACGACGTTGAACATCCGTTCCTGGATCTGCCGTCTGGTCTCGCCGCCGGGAAATCCGACATCCAAATTATCACCGTACCAAGCCGCAAAAACATCGGCGAACTTTTGCGCCACGTCGGTTCTGTACATTCCTTCCGCCTCACCGAGGCAGGCCTCGCGCAAATCGGCCGCTATTTCCACCGGAATCTGCCGTATCGAGGCAACAATCCGCGCGGTTTCAAGCGCTCGCTTCAGGGGACTGGAATAAATGATCTGCAAACCCGAATCTTTAAGTCTTCGCGCCAATTCATGCGCCTGCGCGCGGCCGGCCGAATTGAGCTCGGAGTCAACGCTGCAGCCCTGCCAGCGTTGTTCTTTGTTATAGTCGGTTTCACCATGCCGAAAAAGATAAAAAACCTTATCCATCTTACTTTTCCACTTCACGCACCGGAATGTCCGGAAACAACCTTGCCGCCACTTTTTGATAATGCGTATTCCAGTCACTGACCAAAAACTCGTATTGACCGTTGCGGCTCAGGGTAATGTCTATTTCGATATGCCGGCGCAGATAATCGGCCAATTTGGCGCCCATAAGCTCATCTTGAGAAATGACTCTGACTTGCGGCAAAGCCTCCCGAAAACGCGCCTTGAGCAGCGGATAGTGCGTGCAACCCAGAATCAGCGAATCCATATCCTTAAACCGCGCCGCAAATTCCGGCACCAGTTTGTCGGCGGCCGCAAAATCATTGGCCTCAATCAGCGGCACCAGCTGCGGTGCCGCAACTTCCAAGACCTCAAGCTGCGGACGAATTTTGTGCAGCTCTTGCTCATAAATATGCGACTTGACGGTAGCGTTGGTGGCCAGCACGCCGACGTTGGCCGCCGAATCTTCAAGCGCCTCCTCAACCGTCGGAATCACTACGCCCAAAACTTTTACATCCGGCGCAAAAGACGGAATAAACCGCTGTTGCAGATAACGCAGGGCAATTGACGTGGCGGTGTTGCAGGCAATGATTATCAGCCCGCATTTGCGCCCAATCAAAAATTTGACGGCCTCTATCGTATAGCTCAAAATCTGACCGGACGTCTTGTCACCGTACGGCAAATGACGCGTGTCTCCATAATAAATATAGTCATATTCGGGCAATTGCTTTATGAGCGCTTTGGTTATAACCAAACCGCCCAATCCCGAATCAAACACGCCGATTTTCATTTTGCCTCCATATTCTCGGCAATGATAAATGCTTTTGCGCCACAAGGCAACAAGAAATAACTTTATTTTTGGTTTGAACATTTCCTGTAAACAATTAAACAAAAATTAAGTATTTTGTCGATATAGTGTGATGTATGAAATATTTCTTGCAGAGAGAAATGTTTTGTGATAAAATAAATCTTGTAGCGTGAGAATTGCGCCACAAGCAGTGTCCACAGTATTTGGAGAAAAACCATGTCAGATATTTCCCTTACCGCCTCTATGAGATCGAATCTGCTGTCTTTGCAGAATACTCAGAGCTTGATGGATCGGACGCAAGAACGTTTGGCCACCGGAAACAAAGTTAACTCAGCCTTGGACAATCCGTCATCATACTATACCGCCCGTTCGTTGAACAACCGTGCGAACGACTTGTCCGCCCTGATGGACAGCATGGGCCAAGCGATACAGACGATTAAAGCGGCCGATGAAGGTATTGAAACGATCACGGCGTTTGCCGAGCAGGCGAAAGCGGTTGCGCAAGCGGCAGCCGATACGACCGATGTTGACGAGCGCAAGAACTATGCTGCTCAATTTCAAACTATTCTTGATCAGATTGAAGGAGTGATTGAAGATGCGGGTTATAAAGGTATTAACTTGTTGAATGGTGGTACCTTGAGCGTCAAGTTCAATGAAGATGGTACCAATAAATTGGATATTGAAGGTAAAGACGCTAAGACAGGATTAGCCCTTGCAAACACCAAGACTGGTGCCGATGCTACCACTAAGTGGGGTGCAGATGGAGCCACCGCGACCACAGCGATTGAAGCGTCCATTACAGCAGCCACAACAATGATTAATACGCTGCGCAGTTGGGCAACTGAGTTTGGTAACAACAACTCGATTATCCAGAACCGCGAAGACTTTACCGAGAGTATGATTAACGTTCTGACCGAGGGAGCCGATAAGCTGACCTTGGCCGACATGAACGAAGAATCAGCCAATATGCTGGCCTTGCAAACCAGACAGCAGCTGGCTATTAACTCTCTGTCGCTGGCGTCACAAGCCGCGCAGTCGGTATTGCAATTGTTCTAAAATTGACAATCTGCCAAAAACCTCTCTTGCGAAAGCGAGGGAGGTTTTTTGTGAACTTTTCAATACATAATATGCCTGATTTTCGCTTTTATTTGTCATTGCGAGAAAATCGTAGATTTTCGAAGCAATCCATCTTAAAAAAATCTGACCACAAAATCAGAACATCAGAGTACTTTCCAAATAAAAATGGATTGCTTCGCCGCCTTTGGCGTCTCGCAATGACAGTTCTTTATTCCCCGTCATTGCGAGGGAGTGGAACGACCGAAGCAATCCATCTTAAAAAATCTGACCACAAAATCAGAACATCAGAGTACTTTCCAAATAAAAATGGATTGCTTCGCCGCCTTCGGCGTCTCGCAATGACAGTTCTTTATTCCCCGTCATTGCGAGGGAGTGGAACGACCGAAGCAATCCATCTTAAGGAATCAAGCAACAAAACCGGAACATTAGAATACTGACAAAATAAAAATGGATTGCTTCGCCGCTTTCAGCGTCTCGCAATGACAATTCTTTATTCCATTTCATTGCAAGGGAGTGGAACGACCGAAGCAATCCATCTTAAAAAATCTGGCCACAAAATCAGAACATCAGAATACTGTCTAAATAAAACTGGATTGCTTCGCCGCCTTTGGCGTCTC
>CANPYJ010000021.1 GCA_947588275.1 uncultured Alphaproteobacteria bacterium | reverse complement strand
TATGCGCTGGCCGATGAACAATTTGCCGGCTTTGCCCGCAAAAAAACCGTGGCGCTGGCCGATAGCGTGGGAATGACCGAATATTCGGTTGACCACAACCGTTTTATGCACACGATGTTTCCGCCGGAAACCCTGACCAACATTTTGGGCGAAGTGGCCGCCAAACGCGGACTGACACAGCTGCGCATCGCCGAAACCGAAAAATACGCGCATGTGACGTTTTTCTTTAACGGCGGAGAAGAAAAAGAATTTGCCGGCGAAGAAAGAATTTTGGTGGCCAGCCCCAAAGTGGCGACTTATGACCTTAAGCCGGAAATGAGCGTCTACGAAGTGACCGAAAAACTTGTTAAGGCCATTGAAGACGAACGCTTTGACCTGATTATCTGCAACTATGCCAACGGCGACATGGTCGGACATACGGGAATTATGGAAGCGGCTCTCAAGGCCGTGGCCGCGGTTGACGAGTGTTTGGGCAAAGTTGAAAACGCAATCAAAAAAGTCGGCGGAGTGATGATTGTGACTGCCGATCACGGCAATGCCGAAAAAATGGTCGACGAGACCACCGGTCAGCCCTACACCGCTCATACAGTCGGCAAAGTGGCGGCTATTTTGGTTAATGACAAAAGCGGGGTCAAGGCTCTTAAAGACGGACGACTGGCCGACATTGCGCCGACAATGCTGGAACTTTTGGAAATTGACAAACCTCAGGAAATGACCGGAAATTCGCTATTGGTGAAATAAAGACTTATGCTTCGACACTCCGCCTTTAAATACACTGTTCTATTTGCCGCGGCATTGTCTGCGACTACCGTTGAAGCGGTTACCAGCTCCGACTTGCAGCAGATGGAGAAAAAAGTGCAGGAACAGAGTATGGAGCATAAGAAACTGCAAGCGCAAGCCACCCAGATTAACCTTGAGCTGACCGCCGTCAGTCAAGAAATGGTCAAAGCGGCGAGGCTTATTCAAAACAACGAAGAAAAGCTCTCGCACATGGAGCGCCAACTTGAAAAACTCAAAACCGAGCTGGCTGACGCCGAAGCCGGATTTTTGCAGGAAGACGACAACCTTATCCGCACTTTGGCCGCCTTGCAAAATCTGGCGCTTAAGCCTACCGAAGCTTTGCTGGTGCAGCCTTTGACGCCGGTAGAAATTATCCGCAGCGCCATGCTCCTGCGCGAAACGGTGCCTTTTTTGGAAGAAAACGCCGCCCGCATCCGCAAAGATTTGGACGCCATTGCCCGCAAAAAACAACAAGTGGAGAAACAATACGCCGAAATTTCCAAACAAAAACAGGTGTTGGAATATGAACATGACCAGATGAAAAAACTGGTGCAAAAAAAATCAAAAATCCGAAATACCGTGGAAATAAAAAGCGAGCAGGCCAAAAAGAACGTGGATAAATTGGCGGCGCAGGCCAATGACTTGCGCGACCTCTTGGGCAAACTTGAAAAACAGCGTCAGGAAAAACTTAAGCGGGAAGCCGAAGAACGACGACGAATCGAACAAAAAGCGGCCGAAGAACGGCGGTTGGCGCAAAAGAATCTGACTAAAAAACAATCTGATGACTTGATTAAATCGACAACGCAGGTTATAACGAATAAAATAGAGGGTTTTGCCCAGGCTAAAGGCTCGCTTTCTATGCCGGCACGAGGCAAAATCATCACGGCTTACGGCGAGCAGTTGGTTAAGGGCGTGACCGCCAAGGGAATTACCATCCGCACCCGCAATCAGGCGCAAGTGGTGGCACCGTTTGACGGTTCGGTCATTTTTTCAGGACCTTTCCGCGGCTACGGTAATCTTATTATTATTGAACACGGCGACGGCTATTTGTCACTTTTGGCCGGATTGCAGGATATGAGCGTGGAAGTCGGACAAATGCTTCTGGCCGGCGAACCGATCGGGCAAATGCCGGAAGACGGCGACGCCAAACTCTATCTGGAAATTCGCAAAGACAATCATCCGCTTGACCCGCTGGCGTGGTTGAAGGTATAATTTTTTCAGAAAACAGGAATCAACAAGATGACAAAAAAACAGTCTATTTTCTATTTGATGTGCTGCGGCCTGATTGCTTTTTGCAGCAACGCGGCTCAGGCCAAAACCGAACCGGCGCCGGAAGACACCTATGAATTGCTCAATTTGTTCGGCGAGGTTATGGAACGCGCCAAAACAACCTATGTGGAAGAAGTGCCCGACAAAAAATTAATTGAAGCCGCCATCAACGGAATGCTGGTTTCGCTTGATCCTCACTCAAGTTATCTGGACGCGCAAGATTTTAAATATATGAACGAACAAACCAAAGGCAAATTCGGCGGGCTGGGAATCGAAGTAACCATGGAACAAGGCGTGGTCAAGGTCGTGTCGCCGATTGACGATACGCCGGCTTCGCGGGCCGGTCTTAAACCGGGCGATTACATTACCAACATCGACGGCGAAAATGTCGTCGGAATGACACTTAACGACGCCGTCGACAAAATGCGCGGCAAGCCCGGAACAAAGGTCAAACTGTCTATCCGACGGCTCAATGAAAAGCCTTTTGACGTGACGCTTAAACGCGAAGAAATTAAAATTCAGTCGGTCAAAAGCGACGTCAAGGACGATACGGTGGCTTACATCCGCATTACCTCTTTCAGCGAAGACGTTGACGCAAATGTGGCAAAAGCCCTCAAAAAAATTCAAAAAGATCATAAACTCAAAGGAATCGTGCTGGATGTCCGCAACAACCCCGGCGGCCTGCTTGATCAGGCGGTGGCCGTGGCTGATTTGTTCTTGGATCAAGGCGAAATCGTTTCTACCCGCTCCCGCAATCCGGAAGATACCGTTCGATATTCGGCCGAAACCGGCGATATTGCCGCCGGTTTGCCGATTGTGGTGCTGATTAACGACGGATCGGCTTCGGCTTCGGAAATTGTGGCCGGCGCTCTACAAGACCACAAACGCGCGGTGATTATGGGCGAAAAATCATTTGGCAAAGGTTCGGTGCAAACCGTCATTCCGCTGGGCACGCACGGCGCCATGCGGCTGACGACGGCACGCTATTACACGCCTTCGGGACGCTCTATTCAGGCCAAAGGAATTGAACCTGACATCACGGTGTTGCCGGCAAAAGTCGAAGAGGTGGAGAAACTCTATAATTTCAGCGAAGCCGAATATGGAAACGCGCTCAAAAATGACAAGGAAACGGCCAAAAAAGAGCATAAAAACGAAAAACCGCAGGACAACGACTGGAAAAAAGACTATCAGCTGCTGCGCGCGGTGGATTTGACTAAGGCTTTGAGCATTTACACGTCCGACAAATAAGGAGAGTAACCTTGGCTGGAAAATCATCTTTTTCGTTGCTCAGTTTTGTAGGTTTCGGCGCAGTGGTCGTCTTGGTGTGTGTCGGCGCATGGTTTGCCGGCTCCAAAAGCGACAAGGCTTTTGAGTCAAAAATCGACAGGCTGATGTTTGACAAAGACAACAAAGCGCCCAAGTTCGTGCTTACCCTGCCCGACCTCAAAGAAATGAAAAAGCAGCAGAGACAGCCGGCGGTTGAAGAAGCGGAACTGGCCTCAACAGTGCGTGTTTCGACCAAAAGAACAGATATCGACACTTTGGAAGAAGCCATTGCCAATATTCCAAACCTGAGCCAGCTTAAAGACAAGCCCGCAACTCAGGAGCTGCAGCATTTGATGTTGGCTGAGGACATGAGCGAGCAGGTTGGATCTCTGGTCTTGCCCAAAATCTCGCCGGAAGGGCTGAAACCATGGAACGAATACGGCACCAGCGTCGCCGTTCAGCCGACATTTAAAAAAGTCGCTTTGGTTATCAAAGGCCTTGGCTATGATCCGCAGTCTATGGATAAAATAGCACGCGGTTTTGACTCTGAGGTGTCGCTTTCGCTTACGCCTTATGCGCCGGAACCCAAAACCAAAATTTTGCCAGCCCGACAGGCCGGTCACGAAACCTATGTGGATTTGCTCCTGTCTTCCAAAAATTTCCTGCAAGCTGACAGCGGTCCGTTGTCGATGAGCATTACCATCAGCAAAGAAGAAGCTTTGAGCCGCCTGCGCCGCAGCCTCTCCACCGGTGCGCCGATTGGCGGCGTGATTGTTAATGACGGCATTGCCGACGATGACAACAAAGAATTGTTGACCGCTTTACTGGAAGAGCTGCGCAACCGCGGGCTTTTGATGATTGACGCAACGCACGGCAAAGGTTTGGACGCCATCAAGGTTGACGGGCTGGCACGACGCAAGGCTGATATTGTGATTGACGGCAATTTTAACCGCGAATCCATAGAAAAAAAACTTAAACGCGCTGAAGACATTGCGTTTAGCAAAGGACAAGTGGTGGTCGTGGTTGATCCCAAGCCGATTGCGGTTATGGCCGCATTTAAATGGATTTCGAGCTTTTCGCCGCAAGTATCTTATGAAGAAGCGCGCAATATGGAGCTTTCCAAGCCTTTTGCGCTGGTGCCCGTTTCCAACTTGGTCATGGAATAGCGATGACGGATCTTTATCGCAAAAATGTGGGTATTGTGGTTTGCAACTCCAAGCATAAGGTTTTGATGTGTGCGCGCGCGGACAAGGCCGACTTTCAATGGCAATTTCCGCAAGGAGGGATCGAAACCGAAGAAGATGTCGTAAGAGCGGCAAAACGCGAACTGCGGGAAGAAACCGGACTGATCTCCGTAGAATTGGTGAGCATGCTCAAAAATCCCCTGACTTATGACTTTCCGCAAAATTCTCACGCAAAAATCTATTCCGGCGTCGCTTACAAGGGACAGCGGCAATGGTGGGTTTTGTTTCGTTTTGTCGGACAAGATTCAGAAATAAATTTTCAGACCAATCCCGACGAAATTGAGTTTAAAGCCTTTGAATGGGTCGACATCGACGAAGCGCCCAAACGTATTGTCGAATTTAAAAAAGAGGTGTATTATAAAGTTGTCGAGTCCTTTTCCCCTTTAGTTTAAGAAAAAAAGATGAGCGAAAAATTTACCAAAGAACGCAATCAGGTTTTAAAAGCCGCCAAAAACGGAATTGTCGGCAACATCAAGCTTTCCGCCACACAAAAGAAATATGTGAAAAACCTTTTGTTGTTTGCGCTGATGAACGCCTCCGACAACGAGACGGTTACCAACAGCAATTTTATTAAGCTTGTCAACAAGTTGTTTAAAGGCTTTTTGATTAAAATCATCAAGGAAAGTTTTGACGACGATGACGACGACACCGATTTTGAAACGGCTCTGGAAGTGGAACTGAACAAAATTATGGCCGACAAAAATTTGCTTGCGCTCAAAGATTTGGCCGAAATTTTGACGCCGGAGAAAATTATGGGTTTTCTCAAAAACAATACCAACGGCCTTTCGCAAAGGCAAATTCTTAACCATTTGCGGATGCTTCGCGATGCCAAAGCAAACTATCGCGAAACGCCGGCCGAAGAACGCCAGCGCAAAAAGCGTCAAAAAGAATATGAGATGCAGCAAACCCGTCAACGAATGATGGAAGCTCATATTTTGACGCATGGAGATCGCTCGCGTTCTTAAAACCTGTCGGCACAAGGCTTTGGGCTTTTTGGAAGCAGCGACAATCAATCTCATATCTTTAGTCGCCATTGATTGAATAAAAATTTTAACCCCTGACAAAACGGCGGCGGACAAACGTCTAACCGGCAAATGGCGTTGGCAAAACATGGAAATTGATAAAAAAAAGACCTCGGAATGCCCGCGGTCTTGTCGGAATTGGTGGAGGTAAGGAGGATCGAACTCCTGACCTATTGATTGCGAACCAATCGCTCTCCCATCTGAGCTATACCCCCACAAGTCTAATAATACGAGCGCGAACCAATCGCTTTGGAGCCTGGCTTCGCCGCGGTCACATCCGCTTCTTTTGCCGCCAAGGCAACCACGGCTTTACAGAGCTGTACTCCACAAATTTGAGCTTTACTCCGATATATTTACTTTTTGGAAAAAGCCCACTTTTCAGCGGGCTTTCCAAAATGGTGGAGCTAAGGAGGATCGAACTCCTGACCTCTTGAATGCCATTCAAGCGCTCTCCCAGCTGAGCTATAACCCCATAAATAATCTAAATAATACCAAGTTTTCCTCAAATTCAATGCGACTATATGAAAACTAAACAAACTTGTCAATCTTTTTTTTGCGCCGGTTTTTAAGAATCTCCATAATATTTTTTGCAAAATCCGCTTTTGCATCCCAACGCCCAACTCATTTGCAGCTCTTTTTCACCGGTGGAAGGCTCAATTTGTTCGGCAATAATCTTAAATCCGTTTTGCTGATAAAATTTGACGGCGCGCGGATTTTTGACAAACACGTTCAGAGTCAGCAGCGAATATTTTCTTTGTGCACAACGCAGCAATTTTGCCCCTACCTTTTTGCCCTGAAACTTCGGTGCCACAAAAAGCGCTCCGATATGCCGGCCGTCGGCTATGCATATAAAACCTTTATACTGTCGTTTGTCTTCAAAAATCAGAGTCTCGGTACAGGGAAAATAATCACGAATTACGCCGGCCCGCATTTGCCGCCAATAATTTTCCGGCACAAAGTCATGCGCCTGAAGCGAGCATTCAAGCCATATTGCCGCTAATTTGCCGTAGTCTTCGGCCGTCGCCCGTTTAATCATCGATGATTTGCTCCGCCAAGCCGGATTTGGCCAACCGGCGCCGCCGCACAAGATTGAAATGCGCCCGTTGCCAAACTACCCGGCAGCGCTTGTTGCCGCGGCGAACACAACGCAAATTCTGCGTAGCAAACCAAACACCGGAAGTTATCATAATTATTCCCAAAAACATCCGCAACGAGATGGTTTCATTAAACAATAAATAGCCCGCTATCAGCGAAAATATGATTTCAAGCAGCACAAACGGCGAAATTTGGCTGATGGTGTTGAATGCTATCAACTTTTGCCACAAAATATTGGCTGCCGCCAGCGCCACAACCTGAAAAGCCATAACCCACATAACGTCGGGATTGTAAAAATGCGGCAAAATCTCCGCGGCCGGCGGCTCCAGCCATAAACTCAGCGGCACCGTAAACGGCAAAGCCCACAGCGACGTATAAACAATAAACGCCGCGGCCTGCGTCGCCTGCATGTTTTTGAACATCAGCTGACAAAAACCCCAAGAAATACGGGTGAGCAAAATTAGGGCGGCGCCAAACAGGCTGATTTCCGGAATACCGAGTATAACAACCGTGCCGATCAGGGCCATGGCAATGCTCAAAACCTGCATCGGGCCAATCTTTTCTCGGGCAAACAGGCAGGCCATCAAAATCGTTATCGGCGTTTCGGTCTGCGTCAACAAGGTGGCCGCGGCAGGCTCCAGATATTGATAGGCCGTATAAGACAAACCGTTACCGAAAACGTTATTTAAAAACGCGATGATAAACAGGCTTTTCATCTCGCCCTTGTTAACTTTGGCAAACGGCAAAAAAATCAATACCGTAAAAATATAACGCACCGAAAGCAGAGCAAAAGTCGGGATATTCAACATTCCAAGTTTGGAAATCGCCGGATTTATGCCCCAAAGCATTACGACCAAAAGCGCGGTTAATATCGTCGATATTTTCATCAGATATCCAAATCATCCACAAATTTGGCGCGCTCAATAATAAATTTGAATCGCGTTTCGGGATTTTTGCCCATCAGACGTTCGACCATACGGCGGGTTTCAAAGGCTTCTTCCTTGCCTTCCTCAGTGTTGGCACTGGGAATCATCACCCGCAAAAGCAAACGATTTTTCTTGTCCATCGTCGTTTCTTTGAGCTGTTGGGCGCTCATCTCTCCCAACCCTTTAAATCGGCTGATTTCTGGCTTTTGGTTTCCTTTCACCACCTTAGACAACAAACGGTCTTTGTCGTCATCGTCCAGAGCATAGTAGTTTTTGCCGCCCACCGCAATTTTATACAACGGCGGCGTGGCAATGTAAACATGGCCGTTTTCCAAAAGCTTTGGCATCTGCTGATAGAAAAAAGTCATCAACAAAGAGGCAATGTGCGCGCCGTCGACATCGGCATCGGTCATAATAATAACTTTTTCATAACGCAGGTTTTCTTCCTTATAATTCTCTTTTACGCCGCAGCCCAAAGCCTCGCACATATCTTTAATCTCTTGATTTTGCAATATCTTATCAAGACTGGCGCTGGCTACGTTCAGAATTTTGCCGCGCAGCGGCAGAATCGCCTGGGTAAAACGGTCGCGTCCCTGTTTGGCCGAACCTCCGGCCGAATCTCCCTCGACAATAAAAATTTCGGTACCTTCTGCCGCCGCCTGCGAACAATCCGCCAGTTTGCCGGGCAGTCGCAAGCGTTTGGTCGGGGTTTTGCGCGCCTGCACTTTTTCTTCTTTTTTCTTTTTGCGGGCTTCGGCGCGATCAATTACATATTCAAGCAGCGCCGACGCATTTTCGGGATCTGACGACAGCCAATGATCAAACGAATCTTTGACTGCAGACTCCACCAAACGCACCGCTTTGGCCGATGTGAGCCTATCTTTGGTCTGCCCCTGAAACTGCGGATCGCGGATAAACACCGAAAGCATAATGCAGGCATCGCTCAGCATGTCTTCGCCTGTGATGCCGGCGGCTTTTTTGACATTGGCCATTTCGCCGTATTCTTTAAGGCCGCGCAGCAACGCCGACTTGTAGCCCAACTCGTGAGTGCCGCCCTGCGGCGTGATGACGGTGTTGCAATAAGAATAACAAAAGCCGTTTTCATCTTCCGGCCATGTGACGGCCCATTCGACTTTGCCCTCATCGCCGGCCAGTTCTGCCTCGCCAGCAAACGGACGGCGATTGACGGTGGCGCGGGCACCGACCTGATAGTTTAGAAAATCGAGCAACCCGTTGGGAAAACACATTTCGGCAAAAGGCGGCGTGGCCTCGCCTTCGCCCAAAACTTCAGGTGCGCAATGCCAGTTGATGCGTATCCCCTTAAACAAAAACGCCTTGGAACGCGCCATACGATAAATCCGATTAGGCTGCAATGCGGCACTGGCGCCAAATATCTCGGCATCAGGCAAAAACGTGACCGAAGTACCGCGGCGGTTGGACACGTTTCCCACCAATTCCAACGGACCGGTCGGACAGCCGCGCGAATATTCCTGCCGCCAAAGTTTTTTGTCGCGCGCCACCTCAACCACCAATTTTTCGGACAAAGCGTTGACAACCGATAGGCCGACGCCGTGCAAACCGCCGGAAACCTTGTAGGCGTTGCCACCGAATTTGCCGCCGGAGTGAAGCTTGGTCATAATCACTTCCAGAGCCGATTTGTCCGGATATTTCGGGTGCGGATCAACCGGTATGCCGCGGCCGTTGTCGGCGATGGTAACCGAATAGTCGGCGTTCATTGTCACGTCTATTTTGTTGGCAAAACCGGCCACCGCCTCGTCCATGGAGTTGTCCAAAATTTCGGCCACAAGGTGATGCAGAGCCGTCTCATCGGTACCGCCGATATACATGCCGGGACGATGCCGCACGGGCTCAAGTCCTTCCAGAACTTCAATGCTCTCGGCTCCGTAATTGCTGGTTGCGGAAGTTGCCGAATCAAACAAATCAGCCATTATTTTCCTCTTAAAATTTGCAAATTTGAGCCTAAAATAGACCATTTTGCCGCGCAAAACAAGCCTTATTTCATTACGATTGTTGACAACCGGCAATTTTATGTTAGATTTGTCGATAGCAAAAAAATTATTAACCTATTAAAAACTTTTATTATGAAAAACAACATTCAATTACCGGCCTCCTATGTGGTTTTGCATCTGCTTTTGCTTGTGATGCTTGGTTTTGTGAGCTATTTTCGTTTTGGCGAATTTCAGGCCGTTTCAGCTGCCGCAACGCTGACTTTGGCTTTGTTTTTGCCTTATATTGGCTCCTGCTGCCTCCCGCTGATGTCCAGTTCTGCCTGCACTCTGCTGGTGATTGGCATAATCATGATGTTTAACCCCGGAATTTTGCTTTGGTTCATTGCCACGGCCGTCTGTTATGCCTACGCCCGCATCTGGGGACGCTACACTTTCTCTCAGGCGTTGTATATTACGATGTTATTTTTTTTCCTGATGCTGGCGTTTTATGCGGTCATCTATGTCATTTTCAGCATCTTCAGCCTTTTTACTAACGACCCAAACTTTGAATAACGTCAGGATTCTGACGTTATTTTTTTATTTTAAATTGAAAAAATGCTTGCAATTTGAAAACTCTGCGTATAAAAAGGGAAACGAGCCGAAAATGGTTTCGACTCAGATTTCACACGCAGATTTTGTCGGGACGACAGACGTCGTTTCGCTCCGGTGCTTATAACAGCTCAAGAGAATCTGCGGAGGTTTAACCGGAAAAAAGGATTTTATAAGATGAATCTTCCTAAATTTACAATGCGCCAGATGATTGAGGCCGGCGTCCATTTCGGGCATCATGCACGTCGTTGGAATCCGAAAATGGCTCCGTATATCTATGGCAAAAAAGACAATATTCACATTATCGACCTGCAAAAAACCTATCCAATGCTTTATACCGCTTTGGCCACCACTCGCGAAATTGCGGCCAACGGCGGCAAAGTTTTGTTTGTGGCCACTAAACGGCAGGCACAGGATATTATCAAAGAAAACGCCGAGCGTTGCGGACAGTTTTATGTCAATCAACGCTGGCTGGGCGGTATGCTCACCAACTGGAAAACCGTGTATAAATCAATTTCACGCCTTGCCAAACTCAACGACATGGCCGAGAAAAACGAATATACCGGCTATACCAAAAAAGAAATGCTGAACCTCAAAAAGGAACAGGAAAAACTGAGCCGCGAACTTGGCGGTATCATGAATATGGGCGGCCAACCGGATTTGGTGTTTGTTATTGACACCTGCAAAGAGGCTTTGGCTATTAAAGAAGCCCGCAAACTCGGAATTCCGGTTATCGGCATCTGCGATACCAACGCCGATCCCGAAGCGGTTGATTTGCCGGTTCCGGGAAACGATGACGCTATCCGCGCCATTCAGTTTTATTCGGAGTTGGTTTCTGCCGCCGTTTTGGACGGTATGTCCGCTAACCTGGCCGCACAAGGCGTGAAAGCCGAAGAAGTGACCGAACAGGAAGAAGCCGCCAAACCGGCGCGCAAACGCACCGCAGCCAAAAAAGCCGCGGCCGAAGAAGCTCCCGCCGAAGAGGCTGACGCCGCAGCTCCGGCCAAAGCAGCCAAACCGGCTTCAAAAACAGCTGCCAAAACAACCAAGGCCAAAACCGCAAAGGCCAAATAGCCGACAGTTGTTTTTAAGATATTATCTAACTCTGCGGCGGTATGGCCAGATTTGGCTTTATATCGCCGCATTTTGCATAAAAAAGGAAAATTAAAATGACAGAGATTACTGCCGCTCAGGTTAAAGAGCTGAGAGAAATTACCGGCGCCGGTATGCTGGATTGCAAAAAGGCTCTGGTTGAAGCCGGCGGAAATATGGAAACAGCCATTGACTGGCTGCGTAAAAAAGGCTTGGCCACCGCGGCCAAAAAAGCCAGCCGTATTGCTGCCGAAGGCTTAGTTTCGGTTTATGTCGAAGGAAATCGCGGCGCTGTGGCCGAGGTTAACTCCGAAACCGACTTTGTGGCCAAAAACGAAATCTTTCAAGACTATGTCAGCGACGCCGCTTTGGTGGCTTATAAAAATGACGGCGACATCGAAAAAATGAAAGCGTGCGTCTGCCCCAAATGCGGTAAAACTTTTGCCGAGCGCCTGACCGATATGATTGCAAAAATCGGTGAGAACATGAATCTGCGCCGCGCGGCCGTGCTTGAAGTCAAAAACGGCGTCGTGGCTTCTTATATTCACAATGCGGCCGGCAACAACATCGGCAAAATCGGCGTTTTGGTAGCTCTGGAATCGACGGCAGACAAAGCCAAACTGCAAGAGCTGGGCAAACATCTGGCCATGCACATTGCGGCAAGCGCCCCGATTGCGCTTGACATCGCCGGCGTCGATCCGACGGCCGTGGAACATGAAAAATCCATTTTTGCCGAACAGGCCAAAGCTTCCGGAAAGCCCGAAAACATTATTGAAAAAATGGTCGAGGGCCGCATTCGCAAATATTATGAAGAAGTCGTGCTGGAAGAACAAGCTTATATTATGGACCCAGACAAGAAAGTCAAACAAGTTGTCGCCGACGCTGCCAAAGATTTGGGCGCCGACGTCAAACTGACCGGCTATGTCCGTTTTAAGCTTGGCGAGGGCTTGCAGAAGAAAGAAGAGGATTTTGCGGCCGAAGTTGCGTCGCAGCTCAAAAAATAAAAATTCTCTGCAATTATGCAAAAAAAAAGAGGCTTAAACAGGCCTCTTTTTTTGTTACAGCGCCTTGCGGGAAGAAAGCGCCAGCTGTAGCGTCCCTTCGTCCATATAATCCAACTCGGCGCCCATGGGAATACCTTGCGCCAAAGTTGAAACACTAACGCCGTTTTCTTTGAGCCGCGCCGACAGATAGTGCGAAGTAATCTGCCCGTCAACCGTGGCCGGCAAAGCCAAAATTACTTCCCTGACCTCTTCGCGAACAATGCGCCGCAACAGACCGTCGATATTCAAATCTTCCGGAACAACTCCGTCCAACGCCGACAAAATGCCACCCAAGACGTGATATTTGCCCTTAAACTGCGCAACTCTTTCCATTGCCCAAAGGTCGGCAACATCCTGCACCACGCAGAGAGTCTTGCCATCGCGGACGGCCGAGGCACAAACCGAACAGGGCGACGAAGTGTCAAAATTGCCGCAGATTTCACAGGTTTTGATATTTGCGGCCACTTCTTGAAGATTATCTATCAACGGCAGCAACGCGTTTTCTTTTTTGCTTAGCAAGTGCAACACTATCCGCCGTGCCGACCGACTCCCAAGCCCGGGAAGCTTGGACACTTGTTTAATCAGATTTTCAATCTCGTTTCCTGACATCTTTCGCCGGCCTAAAAAGGCAATTTCAGCCCGCCGGTCAAAACCGACAGCTTGTCTTGCATTTTGGCATTGACTTTGTTTACGGCTTCGTTATATGCCGCCGTAATCAAATCTTCAAGCACCTCGCTTTCTTCGGGATTTAGCAGTGATTTGTCAAGGCTTATTCGTTTCATCTCGAATTTGCCGTTGAGCGTGACTTTTACCATGCCGCCGCCGGATGCGCCTTCTACTTCTTCCTGTGCCAGCTTGGCCTGCTCTTCTTCCATTTTTTTCTGCATCATCTGCGCTTGTTTCATAATTCCCTGAATGTTCATCATCGTTTAATCCTCTTCTAAATAAATTTCCGGTTCCGGCTGAACAGATTCGGTTTCTGCCGCATCTTCGGCCGGCAGCTTGCGGGTCAAAGTCTCGATTTTGGCACCCTTAAATTCGTTGAGCACCGCCCTTACCAAAGGCAAATCGGACACGTTTTTTTTGTTGGCATTTTCCTGAGCCAATTCGCGATCGGCAATCGTCTCACCCAAAGGTCCGCGCAAAACCTCAATGTCCCATTTTTGGCCGGTGGTTTCCATCAATACGTTTTGCAAATTAAGCAAAAAATCATTGTTGATTTTGTCAGAAACCGTCAGTTTCATTTTGCCCGGAGCAAACTCGACAAACGACAAATCATGCTTAAAACTATAGGCCAGCAAAATTTTTTTTGCGGATTCCAAATAAGCCGACAATTCTTCCGGCGTCTGAAACGTTATTTTGCTGCCCTTATCCTCGTCTGACGCCGGTTTTGAGACCTGTGGCGAATCCGACGTCTTTTCGGGTGTGGGCTTATGCGTCGTTATCCGGGGAGATTCAGAGTTTTTTTTTACGTCGTTTAAAATTTCCTGCGGCGTGGGCAGAGACGCTGAATAAGCAATACGGATGAGAATCATCTCCAGCGCGTCTATTTGTACCGGAGCCAAATTGAGTTCGTATAAGCCCTTGATCATCATCTGCCAGATTTTTGAAAGAATCGCTATCGGCGTTTGCGGCGCCAACCGTTTGCAAAAGTCTTTTTCGGTTTCCGACAAGCTGTCGTCTTCGGCAAAGGCAGGCACAATCTTAACTTTGGCCAGCAGGTGCGTGATGCTGATGAGGTCTTGCAAAAGCTGCAGCGGCGAAGCGCCGTTTTTATACATTATGGACAGGTGCTCGGCCGTTTCGGTCATTTTGCCGGCCAGCAACAACTCAAACAGTTCAAAGGTCTGAGTGCGGTCGGCCAGTCCGATCATGTTTTTGACAACATCTGTCTTAACCACGCCGCTACCCAGTGAAATTGCCTGATCCAACAGTGACAATCCGTCGCGGCACGAACCGTCGGCAGCTTTGGCTATCAGACGCAAAGCCTCATCTTCTGCCGAAAGCCCCTCTTGCGCGATGATGTTCTTAAAATGAGCGGTAAGCGTTTCTACGGTCAACCGCTGCAAGTCAAACCGCTGACAGCGCGACAGCACGGTCACCGGAACTTTGCGAATCTCGGTGGTCGCAAAAATAAAAATAACATGCGCGGGCGGTTCTTCCAAAGTCTTGAGCAAAGCGTTGAACGCGCTTTTAGAAAGCATATGAACTTCGTCGATGATATAAATTTTATAACGACCGTTGGTCGGCTTATAACGTACGCCGTCCAAGATTTCGCGCATATCGTCGACGCTGGTACGCGACGCGGCATCAAGCTCCAACACGTCTATGTGACGCGACTCGGCTATGGCTTTGCAGTTTTCACAGACACCGCAGGGATTGACCGTTTGCCCGTCTTTGCCCGAGCAGTTGAGCGCTTTGGCAATGATGCGGGCGGTCGTCGTTTTGCCGACGCCGCGAATTCCGGTCAAAATATAGGCATGGTGCAGACGGTTGTTTTTGATGGCGTTGGTCAAAGTTTGCACCAACGCGTCTTGCCCGAGCAGTTCGCTGAAAGTCTGCGGGCGGTACTTACGCGCCAAAACAACGTAATTTTGTGAATTATCAGCCATCAAAGTCTCTGTTTATTTATCTGGTGGAGACACCGCGACCTCAACCGGAATCGTTACGGCTGCTTTCTTCCGAACCTGACCGGATTGGCGAACGGCCGACCCGCGGCTCTCCTCTGATATACTTAGCAGATTAACGCGGATTTTCAAGTAAAATTTGGTTTTATTCGTCATAAACCTGCATTGCCGGATCGCTGAACAGTCTGCCATAGATGGCTATCTGCGCGGCCTGAGCATTTTTGCCGTAGATTTGCGGCAGACCTCCGACCGGCAGCTCTTCGGCGGCATAAAAATGCCTTTCTCCGCCGTCATCGGCAAACCGACGCGGGCCGGCGTCAACAACCACGTCGCCGGCGGGGCGGATTTCTCTGACGTCCAGACTGTGCTGATTGGTTCCGTCTTCAAAAAACCGGAAAGCGCCGTTTATTCCGGTATAGCCTTCCGGATTGGTAATCAGCGGATTAATATCTGACGGATTGCGCCGCGCAATCTCGCTCGCCAGCGCCACCGCGTCATACGAAAAAGCATAAAGACTGCTCGGACGCTCGCCGAAAATCTGATTGTATTTGCCCGCAAAATAAGAACTGTAGGTACGGGAAACAGCCGGATACAAACTGTGATGCATAACCGATTCATTGTTGAACTTTCCGGTTTCCCAAATGGAGGTGCCCAAGAACAAAACTTCCGGATACGAGGCATCATAGTAAGCCAGCATGGACACCGCCGACGTCAGACGGGCGCCGCTCTCCGGAATCAAAATCATATCGAATCCGACATCGCCGATGCCTTCTTTGGTTTCAAGCTTTTTCAGTTCGGCGGCCGCCTGTGCGTCTCCGCCTTTGGCGAGCGCGTCAAGTTTAGATTTGAGGCGCAAGACTTGATCGTGACGCTCGTCATATCGCGTCATTTGTTTGATAATCCCAGAAAAATCCGAAACATCAGGCGGATAATAGCCGATAACGGGAATCTCAACATTATTTTTTTGCGCCGCCTTAACCGCTGCTTTGGCCACCGCATTGCCTGTCGAATTGTCGGGAATCAGCAACGCCAGCCGACGACGCCCCTGCGTCGCCGCAAAATCGACAATCCGGCTGACCTGTTCTTCGACCAGCAGGCCAAGGGTATAGACCTTGGGCTGCAAAACCTCTTGTGAAGTCGAAAAAGCAATTACCGGCACTCCCTGATAAATCGTTTCGCCGGCAATCGCCTGAACTTCGGTGCTCATAAGCGGCCCAATAATCAGACGGGCACCCTGCCGCACCGCGTTTTCCACCGCAATCCGCGCCCCGCTCGGCGTGCTTTGGGTATCATAATACTGCAAGATGAGATTGGGATTGTTCAGGTCTTCAAGCGCCAGCATAGAGGCATTTTTGAGGCCTTGACCATGACGTGCCGCACTGCCGGTCAACGGCAGAAGCATTGCCACGCGGAAGCTTTTGTCCGTGCTGATGGTTATTTCTTCATAATCGGTGTTAAAATCCGCAAAACCTCCGGTCATAAACGGCGTTTCCGTGCGGGATGACGAACAGGCCGCCAAAGCCAAACAAACTAAAAACCTAAAAAATTTTAACACTTGCAATTTATCCCAAAATATAAAACAATACCTCACATAGTTTTAATGTAAAAATATCCGGTTGTAAAGAGATGAAAAACGGTATTTACATTGTTGCCACGCCTATCGGCAATTTGGGTGACATTACGCCGCGCGCCGTCCAAACCCTGCAAGAGGCCGATGTCATCGCCTGTGAAGACACGCGGGTGGCCAAAAAATTGTTCGGACTGCTGGGCCTTTCCATCCGCAAGGAGTTTATCCGTCTCGAAGACCACAACGAAGCCGAACAAGTGCAAAAACTGACCGCCATGGCCGAAAGCGGCAAAAGCATCGCGCTTATCAGCGACGCCGGCTCACCGTTGATTTCTGATCCCGGATACAAGCTCATTCGCCGGTGTCGACAGCAAAAAGTCAGCGTCTTTGCCGTGCCGGGAGCCTGCGCCTTAATCTGCGCTTTGCAACTGGCCGGTCTGCCGACCAACCGCTTTATGTTTGCCGGATTTGTTCCCCCTAAAGATAAAGCCCGCCGTGATTTATTCAATGAGCTTAAAACCATTGATACCACGCTGGTGTTTTATGAAACGGCCAATCGTTTGGGCAAAACACTGACCGCGGCCGCCGAATCCTTTGGCGAAAGAGAAGCCGCAGTGGCCCGTGAAATAACCAAAGTTTATGAAGAATGCGTCAACGGTTCTTTAACCGAATTGGCGGCATATTATGAATCTAATCCGCCGCGCGGCGAAATTGTGCTGATGATTGCGCCGCCGACGGAAAAACAACTGACGGACATGGTTTCGCTGCTCAAGGCGTCATTGGCAAAAAGCAGCGTCAAAACGACCGTGCGCGAACTTGCGGAACAGTACGGATTTAACAAAAACGAACTTTATGAACAGGCATTGAGACTAAAAGATGAATAATTATCAAACCGGACATTTTTCAGAATTTTTGGCGCTGATGTTTTTGCGCTGCAAAGGATACCGCAAAGTTTCAACCAACGTTGACGGCGGCAACGGCACCGGCGCCGGCGAAATAGACTTGATTGTACGCAAAGGACGGATGCTGGTATTTGTGGAAGTAAAAAAACGTGCCGCCATTGAAGACGCGGTTTATGCCATTTTGCCCAATCAACAACAAAGGATTCGCCGCGCCGCCGAGGCTTTTTTGGCCAAGCATCCGCAATATGCCGATTTTGATGTTCGGTTTGACGCAGTTTTTGTGGAACTGCCGTTTAGATTTCGTCACATCCAAAATGCGTTTTAGATACCGCACGCTTTGTTGCAAGGCGTCTGCAACAGCTCTTGCCGCGAAAGGCTGAAATTGCTGTTCAGCCAAGCTTGCTTGCGCTCTTTTAAGATTTCTCCGACCTGCTCCGGCACTACGCCCTGCTCTATAAAATCTTTGCCTGAAAGCGGAAAAACCGGCACTTCCGTATTTTGAATCTCGGTATAAATATCCCAAAATCCGGGCAGCGGTTCCTGATTGATTGCCACCAAAAGCAAAAGTTTTTCCAGACAAAACTCCTTGCCGTATTCATAAGCCAGCCGCCGCCGACGGGTGTTGTCCAAAAGTTCGGACAACGTTACCTGAATTTCCGCCCAGCGCACGAATTTTTGCTTCTCTTTGCGACTAAACCGCAGCCGCATAGCCAAATTGTCGGCCAGCGCGACATCCGGCTGATACAAGACAAACAGATAGATAAGTTCTTTGTCGGGCAGCGGCCGATGATTGACCAGTTTTTTCAAAAAACTCAAATCGCCCAAATCTTTGGCATTGGGCAAAATGTAGCTCAAAATGTTGTTGTCTTGCATAATTCGCAGAGTTTCTGCGGCATTGGGCGTCAACAAAAGCTTAAACAGTTCGTCGCGGATTCTTTCTTGCGCCAGTTTTTTGAGTCCGTCGCGATTTTCCACGCAAGCGGCCAACGCTTTTTTGTCAGGTTCCCCAACTCCAAAAGTCGAATAAAAGCGGAAAAAACGCAAAATTCTCAGATAATCTTCGCGAATGCGCTGATTGGCCGAACCGATAAACCGGACGCGGCCTTTTTCCAAATCTTCAATGCCGTTGTAATAATCAAACACGTTGCCGTGTTCGTCGGCATATACCGCATTGATGGTCAAGTCGCGGCGGGAGGCGTCTTCTTCCCAATTGTCGGTAAACTCTACTTCAGCGTGACGGCCGTCGGTCTTGACATCGCGGCGCAGCGACGTGACTTCAATCTTGGCATTGTCAATCTGAACTCCGACGGTGCCGTATTTGATACCAACGCCGAAGGTATTGATTCCCTCTTCCGCGCAAGCTTCAACCATCTCGTCCGGCGACAAATCAGTAGCAAAGTCCAAATCCGAACCGTCAATGCCTTTGAGGGCATCACGCACCGCACCGCCCACCAATCGGATGGCACCGCCGTGTTTGGCCGCCACATCAAACAGTTTGAGGATTTTTGGATTTTTTATCAGTCGGCAGATATCCAGATAGTTGTCGCGTATCATTGCTTGGTCCTAAAATTTTTTTTGAAATTAACAGTTTTTATATATTTTTCAATTATTATTGTTTCAAAATTAACCGAATTTGTGGGTATGTCAGAATGAAAAAAGTTATATATGTTATTTTGGCGGCGGCAATGCTGCCGGTTTGTCAGGCTTTGGCGGCGGCGCCGCAAGTTTTGGGCGAATATGGCGACTGGGTGGCTTATTATTATCGCGACAGCGCCGGAGCCGTGTGCTACATGGCGTCTACACCCAAAAAAGACGAAGGCAAATACACTAAACGCGGCGATATTTATGCCGTGATTACGCATCGACCGGCTGAAAAAAGCTTTGACGTGGTCAATTTTAATGCCGGATACGAATTTAAAAAAGGCAGCACTGTTACGGTCAAAATCGGCGCGCAGACTTTTGACAACCTGTTTACCAGCAACGACAAAGCCTGGGCTACCAACGAAAAAACCGACAAAGATCTGGTAACGGCCATGAAACGGGGCAGCCGCATGGTCGTACACGGGACTTCCGCGCGCGGCACCCAAACCAAAGACACTTATTCGCTCACCGGTTTTGCCAGTGCCTATAAGGTCATATCCAACAAATGCAACGCTAAATAACAATGCCCAAAACAGAACTTATCGGCTTGTCAAAAGAAGAGCTGACCGCTCAGATAGCAAGAATTGGCGAAAAGCCTTTTCGCGCCAAACAGTTGTGGCAATGGATTTATTTTCGCGGCGAAACCGATTTTGCCAAAATGAGCAATTTATCCAAAGAGTTGCGGCAGAAACTGGCCGCAGAGTTTACGATAAGCCGGCCTAAAATCGCGGCGGAACAAATCTCGGCCGACAAAACGCGCAAATGGCTGTTTGAATTTGCTGACGGAGAGCGCATTGAAACCGTTTATATTCCGGAAGAAGACCGCGGTGCCGTCTGTCTGTCGACTCAAGTCGGCTGCGCGGTAGGCTGCAAGTTTTGTCATACCGGCAGTCAAAAAATCAGCCGTAACCTTACCGCCGGCGAGATTGTGTCGCAATTTATGGCCACGCGCGATGCCTATGGCGAGTGGCCTTCGCCAACCAACGAAACACGATTTCTCTCGAATATCGTGGTTATGGGCATGGGTGAGCCTCTGCATAATATTGACAATGTGTTTAAGGCACTCAAAATCCTTTCGGACGGCGACGGCATTGCCATATCCAAGCGCAAAATCACGCTTTCAACTTCCGGAATCGCGCCGGCAATACCGCGCGTGGCTTTGGAACTCGGATGCAAATTGGCCATCAGCCTGCACGCTCCCAACAATGCCAAACGCAGTCAGATTATGCCTATCAACAATCGCTACCCGATAGAGGAAATTATGGCCGCCTGTCAGGAATATCAGCGTCTGATGAACCCCGGCCGTTATGTGACCTTTGAATATCTGATGCTTAAAGATTTTAACGATTCCGAAGACGATGCCCGCGCATTGACGGCACTGATGCGGCAATATAAGCTCGGGGCCAAGTTTAACCTGATTCCGTTTAATCCGTGGCCGGGGTGTCCGTATCAGCCCAGTTCTCATAATCGGGTGCACGCTTTTTCACAGATTTTGGAAGCCGCAGGTTACGAAGCGCCGATAAGAGTGGCACGCGGGCAAGACATTTTGGCCGCCTGCGGACAGCTCAAATCCAAAAAAAATTAATTTTTCAGAAAATATATTTTTTACAAAGCTCATAGTCTTCCGGCGTATTAATGTCGGCCGGAGCGTTTTTGTTGAGGCGGATATCGCTTACCAACTTGGCGCGAATCGTCATTCCGTTTTCCAGCGCCCTCAACTGCTCCAAACTTTCGCGCCGTTCCAAAACTCCGGGTTCCAGCGAAACCATTTTGTGCAAAGACGGCGCCCTGAAGACATAAATTCCGATATGATGATACAAATCCTGCGTCGGACTCTTGGCCGGATCACGCGTAAACGGCGCCGCAGCGCGCGTGAAGTACAAACAGCGCGCCTCATCTTCACCGGGTTTTAAGCCCATGCAGATTTTGACAATCGCCGGATTGGTTTTGTCGGCTTCGTTTTGAATTATCATTCCGCAAGTCGCAATGTCACAGCCGGTGCGTTCAACCATCTCTATAAGCGGCAGGTTGACTTTTGGATCGACATTCAGATTGTCTCCCTGAAAATCAACCACAATATCATATTTGCTGCCGTCCGGATCCAAAACCTTAAGGGCAGCCGCAATACGGTCTGTTCCGCTGGGCAGTGCCGGATCTGTCAAAACCGCCGTGGCGCCAAACTTGGCACATTCGTCAACAATCGCTTGGTCGCCGGCAGCAACGGCAATGTCCGTGTTTATGGCTTTTTTGACATTTTCATAAACATGCCTGATCACGCTTTTGCCGTTGACATCCAGCAAAGGTTTGTTAGGCAGGCGGGTTGCCGCGAGACGCACGGGCATCAGGGTAATAACGCGGGACATCTTACACTCCTTTTTTATTGTAATTCAGAATCCAGTCTTTGGCTTCTGGAACCGAATGAACTTCCGGCACAAACGCCAACTCCGACGGCAAGTCGGTCGTGAACTCGCAGCGCATGCGCAGAGGCAGCGCGCCGACGTTGATTGCCGCATATTGATTGTAAATCCGATCATCAACCAAAACCGTTTCCTCCGCTTTGAGACCGTAAGTCGCAAAACAGGTTTTGAGCATGTCTTCTTTGGCGCTGTCGTGCATAAACTTTCCGTGTTGTACGCATTCGATGGTCAAAAAGTCGGTTACGTCGGCCAACAGATTGTTAAGAAACTTCTTTTTGGTTTCCACGTCAAACGTTGCTGACATCGTAAACTGGCGAAAACCAAGCCGATTGAGTTCACGCAGCGTTTCCTTGACCTGAGGATACAGCGGCCGGTTGCAAAAAAACTCGGGACTGTGGCAGAAATCATAGTCCATCTGCTCGCCTTTTTCAGGATGGGTTTTGAGTTCCAAAGCGCCGTATTTCGGCAAAATCGGCAACGCTTTCGGCAGGTCTTCCCAGCGCAAATTTTGATATTTGTTTTTATATTTTGGATGCTTGGTCAAAAAATTGTAATAGGCGAAGTTTAGATTGGCCAAAACGCCGTCAACGTCCCAAAAAATATTTTTGATTGCCATTTCGTCACCTCGCAAAAACTTGCGCAAAGCATACCAAGCTTAAAAATAATTGTCAAGCAACTCTCGGGCGGAACTTTTGACACAAAAAACCCCGTCGAAACGGGGTTTTAAGTCAGGCAATGTCTTTTTTGCAATAGCAATGGCAATGACACTCGCCGTCACGCTCAATATCCTGCCGGCAGGTTTCCGAAATGCAGTAGCGCGCCGGATTATTGCCGTCACACGGACAGCGCTGCCATTCGCCTTCTCCAAACATAAGCTGCTTGGCATTGGCGATTTTTTGCACGTTTTTGGTCGTGGCATAGCCGGCTTTTTCGCAGTTTTCGAGCATTTTTTCCAGTATCGTCATTTTATTCTTCCTTTAGTCTATGATTTTGATTGAAAATTTATCTTCCGGCGCAACTGGCTCCGGAGCTTTAAATACAGTGTTCTGAGTTGGTGCGACGGCACGGCGCTTTTGTTGCAAAACCTCAACTATCATATCCAATTCGGCAACCGAAGAATATTGCAGAACAACTTTGCCGCCGCCTTGTTTATTGGGCGCAATTTTGATTCGCAGACCGAGATTTTTGACCAGTTCGCGCTCAATGTCTTGAAGGTCCGTGTTTTTGGCGGCTCCGGATTTGTCTTTGCCCGGTTTGTTGACGGCAGATTTTTGTTTTTGGCCGGCGGCCAATTCTTCGGCCTCCCGAACATTCAAATCTTTGGCGACAATCTGGGTTGCCAGTTCGCCTGCATTTGCCAATCCTACCAGACAACGCGCATGGCCGGCCGACAATTTGCCCGACTTGACCATTTCCCGCACTTCTTCCGGTAACGTCAGCAAGCGCAGCAAGTTGGCAATATGGCTGCGCGATTTGCCCACAATTTGTGCCAAAGCGTCCTGCGTGTATGAAAATTCGTCAATCAGGCGCTGGTATCCCTCTGCTTCTTCAATGGCCGAAAGGTTCTCGCGCATGACGTTTTCAACCAGCGCGGCTTCCAAAACTTCGGCGTCGGTCAAATCTTTGACTATCACCGGAACTTCTTTGAGTCCGGCCATTTTGGCAGCGCGCCAGCGGCGTTCGCCGGCAATTATCTCAAATTTTTCATCCTGACGGCGAACCAGAAGAGGCTGCAAAAGGCCTTTTTCTTTGATGGAATCGGACAAAGCCTGCAAAGCCTCATCGTCAAATTCCGTGCGCGGCTGATATTTGCCGGCAACAATCCTTTCAACCGCTATCGTCTCGGTACTTTTCGGCGCGGCAACAAAATCCGTTCCGCCGTCTTCGCCAAGCAAAGACTCCAACCCGCGGCCGAGACTTTTTCGTTTGTGCGAAGCGGCCGACTGATTGGCAGACGGCGTGTCGTTTAATAATCCATCCAAATCATCGTCTATCATGCGGCTAATTCCTTTTCTCTTTTTAATACTTCTCCGGTGAGGCTGATATAGGCCTGTGAGCCCGGACACTTAAAATCATACAACAATACCGGCTTGCCGTGCGAAGGAGCCTCAGAAATGCGAACGTTGCGCGGAATAACCGTATTGTATACCTTTTTACCGAAGAAATGACGGACGTCGTCTTCTACCATCTGGCTCAGATTGTTGCGCTTGTCATACATGGTGAGAACGACGCCGTGCAGGGTGAGAGCCGGATTAAAGTTCTTCTTTATCACATTGATGTTGCGAATAAGATCTGTTACGCCTTCCAATGCCAAAAACTCGCACTGCAGCGGCACAATCACCGCATCAGCGGCAACCAAGGCATTAACGGTAACCAAACTCAGCGACGGCGGACAGTCAATGAGTATATAGTCATAATTGACGGCATCGCGGCGGAGCGCTTTTTTGAGAGCAAATTCCCGATTTTCGACATTTACCAGTTCGACTTCTGCTGCCGCCAAGTCCGGCGAAGAAGGAACCAACGAAAAATTGGGAATCTCGGTCCAAACCACAGCGTCCGACAAATTTTTTTCACCCAACAGGATTTCATAGCTTGAAGCCATCCGGCCTTTTTTGCTGATGCCCATTGACGTTGAAGCATTGCCCTGCGGATCCAAATCGACAACCAACACTTTTTTGCCTGCAGCGGCCATTGCGGTGGCCACATTTACGGTGGTGGTGGTTTTTCCGACGCCGCCTTTGCGGTTGGCAATGGCAAAAATTCGTGGCATTTATCCTCTCCTTTTTTCTATATTGCTTATTTTCAGTATCTTACCCTCAGAACTGTATGCATTGGGTAAAATTGTGCACTCAAAATTCCATTCTTGCCGCGCTTTTTCCAGCTCGTCGTTATACGTGCGGCCTTTAGGAAACAGGCAAACCGTTTGGCTGTTGCAAAAACGCGAGCTGTAATCCAAAAGTTTGTCCAGCGGCGCCAGCGCGCGCGAGGTGATGACATCCAAAAAACGCGAACCGATGTTTTCGATTCTCTCGTTAATAACGGTGACATTCAGCCCCAAAGCCTCGACAACAGTGTTTAAATACAGTGTTTTTTTAGTTGTGCTTTCAACCAGATTAATTCTCAATCCAGGCATTTTTTCGGCGGCCAAAATCGCCAGAACCAATCCCGGAAACCCAGCTCCGGAGCCTAAATCAAAGAGAATTTTGGCTTTTTGAGGTATCAGCGGAAAAAGCTGCGCCGAGTCCAGAAAGTGTCGTTTCCACGCGTCCGGCAAAGAGCTGTTACTCACCAAATTAAACTTCTGCTGCCATTCGCCCAAAAGCTTTTGACAGATTTTTAACTTGTCAAATGTTTCACGTGAAACATCGTATATTTCGCAAAAACTTTCCATAGAAATATTTTTATATTTTTTGAAAAAAATTTAAAACTTAAAAATTTAAGTTATCTACACTTTTACACGGTGATTTTAAATTATTTTTAAAATCAATTCATTATACACTGTTTTTTGAATCAAATTCTAAACTATTTATGAAGTTTCAGCCGATTGACGCTGCCTTGCCGACGCAAAAAATCCTCGGCCTCGGCAAAGTGGCGGCCGATTTGCTCCGGCATGTGCGAGTCGCAGCTCAGCACAATCGGCACGTTGCGTTTAAGCAATTCCGTCGTCCAGCGCCATTCCGGAAACGGACGGCCTATCTTGTCGAAGCCGCCGGTGTTTATTTCAAATGGCAGACGGCGGGCGCTCAGCGCTTCGATAACTTGCCATTTGACATCATCCCATGTTTCGTCATTGCAAAGATTAAATTGCGTACAATAGTCAAAATGCGCGATAAAGTTAAAATAGCCGCTGTTTATGGCGCCTAAAACGTTGTTCCAGTACCCGTGCAACATCTCGTCAAATTCTTCGGGCGAAATCGGCGGCAGCGTGTTCAGGTGAAAAATATTGCAGATTCTTTGCTCGTCCGCCGAGCAAATAAAGTGCGTGGCGCCTATAAGATAATCATAGTCCAGTTGGCGAATTATTTTTTCAAACCAGTCGCGCCAGCGCGCAGAAGGAAAGTAATCAACCTCAAAACCTTTGAGAACTTTTATTTTGTGACGGGCGGCCGCCTCATCTATCTCAGCATAGGATTTTTTGTAGATGTCCAGCGCTTTGTCAAAGTCGCTGAAAAACATTCGGTGCGTCTTCGTCATATTGGGGTGTACGCATAAATGATTGCTTACTCCTATGGCCTCAAAACCTATTTCTTCAGCTTTGGCAATCATTTCTTCGGCCGAACACCGCCCGTCAAAAACGCCCTGAGAATTGTTGTGGCTGTGATAAGTATAGTTTTGCATCAGACTATCTCCAACAAAACATAAATATCCTGTCCGCATTTGTCGTCAAAAAACTTTTTAAGGCGATGCGCCGCCTCAAGTTTGCGAGCACGGTATTGCTGCGGAATGTTATATTTGCCGATCAGGCCGTCTATCCTTTGTTCAAAGGTGACTATTTTTTTGCCTTGCGACATCATATCGCAGGCCTGAATCAGCCGATCATAATCATCAATTTTCATGGTCGATATCAGTTCGGCCGCGCGGCGGATTTCTTTTGCTTCATAAGAAAAATAAGCGGGATCGTAAATATCTTCCCAAAAACTGTGCGTAAGGCAGACTTTGGCGACTTCATCATAGCCCATGCGCATCATCTCGTCATAACCGGCCGTACCGTGAAATGTGTGCGGAACGGTACTTTCGGTAATTTCTCCGTAATCGTGAAACAAACCCAATATATAGGCTTTTTCCTCGTTCAGACCGCAAGTCGCCGCGATTTTTTGGGCGCAGGCTGCCACATTTTGATAATGCTGCAAAGATACTTCCGGCGCTTTGTTCTTGGCAATGTTCAAATTACGCAGTACGGGTTTCATATCTTCCAGCAATTTTTGCGCTTCCGGCAAAGTCGGGTACATTTTTTATCCTTTGGTTTAAAATATAATTATAGCGCGGATATGTTTAATATCTTGTAAACGTCTTTTCCGCAAAGACTGTCAAAATAAGCTTTGTTTTGTTCCGCGCCGCGGCGAAGCTCACTCACCTGTTCCGAGCGCAGACCGTAGCGGCAGACAATCCCTTTGAGGCGCTTTTCAAAACTCACTTTTTGCAAGCCCTCAAAAAACAAATCACACAACTGGATAAGGCGGTCATAGTCGTCATAAATTAAATCTTTGAGCTTTTGCCGAGCCCAATCGCGCCATTCCGGAAAATAGGACGAATAAGATTCGTCATCAAAATCCTGAAAAGGAAAACTGTGCGTTAAACAGATTTTGGCGCTTTGAGGATATCCCATGGCCAAAAGTTCCTCGTATCCGGCGCGCACGTGAAAAATCTTGTCGCGGCGCTCGTCGTATTTTTTGCCATAATCATGCAAAAGACCGAGAATATAGGCTTTTTCCGAGTTTAAATACGGTGTTTTCGATGCTATTTTGCAAGCAGATTCCGCCACACCGGTCGTATGAAAAATATATTCATCGCATGTCTTGAACGGAGTGTGTGCCAGCCGAAAATTTATTCCGTCCAGCCAAATTTTTTGAGCCGTTTGTCGATCAGGATAACCCTTTTTCATTTTTTGATATATCCTAAAACTGCGGTAAGGGCAGCCGGCGTTACTCCCGGAATGCGCGACGCTTCTCCCAATGTCCGCGGGCGCACTTTGGACAATTTGGCAATCATTTCCCTCGACAATCCGCCGATTTTTTCATAATCGATGTCATCGCGCAAACGCAGGTTTTCGTCTTTTTTAAAAATTTCGATGTCCGCCTGCTGACGTTTGAGATAACCGGCGTATCGCGCCTCAATTTCCGTTTGCTCATAAATTTCCGGAGGAATGTTTTTAAATTGCGGCCATAAATTAAGGATTGTTTCACGTGAAACATCATGATAAGACATCAGGTTAAACATAGTCCGCCGATTACAGTCATGCCTGATGTTAAGACCCAATTTTTCCAGTTCGGCGGGCAGGGCAACGGCTTGTTCTGCTTCTTGTCTAAACCTTTGTAAAGACTCTTTTTTAGCTTTAAATACACTGTATCTTTTTTCTCCGACACAGCCAATTTGACGTCCTTTTTCCGTCAGCCGCAAATCGGCATTGTCGGCTCGCAGCAAAAGCCTGTATTCGGAACGGGAAGTAAACATCCGATAAGGTTCGTCCACCCCTTTGGTTATCAAGTCGTCAACCATAACACCCAAATAACCTTCCGAGCGGTCGACGGTAAATTCGCGTCCTTTGCCCTCGGCTGCCAACGCGGCATTAACTCCCGCCAACAGCCCCTGCGCGGCCGCTTCTTCATATCCGGTGGTGCCGTTTATCTGTCCGGCCAAAAACAGGCCTTTAATCTTTTTTACCTCCAAACGGTCATCTAACTCCTGCGGATCAACATAATCGTATTCAATGGCATAAGCCGGTCGTAAAATTTCGACATTTTCGAGCCCTTTTATGGTATGAATAAATTCTTTCTGAACGTCCGCCGGCAACGATGTCGAAATTCCGTTGGGATAAACAACGTCCGTATGCAATCCTTCGGGTTCCAGAAAAATATGGTGGCTTGTGCGATCGGCAAATTTGACCAGCTTATCTTCTATGCTCGGACAATAACGCGGCCCAACGCCGGTTATCAATCCTGAAAACAACGCACATTTTTCAAAGTTGGCACGAATTATTTCATGCGTGCGTTCATTGGTGGCTGTGATAAAACAGTCTATTTGCGGACGCTCTATCCGCGCAGTCAAAAAGGAAAAAGGCTGCGGATTGTCATCGCCTTTTTGACGCTCCAAAATGTCCCAATTTATCGTTTTGCCGTTAAGTCTGGCCGGTGTGCCGGTTTTGAGACGACCGAGTCTTAATCCGGCCGCCTTCAGACAAGGGGTTATACCTGCACAGCTTACATCGCCAACCCGTCCGCCTATGCTGGTTTGGCGACCGATAAACATTATTCCGTTCAAAAAAGTGCCCGTGGTCAGAACCACGGCTTTGGCATATATTTCGGTGTTGTCGGCCAGGCGGACGCCTTTGATTTCGCCTTGTTCAATCAACAAGCCTTCAACCGCGGCTTCCAACAGAGTCAAACCGGATTGTTCGCGCAGAGATTCCAACATGTATTTTTTGTAAAGTTCCCGATCAGCCTGCGCGCGCGGCCCTCTGACGGCCGGTCCTTTGGAAGAATTGAGCATTCTGAATTGGATGCCGGCTTTATCTATTACGCATCCCATAAGGCCGTCAAGCGCATCAATTTCACGTACCAAATGACCTTTGCCGAGCCCGCCGATGGCCGGATTGCACGACATCTCGCCTATGCTCGACAGGCGGTGGGTCACAAGCGCCGTTTCGGCGCCCATTCGTGCCGCAGCCGCACATGCTTCCGAACCAGCGTGGCCGCCGCCTATTACTATGACATCAAAGTTCATCATCTTGTCCTTTTTGCCGAAGATACACCGCCGCTTGATTTTTGACAAGTATAAAACACAAAAAAATCTGCCTTAGCGAGGCAGATTTTTTTGTTTGAGCATAAAATTAAGCAGCTTGGCAAAATACCCGTCGAACCGCCCCAGACAAGGTTCCAAATAAACGCAGGCGGCAAGAATTTTGCCCTTTTCGATATCTCCCTCTCGCCACGAATTGAGGTGATGGCTGTAAATCCGAAAAGCCATATATTCCAAGCGGCCGGAAAGATTGTAAACCTTTTCAAAATACTTGGGATCGTCTTTTTTTCTTTGCAGGCAGAAAAGAATGTCGTCGAATTCTTCCAATTCCGATGCATGACGATGCTTGGCAACTATTTTCCGCATATCGTCAAGCGTCCAAATCTGTCCGTCAAACAGCTGTTCAATTTTGCTTTTCATAATGATGTGTTTTTAATAGTGATAATGATAAAAGAAAGGATTGATTATATTATGTTTTTTTATGGTGTCAATTTATTTTCCGATACAAAACGAGGAAAATATTTTATCCAAAATTTCTTCAACTTCAATACTCCCGGTAATTTTGCCGATTTCACGCGCGGTTAGACGGATATCCTCAACTGCCAGTTCAATTTCTTTGTTTAAGCTGAAACCTGAAAGACAATCGGCGGCTTTTTGCAAAGCTTCGCGATAACGGCGACGCGTGACAGGTTGACCGGAAAGTCCTGAAAAACGACTTTTTAACCTGCTTTCAACCAAGCGAAGCAAGTTATTAACATCAGCTTTGTCGCGCGCAGATATGACCAAACAACCTTTTTGTTCCAGTTCGCGACGGCGTTCGGAACCGATAAGGTCTTTTTTGTTGGCCACAAGCAGACATTTATCACTATATTTTTTTGTAATATTATCAAACTGTTGAACAGAGTCTTTATAAGCATCAAATAAATATATTATCAAATCCGCTTGATTTATTTTGGTTTCGGCAATCCTGATGCCTTGTTGCTCAATTTGACCGGCAGATTGCCGCAAACCGGCCGTATCAGTCAAAACTACCGGCCAACCGCCAAGATCAAGATTAATGTCCACCGCATCGCGCGTGGTGCCGGCAACAGAAGACACTATTACTGCTTCACGGCCGGCAACCGTATTTAAAAGACTTGATTTTCCGGCATTTGCCGGCCCGGCAATCACCACTCTGAAACCGTCGCGCAAACGCTCGCCACATTGACTGTCAGCCAAATGCTCTTTTATTTCAACGAGAAGTTTAAATACAGTGTTTTTTATTTTTTCTTCTTGACTTGAAGGCAATTCTTCATCCGGAAAATCAACATAAGCTTCCAAAATTGCCAGCAGGGACAAAAGTTCCCGCCTCCAGTTTTCGTACAGATTTTTCAGGTTTCCTTCCATTTGCCGCAATGCCGTTTGGTGCTGAACTTCTGTTTCGGCCTCAATCAAGTCGGCCAAGCCTTCGGCTTCGGTCAAATCCATTTTTTGATTATAGAAAGCACGTTTGGAAAATTCGCCGGCCTCAGCAAGTCTGAAATCAGGCAACGAGCCAAGATTTTCCAGCAAGACCGCTATCACGGCTTTGGAACCGTGAATCTGAAATTCGACAATATCTTCGCCGGTAAAAGACTGCGGCGCCTTAAAATACAAAACCAACCCTTTGTCCAACGGACGTTTGTCAATCTGATGAAGCGCGGCAAAATATGCATAGCGCGGCTTAATGCGATGCACATCCATATCTGTGAGCGCAGCAACCGCCTGCAAGGCATGTGGTCCCGAAACACGGACAACAGCCACACCTGATTTGCCGTACGCCGTTGACAATGCATATATGGTCTGATTTGTCATTATCACCTCTTTATAAAGGTCTTATAAAAGCAAAGCAATTTTGTTGCAAGCACAAAAAAGGCTTTTTTTTGACTCTGGAGAGGTTTTTTAGTCTTTGTTAAGCAATCTTTCGTAAAATTGTTTCAAACCGCCTGTATGGGCATTTGGCGAGGTTAAAAATTTTATACTATAAATTGTATTATGAAAAATATTTCTAAAAAACTTCTTATTTGGGATTTTGACGGCGTTATCGCCGATACTGAAAAATTGTGGCTGCAAACCCGCATGGAATTGCTAAACCAAAAATTCGGCCTCCAATGGGATATGCCTACCACCATCAAATTTTTGGCCGGAATGAGCGACAAAACAAAACAACAGGTTCTTAATCAAATGGGAATTGCTGTTGATGACGATTTTAACCGTGAAGCGACACAAATCGACATGCAAAAAATTTTCAAAGGCATCATGCTGACTCCGGGAATTGAAGATATTTTTAAGATGACCGAGTTTGAACAATGCATTGCCACCGGCGGCGTGGCCGAAAAGACCGAAGTCAAAATCAACGCTGTCGGAATTGCAAAATATTTTCCGATGAGCCGCGTGTTTACCGCCGATTTGGTGGAACACGGAAAGCCTGAACCGGACTTGTTTTTGCTGGCAGCGCAAACAATGGGTTATCTGCCGCAAGATTGTATCGTGATTGAAGATTCTTTGGCCGGTCTGACAGCGGCCCTTAGGGCCAAAATGCTGCCGATTGCTTTTATAGGCAGTGATTTATACGGATCGACTCATGTTGAAAACATCAAAAAACTCGGCATCAGCCATATTTTTACGACCATGCCCGATATTAAAAAATTTTTACAGCAAGAATATACTTAAAAAAAACAGCCTCTATTAACAGAGGCTGTTTTTTCTTTAAGAATTCATATTGGCAAAGAAATCGTTGTTGTCTTTGCTTACTCTCAGCTTATCCAATAAAAACTCCATCCCGTCGGTCATTCCCATCTGCATGAGAACGCGACGCAAAACCCACATTTTGGTCAACCGGTCTTTATCGACAAGCAATTCTTCCTTGCGGGTGCCGGAGCGGGTGATGTCGATGGTCGGAAACAGACGTTTGTCGGTCAGTTTGCGATCAAGAATAATTTCGGAATTTCCAGTGCCTTTGAATTCTTCAAAAATTACCTCGTCCATGCGGGATCCCGTATCAATCAAGGCCGTGGCTATGATTGTCAGAGAGCCACCTTCTTCGACATTGCGAGCCGCGCCGAGCAGACGTTTCGGCCTTTGCAAAGCGTTGGCGTCAACGCCGCCGGTCAAAACTTTGCCCGATGAAGGAATGACGGTGTTATAAGCCCGTCCCAGACGGGTGATTGAATCAAGCAAAATAACCACGTCTTTTTTGGTTTCGACCAGACGTTTGGCTTTTTCGATGACCATTTCGGCAACCTGAACATGGCGTGTAGCCGGTTCGTCAAAGGTAGAAGAAATAACTTCGCCCTTAACCGAGCGCGTCATATCGGTAACTTCTTCAGGACGTTCGTCAATCAGCAACACTATCAAATAACATTCCGGATGATTGACGGCAATGGCGTGAGCAATGTTTTGCAGCATCACCGTTTTGCCGGTACGCGGCGGCGCCACAATCAGACCACGCTGGCCTTTGCCTTGCGGCGAAATCAAATCAATCACGCGGGTGGTATAGTCTTTTTCGCCGCAGATAATATCAAAATTAAGTTTTTCGGTCGGATACAGCGGCGTAAGATTGTCAAAATTGATGCGCAATTTTGATTTCTCGGGATCTTCGTAATTGATTTTATTAACTTTAACCAAGGCAAAATAACGCTCGTTGTCTTTGGGGGCACGAATTTCCCCTTCCACCGTGTCACCGGTGCGCAAACCAAAGCGCTTGACCTGCGCCGGCGAAACATAAATATCATCGGGTCCGGCCAGATAGTTTGACTGTGCGGAACGCAAAAATCCAAAACCATCCTGCATAACTTCAATTGTGCCTTCACCCAAAATCGTTTGGTCGTCGCCGGCAGTTTTTTTGAGAATGGCAAACATTAAATCCTGTTTGCGCATGGAGGAAGCATCTTCAATGCCCAAATCTTCAGCTTGTGCCAACAGTTCTGCCGGAGATTTCTGTTTTAACTCGTGTAAATTCATGGATACCTTAATTTTGTGTGGAAAAATTTATTTCAGAACGAAATAACGTCTTTCTTATATGTCTTATTTTGCAAAATGTCAAATATATTTAGAGAACAATATT
>CANPYJ010000020.1 GCA_947588275.1 uncultured Alphaproteobacteria bacterium | reverse complement strand
AGCGTTCGCATTCGCGGCAAACAAGCAAGCGGCAACACCCGCCAACAATAAAGCTTTATTCATGGTTCATTCCTTTATAAAAAATAAACTAGTAACTAAATTCAATTTATTAAAATGCCTGTTTCATTGCAAAAAAACGGACGATTTTTTGCAACGTTTGCACACGAACAAAAATTCAAGATTTTTGAACAAAAAAGAAAGATTTAATTGACTCTTAACTAATTTATTTTATATTGAAAACAAATGTCCGTTTCTTTAAGAGGCTTTTTTGTCGGCCTTGTTCAGAATGAATTTGGGCGCTTTTTTGTCGTTGATGACATGCTCGTCAATGACGATTTCCACCACATTCTTTTTGTCGGGAATATCATACATCAACTCCAGCAAGTTGTCTTCCATAATCGCGCGCAAACCGCGAGCGCCGGTTTTGCGGTCGATGGCCTTGCGGGCAATCGCCCTTAAGGCTTTGGGCGTGAACGTCAGCTTGACGCCTTCCATGTCGAACATGCAGGCATATTGCTTGACCAATGCGTTTTTGGGCTCCGTCAGCACTTTGACAAGCGCTTCTTCATCCAAATCGCCCAAGGTGGCAATCACCGGCAAACGGCCGACAAACTCCGGAATAAGCCCGTATTTGAGCAAATCTTCGGGCTGCACATCTTTAATGATTTCGCCGATGTTGCGTTCTTCTTTGGCCGCGACCTTGGCGCCGAAGCCAATGGACGTTTCTTTGCCGCGGCGGCTGACAATCTTCTCCAATCCGGCAAAGGCACCGCCGCAGATAAACAAAATATTGGATGTGTCAACATGCAAGAACTCTTGCTGCGGATGCTTGCGTCCGCCTTGAGGCGGAACGTTGGCCACCGTGCCCTCAATAATCTTGAGCAAGGCCTGCTGCACCCCCTCGCCCGAAACGTCGCGGGTGATGGACGGTCCGTCCGTCTTGCGGGTGATTTTATCAATTTCATCAATATAAACAATGCCGCGCTGCGCTTTTTCAATGTCATAATTGGCATTTTGCACCAATTTCAAAATAATGTTCTCGACATCTTCGCCAACATAGCCGGCTTCGGTAAGCGTGGTGGCATCGGAAATGGCAAAAGGCACATCCAAAATTTTGGCCAGAGTCTGCGCAAGCAATGTTTTGCCGCTGCCGGTGGAGCCGATTAAAATAACGTTGGACTTGGCAATCTCAACATCTTGTCCCGATTTTTGCGAATTAAGACGCTTATAGTGATTGTATACGGCCACCGACAAAACTTTTTTGGCATAGTCCTGCCCGATGACATATTGATCCAAAAACTCCTTAATCTTTGACGGCGACGGCAGATTGGGACCCGTCGAGGAAATGCCCTCCGTCTTGTTGATTTCGGCCATCTCGTCGGCGACAATGTTGATGCAGACTTCAATGCATTCGTCGCAAATGTATACGCCGCGGCCGGCAATGAGTTTTTTGACCTCGTTCTGACTTTTGCCGCAAAATGAACAATGCAAAAGGCTGTCGTTGTTTTCGTGATTATCGCTCATCGGTTTATTCCTATTTCAAAACTTCTTCACGCGAGGTGACAATATGGTCAATCAAGCCAAACTTTTTGGCTTCTTCCGGTGTCATAAAATTGTCGCGCTCCATGGCTTTTTCAATGACGGCCAATTTTTGTCCCGTCTTGTCGGCATAAATCTTATTGAGGCGCTTTTTCATATTGAGAATCAGGCGAGTCCGGATTTCCATATCGGTCGCCTGCCCCTGAAAACCGCCGGAAGGCTGATGAATCATAATCTGCGAGTTCGGCAGCGCAAAACGTTTGCCCTTGGCGCCGGCGGTAAGCAACAGCGACCCCATGGAACAAGCCTGCCCGATGCACAGCGTATTGACGTCGCAGGTGATATACTGCATGGTGTCAAACATCGCCATGCCGGCGGTAACCGAGCCGCCGGGGGAATTGATGTAGAGAAAAATGTCTTTTTTGGGATTCTCGGATTCCAAAAACAACAGCTGCGCGCAAACCAAGGACGAAACTTCGTCGTTAACCTCGCCGGTCAAAAAGATAATGCGTTCTTTCAACAGCCGCGAATAAATGTCAAATGAGCGCTCGCCTCTTGAGGTTTGCTCAATTACCATCGGCACCAGCGCGTTATCCTGAACTTTGTATTCTCTGTCATAAAGCATTGCCGTCTTCCTTTGTCATAACAATTTGGCTTATTTTATAATCAATATATTCAACAAATTGTTAAAAAAAGCCAAATATTGCGTTTTTTTGCTATAAGAGGCGACTCTTGTCAATGGCTGCGCGGATAAAGGCCACAAACAACGGCGCCGGCGCAAACGGCCGAGATTTGAGTTCAGGGTGAAACTGTACGCCCACAAACCACGGATGATCCGGTATTTCGACGATTTCAGGAAGTCTGCCGTCCGGCGATTTGCCGGTGATGCTCATGCCCGACATTCGCAAAGCCGACTCGTAAGCCATATTGACTTCGTAGCGATGCCGGTGCCGCTCGGATATTTCGTCGCAGCCATAAGCTTCGGCAGCCTTAGAGTTCGGCGCAAGCACGCATTTGTAGGCTCCCAAACGCATGGTGCCGCCCAAATCTCCGTCCTTGGTGCGAATCTGCTTGGCACCGTCTTTGTCCCATTCGGTCATCAGACCGACAACCGGCTCACAATCCGGCATAAACTCGGTGGTGCCGGCGTTTTTGATGCCGGCAACGTTGCGCAGCGTCTCAATCACCGCCATTTGCATGCCGAAACAAATGCCCAAAAACGGAATCTTGTTTTCGCGGGCATAGCGCACGGCGGCAATTTTGCCCTCGGTGCCGCGTTGACCGAAACCGCCGGGAACCAAAATACCGCTGACGTCAGCCAAATACTGCGAGGCATCCTCTTTTTCCAAAAGTTCCGAATCAATCCACTTGATTTTGACCTTGTATTTGTTGGCTATTCCGCCGTGAGTCAAAGCCTCGTTCAAAGACTTGTAGGCTTCCAGAAGCTGGGTGTATTTGCCGACAACGGCAATCCGCACCTCGCCTTCGGGATGTTTGAGCGTCTCGACGATATGCTCCCATTTACTTAAATCCGGCTCTTGCTCGCAGGCAATGCCAAAATGGCGGCAAACCTGACGATCCATTCCCTCATGCGAATAAGAAATCGGCACCTGATAGATGCTGCTGACATCAAGCGCCGTAATGACGTTCTCTTCCTTAATGTTGCAAAACAGCGCGATTTTGCGCTTCTCGTTCGGCGGAATCGGCATCTGCGAACGACACAGCAGCATATCGGGCTGAATGCCGTATTCCTGTAACTTTTTGACCGAGTGCTGGGTGGGTTTGGTTTTGAGTTCTCCGGCCGTGGGAATATACGGCAGCAACGTCACATGAATAAACATTGCGCGCTCGCGTCCCAAATCATACGCCACCTGACGAATGGCCTCCAAATACGGCTGCCCTTCAATATCGCCGACGGTGCCGCCAATCTCGCACAAAACAAAATCTTCATCGGTAATGTCCGAGAGTATAAAATCTTTAATCTCGTTGGTGACATGCGGAATCACCTGAATCGTGGCGCCAAGATAATCGCCGCGGCGTTCTTTGTCGATGACACGCTGATAAATTTTGCCGGTGGTCATACTGTCGGTCTTGTGGCATGGCACGCCCGAAAAACGCTCATAATGCCCGAGATCCAAGTCGGTTTCGGCGCCGTCATCGGTCACAAAAACTTCGCCGTGCTGATACGGGCTCATGGTGCCGGGATCAACATTGAGATACGGATCCAGTTTGCGCAAGCGAACCTTGAAACCCCGCGCCTGCAAGACGGACGCCAAAGACGCCGAAGCCAAGCCTTTGCCCAATGAAGAAACCACGCCACCGGTGATAAATATAAATTTGCTTTTTTCAGACATTTACGTTCCTTAAACTAAAGATTTTAAAGTGACAAGGGCACCTTTCAAAAGGTGCCCTTGATTGAACAGACGCCGCTCATTGCCGCCCCGCTATTGCCCCGCTGCCGGCACTTCCGGCATTGTCGGAGTTTCCGGCGCCAACGGCTGACTTTGCGTCGGCGCACTCTCCAAAATAGACCCCGAGGCCTGACGATGCAATCCTTTGTAGTACAATGACAGCGATATGCTGGTGACAAACAGCACCACCGCCAAAACCGCCGTGGTGCGCGTCAGAAAGTTGCCGGTGCCGCGCGCGGTCAAAAAACTGGAGGCTCCGGAGCCGCCGCCCAAACCGTCAAGCGCGCCGCCCGTAGAACGCTGAAGCAGAATAACCGCCACCAAAAAAATGCAGGCCAGTAAATGAACAACCAACAGTACTGTTCCCATTTGTCAATCCTTTCTTAACTTAATAACAACCGCCGTTGCAGGCAATATCGAAAAAGTCCTGAGCATTGAGGCTGGCACCGCCGACCAACGCGCCGTCAACATTCTCCAAATTCAACAGTTCGCCGGCATTGGAAGGTTTGACCGAACCGCCGTATAAAATGCGGACTTTGCCGGCTTCGGCACAACCCATTTTTTTCTCCAGTGCACTGCGAACCGCGGCATGAACCGCTTTGACATCCTCCGGCGTCGGAATCTTACCGGTGCCGATAGCCCAAATCGGCTCGTAGGCAATCACCGTATTTAACGCTATCGAATCGGCAGGAACCGAAGCTGCAATCTGCTGACGACAAACCTCTACCGCCTGTCCGGCTTCGCGCTCGGCCAAAGTTTCGCCGATGCAGATGATGGTTTTGAGGCCGGCATTGTGCGCCGCCGCGGCTTTTTTGCAAACAATCTCATCGGTCTCGCCATGATCGGCACGGCGTTCGGAGTGGCCGACAATGACATAGGTGCAGCCCAAGTTCTTGAGCATGGGAGCGCTTATATCGCCGGTATGAGCGCCTTTTTCGGCAAAATGCACATCCTGCGCGCCAACCGCAATGTGCTTTCCGCGCACAACTTTTTTGATTGAAAAAAGCAGCGTGGCCGGCGGACACAAAACAAACTCGCACTGCGGTTTGCCGTTACTTTTGACCAAGTTGGCAAAATTCTGCGCCAACATAACGCCGTCTTCAAGCAAACCGTTCATTTTCCAGTTTCCGGCAATCATTTTTCTACGTTGCATGCAGTTATCCTTTCTGTTCAATAAAATTATTTTTCTTCTACCACACTCAAAAAAACTTTTCAACACCAATATTTTGAAGTTGTATAAATTGCGAATGTTGTTATAATCGCGTCTAATAATATGTGCATAAATTGCAGAAGGACAAATTTTATGATTAGCAAAATCAGAAGTTTTCAGGATTCATGGCTCGTTAAGGGGATTTTGGTGCTGACGGCGCTGAGCTTTATGTCGCTGTTCGGCATTTCGGGTTATCTCAGCCGCAGCGGCGGTCGGCAGCCGATTATCCGCGTCGATGATCTGATTGTCACGCAAGACGAAATCAACAATCAGCTCAACGACCAGCTGCAAACCACCCGCAATTTTTTGGGCGAGGATACGGAAATCAGCGACTCCATGCGCACCGCCATGCTTCAGGAAATTGTCCAGCGCGATCTTGAGCGCGCCATTCTGAGCAAAACAGCCGCCGACAACAGCGTTGTCATCAGCGATGAGCTCATTCGCAAAATTATATATTCTCAGCCCGAATTTATGGACGCCTCGGGGCAGTTTGACCTCGCTAAAATGCGGCGAATGCTCAACATCACCGGCTGGAGCGAAAAAAAATACGTCGACAGCCTGCGCGCCGACATCATCCGGCAGCATCTGACACAGCTTCCGGCCCGCGGTCTGATTGTGCCGCACGCCATGGACGCTTATCTGACCCAGCTGGAAAATCAGCGCACCGTTTTTGAGTATGTCGTGATTGAGCCGGCCAAGCTGAAAGTCGACCGACAAATTTCAGACGATGAAATCGACCAGTATTATCAGGATTTTGCCCTGCAATTCGAAGAATCCGAAAATCGCGACGTTTCGTTTATCGAACTGCCGATTGACCTGCTGGCACAAAAATACTCGCCTTCGGAAGAAGACATAGCCGCCTATTATCAGGATAATCTGGAACGCTATGTGACGCCGGAAAACCGTCATGTGTTGCAAATGGTATTTGACGATCAGGCCACCGCCGACAAAGCCGAAGCGGCGCTCAACGCCGGCGGCGACTTTTATAAGGTGGCGGCCGACATTGCCAAGCAAGACAAAGCGACGACCGATTTGGGCGAAGTTTCGCAAGACATGCTGATTGCCGACATGAGCGAAGCCGTTTTTGCCCTCAAAAAAGGCCAACATACCCTGCCCGTGAAATCGGACATGGGCTGGCACATCATGAAAGTGGTTGACATTACGCCCAAAAAAGAGACCAAGCTGGCCGCCGTCAAAAATCAGATTGCCGAAGAAATCCGCAAGGAACAGGCCTATGAACAAGCGGCGGAAGCCGTGGCAGGCATCGAAGACAAACTCGGGGCAGGCGCCGGACTGGACGACATTGCCACAGAATATAAGGTTAAAGTCAATACCGTTTCCGGCCTCAGAGAAGACGGCAGTTATGCCAAGGCCGATGCGGCCGGCAAAGCCATGGCCGCGCTGTCTGACTTCGTGGATACGGCTTATTCGTACAACACCGGCGAAATCAGTCAGGTGATAGAAACCGACAACGGCTTCGCCCTGCTTCGCGTGGATGCCATTAACGACGCTCACATCAAAGATTTGGCCGCCGTGCGCGGCGAGATTGAAAAGCTCTGGCTGGAAAACGAAAAAAGCGCCATTGCTCAGGAGATTGTAAACGACGTTACCCATGACTTGGAAAACGGCGACAAATTTGCCGACGTGGCGCGGCGTTTCAACCTCAATCTGCAAACGACCAAACCGCTTAAACGCGGACAAAGTTTTGCCGGCCTCACCATGACGCAACTTAAAGAAATGTATCTGGAACGAGTCGGACAGCCGAAAGTTTTTGCCTCGGACGAAAGAATTGTCATTGCCCTGCCGGAAAAAATTATCCGCAGTTCGCATTCCCCAGAGGAAGCTTCAGTTGATGCCGTGCGGGCGACAGCCGCGCAAAATATGGCGTTGGAGCTTGAAGACGAGTTGGTTGAGGCTTACGGTTCAGACTATAAAGTTCGCGTCAAATACAAATATCTCGGTCTCGGTGATTAGACGCTGACACAGCTTTCCCTCTCTGCTCAGTTGCCGGAGAGGGATTTTTTTATATTTTAAGACAATATTTAGGAAATTAATGCTTATATTATGAGTAAGTTTGTTATTTTATGAGGTAATCGGTCATGCATGGTGCAGAGCTGACGAATATTCCGGCGATGGTCTTCGGACTGGACGCCAAAATCGTGGCGGCGGCGATTGTGATTATCGCCTATGTCATCTTGTTTACGGAAAGACTGAACCGAGCGGTGGTCGCACTGCTTGGCGCATCGGTGATGATTTTTGCCGGCATTTTGACGCAACAGCAGGCATTTGCGGGAATTGACTTTAATACCCTTGCCCTGCTGATCGGCATGATGATGATTGTCGGCATCTGCGAAAAAACAGGCATTTTTCAATATGTGGCCATTTGGGCGGCTAAGCGGGTGCATGCCAATCCGCGCGGCATATTAATCGTGCTGGCGATTGTAACTGCCTTGTTTTCGGCCTTTTTGGACAATGTCACCACGGTTTTGCTGATTGTGCCGGTAACGTTTCAGATTACCAAAAAGCTCGGCGTACCGACTTATCCGTACCTGTTGGTTGAGATTTTTGCCTCCAATCTCGGCGGCACCGCCACCCTGATTGGAGATCCGCCCAACATTCTCATCGGATCGGCGCTTAATTTGTCGTTTATGGACTTTTTGTATGAGTTGACGCCGATTGTCATTCTGGCGATGGTAATCGTGGTCGGCATTTTTGACTTTTGGTTCGGCCGGCGACTGACTTCCACTCTGCAACGGCGCAACAAAATTATGCTTTTGCGCGAAACCGAAAGCATCAAGGATATGGATTTGCTCAAAAAGGCGCTCGGTGTTCTGGCTTTGGTCATTATCGGCTTTATCAGCGCCGAACATCTGCACATCGCCAACGGCACCATCGCCATGGCCGGCGGCGCGGTGCTGCTTTTGCTCTATACCTGGCATTCCGGGCACGAAGAGCGCGATCGCAAAATCGAACAGATTTTTGCCATGGTAGACTGGACGACCATCTTTTTCTTTGCCGGTCTGTTTGTGATTGTTTACGGTTTGGAAGTAACAGGCGTTTTGGCGCTTTTGGGGCAGAAGTTCATTGCCCTGACCGCCGGCAGCATCAGCAAAGCCAGCTTGCTTATCATTTGGGTTTCGGCCTTGGTTTCGGGCGCCATAGACAATATTCCTTTTGTGGCTACAATGATACCGATGCTCAAATCGATGGAGCCGGCGTTGGGCGGCCGAGAAGCCATGATGCCGGTTTGGTGGGCACTGTCGCTGGGCGCTTGTTTTGGCGGCAACGCGACGCTGATCGGCGCCTCGGCCAATGTAATTGTGGCCGGAATGGCGGCACGGCAAGGACAGCCCATCAGCTTTTTGGGCTTTATGAAATGGTCGATTCCGATTATGTTGTTGACGGTCGGCATGGCCACGCTGTATGTTTACATTCAGTATTTCATTATCTGAATATTGCAAAGAAGCCTCTCTGACCAGAGAGGCTTTTTTTGATTACAGGCGGTTTTGACTGTTCATGCCGCCCAAAGGATTGTATTGTCCGACCCCGCCAAAATATTTGCGGAAGAATCCGGGATTTTCTCCGGGAGCTTCGGTTTTATCGGTATTGATGGCCACTTCCTGCCCGCTGGCTTTGTCCAAACGTGTAATGGCCACAACCCGACCGTCTTGGCTGAAATGAATTTTAAGAATATCACGATCAATTTCTTCCGGTGCAAAAAACGCCACTTTTTTAATATCGGAAGACATATAAATCCAAGTATTTTTATCAAAAGTCACAACCGAAGACGGCGCGCCCAGAACTTTGAGCACCTTGTCTTGAGAATCGCCCTTGGCTACCATGGCTATGCGTTCCTCCGAAGGCATATTGCCGCTGTGAGAAACGAACCATTCATCGGTTTTAGCGGCGGAACATGCCGTCAACGCAAAGCTAACGCCGCACAAAAACAAAAATTTGACTGTTGACATCTAAACTTCCTTGCAGTTATACCTATGTAAATTAATTATGCTTATAACATAGGGAAAACACGAATGCAAAATCTTTTTTCATTTCCCCTGAAAGTTGAGGATATGGGCAGCGGCGACAAGACCTATCGGCTGCAAGCCGACGCGGCGCAGCTGGCCTTCATCGGCCAAGTGCTGAAAGTGGATGCGGTACAAAGATTTGAGGCCGAGCTGACTGTGAGGTTTTATCGCAAAGAACACCGCATAGACGTAAACGGCACAGTCAGTGCCGATGTCACACAAACCAGCGTTATCAGTCTGGAACCGTTTATAAAGCCCTATCACAGCGAGTTCAGCGTTTTTTATGACACCGAGCTGACGCGCGCCCAACTTCAGGAACTGGACTTTGAATTTGATGACGAAGTGCCGGATTTGGTTGAAAACGGGCAAATCGATCTGGGAGCCATTGCGATGGAGCAGCTGGCTTTGGTCTTGGATGATTTTCCGCGACGCGAGGGCGAAGTTTTTGAGTTTAAGTCCGAGTTTGACGAGGAAACAACCGCCGCCGCGCACCCGTTTGCGGCGCTGGCAAAATTAAAGAAATAGAAAAAAGTCCTTGCCAAAGCTGAAATAATTGGATAAAAGATTTGCAGAATTTCGCAAAAAGAACATTTTATTTGGTTGATTTTAAAAACTAAATAGAGTATGACAATATCGAATTGATTTAACAACTTTAAGATAAGAGTATAAGACTATGGCTACACCTAAGAAAAAAACCACACAGTCGCGCCGCAACATGCGCCGTTCGCATGACGCTCTGAAGGCTAACTCCTATATGGAATGCCCCAACTGCGGTGAACTGAAAAAACCTCACAACGTCTGCCCGTCCTGCGGTCAATATGACGGACGCGAAGTCATCGCCCGCAAAAAAGCCGACGCCGAATAGGCTTTGTTGTTTGTAACTTGCCCCGAAGTCCGGCTTTGGGGCTTATTATCTTTATCGAATGGAGCAGGTTTTGTCTACGAATAATCTGGTCATCTCAGTCGATGCTATGGGCGGAGACAATTCTCCGCGAGTCGTTATTGAAGGCTTGGCGCTTGCCGCCAAAAAGAATCCCGACGCCCGTTTTCTTTTGTTTGGAGACGAGGCTAAAGTAAGCCCCATTTTAAACCAGTTTGCCGACCTCAAAAAAGTCTGCGAACTGCGCCACACCAGCGAAATGGTGCACAATGAAGACAAGCCCTCGCTCGTTATCCGCAACCGCAACACCAGCATGTATATGGCCATTGACGCCGTGCGCAAAGGCGAAGCGCAGGCTATTGTTTCAGCCGGCAACACGGGCGCTTTGATGGCCATCTCCAAACTTGTGCTCAAAACCATTACCAAAATTCATCGGCCGGCAATCGTCAGTATCATGCCGCACCGCACCGGCAAATATGTGATGCTTGATTTGGGGGCCAATACCGAGTGCAACGCCATCAATCTGGCCGAATTTGCCTTGATGGGAGATATTTTGGCCAAGCATGCTCTGGGTATTAATAGACCGCGGGTGGCGCTGCTCAACATCGGTGCCGAAGAGATGAAGGGCAAAGAGGAAATCCGCCAAGCCGCGCATATGATTAAAAACGCCAAAATGAACATTGATTTCCGCGGCTACATCGAACCGCACGAAATTCCCAACGGCGTGGCCGACGTGATTGTGGCCGATGGTTTTACGGGCAATATAGCTCTGAAATCGATTGAAGGCACGGCGCGGCTGGTGGTCAGAATGCTTAAGGACGCCGTGCGAGGCTCCATTTTGGCCAAGCTTGGTCTGCCGTTTATGATCGGAGTTATCTTTCAGATCAAAAAACTGATGGATCCTCGTCTCTATAACGGCGCCATGTTTGTCGGACTGAACGGACTTTCGGTCAAGAGTCACGGCGGAACCGACGCCCTCGGATTTTCGGTGGCGGTCGGCAATGCCATTCATCTGGTGCGCCAAAACTTTGTGGCAACCATACGCGAAGAAGTCGAAAAGATCGACCTCGACGAATTATCACAGGAAGCAATTTATGAAGTTTATTAGATCTGAAGTCATCGGACACGGCCATTATGCGCCTGCCAAAGTTTTGACCAATGACGATATGGCTCAAATGGTTGAAACAAGCGACGAATGGATTACAACCCGCACCGGCATTAAGGCGCGTCATGTGGTCGAAGACGAAATAAACTCCGATTTGTCGCTTAAAGCTGCGCAAATGGCGCTGAAAACGGCACAAATCGGTGCCGAAGATCTTGACGTGGTGATTTTGGCCACGGTAACGCCGGATTATACGACTCCGGCCACGGCTATTCGAATCGCCTCCCAACTCGGTGTAAAACCCGGAACGCCGGCTTTTGACATGTCGGCCGCCTGCTCCGGTTTTGTATATGCACTGGCCATGGCCGACAATATGATTCGACTTGGACAAGCCAAAACCGCACTGGTCATCGGTGCGGAAACACTTTCCAAAATTACCGATTGGACCGACCGCAATACCTGCGTATTGTTCGGCGACGGCGCCGGAGCAGTTGTTTTGCGCGCCCATGAAGGCAACGGAAATTCGCAAGATGTCGGAATTTTGGCAACCAAGCTCTTTGCAGACGGCACGCATTTTGACAATCTGCGCACCACCGGCGGGGTTTCGGCCACGCAAAATGCCGGGTTTGTTTCTATGGATGGCAAAGAAGTCTTTAAATTTGCCGTCAACAGCATGCCCGAGGCTGCCGAAGCCGCTATGCAAGAGGCCGGCATCACTGCGCAGGAGGTTGACTGGATTATTCCCCATCAGGCCAATATTCGCATTATCGAAAATGTCGGCAAAAAACTTAATATCTCCGATGAAAAAGTTATTGTCAATATTGCCAACTACGGTAATACCTCGGCGGCGACCATTCCGATGGCTTTGTCCGAACGTATGAGCGACGGAACCATCAAAAAAGGCGACGTGGTCGTGCTGACCGCGATGGGAGCCGGTTTTACATGGGGCGGTGCCGTTATCAGGTTGTAGAAAAAAACTGTGGATTAGCTCTTGTCAGCGCTCTAATTTTGAGATAAATATCCCAATATCAATTAACGAAAACAAGCTTAATGAGGAAAGAAATGAAAACAATTACCCGCGCCGATGTTGCCGAAAGCATTTATCAGGAAATCGGATTGTCAAGAAAAGATTCCAACGATATTTTAGATATGATTCTTGACGAAATCGTTAAGGAACTTGCCGACGGGAAAGACGTCAAACTGTCGTCTTTCGGCACTTTTTCGTTGCGCAACAAAAAAGCCCGCGCCGGACGCAATCCCAAAACCGGCGTCGAAGCTGTCATCAGTCCGCGGCGCGTCATTTCGTTTAAGCCCTCACAAACAATGCGCAAGCTAATCAACGCCTAAGTCAGAGAACGCTTATGGTTGTCAACAAAAGCAAGGCGGCGTTCCGAACCATTGCCGAGGTGGCCGAAGAACTCGGTGTGGCAACGCATGTCCTGCGCTTTTGGGAGACCAAATTCAGCCAGATAAAACCGATGAAACGCAGCGGAGGACGACGCTATTATCGCCCCGACGACGTGGAACTGGTCAAAACAATCAAACATTTTCTTTATGATGAGCGTTACACGATCGAAGGCGTGCAAAAGCTTTTTAAGGAAAAAGGCGTCAAAAATCTGGTCGGCGAAGAAATTCAAAAAGATTTCTTTAACGTACCGGAAATTGAGCCGGATGCGCCGATGCGCGAATTTTTAAGCGGTTTGAGGCAGAAGTTGAGCGCTTTGCAGCATTCGCTGGCGGCCGCGGTGGAAAAATCTAAACAATCATAATTTGCGGAGGAAGTTTGGAACTTCCTCTTTTTTGTGATGAGCGTAACTTTTTCAGTCGCCTAAGATGTTGAAACTTTTTCTCTTTTGCAAGGCAATTCCCCTGCCCTTACAGGCGTCTTGAAAAATATGGCGTCTAATGTGGCACGAAATTAAATTTTTTACTTGCTTTTTCGGCGGCGGAGTTATATAGAAAGAAAAGCTGCGATGCTTGGCGACGCCGTAAGGCTAGGCTGGCAAACAAGACTTGTAGTTACAGTTTATTATTATAAAAATCGGCATATATTCGGGACGTAGTTCAGTCTGGTAGAGCGCTTGCATGGGGCTTGAGGCAAAAAAATATTCCGGCGGAATATTTTTGAACGAGAGGCGACGTTTTGTTAAACGGTGAGCAAGCGACAGCGATGCTGAGCCGTTGTTACAAAACAAGTGACCGAAGCGCGTTAGGGTGCTCGCACCCTTACAAGCAAGACAAGAAGTCGGAGACTTCTTGCACCTTGAAAGTAAATTTATTATTTTGATACATATTCGGGACGTAGTTCAGTCTGGTAGAGCGCTTGCATGGGGTGCAAGAAGTCGGAGGTTCGAATCCTCTCGTCCCGACCAATAAGGAAATGCGCCACAAATGCCAATAAAAATTCGTCAAGCCGTTCCCACCGATGCTAAAGACATCAAGTTTATACATTACCATGCTTATCAAGTTTGCTATCGCGGATATTTGCCGGATGATTTTTTGGATCAGATGCCCTTTGATGATGCCGTCATCCAACGAACGGCCGCACGAATCAAATCCGTTGAATATTATGTTGTTGAATTAAACAACCATATTGCGGGGTTTTTATGTGTTCAAGTCCCCGAGGCCCGAACGGTTGAAGTTCAAATGTTGTATATTCATCCGGATTTTCAAAGACAAGGATTAGGCCGTGCTTTGATGTGTGAAATTTGTGTCTTGAAAAAGAAAAAAGGATACAAAAAATTAATCGTATGGACAATCAAGGACGGTCCAGCGGTCGGATTTTACGAAAAACTTGGCATGACAAAATCAAATACGCCAGCTAAAAAATTTGGAAAAACGGATGTGGCAATTATACGGTTGGAAAAGCCAATTTAACGGCAAATGCCGATGTGCACCATCACCTGATGCATTTACCCATGAAAACACCGACATAATACAACCATGCGAAATATCTCATATCAGATATGGAAAGCAAGCTATAACCATTGAGCAAGCAGACGTTAACGATAAGTTAGTATAGCATATCAGATTTGGAAAGCAAGCTATAACACCCAGCGGCTTGGGTAGGAGCCTTAAATGAAGTATAGCATATCAGATTTGGAAAGCAAGCTATAACATTTACTCAATGAATAAATGAGGGTGTTGTAAGTATAGCATATCAGATTTGGAAAGCAAGCTATAACTTAAGAAATGTGCTATACTTCGATTGTAAAAGAATTATTATTAACTATTTAAAATATAAAATTATGAACAAAAAAGAAGCTTTGAAAGTTGCGAAAGAGCGTCTTGCTCAATCGTTTTCAGACGTTAAAAACTATGGCAAGATTTTCATTTGTCGTGCTTGTCATGGATGTGTCCTGCGCGATGTTGTTTACTACATCTATAAGGATACAAAGCTTCCTATTGAAGTTTTCAGCGTTGATGAAAGTAGACATGGCATCTATGCCTACTTCGTTGGGTCGAAAGAACATGCTGAAGCCTTGTATGAGGCTTTTGGTGGCAGGCTCGCAAAATCGGACACCTCATATTTTGCAGTCTCCCCTGAATATGAAGCGTGGATACTTGATGTGAAGCTTCCAGAGCTTCCAAGTGATCAAGAGATATTAGATCTTTTGATCTAATTCATAAAAAACTGCGGTGACCTTTTAAAGGGTCGCCGTTGTTTTTTTATCATTGGAACGCATCTCTGAAAGCAGATTTTGACCGACACCGACATTATCGCCTTCATTTTCCTTGATGAAAGTATAAATTGTTTCTTCCGGCATATTGATAATTTTTGCAAAAAGCGGAACTAATTCCTGCACCAAGGCTTTTTTTTGCTTTTGCGTAAGCTTGGCAGTCTCCAAAGTCATAACAGGCATTTCATGCTCCTTTCTTCCAATTTTTTCCCAAAATTCCTCCGCGTTCAATCACGTCGCCGGTTCTCAGATAGGAATATGTCGGCATTTCAAACAAAACCGGTTTTAACCGGCGATAGTCGACTTTGTTTTTTTCATCCAACATACTTTCTTCGACAAACGTATTTTCAATCGTGCAAACAAAATTGTCAAAATTATCCGTTTCATAGTTGTCGACGACGAGGCAGTCCATTGTCAACGGGCTTGCGTCAATCAGCGGCGTATTATTTTCGCTCAACGTATAAACAAAAACATCGCTTTTATCGACATTTATGCCGCTGTTAATGCCGACATAATCAGCCTGCGGCAATATATTTTCGTCAACAATATTAACGGACAGGCGGTTGTTTTGTCTGATAAATTTGTTTGTGTAGTGGATTTTGTGCAAACTAAGCAAAATCTTATCATGTCCGATAATGCCGACATGACCGACAAGCATCCATGTCGGTTTGTCTTGATTCATCACCCCGATGATGGCGACCGGGGTCGGATATAAGGCCAAAACGGATCCTAAACTCTTTTTCATTTCTTTTCTCCTATCTTAAACAGTTTGGCAGCATTTTGATATAAAATATTTTCGGCATAAGGCGCCAATTCCTGATCGGCATGCAGCGTGCGGCGCAGATTGTCAAGATTGCTTTTTAAGACCTCTTCCGGCTGATACGGATAATCCGAGCCATACAGAATATGATCCGGCGAAGTAATTGTCAGCATCGTTTTAATCAGTTGTCCCGTCGGAACACCGGCCAAATCATAATATAATCCCGCAAGGTTTTTATCCCAATCAATATCCGGCATCAAACCTTTGGCTTTCATGGCCGGAAATATGGCCTTCATCCGCGGCAGAGCCAACGGCAAAAATGAACCGCAGTGAGGAACAATCATCTTGATGTTCGGATAACGCGCCACCACATTGTGCGAAATCATATTGACGACGGCACGAGTTGTTTCTGCCGGATACTCGTACATTGCCAAGGGCGTTGTTTGAATAATTTTCTCGTTGTAGGGCTCCGGACGATGCGGATGTATAAAGACGACGGCATGATATTTATCTAAAACTGCCATCAAATCGTCAAGTTCGACATCTCCCAAATATTGACCGTAACTATTGGTAGCCAACTTAATTCCGTCTGCATGCAACACCTCAAAAGCATATTCAACCTCTTTGACGGCCGCTTTGACATCAGGCAGAGGCAGGGTTGCCAAAAATTTAAATTTTTCAGGATTTGAATCACGAATTTGAGCCGATATTTTATTTAATTCTCTCACAATGTCGGCACTTTCGCGACTGTTTCCAAAATACGGCTGAGGAGCCGGAAGAGATAAGACAGAATAGCCAATCCCCAAATCGGACATAAACTTAAGATGATTGTCGACACTCCACTCAGGCAAAGGAAACGTTTCTTGCAATTCGGCATGATGCTTTTTGAGAAAATCAATATATTCCGAAACGATAATATGACTGTGCACGTCAACAAGGGTTTGGGCATGCGATGGGGCATACATCAACAGCGCAGCCAAAACCGCGCCCAAATAAGACTTAACGGCTGCAAACATCCTATTCTTTGACGAAAATTTTATCCGCGGCCGGAATTCCCGAAGCATCTTCCACATAACGCTCTACTTTCATATGCAAATCATATTTGTCGCGCAGTTTTGAAATCTTTTCCATCATTGGCGAAGCGTGATGCCTGTCCAACGCCTCCTGACTTTCCCAGCTGTCAATCAGCAAAACCGTTTGCTCATCATCTTTGGAAAAGAAATATTCATAACGTTTGTTGCCGGTTTCGCGGCGAATCTCCGCCACTGTTCCGCTTTTTTCCATCTCCTCGGCAAATTTACGCGCATTGCCGTCTTTGCCGCTATAATAGATATTTACCGTAATTCCCATAGGCATTTTCCCTGCTTCCTGTGCCGCGCAGATTGACGCCGCGGCACATAAACTCAAAATCGCCGACAATCCTGATTTAATCTTGCTCATTCTGCCTGCTCCGCATTGAAAAAGACCGTCCGTTGCCCTATCAGAAGAACATTGACAATTATTAAGGCGGTCAAAATTGCCAACCGTTTATCCAGTCTTTGATTTCAGACTCTGGGGTTATCAACTCGTTACCGCCGTCGGAGTCAAACAAAATTTCCTTGTCGGCAATAACTTTGGCTCCGGCGACAGCCTTCTTCATATCGGCAATCACATGTCCCGGCCAACCGGCGTTGGTCATATACAAGACAACCTCTTTGCCCTGCCAGTCGATTTGGCGCAAAAAAGCGCGCACCGCCGGCGCCATGGTATACCACCAGGTCGGCGTGCCGATGACAATGCGCTTATACTCGGCCGGATTGACGCCAAGCGGTTTGATTGGCGGCAGATAACCCTGCTCGACTTCTTTTTTGCCTTGCTCCGAAATTTCATCCATAGTGCCGACATAAGGCGCAATGGTTTCGATGCGCGCCGTATCGGCACCTGTCTCGGCGCTGATGAGGTCGGCAATGCGTTTGGTATTGCCGCTGTATGAAAAATATACAACCAAAGTTTTGTTTGTCATCGGTGGTTTATCCTCCTTTGCGGCCACCGTGACAACGGCCGATATCACCAGCGCCGCCACGAGGCCCAAAATTTGCATCAATTTAATCATTGTCAATGTTTACCAAACTATATTGGCGGGAACCCAAACCCAAAGCTTCGGCATAAGGCAGAATATGCCGCCCGTTTTGCCGTTCGACGCGGGCAATGAAATGATCGCGGCCACGGTCGGTCGAAGACCAAATTTTGTCAATTGCGGCCTGATCGACCGCTACCGGATCAGTCGAGGCCAAAATGCCGATATCCGCCATACACGGATCTTCGGGATGCGAATCGCAGTCACAATCCACTGACAAATTGTTCATAACATTGATATACAGAATATTGCCTTTCATAAAATCGGCCACGGCTTTGGCGGCTTCGGCCATTGACTCCAAAAAGGCGTTCTGCTCCGGCAGGTTGTCCCACAGTTCAGAGGGTTCGCGAGTGGCGCCGGCAGTGTGGATATAGGTCTTGCCGCGGCTGGAGGCAACGCCTATGGACTGGTTTTTGATGACACCGCCAAAACCTCCCATTGCATGCCCCTTGAAGTGCGCCAGATTAAGAATGGAATCATAATTTTTGAGATGCGAACCGACAATGTCGACATCCAAATGACGGCCGCCCGTGACCGGAATCTCAAATTCGCCGTCGACATCCATCAAATCGACTTGGGCGATTTTATTGAAACCGTGTTCCTCAATCGCCTTCAGATGTTCGGCAGAGGTGTTGCGGCGACCGGCATAGGCGGTGTTGCACTCAATGATTGCGGCATTTAGCTCTTTGACCAGCTTGCCGATAAGCTCCGGTTTGAGATAATTGTGACCGCCCGGCTCGCCGGTGGAAATTTTGACTCCGACACGGCCTTCCAGCCCGCGACCGAGTTTGTGATAAATTCTAATCAGGCTCTCCGGCGAAATTTCTTTGGTAAAGTAAACAATCGGTTTATTCATGACACTCTCCTGGGTTAAAAATCTATATTTAATATAATTTTTAGAGCATGCTCTAAGTCAAGAAAAAAAAACAACCGTCGGATAATATTTTTTTGACTGACGCAAAAATTTGCAGACACAAAAGCGTTTTCACCTGGCCGATACCGATACGCTGTTTACATTTTCGGCAAAACGGATTACATTGAAACAAGTTTCATTTTTTACGAAGGTATGACAATGCAAAATCTGGAAGAAGTTTTGAACCATTACGGCATCAGCGGAAAAATCGTCGCCGTGACAGAAGGGCCTTTGGTAACTCTGGTTGAATTTTTGCCGGCGGCCGGAACCAAGTTGAAGAATATCACTGCCTCTCTCGACGACATTGCGCGCGAACTCGGCGCGCCCTCTCTGCGTGTGGAAGCTTTGGAAGAAAACGGCACCATCGGTTTTGAGCTTCCGACCGCGCACATGCAAACGGTGGACTTTAAGACGCTTCTGGCCGCGCCCGAATTTTTGCAAAACAACGGCGCACTGCCGATTATTCTCGGGGTAGACATTAAAGGCCGACCGGTAATTGCGGATTTGGCCAAAATGCCGCATCTGCTGGCGGCAGGCACAACCGGTTCCGGAAAATCGGTAGGGCTGAACACATTTATCCTTTCGCTCATAGCCAAGCACAAACCGGCCGATTTGAAACTTGTGCTGATTGACCCCAAGCGCATTGAATTCAGCGTGTATAACAATCAAAAATACATGCTGGCACCGGTGGTGACCGAAACCGCGCAAGCGTCGGCCACGTTGGCTTATTTGGTGCAGGAAATGGAACGTCGTTATGCCTTGTTTGAGGAAAATCTGGTCAAAAACATTGCCGACTACAATCAAAGCGCCGGCCATTTGCCCTATATCGTATGTGTGATTGACGAATTTGCTGATTTGACGACAGCCGACAAATATGCCGACGACTATGTTCAACGCCTGGCGCAAAAAGCCCGCGCCGCCGGCATACACATTATTTTGGCCACGCAACGGCCGTCGGTTGACGTGGTGACCGGCGTCCTCAAAGCCAATTTTCCGACCCGCCTGGCCTATAAGACGGCCAGCGCCGCCGACTCTCGAACGATTTTGGACACTGCCGGCGCCGAAAAACTTTTGGGACGCGGCGACGCATTGTTTCTGCCGGCAGACGGCGACCTCATGCGTATTCACGGCGCTTATATGCCCGACAACGAAATTGCCGCCATGCTGGAACCCTGGCGCGGCGAAGTCAAACCCCTGCCCGCGGCAGTTGCCGCAACCGCCGCGTCGGCGGCCGAACAGCCGCGCAAAAACTTCTTGCGCACGGCATGGGATTTTTGGGCTTCACTCCGCCAGCGTGACCGCAAAATGATTATTAACGGCATTTCTTTTGCCATCGGCTATCTGAGCGGCCGCAGCAAAAGAAAATAATTCTTGTCACCGGCTCCTTTTTTGCGCCGATATAAGGCTTATATATTGGCCCGAAGGAGCTTTGCATGAAAAATCTGCATAAGGACTGGAAAGAATTTTTACACGCAGTCTGGGGTTTTTGGACCAGTCCGACCGGCGCGTTTATTCTGGCGGTTTCGGGAATTGCCGTCGGTTACTATATCTTTTATATCAGTCGCCCCATTCTTAAGTATCAGACCGAAACCGTCACTTTTATTTCCTCGCGCAACGACAACGACTACAAAGTCAACGTCCGCGGCAAAGGCTATACCGACCTCTACCTGACCCGCATTTATCTGCAAAACAAAGGCGCCGCCGCGCTGTCGGGGTCAGACGTGTCTAAAATCGGACATGATCCCATTCGCATCGTCGTGCCCAAAGACGCCAAACTGGTGCACTATACGCTTGACAAAACCGCAACCAGCGAGGCTGTTTCTTCCCGCCTGCGCGAAGTCGACGGCGATCTGGTGATTGAGTTTGACTTTTTGAACGAAGATTATCAGATTGCGGCCTCGCTCCTACACGAAAATCCCAAGGCCGAATTTGCAGTGCACGGAAGCGCCCTCGGCGTCAACAAAATCACCCGCGAGTGGAGCGACAGACAGCTCAAGTTTTGGGGGCTGTGGGGACTTGGCATACTCTACCTGATTTTGGTTGCGGTTTATATTTATCATCATTGGCGGCGCTCCAAAAAATAATTTATTGCTCTTGACTTGACGGTGAATTGACGTCAGAATAGACGCAGATTTGAACTTGAGGAGAAACATAATGAAAAAGTCTTTTATCTGCGCCCTGACCGCCATTTCGCTGCTCGGCGCCTGCGCCGTTGATCCGTATACCGGCGAAAGCAAAGTTTCCAAAACCGCCTGGGGAACCGGGATCGGCACTTTGGCCGGAGCCGGAATCGGCGCTTTGGCCGGCGGCAAAAAAGGTGCGCTTATCGGAGCCGGCGTCGGCGCGGTGGCCGGCGCGGGAACCGGAGCCTATATGGATATTCAGGCGCGCAAACTGCGGGCCGAATTGGTCGGCACCGGCGTGCAGGTCAAAGAGGTTGACGGCCGCGTCTACCTGATTATGCCCGGAAACATCACGTTTGACACCAATGAAGCCATCATCAAACCGGCCTTCCAACCGGTGCTCACTTCTATTGCCAAAGTCATTGTCGAGTATGACAAAACTTTGGTGCAAGTCTACGGATATACCGACAATACCGGCAGCGACGCCACCAACAACGCACTTTCGCTCAGACGCGCCAATGCCGTGTCAACTTATCTGCGCCTCAAAGGCGTTGACGGCAACCGTCTGATTACCGACGGCCTGGGTTCATCCAATCCGATCGCATCCAACAGCACGGCAGCCGGACGCGAGCAAAATCGCCGCGTGGAAATTGCCCTCATCAACCGGCAATAAGCTTTTCTGTCGGCATTTTCAAAAAAACAGGAGCTCGGCGGCTCCTGTTTTTTTGTGCCTAAATCGCCACTTCCATATTTATGCCGGCCTCGCGGCAAACCTGCAACAACTCGGCAATATAAAATTTTTCGCGATAGTGCAACCGCCCGTCAGCCAAACAGACTTTGACCGCTTCGGCGCACAAATGCTCCACCGCCTCCTTATTCTGATAGTTGAGGCGACGCAGCGCGTTATAAAAACTTTTGTCATCCGGCGACAAACTTTCAATATAGGTTTCCAAATACGGCCGGCTCATGTTGCGGGCTTGAGGTATCTGACGCCGGATATAGTCGCAGATTATGCTTTTTTGGATGCTGTCCAGACCTCCGAGGCACGCCATAAAAGTCAGTATAATCAAATCGACGCTTATCGGTTCAAAAATCTTCTTGTCCGCGACATGGCGCGGTTCTTCTCCGGCAGACGACGGCTTTGAGCCCTCGGAAACGGCAAAATCGGCGGCAAATTCCTCAATCGTCTGATAGTATTTTTCATTGCTCAAATCCAGAATATCATGAATAAACACCGCATCAAAAACGTAGGATTTGCGAGTGCGATAAAAATACACGTCCAAAAACGTATTGCCCTCTTTTTTCCACACGTTTTTGACGGCCACGTTCTCCTCGTAGAGTTTGTTATTTTTTATCAGGTGAATCATCATATTGTAGAATTTGAGCGCCGGCTGAGTCATCGTGTTTTTCCTCTATGGCAAAAGGGCGCGAATTTGCGTCACGTAATGTTTGATGGCGGCAACGCGTTCGGCGTAATCCGACAAATCTTTTTCAATCAGCAGTTTTTGGTCGGAGCGGACTTTGACGACACCGAATGAAGAATAAATATAGTTCATCAGTTTTTCGGGTTCGGCAAAAGTGCCGCCGCGCAAAGCAATCAATATTCCCTTGGCGCCGGCGTCAATCTTGTCAATGCCGGCTTCACGACACAGTATCTTGATTTCTACGGTTTTGAGCAGATTGTCCACTTCTTCGGGCAAGGGGCCAAAACGGTCTATCAGCTCCTCGCGCATATCGGCGGCATTTTCGGCGTTTTCGATTTCGCCGATACGTTTATACAGCCCCAGTCTAACGCCCAAATCGCGCACATAGGTCTCAGGAATCATAATCGGGATGCCGGTGGTGATTTGCGGCGTCCATGACTTGGCCTCGGCCTGCCGCTCGTCGGCCAACACACCGGCGCGCAGACGCAAAATCTCTTCTTCCAGCATGTGCTGATACAGCGAAATGCCGACTTCTTTGATGTGACCGGACTGTTCTTCGCCCAAAACATTACCGGAGCCGCGGATATCCATGTCGTGACTGGCCAGCGAGAAACCCGCACCCAAAGTGTCCATCGCCTGCAAAATGCTTAACCGGCGCTCGGCAATCTCGCTCAGACGGCGTTTGGGCGGAATGGTAAAATAGGCATAGCCGCGGATTTTGCCGCGTCCTATCCGTCCCTTAAGCTGATATAGCTGCGCCAAACCAAACATATCGGCGCGGTGGACAATCATCGTGTTGACCGTCGGCATGTCAATGCCGGACTCAATAATCGTGGTTGAAAGAAGCATATCGGCATGTCCGTCGGCAAACTCGTTCATCACTTCTTCCAATTTGTTCGGAGGCATCTGCCCATGCGCCGTAAGAATACGGATATCGGGCACCAGCGCGCGCAGCTCGCGCTCAACTTCGGGAATGTCGGACACCCGCGGACAAACAAAGAAGGTTTGACCGCCGCGAAATTTCTCGCGATAGAGAGCCTCTTTTATCAGCACGCGGTCATACGGCGTGACAAAAGTGCGCGCCGCCAACCGATCTACCGGCGGCGTGGCAATAATCGACAACTGTTTGACACCGGTCAGAGAAAGTTGCAAGGTGCGCGGAATTGGCGTGGCGGTGAGCGTCAAAACATGAATATCGGACTTGAGCTGCTTGAGTTTTTCTTTATGCGCCACCCCAAAATGCTGCTCCTCGTCAATAATCAGCAGTCCCAAATTGCAAAACCGAATGTCTTTGCTCAAAAGAGCATGCGTGCCGATGACAATTTCGATTGAACCGTCGGCCAGCCCCTGCTTGACTTCAGCCGCTTCTTTGGCCGAAACCAAGCGCGAAAGCATCCGCACCCGCAGCGGGAATCCTTCCATCCGCTGTTTGAAGTTTTGATAATGTTGGCGAGCCAGCAAGGTCGTCGGCACCACTACGGCAACCTGCGCCCCGCCCGCGGCAACCGCAAACGCCGCCCGCAGGGCGACTTCTGTCTTGCCGAAACCGACATCGCCGCAAACCAGTCTGTCCATCGGCACCGCGGCATTGAGATCGGCCAGAACGTCATGAATGGCGTTCAGCTGATCATCGGTTTCGGTATAAGGGAAACGAGCGCAAAAGTCCTCAAACATCCCCTGCGGCGGAACAAAACAATCAGCCTTTTTGAGCTGACGTTCGGCGGCAATTTTGATGAGTTTTTCGGCGATGTCGCGGATTTTTTGCTTGACCCGCGCTTTTTTGGCCTGCCAGGCGGCGCCGCCCAAAACATCGAGTTGAACGTTTTCGTCTTCGATGCCATAACGTGACAGCGAATCTATGTTTTCGACCGGTACAAACAGTTTGGCATCATTGGCATACAAAATTTTGAGACAATCGTGCGGAGCACCGCCGGCAACGATGTTTTCCAAGCCCATAAACCGCCCAATGCCGTGCTCAATATGCACGACCAGCTCGCCGACATTGAGCGCCGACACATCGGCGATAAAATCTTTGGCCGTCACTTTTTTGGGGCGGCGATTTTGTTTTTCGCCCAAAATATCCTGCTCGGAAATCAAAAGCATCCCGTCGCCTTTGAAACCGTGCAGCAGGGGCATCAATGCCAGCACGATCCGATCGGCTTTTTGCTTTGCCTCTGCCCAGCTGTCGGCTAAAGTCAGCTCCGAAATGCCGTATTCGTTGAGCAGACCGGCAATACGCTCGCGGGAACCTTCGCTGAAGCAAGCGATAACCTTTTTGAGTTTGGCGTTTTCGGACAAATAATTTTTAAGTTCGGTATAAACCTGTCCGGCCGCGGCGTTTTTCAGCCCCGAAAAATTGCGCCCCGCAACCACGCCGCAGTTGATGACGTTTTCCGAATCCGGCACGCTCAACGCAGTCAGACACAGTGGCTGTCGCGTTTGCAACAGATGACGCAGTTCCGCGGCCGGATAATACATTTGCTCCGGCGGCACCGGCCGATAGGCGTCTTCTTCGGCAGCCGACTTGACTTGCAAAGCCTCCAGCCTTGCCTGATAGTAGTCGGCAATGCTCTCGGCTTTGGCGTCAACGGCGTCATCAACATTTCTGCCCAAAATTATTTTGGCCGCCGGCAAATAATTCAGAAGTCCGGGGAGCGCATCTTCATAAAAAAACGGCAACCAGTTTTCCATTCCCAAATATTTACGGCCGGCGGAAATCGCCTCATAAATCGCGTCTTCGGCAAAAGCGGCGCCAAAAGCTTCACGATATTTGCCGCGAAAAGTCTTGACGGTGTCGGCGTTGAGAACAACTTCGCTCATCACCCGAAATTCATAGTTTTTTCTCTCGCCGACGGTGCACTGGCTCATGACATCAAAAATACGAATGCGCTCAATCTCGTTGTCAAACAAATCCAGCCGCAGCGGCTGCTCGGTTCCGACCGGAAAAATGTCGATAATATCGCCGCGCACCGCATATTCGCCGGGCTCATAGACCTGTTCGACGCGATTGTAGCCGTTGACAGAAAGATAATGTAAAAAATCGTCAAAATTCAGTTCGCTGCCAACCGAAACTTCACGCAACGAGTTAAGAAAAATTTTCTTCGGCGGTAATTTTTGCATCAGCGCGCCGGCACTTGTCACAACCACGCGCGGCTGGGTCGGCGTCGGTCGGAGCGATAATTCCGAAAGCGTCCGAATCCGCGCGGCCACAACATTGACATTGGGCGACACACGGTCATAAGGCACCGTGTCCCATGCCGGAAAACGCAGCACTTGCAACGTCGGATTGAGGTATTCCAGCAAATCGGCGACACGCGCCAGTTCGGTGCCATCCGACACGACATAGAGCAAATCTTTGGCGCTTTGGGCAAAGTCGTCCAGCAAAAAGGCATCATATCCTTCGGCTACGGAAGACAGCGTAAAGCCTGCTAATTTGTTGATATCGTACTTCATCTTGTTGTCTGGTCTTTACTTTACGAATTAAAATATATACAATCGGCTTTCAATAGCAACACTTTTTTTGGTTTTGAGGCATATATGCGTCCGGAAATCCTATATCCCCTGTTTGCCGATGCGGCTTCGCTGAAAGGCGTGGGCGAACGGGCGCGAACTTTGCTTGGCAATCTTTTGGGCGGCACCAAAATCGTCAACCTGCTGTGGCATTTGCCCTCGGGGCTGGTTGACCGGCGCTATTCGCCCAAACTGGCTGAGGCGGAAGCCGGAAGAATTTGCACGGTTACGGCGCGGGTGGTCGAGCATATTCAGCCGCGCACCAACAAACAGCCGTGGCGGGTGGAGGTTGAAGACGACACCGACCAAATGGAGCTGATTTTCTTTAAGGCTTATCCCGATTCGATAAAAAAAGCCCTGCCGGTGGGCAGTACCCGCGTTTTGAGCGGCAAAACCGAACGTTTCAACGGCCGACTGCAAATGCCGCATCCGGACTATATCGGCAAACCTGAAGATTGGCCGCAAATCGCTGCAGTGGAAACCGTCTATCCGCTGACGGCCGGATTGTCCAACAAAATGCTCGGCAAATTTATGCAGCAGGCTCTGACCAAAGTGCCACCCCTGCCCGAGTGGCAAGACACGGCTTTTGCCGCGCAGCAAAATTGGCCTTCTTTTGCCGAGGCGCTGCGGCAGGCGCACCATCCGCAATGTTCCAAAGATTTGGCCTCCGACAGCGCGGCCCGGCAGAGACTGGCCTATGATGAACTTTTGGCCAACCAGCTGGCGTTGGCGATTGTCCGCCAGCGGATAAAAAAACAGGCCGGACGCAGCATGGAAGGCAACGGCTGTCTGCGGCGGCAGATTTTGCAGAACCTGCCTTTTGACCTGACATCGGCGCAGCAAACCGTGCTGGGCGAAATTTATGCCGATCAAAAAGCTCCGTTTCGAATGCTGAGACTGCTGCAAGGCGATGTCGGCAGCGGCAAAACCATCGTGGCGCTTATGGCTATGCTCAACGCCGTGGAATGCGGCGCACAAGCGGCCATTATGGCGCCGACCGAAATTTTGGCCAAGCAGCATTTGGAAACCATTGCGCCGATGTGCGAAAAAATCGGCGTGCGCGTCGAGCTTTTGACCGGCAAAACCAAAGGCAAAACCCGCACCGAGATTTTGACTGCCCTTCAGAAAGGCAAAATTCAAATTCTCATTGGCACCCATGCCCTGTTTCAGGAAGATGTGAAATTCAAAGATTTGGCCTTTGTGGTCGTGGACGAACAGCATCGGTTTGGCGTGCACCAGCGGCTGAGCTTGTCTGAAAAAGGCAATCAGGCCGACATTTTGGTCATGACCGCCACCCCGATTCCGCGCACGTTGGTGCTTACGGCATACGGCGATATGGAGTATTCCAAGCTCGACCAGGCGCCGGCCGGACGCAAGCCGGTGGATACGCGGGTTTTACCGGCTGACAAGTTGTCAGAAGTGACGGCCGCCCTCAAGCGCAAGTTGGAATCCGGATGCCGCGCTTATTGGGTCTGTCCGCTGGTTGAAGAATCGGAAAAATCGGATTTGGCGGCGGCCGAAGAACGTTTTGCGACGCTGCAAAAGATTTTTGGCGCCGACGTCGGACTGGTGCACGGCAAAATGAAAGAAAAAGACAAAGACGCGGTGATGGAGCGGTTTAAGAACGGCGACATCAAGCTTTTGGTGGCAACCACGGTGATTGAAGTCGGCGTCAATGTTCCGGAAGCCACGCTGATGATTATTGAGCATGCCGAACGGTTCGGTCTGGCGCAGCTGCACCAGCTGCGCGGGCGCATTAAGCGCGGATTTGAGGCCTCGACCTGCATTTTGACATATGTTCCGCCGCTGAGCGCAACCGCGCGCGAACGCCTGAACATCATGCGGCAAAGCGAAGACGGTTTTATGATTGCGGAAAAAGACTTGGAGCTGCGCGGCGGCGGCGAGATTTTGGGAACCAAACAAAGCGGATTTGCAGAGTTTAGGCTGGCAGACATGAGTATGCACAAAAACCTGCTGTCTATCGCCAATCAGGATGCCAAGCTGATTTTGGAACGCGATCCAAATTTGCAGTCGCCGCGCGGGCAGGCGCTGCGCACCCTGCTCTATTTGTTTGAAAAAGACGACACGATACGCACTTATCGCAGCTAGACACGCCAAAAGCCGCCTTTGGGAAAGGCGGCTTTTGGTCATTACGGTCGTTCAGGCCTCCATCGGCACCCAGTGCAGGCAGGGTTCCAGCCGACGATTGCTGAAAACGTACCCTCTCTGCCGTATTCTGCGATCTTTTCTGTGGACAATCCGCACCCATTCCTGTCCTTGATCAATCAGACGCGTGGGTTTCTCCTGACCGTAGTAGATGTAGATGTTGAGCGAAAACTCCTCAAAGATGGCTCTGTACACATGCTGTCCGCAATACAAATCCATGCACCATATCGGCCCCGGAATAAACTCTTCCATTGTTGCCAGATAGGCGTTGGAATAGCTGTCAAACTGCTCCAAATTAAACCCCAGCTTGGCGACCATCAGGTGCGTCATATTGGCCGGCGTGTGAGCTCCTTTTACGTTTGTTTTCTTTTCCATAATAATCAGATTTTATCGTTATACAATTGAGTGTACGTTAACACGCATTCACCGTTCAAATCTTCGGCGCGAATCATGCCGCGTCTGGTGTTAAGGCAGAATTCTCCCGCTTTGATTGGGAAATACGGCTGCCGGCAGACACTGTGCACGACGGCGTCTTTGATCGGATAATAAATTACCATTCCGGCATCTTGACCGTCGACGATGTCCACCAGCGGAAAAACCATTCCGATTTGGTAGGCCGGTTTGAGATGCTCCAACTGCGACAAACAGCCTTTGCCGATTTGGTAGTTTTGTTCCAACTGAGGAAACAACTTTTTTATCCGTTCAAGAATCATCTGAGGAGTTTCAGTTCTTGACTTAACTCCGAAAATAACTTTTTTCATAATGCAATAATTTGTTAAAAAGACTTTTATGAAACTATCTTAATCGACAAATAGACAAAAGTCAAGAAATATTGTCCATAAAAGTTTGGATTTTCCTCTTTAAATCCGCCGCGGCAGAAATATATCAGTTATGACTGTTATTTTAGAAAGGGAAGAAAATGAATAAAACTCTCGGTTTACTTATGTTTGGAACGGCTTTGGCCGCGGCGGCCGCGGCACCGCAGACGGCAGCGGCACAGACGACCTCGGTCTCGGCCGCCACCCAGAAAGTCAAAAAAAGCCGCAGCGCCGCTCAGCGAATCGCTGCTTCGGAGCATCGCCGCGCTCATACTTTTACGGACTTCGGACAGGAATATTCGGACTTTAAGAACTTTTTGCAAAACCGATACGGTCTCGGCTATGCGCTTGATATTTCTTACATGCCGCAATACGGTGCGCCCAACGGCAAAAAAACGGCTTTTCAAACCATGGTTTATCCTTCGGTTACTTGGGAAATGTTTGACAATCATTACGGTACCGGCACTCTGAACGCCGCTTATAATATGGTGCGCTATGCGGGCAGCAACGGCGAAAAAATCGGAGATCGTATCGGCGTGGAAACCGGTATCAACGATTATACCACTTTATCCAATTCTTTTGACGAACTGTATTTTTCTTATCAATTTCCGAATCGTCTGAACTGGCTGACGGCGGCGGTCGGACAATTTCCCATTTATAATTTTGACGGCACGGCATATGATTCCAATCAGCAAGAAAACTTTCTCAACTATGCCTTGTCGCAAAACGCCAGTTCGACCTACCCCACCGCTTCAATGGGCGGCTATGTTCAGATTGCGCCCGACAACGAGTGGACCGTGGTTCTTGGCGCACAAGATGCGCACAATATAGACGGCGACGGCCTCTCAACCTCAAAGATGACCGGCAAAAATGCGCATTATACCAGTTTTGCTTCTTTGAGCTACACCCCGACAATCAAAAATCTGGGCGCCGGACAATATTCGGTGATGGTGTATAACCAGCCTTATGTCGACGTGCAAAACCAAACCACCAACGGCTGGTCGTTGAACATGAGTCAAGATTTGGGTGCCAAATGGGCGGTTTTCGGGCGCATCAACGGCGTCTCCGGCTCCGTGGCGGAGATTAATCAGTCTTATGTTTTGGGCGCCGTATACAACAACCCTCTGGATCGCAATCCGCTGGATCAAATCGGTCTTGCCGCCGCTTATAACAAGATTGACGAAACGGCGGTGGGAGAAGCCCTGGAACACGACGCCGAAACCGTGGTGGAAGCTTATTGGGCTTGGGGCGTGTCAAAATGGATGACCCTTACCCCCGATGTGCAATTTTATATTAATCCGGCGCAAAACCCAAAATCTGACCACGCCACCGTCGTCAGCTTGCGCGCCAGCGTTTTCTTCTAGCCTCGAACTTATCCCCAAAGCCGCTGTCAAAAGCGGCTTTTTTTGTACTTCTATAAAATTTGACTTTACAAGGAGTTAGTTTTGCGCATAATGAAACCGACTTAAATTATTTTTGCAAAGTAACCCAAATGAAAAAAATCCACCTTTTAATCGCCTTGATAAGTTTTATGACTGCCGCCTGCCAAACTACCATTAAACCCGCCATAATTCCGCCGCAAACCGCAACAGTTTCGCCGACCCCCGGGCTGAAGCTCATCGGCGGCGTGGAGCACATTTATTTTCCGCCGATGGAAGCCTCTTTTGCAGCCCGCATTGATACCGGTGCCGAAACATCTTCCATCGATGTCAACAATTTGCGCGCTTTTGAGCGCGATGGCGAAAAGTGGGTTACATTCACGCTTATCAACAATCAGAACAACGAACGTCATGTGTTTGAAAAACGTCTTGTCCGCCACACCCATATCCGCCGCTCAGAAACCAACGAACATCGCCATGTGGTAATGATGGACATCAAAATCGGCGACGAAATCATTACTGCCGAGTTTACGCTCGCCAACCGCGAAAAATTTGCCTATCAGGCACTGATAGGCCGAAACATCCTGAACGGCCGCTTTATTGTGAATCCGGCGGTTGAAAACACCTTATACTAAACGGACTGAGAACCATGAACAGATTGAAAACACTGGCTCAAAAGATTTTTACCATTCGCGGCATTTTGGTTTTTTTGCTGATTTTGGCCGTGCTGTTTGCCGGTTTCAGCATCTATTATAAAGTCACCTACTGGGGATTTAGTCTGGCGCCCCAAAAAAACACCGACCTTTGGGCGGTGGAGGCACACATCTCGTTTATGCCGACCGGCGAACCAATCGAAGTTAAGCTGACCACGCCGCGCAGCAACCGCGCCTTTAAGATTTTGGAAGAAAACGTCATTGCTCCCGGCTACAACGTGAAACACAACAAAAGCGGTTCGCAGCTTGTGCTCACGTCGCCGGCACAAGAAAAAGAGCAGGACATCTATTATAAAATTATGCTCTTTGACAACATCGCAACCCGCGGCAAAACCCGCGCGCCGCGCCCCCAAGCGCCGGAAAAACCAATGTTTGACGAGCAGCGTTTGGCCGCCGCACGGCAGATTTTGCAACTGGCCGAAAAACAAAACGGCGATACGGTGGCACAGATAATTGCCCTGCTGAATCAGAATCCGCTTGATCCGGCCGTGCAGGCTTATCTGCCGGTGAACCGCACCCAAACCCAAACCTTGGAAATCATCAGTGAGCTTTTGGCCCTTAAGGGCATTGCTTCCCGCGCAGCCCGCGGTTTTAAGCTGGAAGAAAGCAAAAAATCTCTGGCACCGGATTTGATGCTGGAAGCATATTTGAACGGCAGCTGGAAAATATATAATCTGCAAACCGGCAAAAAAGGTTTGCCCGACAACTTTATTCTGTTTCAACGCGGCGGCAAAGCGCTGATTGACGTGATGGGCGGCGAAAACTCGGTGATAAAGTTCTCGATTTTGAAATCGGTTACTTCGACGATGAATCTGGCCAAACGACGTGCCAAACTGGAAGGCAGCGCGATGTGGTTCGAAAACTCAATCTACAACTTGCCGCTGACCGAACAAAACACCCTTAAGTGGCTGTCAATCTTTCCTTTGGCGATTTTAATTATTGTCTTTATCCGCAATGTCATCGGCATGCAGACCATGGGAACTTTTACACCGATGCTGCTCTCGATGGCTCTGCTCAAAACCGGATTCGGCGCCGGCCTGCTGTGTTTTGGACTGATTGTGGCTCTGGGTCTGTTTATCCGCTTTTTGATGAGCCGGCTCAACCTTTTGCTGGTGCCGAGAATCGGTGCCGTTGTCGTCTTTGTGATTCTGATTATGCAAGTCCTCACGGTTTTGGGCTATCAGTTGCAATGGCAGGCGGCGCTGTCGGCGGTGTTTTTTCCCATCATCATTATGGCATGGATTATTGAACGCGCCTCGATAACCTGGGAAGAAGACGGCCCCCAAAACGCCGGCAAAGAAATCTTTTGCAGTTTGTTTGCCGCGGTGGCGGTCTATTTTGTCATCAGCAGCGAGTACATTCGCCATATTATGTTTGCCTTTAACGAACTCAATTTGGTGATTTTGCTTTTGGTTATGCTGCTCGGCACCTACACCGGCTATCGTCTGCTGGAACTCAAACGTTTTAAGCCTTTGGCCAAGGAATAAGCAGATGTTTGGCTGGCTCAAAAAATATGCCCGTCCTTCCGCCTTGCATGCCGCCGGCGTGCTCGGCATGAACGCCCGCAATTATAACATTATCGCGCGTTGCAACAAGCGCAGCCTTTATCCGCTGGTGGACGACAAGGTGCAGACCAAGACGCTGGCCAACAACATCGGTATCAGCACGCCAAAGCTTATCGGCATTATTGAGTTTCAGTTTGAGGTCAAGAATATTCTCAAAATCATTAGCGGCTACACCGAATTTGTGATTAAGCCGGCGCAAGGCAGCGGCGGCAAGGGCGTGCTGGTCATCACCGACTATGACGGCAATCTGTTTACCACCGCCTCGGGACGCAAAATCAGCTATCATGACGTTTATCAGCACATCTCCAATATTTTGAGCGGCCTCTATTCGCTCGGCGGACAGTATGATAAAGCGGTGATTGAAGAATTGGTGCATTTTTCGGATGCGTTCAAAGAATACAGCTATCAGGGCGTGCCTGACGTGCGGTTGATTGTCTATAAAGGATATCCGATTATGGCCATGACGCGTCTGCCAACCAAGGCTTCCGGCGGGCGAGCCAATCTACATCAGGGTGCGGTCGGCGTCGGTCTTGATATTCAGACCGGCCATGCTCTGCACGGCGTGCTGCGCAATGTACCGGTTGTCAGGCAGCCTGATACCGGTGCCGACCTGATGCAAATTCAGGTGCCTTATTGGCGCGAACATCTCAAAATCGGGGCTATGGCCTATGACA
>CANPYJ010000019.1 GCA_947588275.1 uncultured Alphaproteobacteria bacterium | reverse complement strand
CTAATCCTAGCCTAATTACTCATAAAGAATTTTTTTTCCTTGGATCCTTTATTCATACTCAGACTTCTTATACTTTTTTCTTCAGCATATTCCGCCTGCGTATCCTCTCCCCTATCTACTCTGTATTATAACAACCATGCTATTCGCTTTGGTTAGTGGGTTTATAAAATTTTATTCCGTTCTTGTCAACCGAAAAATCGCAAAAAATTTTAATTTTTTTAACCTTTTTATGCAATATATTGAAAATATGACGTTTTTTTATAAGCTTTTTTGCGTTGAATTCCGCGCTGAAAAGGCCGGTCGTTTTCTTTTTATTAACTTTCACCGACTATACTCAGATAAAATAGCATTAGAATCACTTATTGACAAGGTAATAAAAATGTTCAAAATCAAAGTTTTGGTTTTATTTTTAGGTTTAGTCCTTTCGGCTTGTGCCACTGAACGGCCGAGTCTCATGGGAGTCGACGGCGGCGCAATTCCGCCGGCTTTCGCACATTTTCCGGACGTGCCTTTTCCTAATGACGCCGTGGTTGATCTTGATGAAACCAAGGCTCTCGGCAGCGGCGAAAACTGGATCGGCAGTCTGGTTTATACCACTCCGTATAATCCCAGCAATGTTTTTGATTTTTATGTTTCGGAGATGCCCAAGCTGAAGTGGATTGAAGTGGCCGTAGTTCGCGCCAAGATCAGCCATATGACCTACATTCGCGATCACCGTGCCGTGCAAATTTTGATTGAAATGGACAACGGCGACAACGCACGCGTGACCATCACCGCCATTCCAAACACCAACGGCGTCGGCAAGATTTAAGGAGTCGAAATGCTTGACGGATTTTATACTTTTGGCGGCGGACATTTTTGGGAAGATGTTTTCTATTATCAAAAATGGCGCATCCAGCGCAATACCACCTCCAAAAAATATCGTCTGCTTGACAACTGGGACATTTGTCGCTTTGAGGGAAGTTTTGAAGAATGTCGGCAAGCATTTATCCGTTTTATAGAAGTCTTTGAACTGCCGCGCCAGCGAGGGCCTATGGTTATTATGCTTCCGGGGTTTGGTCAATCCAAAAACATCTTTAAGCCTCTGTGGCGGGTGCTTATCAAACACAACTTTTCGGCCGCCGCAGTTAACTGTCCAACCATGCAGAAAGGCCTTGACGCCCATGTCCGCCAATTGACGTTCTTTTTGAACAATATGGAAGACGTCAGCGAAGTATCGTTTGTTACCAGCGGAGTCGGAAACGTTTTTTTGAAAAAGCTCTTTATGCAGGACGCACCATGGCAAAAAAAGCTTAAAATCGGCCGCATTGTCGAAGTTTGTCCGCTTAATCACGGCAGCTCGCTTTTGACGCGCTTGAGCAAAAACAAGCTTATGGCCTTTGTTTTGGGGCCATTGGCCGCAGAGCTTGAGCCGCAGCAGATTGAAAAATTGCGGCCGCTGCCTAAGCGAATCGAAACCGGCATAATTTTGCGCCGTTGCATCTTTAAAAGCATTTGGCAAAAAATATTTGCCCCTAACGGAGCGGCCGTTGACGCCGAATCGGAGCGCAAGTTTGAAAAAGCCACGGACGCGATTGAAATATCTTCCTGCCGCTTAAATATATTTGACACTTTTCAAGTTTTGAATTCCGTCGTTAAGTTTCTGACTACCGGAAAATTTTAGGAAAGTACAAAGCAATGTTGAAATCGTGGCTGGCTTCTCTTTTTATACTTCTGCTGCTCGGCGCGGCAATATATTTTGATGTGTTTTCATGGCTTGCCGGAAATCAAGCGCGAGTTTTCGGGCTTGTGCTGCTCGGCCTTGTGCTGGCGGCCGCATTTTTGATTTTGGGCAATCCTTTTAAGTCTAGGTAATCTCGGTTACCGCGCGCAAGTTGCCGTCACGATTAATTTGCACCACGCGCAATTTTTGGTGCATTTCTTCTATTGTCTTTTTGCGGTCAATTGTCGGATAAGTATGCAAAATACGGTCTGTAAACGCCTGATATGCGGCCTCGGAACTCTCGGCGTGAATGGTGGCCAAACAGTTATCGTGGCCGGAGCCCATAAGCTCCCATATTGCGCCGGCGTTACCGGTGGAAATTTCGCCGCCGATAATCGCATCGGGCGTAAAACGCACCACCAAGTCGATGATTTTGGCATATGTCAGGGCGTTGGTCTGCTCAGTACGCGACAAGACCAGATGAACCCGATTAGGATGCGGAACGATCAGTTCGCGCGTATCTTCAATGGTTAAGATTCGTTTGTTGATGTCCAATATCTTCAGCAGGTTGTTCAAAAAAGTGGTTTTGCCGGTCGCGGTGGCGCCCGAAACCAAAATATGATCGCCGCGCTTGATGCTGAGCAGCAATCGCTCATACGGATCTTCGGGCTCCTTAATGTCTTTCAGAGGATTGATTTTATGCAGTTTCTGGCCTTGATTTAAGCCATAGTCACCCAAGCCGAACGACACGTCTTCCGCGTGTACACGAATCGTCAGAGCAATGCCGCCGGTCAAGTCATCATTGTCATACATTACATTGCGGCCGCAGATTGCCGAAAAACGGTGCTCGCCGGGAATGGCGGCATATACCACGGGGTTGCCCTCCACGGGGTCGAACGGCAGTTCATAAGTATTGGCGACGATATACAATAAGTCGGTCAGATATTCTTTGGTCAGCTTCTCGTCTTTATACATGACCCAGGGATAAGCCCTTTTGCCGCGCAGACGCAGCCAAATCTGCCCTGAGCGATTGATGGCGACTTCCTCAATGTTGTCCTGATTGTACCAATAAGACAGCGGACGCAAGATAGATTCCAAAACCGCAAAACTCATTTCTATTCTCCTTGTCAGAACAATGCCGGAACGCTGTTGTTATTGTTGGACGCCGGAACATTGCCGCCGCCTGACGGCACGACCGTGCCGGATATGGTTTCGCTCTGAGCGCTGCCGGCGTTAACGACGTTGGACGGCGGAGGCGGAGGCGTCAGCCCAGTTTGCTTCTTCTTTTTACTGCTGACCAGCGGCTGTGACACTTTAACGCTTTCAACGTCTTCTACCCCGGCGCCGGCATCATAGATGACTTCGCTGGTCGGAGCGCCGATTTCCATAGGACGTTCCGGAGCGGCAGCGCCGGTGCGGCGCGAAGCCTCAACTTTATCGTTAATAAAGACATTCGGGTTCTCAAGCTTCAGCGAGGCCTCTTGATCGCGCTCTATCGTACGCAGCCACAAATCTGTCTGCGGAAAGACGATGATGCGAGTGCCGGCCGGAACATACGTCAAAGGTTTAATATTGGATTTGTCGGCCAGAATTTCATCAAAAATACTGTTCATTTCGTTAATAAAGTTCTGACGGGCATCGTTGGCCGCCTGCTGACGAGGCGACTCGCTTTCGCCCGTATTATCTTTGCTCGGCGCCATAAAGTAAGCGGTGGCACTGGTCAAGCTGGTCGTCAGCACCGGCAAAGTATATTTTTTGAACAACTGTTTATCAACATAACCCAGCGCACCGCCGCGCCCCTGAGCATCGGCCGTCAAGCCCTGAAAGACAAACAACGAACCATCCGGACGAATAAGGCGCTCCCAAGAGATGGACACGCGGCCGGCCTCGGAGGTTTCTTCGGTGCTGGCGGTAACGCTTCCCAGCGTCCCTATCAGGCGACTGCCGGCAGGAATGATGACGTTGCGGCCTTCTTCGGCATAGACGTTGCGCTCGACATATGCGGTAACCGGCGCCGGATTATTGGAATCAATCGCGCGAGCAATAACCGCGGGAATCGGTTTGTCCGCCAAAATCATCTCGCTCAGGTTAACCCGCCACGACGAAATAACTTTGCCGATGCCCTGTTCTTCCCAGTCTTTCTGCATGCCGTCAAATGCTTCTTTGCGAGCACTGTTGCTGATTTTGCCGACGGTAATGTTCTTGCGTCGGTTGGCCATTTCGGCGTTTAGCGCCGCTTGTCTGACCGGATCGTATCTTTCGCCCGGTCCATAACCGCCACCGGGACCCAAATTTCCCGGAGAACCGGCACCGGTGCCATAGGCTCCGCCATCGCCGAACGTTCCGGGCGGAACAAAGATGCTGCCCTCTTGCGGATGGCTGATTTCCTCTACGCCGATCAACGTGCCATCATCGTCCATAATCAGACCGTCGGGCATCCGATGACCAATAACTTTGCCGTCTTTGTCAACAACCGAGTAGTCTTCCAAAATCTCGCCCAAATATTCGCCGTCCGGTGTCAGCGCAATGCCGAGAGATTTGCGATATTGCTTGCTCTCCAGCAATTTGAGAGCCGGAGACACATCGTCATCGTCCGTCTGCGAGTAATCGTAAGTTTCTTTTTTGTACCAGCCGGGGCCGATGCCGCCGATGATATTGCCGCTGGCGTCAACGATTGTGCCGTTTTCGGTTACACGACCGATTTCTTTGCCGTTAGCATCCAAGACTTTGCCGTCGGACGTTGCATAACCGATGACATTGCCGGCTTTGTCATAAGCCAAATCAACTGTTTCGCCAACTTTGCCGATGACATTGCCGTCCAAATCGACAATCGTGCCGTCTTCAAGCACCTTGCCGATGATATTGCCGTTGAAATCGCGGACATTGCCGTCTTCATCAATATAACCGATGATATTGCCGTCTTTGTCATAGGCCAAACGCAGACCTTTTTGCGCCTGCCCGGCACTGTCGCCGATGACGTTGCCCTCGGCATCGACAATTGTGCCGTCGGCCAAAACTTTGCCGACAGAATTGCCGTCTTTGTCAACCAAATTACCGTCTTTATCTTTGTAACCGACAAAATTTCCGTCCTTGTCAAAAATCATTTCCCTTTGATTTTGAACGCTGATTTGACCATAATACTGCAAAGGCAACGCCACAGCCAAGACTTTGCCGTCAGCCGAAACAATCTCGCCGGCCTGTGCCAATTTGCCGACAATACTGCCGTCATCAGCCACAACGTTGCCGTTCAGTTCCAAACGTCCAAGCACCTTATGCTCGTTGTCACGAATATTGTAGTCACGGGCGGCGCGGGCTATGGTCTCGCCCTTGCGGTTTAGCACAAAGCCGCGGTCATATTGTCCTAAGTTTTGATTGGCAAACCCAACGGCCTCTCCGTTGCGCGTGACGTAGCCGACAACCTTATCCTCGGCGTCATAAACATATAGCCCGTACAGCGCATAACCGATTCTTTTGCCGTCGCTGACCACATAGCCCTCAAAGTTGACTTGGCCGGCTTCTTCGTCCTTGTTGTTGACAACGTAGCCGTCTTCGCGCACATAGCCGATGAGCCGGTTGTCAAACCCAAAGGCAACCTTATATTCGAACATGGCGCCCACCGGCAGTCCCGAATCGGAATTTACGTTGCCGTTGGGCTGTTGATACGCGGTTATGCGGTTGCCGGAATCGACCAGTTTTCCATCCAACAGCGCCTGACCGATAATTTTGCCGTCAAAATTTATGGCCGAGGCGTAAACGGCGGCACGCCCAATCAGCGCTCCGTCAGCATTAAACAAGCGTCCGTCGCGGCGCAAACAGCCGTAATCCGAGCCGTCGGCTCCCGTTACTTTGCCATCGGCGCCCGAATAGCCCATAATTTGTCCGGAAGCGTCAATCACCACCGCCGGCCGAACGACATAACCAAGATAGGCGCCGCTGTCGCTGATGACGTCATTATTTTCAAGCAGCCGCCCCAGATATGTTCCGCGATAGTTGCGGATTGCACCCTCAGGAGCCACCACGCCGGCATAAGCGCAACCGTCGTTAATCATCAGTCCATAAGATTGAAGCGCGCCAATCAGCAAATTATTGTTGTCGACGACCAAACCGCGCCCCGTCACCCTGCCGATTTTGGAACCGTTTTGATTATTAACCCGTCCCAAAACATCGGTATAGCCCAGCAAGCGGCCGGCAAAATCCAAAACAATTTGGCCGCCAAACGCCTGACCGGTCTTGGGCATATAGTTGGCCGTATCGGCCGATGAAGATTCGACAACCGAATTATCGGGCAAAATTTTGGCTATGATGTTCTGGCCCGCATTCATAATCAGATTTGCGGCGTTCAAACTGCCCATAACCCCACCGGTCGGCGAAACCGCAAACAAAACCTCCAAAGTCTTGCCAATCAGCTGACTCTGTCCGTTGAGAACAAAGCCACCGTTGACAACCCTTCCGACCTCGCTGCCGCCGAGGCTCACGGCGCGGCCGTCCAAGCCGAGCAAAGCACTCTCGACACCGTTTTGGCTGTATATGCGCGAAATCGGCAACGTGCCGCCGGCGACCGCTCCCTCTTGATTATAAACATAACCGAACGGCGTGGCAGTCATCCGGTCTTGAAAAAGACTGCCGATGCCCGATATGCCCAAAAAGCCGTTATCTGACGCAAACACCGCCTGCGGCACACCAACCGCACCGACAATGCGCCCCGACAAATCATAGGCATCGGCACCAATCATATAGCCGACGGGCGTGCCGTCCAGAGTAATGACTTCGCCGCTGCTCAGAGCATGGCCTCGCAGGCTGCCTTTGTAGTCATACACCGGACCGGTGCGGATAATTCGTCCGACAATTTCTCCCTCTGGATTGAAGATGTTTCCGCGAGCGCCGACCTGCGCGATCGTTTCCTTGGCACGAGCCAAACGTCCTTCAGGCAGCAGGCGTCCCAAATAACGCCCGCGAAAATCCGTGGCGGCAGCGGTAATGCCGATGCTGTTGCCAATGACGGCGTTGTCGGCATTCACAATCAAACCGTCGGCACGGATGCGGCCGACCAACTTTTCGCCGTCGACGACTTCGCCGTTATAGGTAACAATGCCCAAATAATTGCCCTTTGTATCAAAAGCGTAGCCCGAAGAAACCGTACGGCCGACAATGCGGTTTTGATCATTGTATACAAACCCGTTGGCGCGTACACTGCCGATGATTTTCGCGTCAAAATCCGAAACCTGACCGCCGGGGTTGACGCTGCCGATAAACTCGCCTTGCAGCGAAACCACCATTTTGGAAGACATCAGACGGCCGTCCAAAGTATAGTCATCGCCGATTTTGCGATAAGCATAGCCGTCCGGCGTCACCAGACCGATCTGCTGCCCCTGAAGGTTGGTATAGCGGCCGTCACCGGTTATGCGGCCAACCGTTTTGCCTTTGTCTGAATAAACAAGCCCCGGAAAAACCACCCCGCCGATGATGTCATAGTCATTATTAATCACCAGACCGGTCGGCAATACTCTGCCGACAATCTGCCCCGAGGCCAAACGCACCGAACCGTCGCTGCTAACTTTGCCCAGCGGTCGAGCGTCATTGCCGATGGCAATGCCTTGCGGCACCACGCCGCCTATCAGAACACCTTCAAAATCCACAATCAGACTGTCGGCCGTTACGTTGCCGATAAGCCGGTTGTCAAAGCCCACAACCTTGCCGTCCGGAATAACCTTGCCCAGCAAATCACCGTCAAAATTTATGGCCGTGATTTCCTGCGCCTGTACCGGCATTGCGCACAGCACAACCGCTGCCCATATCATGGACAGTCCGGTCAGCACTTTATATATTTGCGCGTTGTGCCGCAATCTCAGTTCCTCCGGTTTTTGGCTACTTCCTGCAATACGTAGCCGGAAACTTTTTTATCCAAATTTATGTACGAGCCGTTGCTCTTAACCCAGCCGATGTTTTCACCCGCCGCGTTGAGCACCGTTCCGTCAAAAGCCAAACGGCCGGCGTATGAACCGTTATTGCCCAGAACCGTTGTTCCGATCTTGTATATTTTGCCGAGAATCTCGTTCTGAGAATTAATCGCCAAACCGCCCGACAGCGCTTTGCCTATTATACTACCATCTGTCGCTTTAATTGTGCCATCAAAATTTACATAACCCACAACTTTATCATTATTGCCAATGACAATATCGCCGAGAATCACCTCGCCTATGAGCTTGCCCGACAAGCTCAACACATTGCCGTCAGACAAAACTTTGCCGATGGCCACATTGGACAGATCCGCCGCCGTGCCGTCCGGCATAACCGCACCGATGACATTGCCGGCAAAATCTATGATTATCCCGCGGTTAAGCAAACTCAGATTGCTGTCGGTCGAGCCGCCCGGCAAAATTGCCGTTACCGTCTCGCCGCGCAGATTGGAAACATCGCCCAGCGCGTTCAATAGGCCGCTATAGCTTCCCCAAATGTCTACCATTATTCCCTCGGGAATAACCTCGCCGACAACTTCGCCTTTCAAATCCACCGCTTTGGCGTCAAACGTCGAACCGCCGACCGGCTCGCCTTCAGCGCTGACAATGCGTCCCGACGCCGTGGCATAGCCCAAATACGAGCCGTCATATCCTACCGCCGGACCGGTGGTGACAACCGCTCCCTGATAGTTGCCGCCAAAGTCAAAATAATTGCCGCGGCCGTCTACATATCCCAATGTTTCGCCATAACGGTTGACAACGGTTCCGTCATGAACAACCGTGCCGACAACCGCCCCTTTCAGGTTCATAACCTCGCCGCGCGGAACCGCTGTTCCGGCCATACTGCCATAAAAACCCAGTCCGTCATTTTTGATTTTGCCCTGCGCAACGCCGCTCAAGTCATAAATATTGCCATCGGCGAACAAAGAGCCTATCAGCTTGTTGCCGGAACTGATGATTGACGTATCGGCCGGCAGTGCAACGCCGGCAACGCGATAATTGTTGTCCAGCAGAACATCCGAAGCCGACAGTCTCAAATCCGGCCGGCCATAGACTTTGACATGCGCTTGGTCGTTCACGACGCCGAGATATTTGCCGTTGAGGTCAAAGCCGTATTTATCGCCGCTGACCTGCCCGATATAGACACCGTTGCGGTTGAAAACCTCGCCGAACAAACCGACGCACCCGACCGGAATCTTGGCGTCGTTGACAACAATATTTTCTTCATTAATCCGCCCCAAATACCGGCCGTCAACATCTACGGCGGCACCTTTGTATGCCGAATGGCCGATAAACTCGCCTTTTTCGTTCAAGACGCTGCCATCGGGATTGATACAGCCGACATAACGGTTGGAGCCGTCTTTGACAACTCCCGAATTATCAACCCGCCCCAACAACCGGCACTCGCTGTCAAACACGTTTCCCCGCGGAACGACGGCGCCGGCATAGCCGCCTTCGGAATCCAGCGCCGCGCCTTCAGCCGTGATGTGCAGCCCCGTATCCTTGTTGCCGACTTTGATTTTTCCGTCTTTGTCCAAATACCCGAGCTGGCGGCAACCGAAACCGACGACAAAACCGCCGCGAACCATTTTGGCAACATATTTTGCGCCGCTCGGATCTTTTACCAGCCCGCCGGCCAACACGCGGCCGACAATTGCTCCCGACGCATCGGTAATCGAGCCGTCGTTTTGAAGTGTTCCCAGCAGTTCGCCTTTGGGCGTAATCGGCAGCATTCCGTCTTGAATCAAAGATCCCAAAATCTGCCCATTGATATCATAAACTTTGCCGTCGGCACCGACATAGCCGATGACATTGCCCGCCGCATCATAAACTTTGCCGTCGGCACCGACATAACCGATGACATTGCCGTTTTCGTCGTACACCAAATTAACCGCTTCGCCGGCTTTGCCGATGACATTGCCGTCCAAATCGACAATCGTGCCGTCTTCAAGCATCTTGCCGATGATATTGCCGTTGAAATCGCGGACATTGCCGTCTTCATCAATATAGCCGATGACATTGCCGTCCTTGTCATAGGCCAAACGCACCTGCTTGCCGACCTGACCGATAACTTTGGCTTTGTCGTCGGTACGAACAACATTGCCGTCGGCATCCACATAACCGACAACATTACCGTCTTTGTCAACCACCGTGCCGTCCGGCATAACCACGCCGATGGCATTGCCGTTTTCATCTACCGCCACACGACCGGGCTTGGTGACATGACCAATGACTTTGCCGTTAAGATCCACCACCGTTCCGTCAGGCAAAACGCGGCCGATGACATTGCCGTTCATGTCTACTACCGTTCCGTCCGGCAACACACGGCCGATAATATTGCCGTTTTCATCATAGACAAAGCCGGTGTCTACCGCATGACCGACAGCTTTGCCGTCCAAATCCACCACCGTGCCGTCCGCAAGCTTGCGACCGATGACGCTGCCGTCCAAATCCACCACCGTGTCGTCCGGATTGACATAGCCGATAAGATTGCCGAATTCGTCGTAAACCGCCTGCCGGTTTTCGGCTACGCCGATAATATTGCCGTCCTCGTCCACAATCAGACCGTCGGCGCCGACGCGGCCGATGATATTGCCTTTTTCATCGCGGACAAAGCCGTCATCGTCCACCGTGCCGATAACTTTGCCATCCGGACCTATGGCCTTTCTGGTTCCTTGTGAATCCGGCGTGTTGACATTGGCCTCGGCCGCGGTTTCGCAAATTTTGCAGTCTTCTTTGACAACCGCCGTGCCGCTGACCGAAACTTTTGCCGACTTGACGTTGCTTTGCCCCAAACTCGACTCATACCATGAGATTAAAAAATTGTTCTGAACATTGCCGGCGATAACCGGTGTCCAACTCATATTGACGTGGCAGGTGTCATCCCCCGACAAGGTTTTGTTGTTACATCTGTTTTCAAACGTAAAACCGTCGGCCGGCGGCTCGGCCAGCTCAACCGACACAATGGTCACCGCCGCCTTGCCGTTGGTGCCGATTGTCAAAACATTGGAAGCCGACGTGCCAAGAACAACTTCTCCCATCAACACCGGATCCGGCGTCGTGGTTAGCGGAATCTCCCCTTCCACGGTTGAAAATTCGATGTTTTGCGCCAGCGGAACGGTACTGTCGACATTCAAAACATCGGCATTGTCCGTAAACACCGGTTCCTGATATTCGTCTACACGTTTATTGCTTTTTATGAGCAGAATGACGCCGAAAATAAAGATAATGAATGAAGTAAGACCAATCGTAAGAATAATGCGATTGGTTTTTCTGACATACTTCTCGGAATGTGTTAAATTATCTCTTTCCATCCGCTTCCGTCACTGAGTTCTGACAACACTGCAGAAAACGCCGTTGCGACCAAGAATACTGCAAGTTTTGTCGCCCTCTTCCAAAGTCTTGACCGGACCGACACGCAAATGAAACAGCTCTTTTCCCTGACCATCGGCCGGCGCGTCAACCGAGAAGAACGGCGAATACCGGTCTAAATCCGCACTGTATTGAGACGAAAGTTTATCCCACAGCTTTTCCAGATTGCTGACATTGTCATCCGTGCCCAACTCTATGGAAATATTCGAGTTGTTGGCATCGACAAATCCCGAACCGTAGCCATACTGCTGCAAATATGCCGCCGGCACGCCGCCGGCGTTAGCATTGCCACCCTGATAGCTGATGCGCTGCATTTTGGAATAGTCAAACGTTCCGGCCGCATCCGACTGGTAGCCGACACCGATTGCCGGACCTTGACCATTGGTGCCGTATTGCGGAACAATTACCTGACTTTGTCCAAGCTGGACATCATATTGTCCGTTTAAGCCGCCGGATGCGCCGCCGTTGGCACTGCCGGTGCCGACAGTCATGTTCGGCGCGCCGTTAAAGCCCGTCCCCAAACCGGCAGACATACTGACGCCCAAGCCTTCGCCCCCGTTGGCACCATTGCCGGAACCGCCGCCGAAAGGCATGCTTCCGGCCGCTCCCGACGAAGCTTGTTTTCCGTTGGGCACCGTGGGCGAAACTTCCCATGACGGAGGCAGAAAATCGTTTGAATCAATGCCGTATTCCAAACCTTCCGCGTCTGAACGGCGCATTTTGATGCAGACAATCCGCTTGCCGTTGCGCAAAACTAAATCGCCGACGCCTTCAACGATTATCAGCCGATTGTCCGGCCCTTTGGTTCTGAATCCGACCGGCACTTCGACTCTCTCGACAATCAGACTCACAACCGGACGTTGTTTCATACTCAAAGATTTTTTACCCAAATCAATATAAGTGAAAATATCGTCGCGCCACACGCGTTCCGGAGCAATCACGACATCATCGGGATTGGGAACATAGACCTCCAAGTCAAATTTGAACTGAGACGGATCAAGCGGAATTTCCTTTAACCAGTCACTTTTTTGGAAACGGCGCGTATAGTTGGCATCTACCGATTTGCCATTTGAAACCGTGCCGCCGACATGCGCTCCGAGAACGCCCCCGGAGCTACCGCCAAAATTTGCCGCGGCTCCTCCGATGCCGTTTTCACCGCCGATAACGTCAATATCAATAATCGAGTTGGTCAAACGCTCGGTGTTTACAGCCTCGCTCTTGACATAAAAGACATAGCGGTTGCCCGAACGTCCGAACACAATCACATTGGTATCCACGCCTACGTTGGCTCCTTTGCGCGGATACAGCATCAATGAATTGGGGCTCGATATCTGGCCGTCAAAAGTGGCATTGTCGCCGATGAAAATATCCTCAATCATTTCCCATTGCGGAAAATTAACCAGAGTAATCATACCTTCACGCACGCGAATCGGCAGCACCAAATCCGGCGACCAATAATAGCGCGAATAAGCCGGACGGCTTTGTCCTTCGCCCAGATTCTGCAACGGATCGAGCCACGCCGCCTGCGACATGCCCAACGAATTAAATCCGGCATAGCCCAAGTTCATCGGCATATAGTTGCCCTGTGCCTGCTCGGCGCTAGAATCCATCATCTGCCGGTCTACCTGAGCGCAGACGACGGGGCTGAATGCCACAACCCCGACGACCAACGCCAATGCTCTTATTATGTTATGCAACTCGGACACCAGAAACTTACTCCACTTTATTGAAAGTCAACGAATATCTATTTACGGTAAACCCTATCGGATTTTTGAGGCGGTCGCCGTACTTGACCGTTTTCGGACGATAAGAGATGTTAAGCGACGCCGTCCAGTAGTTAACCTCCGGCTTGGTTGACTCCGGATACATGTCGCGGGTCTCGTATTCCACTTGCCAGATGCCGTTGGTCAGCTCGTTTACGGACAAAATCTTCACCTCGCGCGAAAGTCCCCGCGAGCGAATAACGCTCAACGCCCGTTTGGCGGTGTTTTTTAAGAAATCGTCATAGATCCGCGGTGCCGACATCTCTTTGACCGGCCCATCAGCGCCCCAACGCGCTTCCATCTCCGGAATATCGCGGCTGAACGCGCTGCGCAGCAAGACATATTCGCGCACGAAAACTTCCGTAACGGCCTTTTGATTGCGCAACCCCTCCTTTATGGGCTGAATGTTATAAACCTGCTCGGAACGATTTTGAAACGTGAGCAAAAACGGCTCTACCCGATACAGCGGCAACACCTGAAAAATAGCCAACAACAAAACGGCATTGCAGCACAGGCTCAGCGCCGTGATGACCGCAAACGCGCGCGCCGTCCAGAGATAGCGCTTTTCGCCGATGTTGGCAACAAACACATCTTCGCCGGCAGCACGGGGAGCAGTCTGACGCGGACGAGCCGAATCGCCAATCAGACGGCGGGAGGTGGGAGAATTTCCGATTTGTTCAGCCATGCTTCCTTTTCCGCAATTAAATTATTGCCACAAACCAATCCGGCAAGTTCTTGGGCAGCTCAATTTCCATGCAGGCACAGGGCGAAAGCTTGAGTTCGTCGCTGCCTTTGCCGATGCCGACCGGCTCCGGCTCATAATAAGACCCAAAACAGCCTGAAATTAAAAACAAAGCCAATATTATCAACAGTTTAGAACATTTTTGCATAAAAGAAAACCTCACTTTTGGCCTATATCCAGTCTTGCAGATATTATGAAGTTATACTCTTTTAGTTTAAATGTCTAACAGCTTAACTATACTTATCAACAAATTAGAAGACTTCGACTTCGGTCTGAGAATAACGCGTCACCGTGAAACCCAACGGATTTATCAAGCGGCGGCTGATAAAGGCACGGTCTTTTATAAAATAAGCCGTAATTGACGCCGTCCAGTAGCGAACCCGCAGGGTAGATTCCTTCTGCGCCTGATTTTTGCCCTGCTCATCATAAAATTCATAGGTTTTGAAGTCCACTTTCCAAACCGGGCTTTTTTCTCCGCCCTGACGGCCGGCCGAAATAATTTCGACCTCACGCACCAGAGAGCGGCTGAACATGTCCTGCCAGTTGGCAGAGGAACTTTCGTTGAATGCATAAAATATATCAAATGAAGACAAATAGTGCACCATGCCGCCGGGCATCCAGCGCGTGCGCATCTCGGCCGCATCGTTTATTACCGTGTTGCGCAGGATGACATACTGCCGGACAAACAATTCCATCAGTTTTTCGCGCGAGGACATATTATGGGTAATGGCTTCTTCGCGCACCAGATTTTCCGAGGAATCTTGATTGATAATCAAAAACGGTTCCACTGATACCATCGGCGCCAGCCGAAACAGCGCCAATGACGAACATATAAGCAGCAGCATTGAGGCCGACGCAAAAACGATAAACAGTCTGGACAGCCATAAATAATAGGTCAGCTTTGCGCCTTCTTCCTGTTTTTCAAGCCGATCCAAGAACTCGGGCGAACGCCCCGAGGCGTCTTCAATTGCCAGAGTCTGCCGGCCGTTTTCTATTTGTCTTTGTTCCATTCCTGTTCAAACTTTCGCTAGTATACCGCACAATACGGATATTCCTCCTGCCCGAACGCCTCTTTGGCTTTATCCTTCAGGCTTTTTTGGTATTTGTCGGTCGCCTGCCTATTTACTTTAGCGGTTTTTATCTCTTCGTCAAGGTCATTTTGCTCATCGGCGCCCAAACCGATGTTGGTAACCTCATCGCGGTCTTTTTCCATGGCGGCAATGACACCGCGCAAAGTATCTACACGCTCCTGAACCACGGGATTGTCTTCAATTTTCACGTCTTTGATTAACTCCAGCGCGTCGGCAATGTTGGCATTCTTGATACCGTCCAAACGGCTGCGCACCAGATTATAATCGCTCTCTTTGGACAAGTCCAGATTCTCGGACGGCTCAAACCCGTAACCGCGCAAAATTTCAAACAACTCGTCGAGGGCTTTTTTATATTGTTCTTCCATCTCTTCCAGTTGGCCGCGGAGAGACTGAACGTTTTCGGCATAGAACAAAAAATCGCCAATCTGATTGGAGCCGTAGGCGGCGCGCTCAAAGGCCGCCATCTTGCGTTTTTGCTTGTCAGACAATTCTTTATCGCTGTTTTTGGTCACAATCAGATTATAATAGACATCGTATGCCTTCTGACGGAATTGCAGCTCGCCTTTATCGTTGACCTCGAGCAAAGTACCCAGCTCGCTGTATGCACAATCGATATCCGGCTGCTCTTTATCGTTGTTCTTGCTGGCATCCAAAAGTGCCAAAATTCCCTCTCTGTCGGTGCCGAACTTGATGTCTATGTCATACGCCGTATGATGAACGCCGCCGGATATCGGCTCAAGCCCCGGACAAGCGTGCAACCGGCTCAAATCTTTTATGTTTTGTGCCACTACAAACAGCCCGTCTTCGGTCAAGTCTACCGGTGTCGAGCCAACCATACACGGCATGTAGCCGCCGCGAATAAAGGCACTGGCCGTGCAGCCTTCGGTCAAGGCTTCTTTGAGGTCAAAATCGGTTTCCACGAACGAATGCGGTCGCAGCATATAGTTCCATATTTCGGGAATTTCGCCGCCATACTTCAAAAATTCGTCACTCATTATCGGCGAAGTTTCGGTTTGTCCCTCTTCCACCGGCTTGACCGCCTGAAAATCGTGTTCGTCAAAATGAAACATCTCGCGCAGCGGCGGCAGATTTTGCGTCAGGACCGCTTTGGGTGCTTTGAGATCACGCTTTTGGGCCGGATTGCCGACAAAATAGTCTTCGCTCTCGGCCGCAGTGTCGGCCGAAGCAAGTTCGGCATAAAGTCTTATTCCCGAAAAAGTGCCTAAATCAGCCACGCTGACGGTTAAGGCCAAACCTTTAATCTGGTCTATCATCCGTTGATGTATCGCCACAACCTGCGAGTGATAAGAGGCGTCGTACAAATCATCGCCCAGGATTTCCAGCTCGGCAACCGCCGCATCAATCCGCGCATCGACCATGGCATAAACATCCTCCAAGGCCTTTCCGGCGGCCGACACCAAGCTCTCATATACATCGGCATTAAGAGGGGAAGCCCGGTTGGCGGTTTTTTGTACGACAAGAGGCCGCAAAACTTTTTCGACATCGGCTTCAAAATTGATGTTTTCTTCGCTTATGGCATCCGCCGCTTTGTCCGCCAAGGCTTGTTTTTTGGCCTTGGCCTCTTCAACCAGCTCCTGCACACGGCTCAGACCTCCTTGCTTCAAACGACGATAGGCAGCAATTTGTTTTTCGACATTAGCCAAGTCTTTTTGCAAATCGGCTTTTTCTTTTTTGTATTTTTCGACTTCTTTTTCCAGAGTGTCTAACTGCGCGGCTTCTTTGTTGGCGGCAATTTTGTCGTGAAAATTTTTTTCCACGGCGTCATTTTTTTCAATCGGCATTACGCCGCGGCCGGACGGAACCATTTCGTCCAGCGTCTCCGGGTAAGGATCGTTGGCTTCGACTTCGGCCAACATTTCGTCTCCGGCATCGCTGTCGGCCTTGGCCCGTGCATCGGCAAGCTTATCGGCGCTTTCTTTATATTGGGCGCTCTTTTGTTCAAGCTGTTTTTTAATGTTGTCGCGCTTGGCTTCCAACGCCGCCAACCCGCTCTTATACTCTCCCTGATACTCGGCGGAGGCCTTGTCTTCGCTGTCGGTAAGACCGTTCATTTCCTGTGAGAGTTTTTTATTGATAATGTCCGCCTTCTTTTTTTGGAGAGTCGCGGCTATGGCAGAATTTCCTCCTTGCAGACGGTCGGCAATCACGGCCAGCACGTCGGCGCGCGTATAAGAACGCAGATAGGCTTTGATGTTGGCATATTTTTTGCTGATGTACTGATGGTAAAAAGATTTGACATCCTGCCAAATCGGAAAAGCCCGCTTATCTGCCGAAGTTCCCCATTTTGCAGGATCGGCGGCCAGCAATTTGGCCGCTTCGGCGCCGATTTGCCACGGCAGCATGCGAGTTTTGCGAAATTCCTCGGTTGTTTCATCGTCTTTGGCAGAACCGACCGATGCAGAAATACTTTTGTATACTTTGTTTGAATTTGTTGAACCAACCGCATCGGCCAAATCTTCGTTTTGCGGATCCACATTGGGATGAGGCACGTTTGAGGAATCGGCGTCGTTGGTTTCGGCCGCTTTGGCTGCTTCATATGCCTGCATGGCCCAAGCCGAAATGCCGGTGCGCGCATCGTTGTCGGTCACATTGCCGCCTCCCCAAACCTGATTGGCATTTTTGAAATGCCGGCCGATATACGCGCGAGCGCATTGATCCGCCATCTCAAGAGTTTTGAGTGCATTTTCATATCGTTCGCGCGCTTCCTGAACTGATTCGGCAAGTTTCTTGTAGCTGTCCAAACCACTTATCTGATTATGCAATTCGCGAGTTGTGGCCACCAAACTTTCAATTGGCTCAATCTTGTCAAGTTCGGCCATTTTTTCTTCTTCATACACATAAGCATGCACTTCTTCCGACACCGGCGCAACGGCAAACAAAAAAGCGTCGTTCACCAGTTTTTGGGCGCTGTCCTGCGGCAGTGCGGAAGCTGCCTCAACGTCTGACAATGCGGATGTTACACTGCGAGTTTGACTACCAAGCGAATCGGCAAAAGCCAATTGGGCAGAATATTTGACCGAAGCTTGAGCGTATATGCGGCCGGTTTCAAGCGCCGATTGCCGCTGTTCGGCCGGAGCTTGCGCCGGAGTGGCTGCCTCAGATTCAGAAGTTTCGCTTGTGTCTGTTGAAGTCGTGCTGTCGGCCACCTGTTCTTTAAGTTCAGCCATATAAGGCGCCGCCGGTATTGAGTTGATGACTTTCAGCGCTTCGTACTGAGCACGCAAAGCCGTTATTTTCAGCATCATCTCATAAACATTGTCAAGAGCCTGCAGCGCCTTGCCTTCTATATGCTGCGCATCCGCACTGCCTTCCGGCTCGCCGCCGTCAAACCCGCAACCTTCCGTCTTTTCGCCTTTAAGACAGGCAATAGCATCGGCAATGTTGACATCTATGCGGTTTTCAAGATCGACCTGCATTTCCTGTGATGCCGTATATATCTCAAGCAATGAGTCCTTATACCAATTTTGACGATAAGAATCATATTTTTCAATTTCAGCCTGACTTTTTCCCGGATATTGCAAAAAGAGTATCTTGGTAATCATATAAACGTCGTCGGAATCGGTGTTCTTGAAATTTTTGCCAAGATAAACACAATTTTCCATAGGCTTTTGTCCGGGGTTGAGCGCGTTGTTCAACGGAGACAAATCTCCCGAAAGTGTGGCTTTGGCAAAAGTTTTGACTTTGTTGAGAATGTCTTCAGCCGATTTGGTCACCTTTTCGACCTCTGTCTTGAGGGCCAAACCTGATTTCATTATGGACACGCCTTCGTCAATAAAATCAGGTTCCGGACAACCCGGGGCCGGAATGCAAATTAAGTCATAAAGCCCGAAGGCATATCCGCGGCCGGCAACCGCGGTTAACAATGCCGCCGTCAAGAAACTTATATATGCTGCTTTCTTTATCATTGCCGTTTCCCCTAAAACATTCCGCCGGTAGCCGCATCGGTAGCTGCGCCTTTGGCATCTTCCATCGCCTGCTGAGCCTGTCCCTTAAGTTCGTTGGCTTTATCTTTGGCCTCATTTACGGTATCCTGAGCCTTTTGAATGCCTTCATCGACTTTTTGCTTGGCCTCGTTTACGGCATCAACGCCTTTTTGTACGGCATTCATGCCCTTTTGCGCGGCATCCATCGCCTTATCAACCGCTTTCTTCACACCGGCGGTATACCCGACATTTTCAGGATCGGTATAATCGCACAAGTTGAATTTTTCTTTTAAGCCGTCCGAATGCAAATCCTGCAACCGGTTCAAGTCTGACGAAGCGCGAACGGACAAATCGGTTATCATCAATTCGATGTAAGTCCGCAAAGCCGTCAATTGTTCTTCCAAAACCTCCGTACTGACGGCGGCGCGCTGCGTTTCACTGGTGCTGGTTTCGCCCACGTCGCGCTTACTTTCGGCCTTTGATTGGGTGGCCGAGAGATTGGCTTGGATTTTGTTGACTTTTTGCAAGCCTTTCTTTTTGGCTGCACGTTCTTGCAATCTTCTTTGTTTTTTCAACTTTCGCTCTTCACGACGAGTTTGACGCTTGGACTTGGAAAAATTCTGTTCCTGTGTCTCTTCCAGAGCTTCTTTGGAATCGCGCGGATCTTTGGCTTTTTTCTTAGAAACGATTTCTTTCAGCTGCTTGCCAAGTTCAGCAATTTTTTTGGCCTGTTCGGTCATTTCCGGCGCATATTTGTCGCCGATGTCCTTCACTTGGACGGCCAACTCCGCCTTATTGTAAGCAGCTATTGCCTCCTGCGCGGCCACGGATTTTTCCAGATTGAAAAATGCCAACGCAAACTTTTCCGTCAAACGGACGGACGAAACGCCGAACACTTTTTTAATTTCCGTTTTGTCGGCTGGCACCGTCAACTTCGCCGCCGGAGCTTTTTCCATGACGGCGGCCGGCGCAGCCTCCGGCAATTTGACAGCCGCGGAGGCTTTTTCTTCAACCGTGGCGACCGGCACAGCAGATATGCTTTCTTTGACAACCGCGTCCGCTGGATGGACTGCCTGCTCTTTTGCAACTTGGTCGATTTTAGCGTCTTCGGCAACCGGCTCCGCCGATACAATCTCAGCCGTTGACACAATCTCAGCCGCCGGAACGGCCTCAAAAACGGGAGCTTCAGGTTCCGCTGTCAAATTTGCATCTTCAATAACGGCAGGAACAGTTTCGTCAACAACGACGGCTCTGCCTTCTGTCGGGACCGAACGCGTATTGCCCAACTCAACCGCCCGTTTAAGCGGCTTCATAACTTCCTGAGCCTCGACAATACGCTGACGAACCGCGGACGATGCCGGCTGAACCTTTGTATTCGTAGAAGAAGCCGGTGCGGAAACATTATTGGAGGCCGACGATGACGGCGCCTCGGATGCCGCAGAGACCGGAACATCGGCTTTGGTTTCGCCCTCAGTCGTCGCATCTTCATCTAACCCGCTTTCTTCCATAATCTGAGCATTTTTGCGGAGATTTTCAATTTTGGCGGCGCTTTGGCGATCAACCAAATCCATTTCCATTTTGACCGCCTCAATCTCGGTTTGCATCTTTTGCTCTATTTCGGCCAAGACTTTGGTTTCTTGGGCTATCTGCTTGGAAATCATAGCCGCTTTGTAAGCCGAGCTGTTCATGATGTCGTCTTTGACCTGATTATAAAGATCCATGCCGGCTTCATAAGCCTGTTTGGCAAAGGCAATGCCGTCCTTGGCATAAGAAACCGCATCGCCGACAAACTTGCCAAACTTGCCGGTCTGAATTTTGTTTACGGTGGTTTGGAGTTTCTTTTGCGTGCGCTGCACCCAGGCTGACGTTTTGGACGGCGGCGTGGTTACATCGGTTTCCTGCGCTTGCGTACACGGACTGACGAGCAAACCGAGCAACAGACAAAAAGCTGTTATATACAATGCTTTTTTCATCATTTCTCTCCCTCGTCATCGACCAATTCGCCGCGCAAGCTGTTTAGAACCGTAAGCCCTTGCAAATTTGAGATTTCAGCTTCCAGTTCCACAATTTTTTCAACCCGATGGGCAATGTCAGACAGATACTTTTTGATTTCATCCTGCAAAATCTGTGGCTTGTTATCCATTCCGCCAAGCATTCCCAAAACTTGTCCGGCCATTTTTTCCATCCCGCTGCCACCGGCTTCGCTACCCACAATTTGAGCGCGGGCTGAAAGCGCGTCGGCATAAAGATGCAAGGCGTATTCGGCATACATTTCGTTGTATTTTTCGGCCGACGCCGCAGAACTGGCCAAGCCCCTGGAATCAATCTGCATCGCGGCCAAAATTTCTTCCGTTGTCTTGGTAATGTCTTGCGGATCGCTCACATAAGCCGGAACATCCAGCGCAGCTACCGGAAGAATTGGAAAAGAAGCGATTATTCCTAAACAAATGTAACGCCACAGCTTATTCATCGGCAATCTCCTTCGTCCCCGCAAAACTCTTTCTCAAAACCTGTTTTCCGGTGTTAACAGGCATTTGAAGCTTGCTGATGGCTGACACGGAAGGCGTCTTGACGGATGTTTGAACCGGCGCCGCAGTCAGCTGTTTTTGTAAACTCAGATTACTTTTTATCTCCATCGCATTTGCCCGCGGTTTCTGCCCCGTAATCGGCGTTTGAAGATTTTGCATGACCTTGTCGGTCGAAATACCGGACGAAATCGCCTGTGTTGCGGCCGCCGGCAAAGCAATTTTTGTCTCTGCGGCCTCCGATGACATTGCCATATCTTTGATGGCAAGCAAAGCATCGGCCTTTTGCTGTATTGAAATCGTGCCTTTTTGCACCAGCGCTTCACCGGTTTGCGACGCCATTTCAGGATTGGCGCCGCCCATCAGTTCCAACCCTTCTTGTGCTGAAACGCCGGCGGCCGTCATCTGCTCGCTTAAATCGTCTGCAACTTCAGGCTGCGCCACGGGCATTTCATATTGAACCGCAGTGTTATACTCCTCTTGCGCAGCCACAACATCGGTCGGGAACGTCTGTTCAAAAGCCGGCTCTTGCATTGAAACTTCCGAATTTGGCACAGAGTTGCCAAGAACCTGTTGAGCATCATTAACATAACCCGAAGTTTGGTCGACATATCCGGTTGCGGTTTGTTTGACCCTGTTAGCATAGTTTTGAGCCGTGTCTTTGAGCTCACCAACGGTTTCTATGCCTTCCTGAACATAAGTTCGTGCCTGATTGGCATAATCTTTGGCCTGATCTACATAGCCTTTGGCTTTGTCGATTTCGCTCTGAACAGCGTTGACTTTTGACTGAACCTTATCTTTTACATCATTAATTTTAGTCTGCGCTTCGTTTATCTTGTCCTGCACTTTTTGATACTTTGCCTGCGCCGCCCGATATTTCTCCTTGACGCTGTCGGCCATCTCTTTCATACGGTCGGCACGCGCCTGCAAAGCGGCTTTCTTTTCTTTGGCCTTATCGGCAATCGCTTTTGCCTTTTTCTGCATTTTTTGCAGCTTTTCAGTTCTTTTTTTCAGCCGGTCAACTTTGTCTTTCTGCTTTTTAACCGCATTAATGTCGCCTACGCTGCCTATTTTGCCTTGAATATACTCATTGGCCATAGTGACGTATTCTTCCATAACGGTACCGGCTCTGGAGACAATGTCTGTCGAAATATCAAGACTGAGCACGACATAGTCCGTTGAGGCATGACAAAGCCGGCCGCTAATAATCAGCAGCATCGATACAACGGCAAATGTCAGTCCTCTTTTCATCGGTTATTCTCCTGCCTCTGCCTGTTTTTTCAGATTTTCAATCCTCTTTTCACGCTCTTGGTCTTCTATTTCCTGCTCTACGGCTTCCTGTTTGATACCCATAGCCGTCGTTTGCCAAAAGTCTTCAATCGTAAACAGACGAATTTTTATGCCGTAAAGTGTCATCAACGTGGTCAGCGAAACAATGTTGCGGGCGTTTATCTTAATGTTTTTGTTTTGCCTAGTACTCAAATCCGAACCGTCTGCCGCAGCCTCGCCGCCCGCGGCCGGACTGCCGCCCTGAACGTCGTTGCTTTCGCCCAATTCTTTTTTCATGGTATCTTCATAATCGCCGCTTGAAAATTTGAATTCCAACGCGCGCATCATCGCATCATCATAAAGTTCCTGCATAATCGCTTTTCGTAAAGAACCGTCTTCGTCTTCCAACGCCAGCTTTTTGAGGCATTCGTCAATCTTATCGGCATCTTGCCCATCGGCACACGAAAGGCCGCAATGCATGGCCATTGTTTCCGGCACCACCATAGCCCCGTCCGGACAGGTGCCGTTATCTTCGGGTTGGGACGCAGAATCAGAACCGGAAGCTGCGTTTTCTTCGGCATATACGTTAACCACCGGCATTAAGACGACGGCCGCAAAAAACAAACATGCCCAAAGGCTATTCGGCAGATTCAGCTTCGTCTTCATCTTCTTCCTCCGGCGGCACAAAACCATAAGAACCATAACCTTTCAGCGTTTCCAGCTGCAAACGCGTCGCATGCAGCCTAATCATCCCGTTCATCACGTTGTCAATCGCTTTGTTCATTTCGACAATATTGTCATACACCGCCTGCGCGTCTATTTCCGGCGCCAAATCAATCGGGTCTATCACGTTGGCATCAAAACTCTCAAGATCGTTTTTGGCCTTGAAAGCCTCTGCCATTGTCACGGCTGCCGTTTCCGCCAGCGCCAAATTATACATCTTGGGAGCTTCCATCCGCGAATCAGCCTGCGGCGAGCGAATTTCCTTATTTAGTTTGAGCAAACATTCGCTCAGTCGGCCCTCTTCAAGCGCCGTCTTGGAATTGAGACCGCAATACAGCGACAAATACTGTGATATGATAAACGTGCCGTTGGCATCGGTTCCGTCATCTTCCATTTCAAGCGCAATCGCAAAGGCAAGATCCTCATGACGGCGCAAAGACGAAGTAGTAAATGCTTTGCGCAGACCGGTTTTGGGAGCGACCATCTTTGATGTCGGCACGGATTTGACTTCTGTGGCAACCGCCGCCGCGGCAGGAACTTCCCGAGCAGACGCGGAAACAGACGCCTTTTGAGAGGGGGCTGCCATTCCTTTGACGCGATAGCCTTGCTCGTTTGGCGCCAAAACAGGCGTCTTTTGAGAAGGCGCGGCTATAGGAGCCTCAGCCGATGCCGGTTGGGCTGCCTGCTCTTTTGTATCTTCCGTATCTTCGCCGACTTTAACGGCTTCGAGAGCCTCGTCGGTAATGGCCGATTCATCTGAAACGTCGGCGACATCACCCTCAGTCGCCATTTCAGAAACCGACAAACTTGGTTCCATTGCGCCGATTGCATCAAAGGCAGCTTTCCCGGCCGGAGCATCAAACTTTTGACGCAAAGGCTGTTGCGCCGATATCACTGCCGACGGCGCGGCTGTTTCAACCGCGGCAGCGCTCGAATAAACGGCAGCGGGCGCAGAAACATACGAACCCTGCGAGGGCGAGACTGTGGCGGGCGCAGCTGCCCGAGAACTTGCTGACGAAGCATTCTTTGACGCCGATGATGAATGACTGCTGCCGGGCACTTGGTCAAGCGTTTTGTTGACTGTGCTTTTAGCTTTGTCAACGTAGTTTCCGGCAGTATCTTTAAGTGCGCCAACCGTTTCTTTGGCCTCATTGGCATAGCTCTTGGCGGTTTCTATGCCTTGCTCGACTTTTTCTTTATATTCTTTGGCTTTTTCTATGCCGCTTTCGACTGCATCTTTATACTCCATGGCTTTGTCTTTGTACTCATCGAATTTTTTCTTATATTTATCATACTTTTCTTTGTATTTTTGAACTTTGTCTTTATATTTCTGAAGTTTTGCCATTTTTTCTTTAAGTTTGCCGGCACAGTTATTGGCAAAATCCGAAACCGACTTAACCGCGCTGCCGATTGCGGCTTGGCTTTTCTGAATAAACGCCATGGTTTTGGAAACTTTTTGTATTTCTTGAACCGTGTTGCTGACATCGCTGACCGCTTCGCCGGTGGTAGCCGGATCGGTCGACGGCATCTGCGCCCACGCCGGCACGACCAAGCTCAACGCACACACAACAACCGGAAGCATGCTCAATATTTTGTTACATTTGCAGTTTCTCATTTTAAGCCCTCCCGTCCGGTGTCGCATAAATTTATTTTAGCATATTTTGCCGCACAAATAAACGAATTTGCGCCTAATTGCTAAAGATTTAAATATTTTGTAACAAAGTTTTCTTCGCCGTATTCCTTGATGAGTTCCTCAACCAAAAGCACATTTTTGCGGCCGGAATTATACAACCGCAGATAAGGTCCGAGGCCGCTCAAATCCACATCCAATATAACCGATTCTCCGGTGGCCGGCCGCGACAGCAAAATGGCATAGGGAAAATCGCGATATGACTTGCCAAAGATAAAGTCGTTTTCGGCATTGGTAAGATTCCAGTTTTCATAGTCTTCCGGCGTGGCCTGCGGGTTGCGGAAAAAGATGACGGTCTGACACTGGCCGCGGATAACCTCGCCCACGCCCAACCGGTCAATAATGTTCGGTTGTTGAAACGCGCAAAGATACGCCTGACGTTTCTTACGTCCTTCCTGCAAACCTATTACAAAGTAGTCGCGGAACATCGGGTGCTTAAGCATCGGCGCGGTCTCATCAATCATAATCAATGACGGCACGCCGGTTTCGCCGGTTTCGGACTGAATACGGTGCATAATGTAGCTGATGACCGCCGGCGCCAGAGTTTCGTCTTCAAAAATATGAGTAAAATCAAAGGCCATAAAGCGTTTGGACTTCAAATCAAGGCTGTCGGTATCGGCATTGAAAATATTGCCGTACTGATCCGGATTGACCCATTTATAAAGCTCGCGGCGCATATTGCCGGTGGGCGAAAAGCAGCTCTTGTACAAGTTGGTCATCATGCGTTCTTCGGGGCGCAGATAATCAAACGCCGTCGTCACCGCGCGAGCGATTTCTTTTTCGGACACCGCATCGTCAACCAACGTAATGGCGCGCATCCAACGACGCAAAAAGGCGCGGTTGTTGACGTTGTTGGCACAGTCAAACGGATTGAGCGACACATTTTTTTCGTCGCCCTCAAATCCGACATAAGCTCCGCCGACCGCGCGGGTAAAAATCTCGGCACCGCGGTGGCGGTCAAAGAAGAATACTTTTAAATCGTGATGCCGCATTGCCTGTCCGGCCAAAAAAGTGAGCAGTGTGGTTTTACCTTGACCGGTAGGACCGATAATACAACAGTGAGCCACCGCCGAATCTTCGCTGGAAACGTGAAACTGGAACCGATAGGCCGAACCCGATGCCGTACGAAAGACGGTGATGGCTCCCGGACCCCAGTCACTTTTGGAAAAGCCCTCAGACGGCTTGTCAAACGAAATGGCCGCCGCCACCACACGCGACAAATAACGATAGGTGCGCGGCAAGGTCTCATATGTCGGAAATTGGTTGAAAAACGTGGCTTGCGTAACCCAGCCTTCGCGCACCGGCGTCACACCGAACAAGCGGCAGATACGCTGAACTTCGCTTTCGCCAAACTCGATTTCTTCTTTGGTCGAACCTTGCAACAAAATAACCATGGCATATTCGGTCAACGACTGGTGATTGGTGTCACTGTCTTCAATGGCGGCCAAAACCTCGCCGTATTGGTTGATGACGTCACCCGAAAAGCTGGTCATGGCGGCCATACGCTGTTGCTGCATAAGCAAGGCACGAGCATGCGTTTTGTATATCGGGCGCACGTTGTGAAGCAGAATCAGCTCGCTGTCGATGGAAAGCAACGATGATATCATGCTCTCGTCCATATAGTCGCCGGAAGAACGAATCCCCATTGCGATTTCAAATTTCTCTTTATCGCCGGAAAAGAAGCGGATTAAACCGTTCTCGCCGGTAAAGTGGATATGGTCGGCAGTCAAAAGTTCGTTCAAATGAGCACCTTCGGAGTTGCCGATGCGCGGCTGCGGACGAGTAATCGGACTGCAGATTTTGGCATAAACCGACAACGGGCTGTCTTCGGCCGCGCTGCCTTCGGATTCATACAACGTGGTGATGCCGTATTCGTTCAAGGTGGCAATCAGCGCCTGTGAAGCATAGTTCAAATCCTTCAGATTTTCATCACGGTCGGCCACCGACAGCACAATATAATGCGTGTTGCTGTATATACGATCCAAGTTTGCGCTCCAGACATCGTCGATGGTACTCAGGAGCTGATTTTCAAAATCGCCTTTTTCTTCATTTAGGGGAACTCTTTCACGCAAGGTGATGATGCGGCAGGTAACCTGCAAATCCGACATTCCGTCAATCCACGCTTTGCGCGCTTCCAACATCGACTCAACTTTTTCGTCGGTCACAAAGGTCAAATCTACGCCAGCCACTCTGAACACGCGCGCCAAAGAGCCGTTGTAGCAGCGAATGGTCATCCCGTCCGAAAGCAGTTTGTTAAACGGCAAAAAGTCCGATACCCGGCTTTCGCGCGGCTGCGGTAAGACGTAGTAGCCGAACTTGGTCACCCAAAATCCGGCAAACGCCGCCGCCGAAATAAAACCGACGATTGCCACCAACACTTCAAGATTGGTCAGCCCTTGAACAAAAATTGAGAAAAAGTCAAAATCAGGGTGCAAATTTGTTCCCCTTCGTCTTATAAAGGTTGTGTGAAGTTTTGGCCGTTTGGCCATAGGCCTGAATCATGGCCGAGATGTGAGGCTCTTTGGCGCCCAGCGCTATGCAGACAAGGTGTCCGCAAACGATGCTTACCATAAACACCAGCGGATTGATGTCAAACGTGCCCAAAAACATAAACATTAACGGGAATTGCACGCCCATATTAAGCATGGTCGGTAAAAACGGCCCCCACAAGATTTTGGGCGGATTGGCGACAGCTTTAAGAATAATCTCACGCATTAATACAATCCCTTGTTCTTCGGGCGGTAAGCGCCTCTGTCCTTTTATATGATACCGCCCTCAAATTTTTATGCAACCGTCGTTGTCGGTTTATCCCTTATATTTTGACAATGCCCAAAGCTTTGAAGGGGTATCCTCAATAGATTGAGTATACCCCTTTTTTATGAATAATGCGTTAATATCCGCCACTCAGGCCATTCTTATTTTGCAGCTTCGCCGCACAAACACGGTCATCAATGCCGGCCTTGTCTGAGCTATTTGCCTTCCAGCGATTTTACAACGCCTTGCACTTGATAGGCGGCACCGGAAGCGGTGGAAGTGGCATCTTGAACCACACCGTTGGCTTTGCGGCTCTTTTCGGTGATGTCGTCGACCATGTTGCCAAAGCCGGATTTGCCGCTGCCCCAGTTCTTGCTGTTTTTCTGGTTGCTGGCAATATCGCCTTCGACTTCATTGCCTTTTTGATCATAACCGCTTTTTTTGACCTTAATCTTCGGGTTGCCGTTTTCATCCTTAACGACATTGCCGCCCTCATCGGTTTCGTACTCAATATCACCGGCCCAACGATGTTCGACACCGGTAATTTTGCCGTTTTCGTCTCTGGTGAGAGTCTGGCCTTTGAGTTTGGCTTCAACCTCGTTGGTAGCCTCGCCCTTAGCACGACGCTCTGCCAGCTCGGCCTGCTTTTCGCGGGTCTTGGTCATATCCTGAACATTGTTGCTGAAGTCGCCGACGTTATTGGTAACCCGATTGGCCGCACTGCCGACAGCCTGAGTAGCATAGTTCAGGTTTTGGCCGATGTCTCCCAAGGCATCAAAGGCGTTGGCGAAATCGCCGTTCTTGAGGCCTTTGCCCACAGCCTTGGCCGCGGCACCGATATTGTCGGCTGCTTTATTAATCGCGTCAGCCGTGCTCTTGACCGTATCAATAGTACTCTTGACATCTTTGACCGCATTGACCGCTTTCTTACCGGCCGAGATAAGGTCTTTGACACAGCTCATAAAGCCGCCGCCGCCAAACAGTCCGCCACCCTTGTTTTCGGCCTGACAAAACTTGCGCTCCTCAGCCGGCGCTTCATCCATACCGGCGTTTTCAGGCACAGGCGTGCTCGTATCCGGCGCATCGGCCACCTCAGGCGGCACAAACGGCGCCATTTCGTCAACCCAAACATAATAGGTATCGGCGAACGCGTCTTCAAGCGTGTAATTGCCGAAAGATTTCAGCGGTTCGGGTTTAACGTCTTTGCCGTTGGTCGGATAAACCATATATTCAATCAGACGTCCCATATTGGCCACCAGAAACAAACCAATGGCAATATTGGCAAACCATTTCCAGCTGATTTTGTTGAATATCGCCGCAAAGGCAAAAGCAATCAGGCCAAAGCCGGCAAAAGTGTATACAATCGGCTTGAGACCGACAAGAATGCGCGCGGCGCGGCGGGTGATGGTTTTGAACACATCGTCGGTGTTTGTATAAAGTTCATTACCCGCGCGACCGGTGTAACGGCCGTTGAACAAGCCGCTTTCGTCCACGCCGGAATCGGCGGCGCTGGAAACGGCCAAATAAATCTGTCCCTCATGCTCATCGTCGGGAGTTTGAAATATCTCATAATCATTTTGCGCCATTATAAGAGCTTCTTCGGCTTCGGCAAGAGCTTCTTTATTGGCCGCAATTTCTTTTTTGAGGTCTTCGACCATTTGGCAATATTTGGCCGCATCGGCTTGCCCCTGTCTGGAAGTCAGCGTTTTAGAGTGGGCACAGGCGGCCTCGGCCTCTTTGAGGGCAGCTTCCAAGCGTTTTTGTTCTTCTTCGACTGCCTTTACCTTGTCTTCAGCGGTTTGAACCGCTTTTTTTGCGTTTTCGGCTATCGCTTTGTCGCTGACGCCGGCTTCATCGGCGGCTCGATTTTTCAACACTTTGTCTTGATAAGCGCTTTCAAGCTCTTTGCGGGCGTTGTCAACCTGATCTTTGAGTTCGGCCAATTTGTCGCAACCTTCGGCGTCTTCTTTGGCGGCACACTGCGCCTGCAATTTGCTGTAAGCGGCGACGGCGTCTTGGAAGGCTTTATTCTTCTCTTCATAGGCTTTGTCCGCGGCGGCGGCATCATCAAGAATTTTTTGTTTGGCGGCGGCTTCCGCTCTGGCCTGATCGTTGCGAGCCTTTTCGGCGGCCGTTTCCGGATCGACGGCCGCTTTTCTCTCATAAGCTTCGTTCATCGCGGCTTCGGCCTCTTTGAGGGCGTTCTGGTCGCAGTTATCGGGGTCGGCGTTACAGGCCTTTTTCAATTCGTTATATTTGTTTTTGGCCTCGTCATACTGTTTGCTGATTTCCTCGGCCACCGCTTTTTCTGCTGCGGCTTTTTCGGCTGCCGCTTTGGCATCGGCTTCGGCCTTGCGGCGCGCATCAGCGGTGCCGTCAAGCTCATCTATCTCGTTTTGAGCTTCTTTCATAGCATTTTTGGCATCTTCTGCTTCTCTTTTGGCGGCAGCCAACTGAGTGGAGGCCTCGTCCATTTTTTCCTTGGCTTTTTTACATTTGCTGCTTTCAGGGTCTTTCTGGCAGGCTTTGGTGACGTCTTCTTTAGCTTTGTCAAAGGCTTTTTGCGCTTTATCCGCTTCTTTGCTGGCGTTTTCATAAAGTTTCTTGTTGGCTTGTATTTCTTCTTTAGCCGCATTTTGCGCTGCCTGATTAGCCTTGGATTGCTCAAATTTGGCAGCATTGGCTTTTTGTTGAGCCGCTGAAAATGACGATTGATATTCTTGGACTTTTTTATCAACTTCGGCACTTTGTTCTTTCAGGTTTTGATAATTGGCATCGCCTTTCTGAGCCGCGGCGATTTTATCTTGATAGGTTTGGTCGTTTTCGGCGGCACTAACGGCTTTTTTCTGATTGGCCTGAGCATTGTTCAAAGCAACCAAAAGTTCCGAACATTTGCCTTCGTTTTGTACGCACTTGTCATAAGCCTGCTGAGCGCTTTGAACTTTGGCTTCTTCGGCTTTTTTGACCCCTGCAATATAATCTTCTCTTTCTTTTTGGGCAGCTTTTATATCTTCAGTACGTTTTTTCTCTGCCGCGGCCAAGTCCTCACGAACTTTATTGCCGGTTGTTTTCATATAGTCTTCCCACTGAGACTTGATTTGGGCTTTTTCCTGATTGGCAGTTTCTTGTGCGGCAGCGGCGTCTTTTTTGGCCTGCTCAGCAGCAGCCGTTGCGTTGCTGGTGGCGGCGTTGGCCTTGTCGGCATTGTTTTTGGCTTTTTGGGATTTTCGGGTATCGTATTTGGCATCGTTGATTTCACCTTCGCGTCTGCTTTTTGCCATGCTCTCGTTGACAAAGTCTTGGCTTATAGAATCAACGCCTTTAGAAAACGGATCTCCGGAAGCTATCGAATCAGACTGCGCCGAAACATAAAACGGGACGATTGCGAATATGGCCGCCAACAAAGTTGCTTGGGCAAGTTTTCTAAAGTTTGACATGACACCCTCCGTTCCAGTTCCGACAGCCGCATTTTAGGCGCAATACGACCTTTTATAAACTTATATTTATTTTATCATAACATAAAAATCCTTTTTAAATTGTTACAGTTTTTTGATTTTTTTTGAAAAGATGCTTCTTATTTGTGTCATTGCGAGAAAGTAGAACGACCGAAGCAATTTATCTTAAGAAATCTTGCAGCAAAAAACAAACAACGGATTTGCTGTCTGGATAAAGATGGATTGCTTCGCCGCTTGCGCGTCTCGCAATGACAAGGAAAGAGAAAGGTTTGCAATGATAAGAAATGAGAGCGGCTCGTGATGACAATAAAAGAAAACAGTTCGCCATGACAATAAAAAAGCCTCCGCAAGGGAGGCTTAAACTTTTTGACTGCTAGCCTTTGGTCAAGGTGTCGGTTATCATTGCCTGCGTGAAAGTTTGGCAACCGGTAATCATATTAATGACTTCACCGGTCGAGGCGATAACCACCAGCGCAATCAATATTGCGCCCAGCCACTTCCAGTTGAGGTTGCCGAAAAACCCGCCGACAGCCACGCCGATGATGCCAAAACCGGCGACCACATAAATCAAATCACGCAAACCTTCAAAAATTTGGCGACCGCTCTTAATCAAGCCCGAAAACAAGCCATAATCCGACGAACAGCCGGTGACGGCACTCTCAGACTGTCCGGAAGAAGTTCCGGCCGATTCGACCTTGTTTTCGTCTTTCGGTTCACATCTGTATTCATTACTGGGCGAAAGCCAAACACAAGTTCCTTTGCAGCTCTTTTCACACTCGGCTTTGGTGGTGCCTTGAGGAATCGTGTTATTTGACTTGTTTTCGGTATTCTGTTTATTTGAATTGTCTTCGTTATTCTGCTCACATCTATATTCGTTGCTGGGCGAAAGCCAAACACAACTTCCTTTGCAGTTCCTTTCACACTCGGCTTTCTTGTTCTGAGGATTAAAATACATGCTATTGGCATCCCAGTAGCTTTCGTCCGCCCATGCGTCCGCCGTCAAGCCATGCAGCCCGATTATGCATAGTATCATTATATATATCAGCTTTTTCATGGCTTCCTCCGTCCCCGTTTCATGCTATTAAATATTAAATCCGTTTGATTTGATGTTTAAGAGCATCGCCGCTAAAAAAGAAAAGGGGGCATAGCAAGCGGAAGTTATCCGGTTCCAAGTTCCCCCTTGCCCTTCTCCTCCCTGGTTCGGACTGCAAACGCACAGCCCGAACCTTTCTTAGGAGAACGTTATTGCGCCGAGTTTTCAAAAGTATCAGCAAACCCGGACATATTTTCACCAGTGGCGTAGTTAACAATGGAACCGGCAGCCGCCAAAACGGCCAAACCTACAGCCAATCCGGCAAACCATTTCCAGTTAATCTTACCAAAGATGGCACCAAACGCCACGCCAACCAGACCAAAACCACCAACAACGAAGATAATCGTCTTAATGGAGGTAAAAACGTTTAAGGCTTTCGTCTGGGCCGTGTCCATAATTGACGTCTGCGCCGAAGCATCGCCCGCAAAGGTCAGCATCATGGCAACAACCGCCAGACACAGAGTCCAAATGTTATTCTTAATAAATCGCATAGTCGTTCTCCTTAAATAGTTATGCAAAACTCCTCATACACTTTTAGAATAGCGGATTTTTGCAAAAATTTCCAGCAAAATCAGTTATACCCTAAAATGGTTAACATACTGTTTACACGTCAAAAAAATTCCTGTAACAAAAAATTCACAGTACTTAAGAGCTTGTTAATGCGCTTTTTTGAGCCTAAAAAAACCTTTGCAAAACCGTGATAAAGATGGATTGCTTCGCCGCTTGCGCGGCTCGCAATGACAAAGAAAAGAGAGCGGTTTGTTATGACATGCTTCTTATTTTGTGTCATTGCGAGGAATGAAGCGTATGCGAAATGACGAAGCAATCCATCTTAGAAATCTTGCAACAAAAACAAAGCGACGGATTTGCCGTCTGGATAAAGATGGATTGCTTCGCCGCTTGCGCGTCTCGCAATGACAAAGAAAAGAAAGCGGTTTGTTATGACATGCTTCTTATTTTGTGTCATTGCGAGGAATGAAGCGTATGCGAAATGACGAAGCAATCCATCTTAGAAATCTTGCAACAAAAACAAAGCGACGGATTTGCCGTCTGGATAAAGATGGATTGCTTCGCCGCTTGCGCGTCTCGCAATGACAAAGAAAAGAAAGCGGTTTGTTATGACATGCTTCTTATTTTGTGTCATTGCGAGGAATGAAGCGTATGCGAAATGACGAAGCAATCCATCTTAGAAATCTTGCAACAAAAACAAAGCGACGGATTTGCCGTCCGGATAAAGATGGATTGCTTCGCCGCTTGCGCGTCTCGCAATGACAAGGAAAAGAAACAATCTCGCAATGACTCAGAGTAAGGTTTTGTCATCGCGGAAAAAAGAAACGACAAG
>CANPYJ010000018.1 GCA_947588275.1 uncultured Alphaproteobacteria bacterium | reverse complement strand
TACTCTGATGTTCCGATTTTGTGGCAGGATTCTTTAAGATGGATTGCTTCGAAAATCTACGATTTTCTCGCAATGACATAGGGGTAGGGATGCTCCGCTCGCAATGACCAGAGAGGGAAATTTCCGCAATGACGGGAAGAGGAGAAAAACTCGCAATGACAAACGAAAGCGAAAATCAGGCATATTATGTATTGAAAAGTTCATCAAAAAAACCTCCCTCACGGAAGCAAGGGAGGTTTTTGGCGGATTGTTAATTTTAGAACAATTGCAGCACCGACTGCGCGGCTTGTGATGCCAGCGACAAAGAGTTAATAGCCAACTGCTGTCTGGTCTGCAAAGCCAGCATGTTGGCTGATTCTTCGTTCATGTCAGCCAAGGTCAGCTTGTCAGCGCCCTCGGTCAGAACGTTAATCATACTCTCCGTGAAGTCTTCGCGGTTCTGAATAATCGAGTTGTTGTTACCAAGCTCAGTTGCCCAACTGCGCAAAGTGTTAATCATTGTGGTAACGGCTGTAATAGATTCTTCAATTGCTTTGGCCTCAGCAGCCGCATCACCACCACCTTCAGTTCCACTCCATTTAGTATCTCCGGTTTTTATTTTATCAAGCTCCAAATCCGTTTTAGCATTTTTGCCGGTAATTTCCAATTTATTGGTACCATCTTCATTGAACTTGACGGTCAGTTTGCCGCCGTTCAACAAGTTGACGCCTTTATAGCCGGAATCTTTGGCAACACTTTCAATCTGATCAATAATCGTTTGAAACTGAGCAGCATAGCTTTTGCGCTCTTCTTTGTCGGTCGTATCAGCTGCCGACTGCGCAACAGCTTTCGCCTGCTCGGCAAATGCCGTAATCGTTTCAATGCCTTCATCGGCCGCTTTTATCGTCTGTATCGCTTGACCCATGCTGTCCATCAACGCGGACAAGTCATTCGCACGGTTGTTCAACGAACGGGCGGCATAATACGATGACGGATTGTCCAAGGCTGAGTTAACTTTGTTTCCGGTGGCCAAACGCTCTTGCGTCCGGTCCATCAAGCTCTGTGTGTTCTGCAAAGACAGCAGATTCGATCTCATAGAGGCGGTAAGGGAAATATCTGACATGGTTTTTCTCCAAATACTGTGGACACTGCTTGTGGCGCAATTCTCGCGCTACAAGATTTATTTTATCACAAAATACCCCTTTCTGCAAGAAATATTTCATACATCACACTATATCGACAAAATGCTTAATTTTAAGTAAAATCTCAGAAAGTTGGGACATTGGAAGTCGTGAAATAAAATCGAACATTGAGTTGCTGACTAAATAAAGATGGATTGCTTCGCTTCGCTCGCAATGACGGAGAGAGGAGAGAAGTTCGCAGTGACAAGGAGAGAGGGAAAAGCTTGCAATGACAAACACACTCTGTGTCATTGCGAGGGAGTGGAACGACCGAAGCAATCAATCTTAAAGAAACGTGCCACAAACCGGAACAACGGGTTGTCTGGATAAGGATGGATTGCTTCGAAAATCTGCGATTTTTTCGCAATGACAAAGGAAGGGTAATTTTTGCAATAACAAGATTGATTTCGGGACAACGCGAGCAAAGAAATTAATCTTTGAATGTTTTGCAGCTGGTTTGGTCGACGGAATGGAAACAAGAATTTTAACTAAAGTAGTATTTAAGAATCGGGATTTGGAGTTATCTAACGTTTAAGATTTGATTTTTGACTTCTAAATGAGCAATTTCTTTCTTAAAAATTATAAAAAAATATATTTTTTTGAGGGAATAGTCTTTTTGTTGTTGAAAATTAAATTTTTATTGCTTAAGTTAAATCTGTATTAGTTGTTTACGACTATAAATATTAAAACCCATATGGAGATAATAAAATGAAAAAGCTTTTGAGTTTGTTCTGCGCTATCATCGCCTTGTCCGGCTGCTCGAGCTTGAGCGAGAGTTCTTTGTTCGGCGGTAGCGAGTGCGAATCTAGATTGGCTCGCAACTTTATGGAAAATGCCGAAGACAGAGTTTTCTTCGCTTATGACAGTTCTTCGATTAGTCCGGATTCTGCCGAGATTTTGGACAGCCAGGTTAACTGGTTGAAAAAGCATGACAATGTAGATGTTGTTGTTCAAGGATATTGCGATGAGCGCGGTACCCGCGAGTACAACTTGGCTCTGGGTGAGCGTCGTGCCAACGCTGTGAAACAGTATTTGGTTTCACACGGTATTGACTCCAGCCGCATCTCGACCATTTCTTATGGTAAAGAGCGTCCGGCGGTTTTGGGCAGCAACGAAGCCGCTTGGGCTCAGAATCGTCGTGCCGTCACCGTTGTTCAGGCCGGCAACTAATTTTGAGTTTGCTCAAAAAAAAGCGCGCCTTATTCGGGCGCGTTTTTTTGTGCTTGTTATTGCGCAAAAAGTAAATTAGATTAGCAATAAAGAGGTTTGATTAGCAAAGGACAGAAAAATGAAGAAATGGATTTTGGGATTAAGTCTGATGGCGTTTTTGCCGCCGTCGGTGTCGGCACAGGAAGCATTGCAGCAACAAGTCGACCAGCTGCGCGAGGATGTGACTTTTTTGCAACGGCAGCTTTATCGCGAACATCAGGACGGAATCGATTTGGTTTCGGCACAGGATATGGCTATCAGAGTCAATAATTTTGACGAGGATCTACGCAAAGCTGTCGGCAAAGTGGATGAGTTGGAGTTTAAAATCAAACAGATTAACGAAAGAATCGATACGCTGAACAAGGATTTTGACGTTCGGTTTCGGATGATTGAGGGCAAGCCGCTTGACGGAATCGGCAAAGGAGTGAACGCCGCGCCGGCACCGTCTTTTGATGCTCCGGTAGCCAATGGCGCGCCAGCCTCGATTGTCGGCGGAGCTATCAGCAAGGGTGATGACTTGCCGAAGGTGAATACGCGTTCGGCCGAAGATTTGTATAAGCAAGCCATGGAAGCGATTAATGAAGGACGCAACGAAGACGCGGCACAGGGTTTTACAAGTTTGATGACTAAATATCCGGAGCATCGTTTGGCGGCCAATGCTCAATATTGGCTCGGTGAAGCTTATTATGCTCAGAAAGATTTTGCCAAGGCTGCGGTGGCTTTCGGCAAAGGTTTGGAAAAATACAAGGACGGCAACAAAGGCGCCGACAGCCTGTTGAAGCTTGGTATGTCGATGCGCGAATTGGGCAAAAAAGAAGAAGCTTGCACGGCGTTTAAGAGCCTGCCGACGGAGTTTCCCAAAGCCGAAGCCGGTGTTAAAAGCAAAGCCGCGGAGTTTGCTAAAAAATTGGGGTGTGAATAAGTGCAAAAGTTTTTTGCACAATATCCGTTTGAAAATGAAGCGATTGCCGCCGGCGTGTCCGGCGGTGCGGATTCTCTGGCGTTGGTGTTGCGGCTTAAAGACATGGGACGGCAGGTGACGGCGCTGACGGTTGATCACGGATTGCGCAAAGAATCGCGCGCCGAGGCGGAATATGTGGCCGACCTGATGGCTCAATACGGAATCGAGCATCATATTATCAGCTGGCTGGGCCAAAAACCCGAAGCCGATGTCGAGGCTGCTGCGCGAGAGGCCAGATATGCGCTCTTGGGCGAGTGGTGCATGGCGCACGGAATCAGATTGTTGGCGGTCGGGCATCATCGCCGCGATCAGGCTGAGACTTTTTTGCTCAGATTGCAACGCGGCAGCGGCGTTTATGGTTTGAGTTGCATGGCGCCGGTGACACCGCGCGGCAAGATTTTGATTCTTCGCCCGCAGTTAGACGAATCGCCGGAGGAGCTTAAAGATTATCTGCGACGGCGAAAAATCCGGTGGATTGAAGATCCGTCAAACCAATGTCAAGATTTTCAGCGCGCACGGATGCGCCGCTTTTTGCCGATGTTGGAAAGAGAGGCCGGTATCAGCGAGGAGCGGCTGGCCGAAACCGCCAAAGTTTTGGCTCGGACGCGTAATTATCTGGATGCGACCGTCACCGACAGAATCGACAATCAGGTGCGTCAATGGGCGGAAAACGTGTTTTCGTTTACCGCGCATCGCGCTGCCGAATGGCCCGAGGAAATCGCTTTTGGCATTTGGGGCGAACTGCTGCGTCGCGCCGGCGGTCGTAATTATGCTCCCGAAGCCGCCGAAATCGTGCGGTTGGCGCAGGAGGCCAAACGGCCGCTTTTTAAAGGATGTACTTTGGGCGGGTGCGAAGTTTTGGTTGCGCAAAAGCGTCTATGGATTGTGCCCGAATCGCGTCAGGGACAGGTGCTGAGCAAAACCGAATGGCAGAAATGCTTGCATTTTGCGCCGCAATATGCTAAAGCCGGACTGCCCTATAAGGTGAGACGGGCTTTGTACAACCAGTTTATGCAGGTGGCAAATGGCAAAAAAAACTAAAAGCGAGTTTATTACAACCGGTTTGGTGGCTCAAAACCGGCGCGCCCATTTTGACTATCTGATTGAAGAAAAGTTTGTTGCCGGTTTGGAGCTGACCGGGACCGAAGTCAAATCTCTGCGCCTTGGACACGCCAATATTACCGACGCTTTCGGCATTGAGAAAAACGGCGAGTTGTATATGAGCAATATGTTTATCGCCGAATATGCCAACAAAGGTTATGCCAGCCACAGCGAAAAACGTGATCGCAAGCTGCTGCTCAAACACAAAGAGATTGTGGAAATCTTAAACGCTTTGGCGCGCAAAGGGGCAACGCTGGTGGCGGTCAGGCTGTTTTTTAACGACAAGGGCCTGGCCAAGCTGGAAGTCGGCCTTGGTCGCGGCAAAAAGATTTATGATAAGCGTGCATCTATCAAAGAACGCGAAGTTAATCGCAAAATCAGAAACGGCGATTATTAAACCTTAGTCCAAACGGACAGTTGACAAATTGATTTTTGGGGTATACAATTAAACATATATTTAATTGTTTAATCGAGGATGCCATGCAAAAAATATATAAAATCGAAAATCTGGATTGCGCCAATTGTGCCGCAGAGCTTGAGAATGCCTTGCACGACGTCAAGGGAATCGCCGATGTGAGCGTCAGCTTTATGAATGGCACGATGAGAATCGAATTTGCCGATGAAGATATGGCCGCCGTGATGACGGAAGTCCGCCGCGTGGCCGAAAAAATTGAACCTGACTGTGAGATTTTTGAATGACTAAGAAATTAAAAAAGCAACTGATTAAAATAATTGCGGCCGGCGTGTTGTTTGTTTTGGGACTGCTGCCGTGTTTTGCCGAGACAATGCGGCTGGTTATGCTGGCCGCGGCTTATCTGATTGTGGGCGGCGAAATCTTGCGCAAAGCGGTGCGCAATATATTTAAAGGCCGCATGTTTGACGAAAATCTGCTGATGACCATTGCCACCTTGGCGGCGTTTGCCATTTGCCAATATCCCGAAGCGGCGGCGGTTATGCTGTTTTTTCAAATTGGCGAATTTTTTCAGTCTTATGCGGTTAATCGGTCGCGCAAATCGATTTCTGCGCTGATGGATATTAGACCGGAGGCGGCTAATGTGCTTAGAGACGGAAAAATCATTACGGTGAGGCCCGAAGAAGTGGCTGTCGGCGAGATGATTGTTATTCGTCCGGGCGAAAAAGTGCCGCTGGATGCCGTGGTTGAAAAGGGTGCCACGAGCCTTAATACGGCGGCGTTGACCGGTGAATCTCTGCCGCGCGATGTACAAGCCGGTGACGCGATTGCCTCGGGCTGCGTGAATTTGAACGGCACGATTGAGGCCCGCGTAACCAGCTTATATCAGAACTCGACCGCCGCTAAAATTTTGCAGCTGACCGAATATGCGGCCACGCAGAAGGCCGGTGCGGAAAATCTGATTACCCGCTTCGCGCGCTGGTATACGCCGACGGTGGTGATTTTGGCGCTGCTGTTGGCCGTGATACCGCCGTTGGTCGGGTGGTTTGATTGGAATGAAGCGGTTTATCGGGCAATCACGTTTTTGGTCATTTCTTGTCCCTGTGCGCTGGTTATTTCGGTTCCGTTGAGCTTTTTCGGCGGTATCGGGGCGGCGTCACGATGCGGAATTTTGGTTAAAGGCGGTCGTTGTCTGGAGGCTTTGGCCAAATTGCGGCAGGTAATTTTTGATAAGACCGGAACGCTGAGTTACGGAAAATTTGCCGTGCATGACATTTGTCCGACCGGCAGCATCACCAAAGACGAGCTTTTGGAACTGGCGGCTCATGCCGAAGCGCATTCGCCGCATCCGTTGGCCGCGGCCATTCGGTCTTGCTATGGCAAAAAACTTAAATTGGAATGGCTCGGCAAAGCGGAAGAGCTTCCGGGGTTCGGGGTGCGAGCCGAAATTGATGGGCGCGAGGTTTATATTGGCAGCGAAAAACTGATGAAGCGGCTGAAGCTTGATGTGCAAACGCCGCAAAATTGTGCTGCGGCGGTTTTGGTGGCCGTTGACGGGCAATATATGGGATATTTGACGGCAGCGGACGAACCGCGTCCGGAAGTGCCGCAGGCTTTGGCCGAACTGCGCAAACTGGGCGCGCAAAGTTTGATTATGCTGACCGGCGACAGTGCCGCAGCCGCGGAACCACTGGCCAAATTTGCAGGGTTGGATACGTTTTTCGCCGGGCTGCTTCCGGCCGATAAGGTTGGTTTGATTGAAAAACATATGATGAAAGACGGCAGCACTTTGTTTGTGGGCGATGGCATCAACGATGCGCCGGCTTTGGCGCGCGCCGATGTCGGCGTGGCTATGGGCGGAATAGGCTCCGATGCGGCATTGGAGGCGGCCGATGTGGTGATTATGAACGATCGCCTGGACAAGATTGCACAGGCTGTCCGGCTGGCGCGGCGCACCGTTCGAATTGCCCGACAAAACATTGTGTTTGCGCTGGGCGTAAAGCTTTTGGTTCTGGCGCTCGGAGCCTTGGGCGACGCTTCAATCTGGGCCGCGGTATTTGCTGATGTCGGAGTGACCGTGTTGGCGGTTTTGAATGCTATGCGCGTTTAGCCTTAAAAAAATCTTTGAGCAGTTGCGCGCATTCTTCTTCCAAGATGCCGCCGCAGACATGAGGACGGTGGTGACAGGTCGGCTGATTATAAAAACGCACGCCGTTCGTTACCGCACCGCCTTTGGCATCGGCGGCGCCGAAATATAAGTTTTCAATCCGCGCAAAAGAAATGGCGGCGGCGCACATCGTACAGGGTTCCAAGGTTACATACATGTCTGTCTTGCGCAAACGGTTGGTTTGAAGTTTGCGGCAGGCGGACTGGATGGCCTTAATTTCGGCATGGGCGGTGGCGTCTTCCGTATGCTCGCTCAGATTGTGGGTGGCCGACAAAATTTCTCCGCTTTGCGAATCGACAATCAGACAGCCGACCGGCACTTCGTCGGCGGCAAAAGCCTGACGAGCCAGTTCCAGGGCTTGGCGCATATACTGCTCAGGGGTCATCGTCGTTCCTTTTTTGTTGTAATTTAGTTTGATTATGCTAAATCTAAATCAAAAAGGAAAGCATAAAATGACGGAAAGATTGGCAAAATATATGGCACGCTCCGGAATTTGCTCGCGTCGCGCGGCGGAGGAGCTCATTAGGCAAAAGCGTGTAAGCGTCGACGGCCATACGGTCGAAACACCGGCGTTTAACGTGTGCGGCAACGAGGATATTCGTTTGGACGGCGAAAAACTGCCGCAAAAAGAAATGACGCGGCTCTGGCTGTATCATAAGCCGGCCGGTCTGGTGACTTCGCACAAAGACGAAAAAGGGCGGCCGACGGTATTTGAAAATTTGCCCGCCGATTTGCCGCGGGTGATTTCGGTTGGTCGACTTGACCTGAATTCGGAGGGACTGTTGTTGTTGACCAACAACGGCGAATTGTCGCGGCGGCTGGAATTGCCGGCCAACGGCTGGCGGCGGCGCTATAAGGCGCGGGTGTATGGCATCGTTGATGAAAAGAAACTTTCGGCTTTGCAAAACGGTGCGGTTGTCGACGGCGTGTCTTATGGTCCGATTTGTGCCGAGGTCGAAAGTCGTCAGGGCAGCAACACCTGGCTTTGCGTCACTTTAAGCGAGGGCAAAAATCGCGAAATCAGACGAGTGCTGAAATCTGTCGGGTTGGAAGTTTCACGGCTTATCAGACTCTCGTATGGACCGTTTCAGCTGGGCGGACTCAAAAAAGGCGAGGTGCGCGAAGTGCCGTCCAAGGTTCTCAAAGAACAACTCGGCGCGGGGTTCGAATTATGAGAATCGTCGGCGGCAAGTATCGCGGCAAAAAACTTATTTCTCCACAGAATCCGAATGTGCGGCCGACGTCCGATCGGGCGCGCGAGGCCGTGTTTAATATTTTGCGGGCGCGTTTGGGAGCAGATTTTTCGGCATTGAGATTGGTTGATGTTTTCTGCGGCAGCGGCGCGGTTGCTTTGGAGGCAATTTCACAAGGGTTTGCAGAAGTTGCGGCTGTTGATGTGGACGTCGGAGCCGTTCGCAAAAATGCGGCGATGTTTCCGGCAGAGAAGAATAAATTAAAAATTGTGGCGGCCGACGCCAGACAATGGCGGAGTTCTCAAAAATATGACGTGATGTTTATGGACGCTCCCTATCAACAGGGTTTAAGCGAACCGGCTCTTGTCGCAGCCGTGCCGATGCTTGCCGACGGCGCCTGGTGTCTGATTGAGCTGCGCAAAGATGAAGATTGTGCTTTGCCGGAGAATTTCGAGCTGCTTGAAGAACGGCGCTATGGTTTGGCCAAAATTCTTATTGCGCGCTTCCGGTCTGAAAAGTCTTGACAGTCACGTTCTCAATCGCCAAAGTCTTGTCACGGTAGGAAATCGGGGTCGTGACGGTCAGATATTTGTCGTCTTCGTGCAGTTTAAACGCTTTGGCATTGAGCAGAATGTTGGCCACAAAAACGCCTTTGCGGTCTAAAAATTCATTTTTTTGCAAATCGTCAAGCAAGTTGAGAAAAGCGGTCGATGATGTTTGGATTGTGATAACGGGGCTGAAGTTTTCGTCAAAGGAAATACTGCCGTTGCCAACCATTAAAAGCGGTTTCCAGCTGACGTTGAGAGAAGGAATTTCTATAAAACCGCCGTTGTGCAGCCATTTTTCTCCATCTAAAATAATTGTGTCTTTAAGTGGCAATTCACCCATCAGGTTGGCCTTGAGGTAAATGCGCTCGATTTCTGCTCCCAGCGGGTAGTCAAGCAGGCCGTTTAAAGTCGTGTCGGAAATTTCCAAATGTCCTTCCAGCGAGGGGAGCAAAACCGGACCTCTGGTCACATTGTGCAAACGGCGAACGGCGGCAATTACAGTCTTTATTTTTGCGGTATCTTTGATGTCGGTGTCGTCAAACTGCAATTCCAGTTCTTCAAATTGTCCGTCTTTTGAAAACTCTAGCTGCCAGCCGGCCGTTTGAGCCTGAACGGCGCGCGATAAAGAATCGTATTGCAGGTGCATGTCGCCGCTGATTACAAAATTGACATGGCGGGCATTAAACAAATTCGGCCGCGCGCTGATTTTTTGAATACCATATGACCACAGGTGAGTTCCGCGCAGATTGTAAAGGCGCAAATTTTCGGCTTCAACCAGCGGATAGAAGAAAATATTGTTAAATTCCAGCCTGTCCCAAGCGATGTCAAGTCCGGTTTGATTCAGCACTGCGGTCAATTGCGCCAGTTCGGCCTTGAGGTTGCGGACGGCGGCATTGCGGCTCAGGGTGATGTCAATAAAGGTTATAATCACGACAAACGAAAAAAGGCCGGAAAAGAATCCCAGACGGTTTTTCAGAAACCATGACTTGAAGTCAGACAACAGGGGCAAAAAGGAAGCTGGTCGAATCATTTAATTTCCTTTGTTTGGTCGGAGACGGTCATCAACGCCGCGGTATAAGGGTAGGCGGCCAAAGTTTCCTGATTGAGTTCGGAACATTTGGTCTCAATCCGGTTGCGCAATTCGGTCATAAAGCGTTGTTTATCCATGCCGGCCGGCAAAGGCTCCATAAACTCGAAAACAACTTTTCCCGGATAGCGCAGAAATGAGCTTTTTTTCCAAAACAATCCGGTGTTAAGAGCAAACGGCACAACCGGCAGATTCAAATGCTGATACAGCAACGCTACGCCGGGTTTGTAGGATGTTTCTTGCCCGGGGCTGCGGCGCGTTCCTTCCGGAAAAATGATAATCGGGCGCTTTTCGAGAGTTTTTTGCTGAGCGTGACGGAGCATGTCTTTCATGGCGGCCGAGCCGGCTGAACGGTCAACCGGTATCATTCCGTAGAAATGCTGTGCCCAGCCGAAAATTGGAATACGGGTTAATTCTTTTTTGAGAATAAACGAGCCGCGTTTAATATAGTTGGTGAGAATATATGTCTCAAGCGCCGATTCATGCTTGCCGGCAAAGATGACGTCTTGCTGCTTGAGATATTGGCGGCCGCGGATTTCAACCTCAATGCCGGCAATATGGCGCAAACACCATACCAAAGCGGGCAAAAATCCGTAGTTCCAGATTTTGATTGTGGCACGGGGGCTGAACAGTCCGACCAGAGTGTTGGTCACACAGCCGACGGCCAAAATGCCATAACAAGCAACGTTGAACAAAAAAGAGCGAATATAAAGCATCAGGTTCTCCAATTTAAAAAACGATAACGGCAATAAGCCAGCAAAAATTTGTTGTATTCGGCAAAAATAAAGGCAAAAGTGCTCCAACTTTTCCACCAGCGTTTTTCTATCCTTTCCGAGTAGACCGGATGGGGCACAATCTTGAGATCGGGCGCGAGGGCCTTAAACTCGACAATGCTGCGCGCCACATGATAGTTGGAGGTAACCAGGCGAATTGAATCAATATGATTTTTGTTGAGCCAAGCAATGGTTTCTTTGGCGTTGCCGATAGTGTCCCGTGCCCGATGTCCGAGGGTGACGCCGCTTTCGTCGGCAATTTGCAAATGCTGGAAATTTTTGATGGCGGCCAGCGTGTTGTTGCGGCTGACTCCGGAGATGAACAAGTGTTCCGCCAGACCGCTGTTGTATATTTTTACGGCTTCGGCAATGCGATTTCGGCCGCCGGTGAGCGCGATTACGGCTCCGGTGTGTTTTGAAAGATCAATTTGATAGTTGTTCATCTGTCGGGCAAAGCAGCCAAACCCGCCCAGCCAGGCAGCAATCAGCAGAAAAAATATGAGGGCGGCTTTTTTCATTATAACATCTTTTGCAAAGTTTGTTTGACTGTGTAATAGGCGGTGAACATGGCAATCAGGGTCGCAAACAGCGGCAGGATGATAATCAGACACCAGTCGCTCACGCTTAAGGAGGCTTCGCTGATAATGCCGCCTTCAATCTGAGTGGCCAAAGTGCCGATGAACAAGATAACCGGAATGGCAAAAAACAGCCCGAAAAGGCCGCCGACCAATCCCAGCACAGCCATGCGGCGCGCGTATTGCTGAGCCACGTACGTATCTTTGGCGCCCATAATATGCAGAATCTCAATAATATGGCGATGCAGCCCCAAGCTCATACGAGTGGTATAAAAAATGGCGCCGGCCGAGATGCCCGTGACCAAAAACAGAACCGTCAAAGCAATAAGTTTCAGGCCGTCGGCAAAACGAATAAGCTTGCTCAGCCATAATTTGTGATTGTCAAGCGAGGCTTGAGGAGAGGCGGTGGCCAAGTCTTGCGCCAGTTTTAAGAAATCGACTTCCGCATTCGGCGCCAGTTTGACGTCAATAATCCGCGGCATGGGCAGGTTCTCAATGTTGACATCGTCGCCGAGCCACGGTTGAATAAGTTGTTTGAGCTGCTCGTCGCTGAGGGGAGTGACTTTGGTGACGCCGTCGACGGTTTGCAGAAACTCAATCGCTTTGTCCTGATAAGCCAGCGTTTCGGCCGTGGTCTTTTTGTGATCGGTGCCGGTAATCGGCATTATCTGAACGGTAAGGGAGCCCAAGATGCTCTGATGCCAATTTTGCAAAATGGAATTGATGGACAGAACGCCGGACAACGTGATGGCAAAGATGAAAACGGCAATTGCAATGATTACTTGTAAAAACAAGCCGGTGCTGTCGCCTTTGAGCGGCAATTCCTGTTTGCGCGAAATATACTGCGTTTTAGGCATCGACACCTCCGTCAGACAATACTTCGGCCGGCGGCAAGATGTACAGTCCGCGGTTTTGCAGATGCAGACGCGGGAACGGAAAGTCGGTGATGAGTTTTTCGCTGTGGGTGGCAATAACCACGGTTGTTCCCAACTTGTTAAGTTCGACAAACAATTTCATCAGTTTGGGAGCAATGAAATTATCGACATTGCCGGTCGGTTCGTCTGCCAACAACAGTTCCGGACGATTGATAACGGCGCGGGCAATGGCTACTCGCTGTTTTTCTCCGCCGGAAAGAGTGGCGGCAGCGTCCAGCATATGGGCATCAAGCTCAACCCAGCTTAAGAGCTCGCTCACGCGTTTGCGAACCTCGCGCTCGTTCATTCCGCAGACACGCAACGGCAGGGCCACGTTATCAAAGGCGCTCAGGTGGTCAAGCAGGCGGAAATCCTGAAAAACGACGCCTATGCGCCGGCGCAGAGAGGCCAAAGCGTCGCGGTTGGTAAAGTTGATGTCTTTGCCAAAAACGCTGATACGGCCGCGGCTGGGGCGTTGGGCCAAATACATCATGCTTAAAAGCGAGGTCTTGCCGGCACCGCTTTTGCCCGTGAGAAAATGAAAGGACCCCTGTTTGAGAGACAACCGGACATTGCTCAAAATCTCCGGCCCCTGATCGTAGCGGATGCCGACATTCTGCATTTCTATAATGTTAATTTCCGGCAAATCAAATCTCCTTACGGGTTATAAATTATCGTAATTATTTTTTTTAATAAAGTGTTTTTTTACTTTGATTAAACGCTTTTTCATTTTATAGTATGAGCCAGAGGTGTTTGATGCTGATTTATTGTCCGCAATGCAAATCAGGTTATGATGTTGACGATGCGCTGATTCCTGAAGAGGGACGGCGTTTGCATTGCAGCAGCTGCGGTGCAATTTTTCGCTTTGACCGCTCGGGCGCAAGCGAAACCGTGACGGTTGTCGAACCGCCGGCGGATCATGCGGAGGCATCCGCAGAGATGGCGGACAGCGGACATTTGCCGGAAGAAGACGAAACTTTGGCGGCAGAGCCCGAAACTCCGACCGCGGAGATTCCTCCTGCGCCGGAAGCCGAGCCGGTTGCCGAATCTGCGGAAGACAATGTCACAACTGCGGAAGACAATGCCGAATCTGCGGTAAAGCAAGAATCGGCCGAAGATGTTTCCGAATCTGCCGAGGCAAAAGAAGCAACCAATGAAAACAAATCGGAGGCGGCAATCGCCGAACCGACGGTCAATCAGGAGACGCTGCACGATCCGACGGTGGAACTGACTTCGGAAGTCAATCTGAACGATATTTTCGAGCGGCTGAACGAGCAAAGCGAGCAACTGTTTCGGGAAGAACAAAAACTTCCCAAAAAGCAACGTTTGAAACTGTGGCTTAAAACCGTGTTCGGGCTTAATCGCAAGATTAACTTTAAGCCGGTTTTTCTGGTTTTGGGATTGGTTGCGGTTTTGTCGCTTTATAATTATCGATATGAAATTGTACGGGTGCTGCCGTTTATGAACGGAATGTACCGCTCGCTCGGAATCCGTGCCCGAATTCCGGGGGAAGGGCTGGAATTTCAGAATATCAACTGGAACTACATTGACGATGATACCGACAATGTTTTGGAAGTTAAAGGCTATATCAATAATCCGACCTCGCGCGCGATTGAAATTCCGCTGGTGCACGTGGAGCTTTTGGATGCCAATTCAGTGTTGCTCAGAAGCATTAATCAAAAGCCGTCGCTTGAAGTTTTGAAGGCCGACGGGCGAGTTGCCGTCAATATCGCCATCAAGACTCCGTCGCCCACGGCCAAATATGTTTATCTGACATTTATTGAAGATAATTAGCTGCGGCGGCTTAATATAAAGTCGGCCAAAGCGCGCAGGTTGTCCGCTTCGGCACCGAAAACCGCCAAAGCTTGTTTGGCTTCGCCAATCAGTGCGGCCGCCGCTTTTTTTGACTCCTCAAGACCAAAGGCGCAAACATAAGTAAGCTTGCCGTTTGCCGCGTCTTTACCTAGAGTTTTGCCCATAAGCGAGGGATCGCCTTCCACATCCAAAATGTCATCGGTGATTTGAAAAGCAATGCCGATTTTGCGCGAATAGGTAACCAAAGCTTGATGTTGTGTCTGCGAAGCCTGGCCGAGAACGGTGCCGGATTCACAGGCAAAACGCAGCAAGCGTCCGGTCTTCATTTCTTCAATCTGCTTGAGTGCGGTCTGTGGGTCAGACGGCGTCTGAAAGCGCTCGCTGTCCAAGTCCAACATTTGTCCGGCGACCATGCCGGTGAAAGCGCCGGCAGCATTGGCCAGCAGTTGCACCAGCCGGCAGCGGACGGCGGCCGGAAAAGGATTGGTCTCGGAACTGACAAGTTCAAAGGCATAGGTGAGCAGTCCGTCGCCGGCCAAAATTGCCGTCGCTTCGTCAAATTGTTTGTGGCAGGTCGGTTTGCCGCGGCGCAAATCATCGTTGTCCATGGCCGGCAGGTCATCGTGAATCAGAGAATAAGTGTGCAGGCATTCAAGCGCCGCCGCCGTCATGAAAGACCGCTCTTCCGCAATGCCGAACAAACCGGCTGACTGCGCAACCAAAAACGGACGCAGTCTTTTGCCGCCGTTCATCAACGAATAATACATCGCTTCGGCCACGCGTTTTTCGCGTCCGTTCGGCATTTGAAACAAGGCGGGAAGTTTTTGGTTAAAACGAGTCGAAAAATCTTGGAGGGTTGTTTTGAAGTCCGTCATTGATTCAAGCCTCAGGTACGCTGAATTCAGACGTTTGAGCCGTGCCATCGGCGGCAACTTCAAGTTTCTCAATCTTCAAGCGGGCGGCATTGAGTTTGTTTTCACACAGCTGCTTGAGGCGGACGGCCTGCTCGTAAGCGGCGACGGCATCGTCAAGTTTGATTCTTCCGCCTTCAAGTTCGCGCACGATATTTTCAAGCTTGGACAATGCGTCTTCAAAGCTCAAAGATTCATTTTCTTCCAAATTCATAATTTACTCCTTGTTAATTTCAGATTATTCTATTATATTTAAAAACGAATAGCAAGCCAGTAACTTAAGTATAGCTGATAATTAGCTTTATACAGGCTGTGAGAGGGAAGAATTTCGGGCTATATTAAGTTTCTGCTGATATGAAAGGATTGGAACATGGTGAAAAAAAATGAAATAAAAAGCAGTGCTCGCCTTTTGAAAGCTATGGGCAACGAGCGCCGCATGGATATTTTGTACCAGCTTGAGGGAAAAGAAATCAATGTCGGCGAGCTTGAGAAGAAAGTGGGCCTCAGCCAATCGGCGTTGTCGCAGCATTTGGCGGTTTTGCGCAATGAGGACATTGTCAAGACGCGGCGCGTTGCGCAGACGATTTACTACTCAATCAAAAGCGAAAAAGCGCTTAAGCTTTTGGAGTTGCTGCGCAATTTTTAGGCGCTTCTTTTTCGGTAAATTCAATGCGCCGCGATTCGGGATTGAAGCTTATGGCCAGAGCTCCGCGGCGCAAGGCTTCGGCACGGCTGCCGAAAATCTGATACCGCCAGCCGCTTAAGATTGGGTTTTCAGCGTTGTGAAAAGCGCTGAATTCCTGCAGCATATCTTCGGTGGCAATGAGGCGGGCAACAATATTTTCTTGTTGGCTGACAATTTTGAGAAGCATTTTTAAGAGTTCGGTCAAGGCCGAGCTTTTGTCCGGAAAGTCTTTGAATTTCGGCGGAGTGACATAGTCTGTTTCGGGAATTTTTCGGCAGCGGTTCAAAACTTCGATTATTTCGTCGCCCAAACGGCCCGCAGCGATGTCATGGCGCAGATTGCGGATTTTGCATAATTGTTCTTTGGTTTGAGGTTCGGCTGCACAAACGGCCAGCAACATATCATCTTTGATATAACTTTGGCGAGGCGTGTTTTTGCTTTGAGAACGGCGTTCGCGCCAAGCCGCCAACTCGCGCAAAAAGGTCAAAAAACGCGCGTTGTGCGAGCGGTGATGAATGCGCGTCCACATTTCTTCGGGTTTGTTTTGATAGGTTTCGGGGTTGCTCAAGACAGCCATTTCGTCAACAATCCAGCTTTCGCGGTGTTGGTCGGTCAAGGTTTGTTTGAGCTGTTCGTAAACGTCCATTAGATGGGTGACGTCGGAGAGGGCGTAGTTCAGTTGAGTTTCCGTCAGAGGGCGGATGCTCCAGTCAGAAAGGCGGCTGCTTTTGTCAAGCGAGCGGTGAAGCAGGTGGGCAACCAAGCTTTCATAACTTGCGGATTCTCCGAATCCGACAGCCATTGCGGCGATTTGCGTATCAAACAAAGGTGTCGGAATATGGTTGCTGAGGTTGTAGATAATCTCAATATCCTGTCGGCCGGAGTGAAAAACTTTGACGGTTTGCGGACTTTGCATCAGCTCAAAAAAAGGCTGCAAATCGATGCCTTCGGCCAAAGGGTCGACAATTGTGCAACCGCGGCGCGAACCCAGTTGAATCAGACAGAGCTGGGCATAATAATGATGTTCGCGCAAAAATTCCAAGTCTACAGTGACAAAAGGTTCGGCGGCCAGTTTGGCGCACCACTCGCGCAGAGCGGCAGTATCGGTAATAACATTCATGGTTCGACTCAAATTTTTAAGTTTTTTTCAGTTTAGCTTTATAAGTTTAAGATTTTTTTAATCGGCGCTAATTATGAGTTGCTTTTTAGGGATTTTGGGGCTAGAAAAAGGAAAGGTTATTAACTTTTTTGAGGCTGACAATGCAAAACTATCGGACACACACGTGCGGCGAACTGCGGGCGGCGGACATCAATAAAGAAGTCAAACTGGCCGGTTGGATTCATCGCAAACGCAATCTGGGCAATTTGTGCTTTGTGGACTTGCGCGATCATTACGGGATTACTCAGTGCGTGGTGGACAGCGACTCGGACTTGTTTGAGAAGATTGAGGCGCTGCGTCCTGAATCGGTCATCGGAATCAGCGGCCGCGTGGTTTTGCGCGAGAGCATCAATAAGAACATGCCGACCGGAGATATCGAAATCAAAGTCGGCGGGCTTGAGGTGTATTCCGAGGCGGCGGTGCTGCCGTTTCAGGTGGCGGCGGAAGACGATGCACCGGAAGATATCCGCCTCAAATACCGGTTTTTGGACTTGCGGCGCGAGCGTCTGCACAAAAACATGCTGTTGCGCTCGCAGGTTATTGCCGAGATGCGCCGGCTGATGGTCGAGCAGGGTTTTACCGAATATCAAACGCCGATTTTGACGGCTTCTTCGCCTGAAGGCGCGCGCGATTTTTTGGTGCCGTCGCGGCTCAATCCCGGCAAGTTTTATGCTTTGCCGCAGGCGCCGCAGCAGTTTAAGCAGCTTTTGATGGTTTCGGGTTTTGACAAATATTTTCAGATTGCGCCGTGTTTTCGCGATGAGGATCCGCGTGCTGACCGCAGCCCCGGAGAGTTTTATCAGTTGGATATGGAAATGAGCTTTGCCACGCAGGAGGAAGTGTTTGCGGTGATTGAGCATACGATGGGCGGCGTATTTAATAAGTTCGGCGGCGGCAAAAAAGTTGATCAGGCGCCGTGGGTACGCATTCCGTTTAGAGAATCGATGCAGAAATATGGTTCGGACAAACCGGATTTGCGCAATCCGTTGATATGGCAAACGGCGGCGCAGTTCTTCGGCGAATCGGGTTTCGGCGTGTATGATACGCGGGTAAAAGACGGTGACACAGTCAAGGCATTGGTGATTCCGGCCGGCGGCGAAAAACCGCGCTCTTTCTTTGACAAGCTTGATGCTTATGCCAAAGAGGAGGGTATGGGAGGTATTGCCTATATTGCTTTGGCGGCGGCCGGCGCCAAGGGTATCGCTAAGTTTTTTGACGAAGCTGCGCTTGGTCGCCTGACGGCGGCGCTGGGCGCCAAAGCCGGCGATGCCATTGTTTTTGTTGTCGGCCGAGGTGTCCGGTTTGACAAATTCAGCGGCCGGCTGCGTGACAAAATCGGTGCAGAGCTTGATTTGCTGGAGAAAAATGTTTTCAAACTATGCTGGATTGTCGATTTTCCGATGTATGAAGAAAATGAAGATACCGGCGCGGTTGAGTTCTCACACAATCCGTTTTCTATGCCGCAGGGCGGAATGGACGCGTTGCAAAATAAAAATCCGCTGGATATTTTGGCCTATCAATACGATTTGGTGTGCAACGGCGTTGAGTTGACATCGGGCGCAGTGCGTAACCACAAGCCGGAGATTATGTATAAGGCATTTGAAATTGCCGGTTATGACCGGAGTGTGGTTGACAATAAGTTTGGCGGCATGATCAGTGCTTTTCAATACGGCGCGCCGCCGCACGCCGGAGCTGCGCCCGGAGTTGACCGCACGGTCATGATGCTGCTGGACGAGCCGACCATCCGCGACGCTATTATGTTTCCGTTGAACGGCAAAGCGCAAGATTTGATGATGCAGGCGCCGAATACGGTAACCGAGCAGCAGCTCAAAGATTTGCATATTAAGATTGTCAAGGAATAAAGAATTCCCGCCGGACAGGCGGGAATTCCGGCATGGGCTAATTTTGCGGATATTTGGTCATACATCTGGTTAGGCGGGGCATTGTCTTTATCCAGGTTGTGGTGTTTCCGTCATAAGCGCGAACGACGGTTGCATGACTATAATCTTCTTCAGTCGAAGTCCAATAATATCCGTCCGTCGACATTGAGATGCTGATGTCGCCAATCTCATCTCCAAGCAAAGCCGTCCATTCTCCGCCGCTCGTCCAATGGGCATTTGGGCCGATGGAGTTTAGTTCCTTCGCTGATGGCAAAAACCAATTTTCGCCGAATCTGGCAGACAGGGAAGTACAAAAGACCGTTGCCATATAGTCACTCATGTTGGGTTGGGACGCGAGGCATTGAAAATTTTTGAAACCGTCAGTATCACAGCTTGATAATGCCCAGTCTTTGCTGGTGCAATTCGTAAGACAGGAAACGTCCTCTTCTTTGCCCCAAACAAAATTGCCTTCGAGAAAAGATAAAATAAGAGCCGTTTTGCCGTCGGTTTGGGCGACGATTCCTCTAAAGGAAGACTTTTTTTCAATCAGTTTTTTCTTATAATTTTCACTATCGTTATAAGTTTCACAAAGCGAACCGTCAGGTGACATAAAGCCGGGTTCGTAGTCCCGGCCGATATTGCCGGCAAAAATGCCTTGGCCGAGGTAAAGCATGCCCAATCGTATTTCACCATAGTCGGCGCGACATTTCTGTACGAGGTATTTTTCCTTGCAGGTTTTGCCGGCGGGGCAGGAATCAAGCCATTCGTCTTTATAATGGATGCAGGCTTTTTTGGAAGTATCAAACGGACATTTTATGTATGCGTCGCAATTTTCGGGCAATGTGGCGCTGTAACCATTGCAGTCGGCCTTGACACAGTCTGTCGCCAAAGCCGAAGTTGCAAGCATTGTTCCGATACCTAACACTGCCGCAAATGATAGCTTTTTCATTTCTGCCTCCATAAAAGACTTTTCTTTTATTTTAGCAGGATAATAAAAGTGTGTCAATGTCTTATTTTGCGCAGCAGACAAAAAATCCAGCCTTATTTGGCGGGATTGTCTTAAACCGTTTTTCCAGCATCGGGGAATTCGTCTTGCCAGCCTTTGGCGGCAAGGTTGACACGGTCGGCGTAGGCTCTGGTTTGTGTCGGGTTCGGCAAGGCTGTGCGGCCGCAAACAATGCGTTTGCCGGCGGCGGCAACTTCCGGAATATCCCATGCTTTTTCTTCCAGTTTATAACGCGCCATGTCGGCAAACAACCGCGCTTCCATATAAGCTTCAAATTTTGACGGGCGGATGCGCGGCACCACGGCAAAACGCCTTTTCAGGGCGGCGAAAGATTTTTGATGTTCGGGCAAAATCAAGCCCCGGCCGTGCAAGATGTTTTCAAAACTGCGGCGGACAACGGGGTTTTTCCACCCTCCGCCAAACAATACAATATCTGCCGGCATGGAAACGGTGTCCGGAATCAGGCTCAGGCCTTGCACCGCTATGTAAGCGGCAAAATATTCAAATGTCTGTACGGCGTCGGCAAAAGACAGATTGTTTTGAGCGGCCGCCGAAAAAAGTTCTTCGGTGCGGTAATAAGCCGGATCTCCCGATTTGGGCAAAGGCAGGTCATAGTAGCCGCGCCCCAAGTCAAACATATATTGCATAAAGCAGACATCAAGCTTCCCGGCGGCGCCGTATCGGCCGTCTTGATCAAAGGGAACGCCCACTTGCCGGCGGACATAGTTGTCGACGTATTCGTTGAACGGGCCGGAATCTGCGGCAATTTGTATCTTGCCGCCGCTGATGACGGCAAAATTTGAGGTGTTGCCGCCGTTGTAATAGATGGCGTCACCCTCAGCGGCCGCAATGTGCGCGTTGTGCAGCGGTGCCAGCGGCGCTCCCTCAAATCCGGACATGAGCAGTGCCGAGCGAAAATCATAGACAACTTTCAGACCGGTCAAGTCCGAAAGCATTTGTCCGGAGCCCATTTGCAGGGTATAGGGACGAGTATGGTTATGCCGTGCCACAGACGGCGGATGGTGGTCAAGCGTTTTGCCATGGAAACCTATGGCATCTATGCTTTGTTTGGCAATATGGTTGGCGACGCACATCTCATTGACGCAATCGGCAATGCCGCGGATATAGTCGTCATGCAGTGGACCAAACTCCGGCAAGGCTTCAATCTCAGCGCGCGTTTTGGCGCGGACTTTGGCGCGCAGGTCTTCCATGCGCTCCTGCATAACACGTGAATAAGGCCGACTGTATGCGCAGATGTCAGTCATTCGGTCGCCGTCAAATTCGGTCAGTACCAAGTCAACGGCGTCCATACTGTTGCCGGTCATATTGCCAATCAGCCGATATACGGTCATTTTGTCATCCTTTTTCTATCTGCACGTATTCAGCATACCCAATCGGCGACAAAAATAAAATGCTGTTTATAAGTTTGGGGATAAGGTCGTGCGGGACTTGCGAATCAGACGGAGCTTTTTTAAAAATTAAGCATATGTTAAGCAATTTGGAGAACCTAATGCCGGAAGAAAGCGAAATTTTGGTGAGCCAGGCGAACGGAATTACCGTTTCTGCCTGTCCGGTGTTGGTAGATCACAGAGCGCCGGGGCAGTTTTTGTGGGGGTATTATCTGTGTATTGAAAATAATACCGACGGCAAAATTCAACTCTTGGGGAAAGATTGGAAGATTACTGACGAATCCGGCAAAAGCTACAATGATTGCAGCCTTGGGTTTAAGGGAGAAATGCCGGAACTTAATCCCGGAGAATATTTTGAGTTTACGTCCGAAACGCCGCTTGATGCCGCCAATGCGGTATTTTACGGCAGTTGCCAAATTCGCACCGAAGGCGACCAAAAAATAAAAGAAATCCGGATACCGACCTTTAGCCTGTCGGCACCCGGTTTACCGAAACGTTTGACTCTGCATTAGTAATATGTCGGGGTCAGAGGTTTGTTGACGACATACATATTCAAATATTGATAAATATTGGTCGTCATCTTGGTATTGAACTCGTCAAAAAGTTTGCGCACCATACCGTTCCAATATTGCTCTTTTTCGGCAATGTCGGTGTTGTCGGGAATGGTGAGTTCGCGCCAGGCGTCAACATTGGTGGAGGCCTGGGACAAATTTTCCGGATCGGTAATTTTGATGGTGACGACCAAATGTGCCCGATAACGCACGCGGTCGTTTATGAAAATTTGGTTGCTACCGGGCTCAACCGTCTCTGTTACGCTGGCGTCTTTGATGATGACTTCGGCAATGCGGTTGGTGGAATAGTCTACCGCTTTCAGACGATCTTCCGCCCACAGTTTGGCCGCTTTTTCAATGGATACGGGAAACAGATGCTCAACATGCGGACGCACGAAAGTCGGCATAAATTCGGAACTGATTTTAATGTCGCGGACTTTGAGCTGAATCGGCTCTTCCGAAGCATAGCGCGGTTCCTGATAACGCGGCAGATATTCCGCATCGGTTGCCGCACAGCCGGAAATCAAAATCCCTAAAAACAGCATCGATAAAAGTTTTTTTATCATAGTCGCACCCTTTTGTAGAGCATAAAGTCAGCCTCTCTGAAACAGAGTTTGCACTTAGTATATTCAACATAGATTAATAAGCGGTTAATTACTGTTTTTGCAATTCGGCCGGCGAGTATACATATTGTTCGTTGCAAAAGCGGCAGGTGGCGGTGATTTTGCCGTCTTGCACCATAGACTTAACGTCGTCTGCCGAGAATCCCTGCAGCGTGGTCAGCAGCTTTTCGCGTGAGCAGCGACAGCCGAATTGATAAGAGCACGTGTTGAAAATATGCAGTTTGCTGCTATGAAACAGTCGGTGCAGCAGTAGTTCCGAACTTAATTCGGCGTTAAAAACCTCGTCTTCTCTCAGACTGTCCATAAAAATCTTGGCCTCGTTCCAGGTTTCGGCCTGTTCTTCCGCCGACAAAACGGAACCGGCGGCGGGCATTTTTTGCAACATAATGCCGGCGGCCAGCCACGACGACGATTCACCTTCGGGCGCTTTCAAAAACAATTTCAGCGCGGTGTCAATCTGTTCCGATTGCTTAAAATAGCGCAAGGCACATTCAGTCAGCGTTTTGCCCTGCAAATCAACCATCCCCTGATAAAGCTCGGTGTCGGGGCCTTGGTCTACCGTAAACGCCAAAACGCCGCCGCCCAGCAGATGAGGCGTCGGTTCAATCTTGCCTTCGGTTTTGCGAAGCTTTTGGCTTTGGTGCAGATGTTCTTCGTCAAACCTTGCGCAGGCGCGAATTTTGCCGTCGGACGTTACGTCGACGACCAGCAAGGTAATGACGCCGTTGCTTTGAATCTGCAAGGTGAACAGACCGTCGTATTTGAGCTGGCTGGCCAAAAGGGCGCCAAGAACCGTGCTTTCGGCCACGGCCGCGCCAATCGGCCGCGGGTAGCAGTGCTTGCCTACGATTGTATCCACAACCTGATGCAGACGGATAAGCCGGCCTTGGTAAACGCCGTTTTCTATCATAAACGATACGCAGGAATCAAAATTTGTCATTGTTATGGGAGCCATGTTGCACTTCTCTTTTAAATAGTGATATAATTTGAGTTGTATAATACGATTGTGAGGAAATTTCAAGTGATGCCTACGAAAAAAACTGTCAGCCGCAAAATTACTCCGGCGCGTCTCAAAAACATCGGACTGTATTATTTGAAGCGTTTTGAGACGTCGACTGCCAATCTGCGCAAGGTTTTGCGCCGCAGAGTCGATGACTATGCCTATCATACGCCGGAATTTTCCAAGGCCGAGGCCTATGACTGGATTGAGGAAGTTTTGGCCGATTTTCAACGTGTCGGGTATGTGGACGATACGCGTTACAGCGAACTAAAAATCAAAGATTATATGGCGGCCGGCAAGTCGCCGCGCTATATTCAGGGTAAACTGCGGGAAAAAGGAATCGACGAAAACATCATTGCGCAGTTGATTGATGCGCAAGATTACAATCCGCTTGAGGCCGCAGTGAAGCTGGCGCGCAAAAAGCACATCGGCCCTTTCAGTCCCGACGCGGAAACTCGGGCGGCTCGACGCTCCAAAGATTTGGCGGTTTTGGTGCGCGCCGGATTTGATTATGATATTGCCGTGCAAGTTTTGGAGATGTCCGGCGAATGAGCTCTCAGTACCAAACTTTGCTTAAATATAAGCCACAGGCCGGTGCGGTGGGGCCGGCGGCTTTGCGGTCTCTGAGCTCCAATATGGTCTTTATGTCTTCCGGACGCAAATGCCCGTCTCCTGCCAATTTGAGCGTTCCGACCATATTGCGCACCTGATGGTGCAAAAACGATTTGGCCTCCACCGTAAAAATGATTTCTTCGCCGGAGGTGGCAATGTCGAGCCTGTCAAGCGTTTTGACCGGAGATTTGGCTTGGCAGGCGGCCGCGCGAAACGAGCTGAAATCATGGCGGCCAAGCAAAAAAGCCGCGCCTTGGCGCATCTTTTCCACATCGAGCGGCACCGGTACCCACCAAACGCGGTTTTTGAGCAAGACAGAGGGTGAACGGCGATTTAAAATTCGATAAACATAGCCGCGTCCTTTGGCCGAAAAACGGGCGTTAAACGAATCGTCGACGGCTTCCGCAGCCAATACCGCAACCGGTGCATTTTGTTCTCGCAGATAAAAATTCAGGGCCTCGCGCAGTTTCCAGTCGGCTATGTTGCGCTCTAAGTCAAAGTGCGCCACTTGTCCCAAAGCATGAACGCCGGCATCGGTGCGGCCGGCACCCTGAATTCCAATCAATCGGTGCGGGGCGGAGGCCTGCGCCGTCAGTTCGGTGTTCAACTCCGAAGCGGCATCTGAATTTTTGCCGCCGCCGGCTTCGGCCAAGAAGTTCAGCGCATTTTCCAAATATTCCTGCACGCTGGGGCCGTCGAGCTGCCGTTGCCAGCCGAGAATGTCGGTTCCGTCATATTCAACTGTGATTTTGTAACGCACGTTCTTATCTTCGGTTTATTAAAAAAAGGGACATATCTTATATGCCCCTTAATTTTCTTTTTGGCAAGAGAAGTTTTATTCGGCCGCCAGGTTAAGACTGTCTTGCCCTGCGCAAAAAAAACCGAGTCGTTCTTCAATTTTCCATACGACTTTTAACGCTTCCAGGGCAGCCTGACCGGTGATGCGCGGCGTCTCGGTGCCGCGAATGCAGTTTGTAAAATGATTCAATTCGGCCTGCAGCGGCTGATTGGTCGGAATAAACAACTGTTCGACGCTGCCTTTCAGGCCATAATGCATCCAATCGGGAATTTCATCTTGGTTGACAAACGGCATCCGCCCTTGCGAATGGACGTTGATGCTTTGGTTAATGAAGTCCATATCAATATAATTCGTATCGGTGGTGACCGAAAGCGTACGAACGCGCGCCTGAGTGATGCGGCTGGCGGTAATGTCTGCAGTGGCGCCGTTTTCAAACTCCAAGAGGGCGGTAATATAGTCTTTGCCTTGAGGGCTTTTGGCCGTTTTGACCGCCGAAGCCTCAACATTGATAACCGGCGACTTGACCAAAGACTGGATAACCTCGACATCGTGAATCATGAGATCCATCGCCACGTCGACGTCCGTAATGCGACCGCTGGCAGCCGACATGCGACGTGCGGACAGCGAGCAGATTTTGGAGGTGTCAGACAAAATGCGGTGCATTTGCTCAACCGCGGGATTAAACTGCTCAATGTGGCCGACCAAGAGAGTAACATTGTTTTTCTCGGCGGCGGCAATGAGCTGTTTGCACTGCGCTTCGGTGGTGGCGAGAGGTTTTTCCATAAGACAATGAATGCCTTTGTTGAGGAAAAACAAGCCAACGTCGGCATGGGTGACCGAAGTGGTGACAATGCTGACGGCGTCGACCGCCGCGGCGGCTTCTTCCATTGTGGCAAAAGCTTTGATGCCAAAAGATTCGGCGGCGGCTTTGCAAGCTTCGGACGAAATGTCATAGACGCCGACCAATTCAACGCCGTTCAGCGTTTTGTACGTTTTAAGATGATTTTTGCCCATCATGCCGGCGCCGATGACGGCAACTCTGATATTTGAAGTCATTTTTTATCCCTAAAAATTTTGCAAAATTTATTTTAGTTTACATATATCAATAAATTTGCTAAAAAGCTTTTAAATCCTTGTTACATATTGTTACATTGGGGGAATGGCCGATGAAAACTCATTTATTTCTGCGGATAATTGCGATTTTGGCGCTGGGAGGGCTAGCTGCCTGCGCTGTGGAAAAGCAGGAAATCCAGACCGAATCGAAACCGGCGGAATTGGTTTTTGCCACAGCCCCCGAAGCCGCCAAAGGTAAGCTCGACGTCTATGATTCTATGGCGCGAGCGGCAAAATACAATGCCGATACGGTCGGCAGCCAGCTGCACAAACGGATTTTTTCCGTTTCTTCCGAGGAAAGCGGCGAGGCTTTGCTGCAAAAAGTCATCGTCTCTGACGTAAACGATGAAAATCGGCTTATGGAAGCGGCGCGCGCTTTGGAGTTCGCGGTTATCTACGGAGTGGCCGGTTTGAGCGACAGCCTGAGTTATACCGATAACTATTTTTATGAGAGCGCGGCGCGCAGTATGGCGCTGAAAGCGATTAAGCTGCATCAGAATGCCTGGTTTGCCGGCAAAGAGCTCAGAAATCTCGACCGCTTGGAGCGGCAAGAGAAAAAAATTGTCGATGCGCTCAATGCCAAAGAGCAGCGTGACGGGACTTTAAGCGAGGCCGAATACGATTATCGCAAAAATCAGCAGGTCCTTCTGCATCGACTGGACGAAATGCGCAGTCAGTTGGAGTTTATGCGGCAGGAATATGCTGCTTTGACGCAGCTTGATATGGAAAAAGTGTCGTTGGAAGGCCGGCGTTTTTATGAGCTTGAGGATTTTGACAAAGATTACAGCATAGAAGTTTTTCAGGAAGCCGCGGTGCGCAATCGCACCGAATTTGCCCTGGCCAAGTCGGCGCTCAAAAGCTATGCCGCCGATGATCTGCGCAGCCGTATCAGCAATCGGTATCCGCCGGTTTCCAGTCTGGATGTCAACGGTTTGAAAATCGAAAACGAGGTCTATGAGAGAAAATTGTATGAAAAAGCCTTGAATGTCGCCGCCAATGCGATTGACGCGGTCAATGCCTACAAACGAGTCGGCGCAGATGACAGACGGCGGCCTGCCCTTAAAGAAAAGGCTTTTGACGAAGTGAGCGCCGCCGTGGTCACACAGCTTGAAGTCGGGTATCAGCTGGTAAAACTGGCCGATGCCGAAACTGAGGCGGCCAATCGCGCCGCAGTGAGCGTGCGTAAAGAGGTGCAGAGGTTGGAGAAGCTTCCGCATCCGAGTTTTGAAGAGAAACTGGCGCTGTTTAACACGCGGCTTGGGCTGGAAGAAAACGAGCTTGCGCAGGCGCAACGGCGTGCGGATCGGGCGGCCGCCGTGCGCGGGCTGTATTTCCATGCCGGTTTGTCGCCGTTAGGCAAAAAGGTTTTGAAAGCGTCGGTTAAAAATATTGCCCAAGGGCTTAAAAAGTCGTTCAATCAGGATTTGATAAACATGATGTCCGGTGTGCAAAAACAAATTAAGGTCAAGCCTCAAATCGAAAATGTCGGCGGCTGGGCAAAGGACGATAATTGGCTGGAGGAAGTGGTGAACGACGATGTTTATGCAGATGCCTCGCCGCGTCCGCAGACGGCGTTCCGTCCGCAGACGGCGTCCCGTTCGCAGACGGCGTCCCGCGCCAAGGCAAAATTGCTTGCCGTCAGCGAAACCGCGCCGCGCGAATCCGCCGGTTTGCCGGAAAACAAGGCTGCAAAAATCATGCAGCTGGGAGCCTATGTCGAGCGGCACAATGCGGATGACGATTGGAAAGAAATCAGCGCCAAGGTTGTCGAACTCAAAGGGACGACGCCGCAAATCGAAACCGCAGAAATGAACGGACAGCCACTGTATCGTCTGGTGGTTAAGGCGGCGCCGCAGAAGCTTGAACATCTTTGTCGGAAGGTTATGAATGCGGGGTATGAGTGTTTGCTGCGGTAAAATAGTTTGTCAAAAGACAAAATTTGGTTTATGATAAACCAGATGTAACGGACGGAAACGATTATGGCAGAGGATACGAAAGACAGCAAAATTGATATAATTCGTTCCAAGATTGAGGAAAATCAAAAGCGCTATGAACAGATGCGCGATGTTTCTTCGGGCGGCAACGCTTGGCATGCGGTTTCTGTGGACAGTTTTACAAATCAGAACGCAATCGGCGGCAACATCGATTTTGTCGGAAAAAATCTCGAGCACGGCCAGTTTTCCGGAGAAAATTTGCAAAATGCCAGCTTTTCGGTGGCTAATTTAAGCGAAGTCGATTTTTCGGGAGCCAATCTGCGCGGCGTTGATTTTTCGGGCGCCAATCTGACCAATGCCAATCTTTCGGGAGCCGATTTGACCGGCGCAGTGCTTACCGGTGCCGTTTTGCACGGAACAAATTTTACCGGTGCCAAACTTAACGGCGTCAAGTTTCAGGAAGCCGATATCGAAAACGCCATTCTGCTTGATATTGAAATAGATTCTTTGGGTATTGAAGAATTACAAGAACTTATAGAATATATTGCCAAATATTATCCGCACAAGCTTAATCTGTCCAAAATTAATATGACTCTCCTTGATTTGCGCCGGATTGATTTGACGCAGGTTAATCTCAAAGGCGTGGATTTTACGGGCTGTGATTTAACCGGCGTAAATATATTGGAACTGGATTTGAGTGAGTGCATTATCAGTCCGGAACAAATTGCTCAGGCTTTGGGGCGGGTGCCGACCAAAGAGGAACTGGCAAAAATTTTAGCTCCTAAGAAGAAAAAACAAAAAAAATTTGAAGGAATCGACATTTCATCTATCTTTTTGGGCGATGGCAAAGAGTTTGGCATATGGGATGTGATGCACGACAAAGGTATCAGCATCGAGGCTTTGATGAACGCCGGCAAAAAGGTTTTTCGCAGCGGCGCGCGTAAGCCTGACATAAAAGATGAGCAGGCGCTTAAGAACGTGAAGTCGGAACAGGAATTGGAAGTCAAATCGCACAATGAGGAACTGCGGCGAGTGATTGAGGAACGCAAACGTCAGGAACTGGAAGCCCGTTCGGCCATGAAAAAAGAACTTGAAAAAGAAGTGGTTAAGGATAGCAAAAGCAATGAGGCCGTGAACCCGGGCGTTACGAGGCAAATCATAAGCCGAGGGCGGGACGGCCGCTGATATGCCCTCGGATTTGACCATAGAAGATGAACGAAGTCTGGGACGTGCTTTGGCGGTGGCGCTGAGTTGCGCTTTTTTGGCGTTTTTGTGTTTTGTTATCTTATCAAGTCTGAGTTTTTTGCTGATATTTGAGTTGTCGGATGGCAATGCGGCCAACTATTATTGGCAGGAACACGACATTATGAAGTTCTTGGTCGAGCCTTCTTATTTTTTTGTTATTTATGCCGGCTGGTGGCAGGCGTTGTGCCGGAGCCTCAAGGAATTTCAGCTTGTCTGGGTTTTGTGGCTGCCGCTTCCGGTGCCAATCATATCGGTCGGAATGTGGTTTTATATTTTCAGCCGTTCTCCTTGTTCGTTCAGTTTGTGGTATGTTTTGAATCGGCATTTTGCCCGTTTGGAAGAAGTGCGGCAAATGGGCTTTTTGAGCGGCAAAAACATGGTCTTGGGGTGGTTTGAGAAACATCTGCTCGGGTTGCCCGAAGTCGGCGCGGTTTTGTGCATCGGCGAGACCGGCAACGGCAAGACGACCACGGTGGCTATTCCGTCCATTTTGCGGGTGGATGACAGTTGTGTGCTGGCCGTTGACGACAGCGGTGCCTTGGCACGCTATACCAGCGGCAGCCGGGCGCGTGTCGGCCGGGTTTTTTACTTTAATTGGGACTTGCTCGACGATGAGGGCAAAGGCACAATTTATCCGCGGTGGAATCCGTTGGCGCCGGACAATGTGCCGCCCAAGGGAGCAGCGCGTGAAGAATATCTTAAATTTTTGGCTTCTTTTTTGATTTCGGTGGACGGCGTCGTCGACAAAAACAATTATTGGAATTGGCAGGCCAGCAGCGTATTGACGGCATTTATCGGCTTTTTGACGGCCAAATGCGCGCAGGCGTCGGCCAATGATTATTTTTTGACTAAAATCATTGAGAAGGGGCATCTGAGTCAGGATGACAAGGATGTGTTGCTCAGTTATTATGCCATGATGCCGGAGCAGTACGGAGCTGAAGCCATCGCACAGGTTAATCGCGGTGTGCTTAATCCCGACAATTATCTGCCAATCGGCAGTTGGGGCGGGATACCGGTTCCGTGGCAGGGCAAGGCCGTGTGTTTTGCCATGTTGACGGATTGGCTGCTTAAAAATTATTTGACCTCCAAAGATGCAGACAACAGCGGTGACTGGCGCGGTTGGCTGGAGCAGCTGTTGACCGAAGCCGCGTTGTTTAATTATGGCGGCAATATCATCAAGGGGCTTCAACAGTTTTTGTATTTGTCCAAGCAGCAGCGGCAGTTAGTGTTTGCCTATGTCCTGAAACCGCTGAGGGTGTTTTTGAATCAAGCTGTTCGTGAAAGAACCGGCGGCAATGATTTTAAGACAGCGGATATTCACGGAATCAAAAATTTCAAAACCGGTCGAATCGAACCGGTGACCGTTTATGCCGCGGCAACCACCAAAACCACCAAAGTTGTTAATCGGATGTTTGTCGAGATTTTGTTGCAGTATGGCGCGCTGCGTCGGCGCAAAAGCGGCAATTTACCGATTTTGACCGTTTTTGACGATGCCGGACAGCTGCTGAAAGTGCGGGGACTGGATGAGAGCCTTGTCAAGGGTGCCAAGTTTGGAACCTCTTTTTTGCTGCTGTGCAACAATTTGAGCATTATGGAAAATACTTATGGACATGAAACGTTGGAAAAGCTTGTCGCCGGCGCCGGATGCAAGATCATTATGGCGGACGACAGCGTGCAAATGAGTCGTCAGTTGAATAAACTGGCGTTGTTTGCCACCAAAGTCGTGCAAATTCCGCGGGGCGAACGAAAGCCCAGAAACAAAAAACGAGTTTCGGACGCCAATTATTATCATCGTCTGGCCAAGGATTTAATCGGCAAAAAGAATGTACAGGTCAAAACGAAGGGATATCAGTTCTTGTTGGCGGAGGGCTATTATCATCGGCCGGTGTTGACGCGCAACAAGACCTTTTGGCAAGACGAGGAGTTTAAAGAAAAAGCCACGCTGGACGCAGTTTATTTTTTGTCGCCCGAGCTGGCAGCTCAACGCAATGTGCAAGATATCAGAATCCCTTGCGTGGAAGAAGTGCTTTATGATGTTGACTTGGGAATCGATGACGAAATAGAGCTCGACCAGTATATGAATCTTGTTTATAACGACGTCAGAAGCAAAGTTCCCGATGACGTAAAAACCGAAACGGTCATGATTAACGACATTTCCGAGAAGTGGCGCAAAATTCGTCCGGTTTCCCAAGACACTGGCTGGTGGTTGGAAGAGGACGCTTTCAGCGAAAATGATGCTTCGACGGAAGAAAATCCGTTTGATTTGAAAAAATAACTGTTATTTTAAAAAGACTTCTGATATGGTGTAACAAAACATATCGGATAAACGAATCATGGAAGAAACGCTGTTTTCATCTCAGGTTAAACGGCCGCTGGCCGACCGTCTGCGTCCACAAACGCTCAAACAAGTGGTGGGGCAGGATCAGGTCGTGGGAGAAGACGCGCCGCTTGGGCGGATGGTGAAAGCCGGAAAAATCACCTCGTTTATTCTGTGGGGGCCTCCCGGCTGCGGCAAAACGACTATCGCACGGCTGATTGCCGAAAACACGAATCTTTATTTTGAGCAAATATCTGCGGTTTTTTCGGGGGTGGCCGACTTGAAACGGGTGTTTCAATATGCCGAAGAAAGACGTGCCAATCAGGGCAAGGGAACACTCTTGTTTGTTGATGAAATTCATCGGTTTAACAAGTCGCAGCAAGACGGATTTTTGCCTTATGTCGAAAACGGAACGATTATTTTAGTCGGAGCCACAACCGAGAATCCATCGTTTGAGCTTAATGCCGCGTTGCTGTCACGGTGTCAGGTTTTTGTGCTGAATCGCCTCAGCGAAGATGATTTTGAAGAGCTTTTGCAAAGAGCGGAGCGTGAGGTCGGGCGCAAGCTTCCGGTTGACGACGAGGCCCGCGCTTTTATGAAAGAAATTGCCGACGGCGACGGGCGCTATATTTTGAATTTGGCCGAAAGCGTGTGGAACTATGCGCAAAAAGGCGAAGTCTTTAACAAAGACATGATTATGAAAATTATCCGCTCGCGGGCGCCGGTGTACGACAAAGGCCGCGATGGGCACTATAACCTGATTTCGGCGGTACACAAGTCATTGCGCGGGTCAGATGTAGACGCGGCGTTGTATTGGGTGGCCCGGATGTTGGAATCGGGCGAAGATCCCAAATATCTGCTGCGGCGAATGACCAGATTTGCCATAGAGGACGTATCCTTGGCCGATCCGAATGCGGTTGGGCAAGCCATTCATTGTTGGGAGGTTTATGATCGTTTGGGTTCGCCGGAAGGAGATTTGGCGATTATGCAGCTGGCGGCTTATCTGGCTACCGCGCCGAAATCGGTAGGCGTGTATAAGGCAATGTATGCAGCCAAAGAGCTGGCGCGCAAGACCGGTTCGCTGATGCCGCCAAAAAATATTTTGAACGCGCCGACTAAGCTGATGAAACAACTTGGGTACAGTGAAGGGTATGAGTATGATCCGGATTGTGAAGACGGATTTTCGGGAGCCAATTATTTTCCCGACGGCGTGGCGCGCACCAAGCTGTATTATCCGGCTGACCGCGGGTTTGAACGCGAAATTAAGAAAAGAATAGAATATTTTGACAAGCTGCGCGCCGAAAAACAGGCTGCCAAGCGCAAAAACAATGCGGAGTCTTAACCGATGGGCGTTGAACTGATTAAAGTGCGGCCGGAAGATGACGGAATGCGGCTTAATCGTTGGTTTCTTAAATATTATCCGGGACTTGGGCTTTCACGGCTGCAAAAACTTTTGCGCACAAAGCAAATCAAAGTTGACGGCAGTCGCGCCGAGGCCGGATACAAACTTTCGTCCGGACAAGAAATCAGGGTGCCGCCGCTTCAGGCAGAAGCCGCTGTGTTGCAAACCGGCGGCGTCTCGGATAAAGATGCGGCGTTTGTGAAGTCTTTGGTCTTGTATCGCGATGACGACCTTATCGCCATTAACAAGCCGGCCGGGCTCGCCGTGCAAGGCGGAACCAATACTTTGAGGCATCTGGACGGAATGCTGGACGCTCTCAAGTTTGATTATGCCGAGACTCCAAAGCTTGTTCACCGGATTGACAAAGAAACCAGCGGTGTCTTGATTTTGGCGCGGCGGCGGCTGAGCGCCGAAAAACTCACCCGCGCATTTCGCGAGAAAAATCTGCGCAAAACTTATTTGGCGTTGACTTTTGGCGTGCCCAAGCCCCAAAAGGGAAATATCAACGTGCCGCTTCTGAAAATCGGTGAAAAAATGCGCGCATCAACGGATGGCAAAGCCGCGCAGACGCTCTATCGGGTGATTGACAGCGTCGGCAACAAATTGGCTTTGGTGGAAGCCAGCCCGCTTACCGGACGCACCCACCAAATTCGGGCGCATCTCGAATCTATCGGTTGTCCGATTGCGGGAGATGACAAATATTTTGGACTTAAGCGGCAGAAAGCGAGCGAACTGGAAAATAAACTTTTTTTGCATGCATACAAAATTGATTTATCGGAGATATATAAAAGGCCACTGATTATAAAAGCGCCGCTGCCGCCGCATTTTCGGCAGGCGCTGGACTTGTTTGGGCTGAATTGGGAGGAATAGAATAATGCGCGTTGTAAAATTTTTGGCCAAGGTTGTTTTTGGGCTGATTATCGTTTTGGCTATCGGCAGTTATCTGATGGTGCGAAACTTTGATCTTAACAAATATAAGCACTATGCCGAAGAAATGGCCGAGCAGTATTTGGGACGCAAGTTGAGCATCAACGGCGAGGCCAGCGTGGCAATATCTCTGATTCCGACGATTGTTGTTAATGACGTGACTTTGGCCAATGCCGATTGGGCCAAAGAGCCGCTGATGGCCAGCGTGAAGCAGGCGGAGATTACGTTTGCGCTGATGCCGCTTTTGAAAAAACAAATCGTCATTGACAATATTGTTTTAAATGAGCCGCAGATTTATTTGGAAAAGTCGGCTTCCGGTCAAGCCAACTGGGAATTTGCCGGGGCGCTTAAGCCGCAGCCGACGGTGCACGGTTCGTTCGGTTGGAGTTTGATCGGCGAGGCGCAGGCGGTTGAGCCGGCGGCCGATTCGACATCGGTATTGGCCGGATTTGCGGCACGCAGCATTGTGATTGAGAACGGAATGGTCGATTATTTTGATGCCCAAATCGAACAACGGCAGAATCTGGCTTTGGAGAAACTTGAACTTGAAATTCCGGGGTTTGACGAAAATATGTCGACGGTATTTGACTTGATGTACAACGGGCAAAAAATCAGCGGCAAGGCCAAGCTCGGTACGCCGATGCAGTTGATGAGCGTCGACGAGGCTTTCCCGATAGTGCTTACGGCCAAAGCTCTGGGCGCTGATGTCGATGTTAACGGCAGCGTGGTTGACGCGCTGAACAATCCGCGCTATGCGGCAATCGTCGCGTTTGAGAATCCGGCGGGCAATATGGGCGCGCCCAAAATCTCGCTTAAAACGCAGGCCGACGGTGATTTGAAGTCGGCAAACATGCAGATTGATAAACTCAGTATTTCCGGCAATAACATCAGTGGGCGGCTCAAAGTCCGCTGGGACGGCAAAGTTCCGCAAGTCAGCGGTGATTTGCAGAGTCCGAAGATAAATTTGCCCTCGCTGGAAGCAAACAAAACCGCGGCTTTGGCGTTTCCAGTGCTCATCGGCGAGGCACAGGCGCTTGAAAGCGTGCCCGACACGCCGGTTCTGTATAATCTGTTGTATAGTGCCGACGCCAATCTCAAGCTGGCGGTACAGCAGTTAATTTTGTCGCCGGGAATGCAGGCTCAAAACGTGAAATTGACGGCAGTGCTTAAAAACGGACGTCTGGCCCTAAAACCGGTGGTTTTGGACTTCGGCGGCGGAACAATCAATGCGACGCTCAATGTCGATGCGGCCGCCAAAAGTGTTGCGCTGACGGCCAAAAGCCAGAATATGAAGTTGCAAAACCTGCATCAGGAATTTTCGGTTGCCGGAGACGGCGATTTCGGAGTTAAGAGCGGCGGTGCGTTCGATTTGGACATTAATGTCACGTCCGTCGGCGCAACTTATCGGCAATTGTTGCAAAATCTTAAAGGTCTGGCGGCGGCGGTGGTCGACAAGTCGGTGGTGCAGGCCGGAAGCTTGAAGTTTTTAAGCAGCAATTTTATTTCACAGTTGTTGACCGCACTTAAGATAAAGATGTCTAAAACGACGGATCTTAATTTAACTTGCGCAGTGTTGCGAGCCAATCTGGGCAGCGGAAAAGCGGTGTTTCCCAGCGGAGTGGTGATAGATGCCAAGCAGCTGACCATTGTCGGCGACGGCGAAATCAATTTGGTTAATGACGCTATTGCGTTTACGATTGCACCGGCGCTCAACGAACTGGCCAGCGGTAATGTGGCGCAGGCGCTGGCCTCATTCATCAAAATCGGCGGTACGCTTGAAAAACCAAGAATTATGCTGGATGACAAAGAAGCCTTTAAAACTTTGGTCGGGGTGGCAGCCACAGGCGGAATCGGCTATCTGGGCTCGCAAATGTTTCTTAACGGCAGCGGCTCGCCTTGCTATGCGGCGCTTGAGGGAACACCCTATGCCTCCCGTTTTCCCAAACCGACCGGCGTGCGTGCCGCCTCGCAAGATATTTATCGTGAGACCTCACAGCAGATTCAAAACGGTATCAACGGCGTAACCAACGCGGCCAAAGATTTTCTCGGGATGTTTAAATCTAAGAAGTAACGGACGAACTGATGACTATGCAAAAACTTATACAGGCAGAACACGAGATTGCGCAATATCGCGCGGATATTATCAAACGTTTGCTGACCTATGCGGCAACAGATATGTTGTTGTTTTGGGGAAGCACAGATGAACTTGTCAAGCGGCAGGAAATTGAGTGGACGCCGATTTTGGAGTGGGCAAAAAATAAATTCGGTGCCGGATTTAAACCTACTCGGGGATTGGAAGTTCAGGCTGAAAACCAAAAAAGTTCCGAAAAACTGCAAAGTTTTATGCAGAAATTGTCTGACAAACAGTTGGCGGCTTTCTATTTGGCCGCTTTGAACATGCGTTCTGTTTTGCTGGCGGCGGCTTTGGTGTGTGGCGAAATTGACGCTGAAAAGGCCTATAAGGCCGCGTATTTGGAAGAGCTTTTTCAGGCGGACAAATGGGGAGTCGATGCCGAGGCTGAGGCGCGGCGGCAGGAGCGTCGACAAGAACTTGCAGACATTGAGAAGTTTTTGCATTCATGAAAGAAGTATATATTCGCATAAAAGGGCGTGTGCAGGGGATCGGGTTTCGCTACTGGGCCGTTCATGAGGCTGCCGAAATCGGCGGCATTTCCGGATGGATTCATAATGCCGCGGACGGCAGCGTTGAGATTTTGATGAGTGCAGAAGAAGATAAGCTTGATCAAATGCTGGCTGCTTGTCATCAAGGGCCGTCGTTGGCGCGCGTTGATAAGGTGGAGTTTATTGTCGGTCGGCGTTCATCTTTTTTGCCGCCGATTGAGTACGGTGTGTTTAAACGGGTCTAAACTAAAAATTAAGCATTTTGTCGATATAGTGTGATGTATGAAATATTTCTTGCAGAAAGGGGTATTTTGTGATAAAATAAA
>CANPYJ010000017.1 GCA_947588275.1 uncultured Alphaproteobacteria bacterium | reverse complement strand
AGGTTTTAAGATTTTAATACCAAGTTCTGTGGCTGTCATCGTCATAATCCTTGAGCCTATCAGCCACCAACTTTCCATTCGCCCGATACAAAGCATAACCGTTAGCCGTTTTTAGCTTATACCTGCCGTTTTCAAAGACCGTGCAGCCGTCTAACTTGTCAGCAACAAGGGTCCCATCCGCCCGATACAAAGCATAGCCGTTATCCGTTATCAGCTTATACCAGCCGTTGGAATAAACATGGCAGTCGCCTAACTTGTTGGCGATAAGCGATCCATCCGCCCGATAGAGAGCATAGCCGCCAGCTGTTCTCAGCTTATACCAGCCATTTTTATAAGCGCAGCAGCCGTTTAACTTGTCAGCAACAAAGGTTCCATCCGCCCGATAGAGAGCACAGCCGTCAGCCGTTGCCAGCATATACCAACCGTTTTCATAGACATTGCAGCCTCTTAACTTGTCAGCGACAAGCGTTTTATCCGCTCGATAGAGAGCAAAGTTTTTCACGGTTCCCGACACGTACCAACCGTTGTTGAAAATAAGTTTCATAATTTTTATTTGTTAAACATAATAATTTTCTTTCTTAAATGTTTATTATCATTTTTTAAAGAAGAGTCAACGAAAAAACGAATTTTTTTATCTATATACTCATGACAAACAAAAAACTACTTTTTGGGTAAGTTCTCCAGAATTTGATTAATGGAAGCGTCAATTAAAGCAGAATGCTTTTTGGCATTAAGCGAATTTGTCAAATTCCGTTTATAGTGCAATACCGTCGGATTTTTGAACGAATTATCAAAACTTATTGATAATGATAAAAAATAAACAGTTTATAGACATCAATATACAGCTAATATATTAGCTTCAATTATTATAAATATGACATTACAGATAAAATATTAGCCATATTAACTTTCCTTGCAACAATATATTATCACTATGGAAATAAAAAGTGGCAAATTGTCACGCTTTGAAAAGGATTGTATCTGATGATAAAACGCATCACAGATACCTTTCATTTTACTCGACAACCGCACATTGTCTTCAGCCACGACAAATTGAGGGCTTAAATTTTGGCTTAAGTCCTTATTTTTAATCACAATGTTGCGCTAAAGGTTCATCAATAACCTTCACCGCAAATTTGGTTTTAGCAGCGGGAGCCCCATAAGGAACCCCGCCGCCCGTAGCTTATTGAATAAGACTACTTTTGACTTTTATCATTGTTGACAAATATTTCAGCGAGCTTAACGATAATCTTCGCCATGCTGACATATCCCTCCACTTTCATACGTCGACTAATTCGACGCAGTTCTTTTGCTAATTCTTGTTTCGAAGTTTTGGCTGGTTTAATGTTATATAACATTACACTTCCTCCACAATTTATAGGTTAAAACAATGCCGGCTTACGCCGGCCTGTGCAGGATAACCGCAAAACTCAAATTTTTGGCAAAAATAACAATTTGTGATTTAAAAATCTGCTGAAAACTACAATCAGCCTTACGGAAAACAAAAGAAAAAACAGTATAATAGCTGAACTCTGTGATTCTCTTCATTATGTGTAAAATTTTATGAACGCGAAGACAACAAGCCCATAATAAAAAGCGCTCCGAACTTGTATCCGAAGCGCTTTTTACAGGAAATGTCAAATATTAAAACTTATATTTAACACTAACCAAGCCGGTATGATCTTGATAATCCTGACGGAATCTACCATCATAACCGAGACCGACTTCCCATTGAGAAGTAACGTCGGTTGAGACTTTCGCACCGAATTCATAGCCCAAGCGTTCCAGTTTCTCGCCATTCACACGATACGAGGCACCGTTGGGAAGATACACAACAGAATCGTTGTCATCGGTGTTCAAATCGTACGTCAACGCGGCGTGAACTTCCGGGCGGATGTTCATATTGTTGGAAAGTTCAAAATTCTTTGCAACTTTCATACCGGCAACTGCCGTCACCACATCTATGTCACGATCTTGAACACGCACGCCCAACGCATTGGTATAAGCGTCTTGTGACGCGCGCAAATATCTCAAACCGGTCTCAGGTGTAATATCATAACCGTTTTGAGTATGGATGTTGTAACCATACAAGCCTTCCAAGGCAACTGTATTGACATCATACTTTGCTTTGGCGTCATGACCCAAAACGGATTTGTCTTCTTCATAGTCTGACCAGCTGTATGCGGCGACACCTTTGACATACCAATCTGCCGGCTGATATTGTCCATAAACGAACGCCGTATGCGTTTCGACATCCGTATCACGCGTATAGCCGTCAATATCAGAATGGTTATAGGCATAACCCAAACCGACCTTACCGTTGCCGACAACTTTATCAACACCTATGGCAGCGCCATACGTATCAATATCAAAGCCGTGAGCTTTGGCCGTATCATTTTTTTCGGCGCGGTTAAATAAGCCTTTAGCCCAAAGTTTGACTTTTTCAAACAACGGATTGGTTTCAGACTGAACAAGCATTGCCGAGGCATTATCCTCTAGAGCGTCGTTGGCCGCGTCAAAAATCATGTTGTTTAACATGGTTTCACGCGTATGGACAACCGGCGCGGCATCAGCACCCAACGCGTCCGCCGAACGGCTCAGCAAGGCGCTGTTTTTGCCGTATTGCGCTTCGTGACGGAGCATATTTTGCACATCGTCAAAATCAGAACGGCCGCTTCCTGTTTTGGAAGAAGAGGCGACGAGCAAAGTCGATGCTTCAACTTCTTTCACACCCAATCTGTCGGCAATTTCGTCTGAAGACCGTTCTTTGACGGCATAGCTGACACCGTTTGAGCCGGCTTCTTTCTCAAATTGATAAAGATTGTTGGCATTCTGATCAAACATTGACTCCACATAAGTGTAACGCCGCGGCATCGGATCTGTCGGGCTCAGACTCATGGACGATTGATTCTCTGCCAATTTGTCTTTCGTAAAAATACCGTCTTCACCTATCAACTGAAGCTTTTGTCCCTGCATGGTCTTGTCTGTAACGACCACTTGAATTGCGCCGAGAGGCTCGGTATTCTGGCTCTTAACATCGCTTTCGACTTTGGTTGTGTCTTTAACAATCAAGGTTGAGCCGTTGTGGAGCGTGAGTGTGCCATTTCCACCGGTAATACCGCCGTCAAGCGACAATGTGGCGCCTTTTGCAACTTCAACGGAACCGTTATTGCCAAAGTTGATGTCATTGCCTTTATTATCCTTACTCATATTGCCTTCAAAAACGTTAACGCTGTTTTCGGCAAAGGTTACTTTACCGTCACCGGCGATGTTCAACGCACCGCCGGCATCTTGAGCAATATTGCTCTTAAAAATATTATTTCCGGCAAAGGTATTCTTATCGCCGTCCAAGGAAATCGCGCCGCCGAATTTAGCCGAGTTGCTCTCAAAAGTTACGTCTTCAACGGACAATCCTTCAGTGTCATCCCCGCTGAAAATAGCGCCGCCGTTACCTTTTGCGGTGTTTCCTTTAAACAAGCCACCTGTAATTTTAAGATTACCTTTATTGCCTTTTTTATTATTATAAATCGCGCCGCCATCCGTTGTCGCACGGTTGTCGCTAAAGGTCACACCGGCAACTTCCAAGCTGCCGCCGCTGTTTACGATAGCCCCGCCGACGCCTTCAGAGCTATTATCCTTAAAGCTGCCTTTTTCAATGCTGATTTCACCTCTGTTATAGATAGCGCCGCCAACTTTAGAGGAGTTTTCATTAAAATCACTTTCCGTGATTTTCAATTCGTTCCCCTTAACAGTGCCTTCATCTTTACTGCCAATACTGAGCGCGCCGCCGGCAACCTTGGAAGTATTTTTCTTAAAAGTGGATCTGTTAATGGTCAAGCTGCTTTTTTGACCGTTGCTGTTACCGCGGGTTGCGATTGCGCCACCGACCGTGCCGGAAGCATTGTTTTCAAATGTAGAACCATCAATAAAAACTTTTGAAGACGACCCGACAAAAAGCGCACCGCCGCCCTCAGCGTTGCTGCTTTCGACATCTTTAGAAAAATCATCGTTATTATAGGCTGTGGCCGTTGTTCTGTTGTTCTTAAAGGTGCTGTTGCGGATGTTGGTTGAGGAGCCGGACCAAATCGCGCCGCCGCCAAACTTGGCGCTATTTCCTTCAAATGTAGAACCATTGACATCTAACGAAGTTGAATTTGTGCCCGTAAGAATTGCGCCGCCTTGACCTTGAAGCGCGTTATTGCTCAAAAAATTGGAATTTTCAACCAGTAATGTGCCGCCTCTGTGTGTTTCATCTTCCAGAGTACTATCATTCTTTTTAACCAAACCGGTTAAATAAATGGCGCCACCGCCTTTATTAGCCTGGTTTGCCACAAAAGTGCTGCCGCTTATCTTGGTACCTTCAAACGTGGTTGCAATCGCGCCGCCGTAGCCTCCGCCATTTCCTTTTTTGGCATCAAAGACTTCATTGCCTAAAAACGTCGAATCATAAATTTCCAAATAGTGATGAAGCGGTTTACTTTCTTTCGAACTCTCCACTGTTCTGCGGGTGGCAATTGCGCCGCCGTTATAACCTGACAAATTTGCTGTAAATTCAGCGCCTCTGATGGTTGTGTGCGAATCAATACCCAAAGACAACGCACCGCCGCCAATGGGACTATTGTTGTCTTTTGCTTCCGTTTGCGCCGTGTTGTTTCTAAATTTGGTGCCATTAATGTTCAAATCGCCATAGTTGCCAATCGCACCGCCGTCATATTTGGCATGATTATGATAAAATGTACCGCCATTCAGCGTAAGCGAACCAGGCGTATAACCATTGTTAACTTCCGGCTTTTGGACATATATCGCGCCACCGCCGCCGTTACCGGTATTTTTATTTTGTGATACCGTAAAATCATTTGCCTCCATGTTATCGGTAACAACTTTATGAGTTGTTTGATTGGTAAAATCTTTTCCGTCCCACGCATTAGAAGCGGTAGCCCAAGCGTTTGACGCCGCAAAGCTAACCGCCGCCAAGGCTGTAGTAAACAAAAATTCTTTTTTCATTTTCAAATCCTTATCTTTATTTGCGCATAAAGTTTATAGTCTAATCGGACTAAACAGCTTCATTATATACAAGCGATTTCTAAAGTCAATAAATATTTGCACCCGGTTGTCTAAATGGCATGCTTATCTTTGGAAAAATATAGCAACGTCTTATTTTTACTTATTTTTAAATTGTTCTTGCGACAAAAGGAAAAGTGTAAAATTTACAAAAACAGTCAATTTTACCATCTCTGCAATTTACCGTCTTTATATACAGAATATCGAAGCACAAAATAATGTCGCCGGCTGGACAAAAAATTCGATAAAGCGCTTGACATTTGTCAGAAATTATTTTATGTTGCCCCAAGTGTTGACGAATATTATCGGCTTCTCAATGATTTTTGTCTTGCAAAAGATTTATCCGGCACACTCTCTATCATTTTGCGCTTATCGTGAATCATTTACATGAACAAAATTTTATAAGTTATTTTTTAACTTGTTGTTATTTTTATGCCTGTTTATAGAAGAACTTAGACCAAAATTGTAACGGGAAAACAAATGAAGAATAACATATTGGGTTTGGCTTTATTGACTTCGACGGCACTGGTTGCCGCAAATGCGCAGGCATCTTTTGAAGACGCCTACAAAGACACCAACCAGGGTTCGTACGCCTTTCAAGAGGGTTCCGAAACGCTGACCAATGATCTTGGAGCGGCCAAACATGACATGGATGTTGCCGGCAACGGCGCAACCCTCAACGGCAATGACAAAAAGGGCATGCAGCTCAAAAGCAACCAAAAGATGACTGTTCATGACGGTTTGACGTTTGACAATTTTCAGAGCGACAAACAGGGCGTTGTCTTGGATAACCAGGGCGGAACCTTTGAATTGACAGGCGATGCGACCTTCAGCAACAACAGTTCAACCAATAATGACGGTGGCGTCTTTTACAACGAAACCAACGGCCACATAACTCTCAAAGACGGTGAACATACGTTTGAAAACAACACCGTGCACAGAGAACGAGCTTCTCAGGGTGTCGGCGGCGCCATTTATAATAAAGGCACCGTTGAAATGAGCGGCACCAATACTTTTAAGGATAATAAAGCTGACACTGGTTTTGGCGGAGCAATTCACAACGTCGGTCAGGTTACCTTGGACGGCACGACATCGTTTGTCGGAAATCAGGCTAAAGGCGGCGGCGACTTGAACAGAGGCGGCGCGGTTTCCAACAATAAAGACTTCACCATCAAAGGCAAGAAGGTAACTTTTGAAAAGAATCAAGCTTATGCCGGCGGCGCAGTTTATAATGACCGATCTTACAGCAACACAGGCGTTTTCACGGTAGAAACGGAAGAAGCCGTTTTTTCTGAAAACAAATCCGACACCAGCGGCGGCGCCATCTTTAACGGTACCGATGTCACCATCACCGGACATTCTGTTTTTAAGGACAACGAAGCCAAACTCGGCGGCGCCATTTCAAATCAGGGTGGCACCGTAAAGATGGGTGAAACCGTATTTGACGGCAACAAGGCAGAAAGCGGCGGTGCGCTCAGCAACATCACGAGGAGCAATGGTCACGCCACAGTCTCTTTCAACGGTGCCGTCGAGTTTAAGAACAACAGTGCCGAAACAGGTTCAGGCGGCGCCATTTACAATAATGCCGAAGGCAGCGAAATAACCATGAGCAATGCCAAATTCGAGAACAACACGGCCAAGTTTGGCGGCGCGGTCATGAATGCCTCAGACGCGGTCATGAACCTGACGGACGCTTCGTTTTCCGGCAACACTTCGTCAAACAGCGGCGGAGCATATTATAACTGGGGCGCTCAAACCAATCTTCACGGCACCAATACTTTTGAAAACAACACTTCGTCAAACAGCGGCGGCGCCATTTACAGTGACGGCACAATCAATATCGAAAACGGCAGCCTGACTTTTGCGCATAATCAGGCAACCGCCGGAGGCGGTGCCGTTTACAATGCCGGAATCGTTAATTCTCAGGCCGACATAACGTTTGAAGGCAATTCTTCGGAAAAAAACGGCGGCGCAATTTATAACAGCAAAACCTTCACTGCTCAAGACGGCGAATTGACTTTTTCGCACAATGAGGCCGCCAACATGGGCGGCGCCATATACAACTCCGGAACGGTCAGTTCTCAAAAGCATGCAACGTTTAAGGACAACGCAGCCAAATACGGCGGTGCGGTTCTGAACTATGGAGGCACGCTGGAGCTTAAGGATGGCGGCGATTTTGAGAACAACAAAGCCACGACCGGCGGCGGGGCAATTTATAACTGGAACAAAGGCACCGTTACGCTTGAGGGCAACACCAACTTTGTCAACAACTCGACCGACGGATCAAAGGGCGGCGCCATTTACAACGACACAGATAGCACGGTTAAAATCAAAGGCGATGCCGTGTTTTCAGGCAACAGAGTTAACGGCTCAGACGGCGATTTTAACGACATTTACAACCAAGGCAATGTAAATGTTGCCTCAAATTCCAAGCTGACTCTTGACGGTGGCATCGACGGCAACGGAAAACTTGTTTTTGAAACGGGTTCGGAACTTGTTGCCACCGCCGGCAAAACGACCATTACCAATCAGGTAACAAACAACGGAGCCAAATTGACCCTCTTGATGAAAAACGGCTACAAAGGCGGCACGGTTGACTTGATTGGCGACGGCGGTTCGCTTGATAAAAATTTTGAACTCCAAAACAACACTTTTTACAACCTCAAAGAGGGTGCGACAAACGGTGCATACGAAGTCTCCCGCAAATCGGCCGGCGAAATCAGAGGCGCTCTCCGGACCGATGCCAACAGCGCTGCGGCTGTTGAGGCGTTGATTTATGACCGTGCCCCTGATGAAAACCATCAGTTCAACCACGTGGCTGACTCCGTCTCGGCCAAGCTGCAGTCGGCCGACACGCTGCAAGAAGGCTTGGACGACATCGCGGCCTGGTCTCCGGAAACGGCCGACATGGTGCAACAGGAACAAACGACCATCAGCAATGAAATTTTCGGCGCCGTAGGCAGCAGACTAAGCAGCGGCACTGCTTCCGATTGGCGCGGCATCTTTTCCGGCGAAAATCCTTATCGCGACGCCAACGCCTGGGTGCAGCTTATGGGCAATCACGCCAAACTGGATACCGCCTACGGAGCCCATGGCTGGAGTTCCGACACCTATGGCATAGCTCTCGGTTTGGAAAGAAAATTCGGCCTCTTTTGGAAAGCCGGTATCGGTTATGCTTACGGCCAAACCGACATTGACGGCTTTCATCGCCAGACAGACGTCAACACCAACACCGGCTTTGTTTACGGCGAATATAAGCCGAGCAACTGGTTCTTAAACGGCATCTTGTCCTACGGCTGGTCGGATTATAAAGAAAAGAAAAAAGTTGCCGAATATCTGATTCACGCCAAATATTCGGTAAAAACCCTCGGCATGCAGCTGGTGACCGGTTATGAATTTTTTGCGCCGTACGGTTTAAAATTTGTGCCGCAACTTGGACTGCGCTATCTCAATCTGGATCAGGACGGTTATACGGACACGGCCGGTTTGCATGTTTCAGGCCGCAATTCCGACATTATCACCGGGTTATTCGGAGCCAAAATCAGCCAGCCTTGGATTCTCAGAAACCGGATGGTCATAACGCCCGAGCTGCGCATTGCCACAACCTACGATTTGGAAAGACCTGACGGCGATTCCGTAGTTTCTCTGCCAAACGGACAAGGCTATCGCGTTAAGGGACAGCCGTTAAACCGCTTAGGTGTCGAAGTCGGCGCGGGTGTTTCGATGGAAGTCAACAAAGATACGGACATTTCCGCCAACTACGAAGGACACTTCCGCAGTCACTATCAAGATCACTCGGGACTTTTGGGCATGAAATACAAGCTCTGACCGAATCTCTGTCACCCTCGAATATCCTGCGCCGCGGCGCAGGATATTCGACACAGAGCTATCCTGTCAGATTCTATCATCGTCTGCCGAGCGCATTTTGAGGATTTTTAAATCGGATTATTTAACTGTTTGACGGCCCGGACGATAAACGGTTTTGCCCAAAGCCATATATTCTCTCAAAACGGCCTCGCCCTCTTCCACGCCGATATTGCCGACAACCTTGATGCCGCGCTTTTCAAACTCCTGATGCCAATTTGCCTTAAAACCCTCATCAAAACCCGTAATTTGTTCCACTTTGACCGAAGGCACGGAATAATAAACCGCCTTAATTCCCGACCACATAATGCCGCCGAGGCACATCAGACAAGGCTCCGAAGTCACATAAAGGCTTAAATTATAATCCGACAAATCATAAGTCCCCAAGGCCTGTTCGGCCGCTTTGATGGCATTCATTTCAGCATGGCAATGACTGCATTTGTCACGAACAACGCTGTTGGCCGCTTTGGCGATAAGTTTGCCGTCGGCATCGTAAACGGCGGCCAAGAAAGGTCCTGCGCCGTTTCTGATGCACTGCCTTAACTCGGTTTGCAATGCAGAAATTATGTCGTTGGCATTTTGGGGCATAATGTATCCTTTTATTCACGTATACTCCCCAAAAATTAAAATTATGATAACAACCTGCCGCCCAAATCCGTTCAATGCCGCATCCGTCGACTAATGTCGGTTTGGCGCCGAAGTTCCCGCGCAGACGATTCCGCGGCCGTATTTGGCCTCCAGTTTGTCAATCGTCGTTGACAGGCAATCATTAACCGGCTTCCAGTCGTCAAACAGCGTGGCCTGCTGCTCAACGCCATAAGTCAAACGTTTGAGGGTGGCGCCGGTACTGCGATAAAGAATTTTGGGTTTGTACAACATAGTCAAAAGCTGCTGCGCGGCCTCGCCGATTTCAAAATCCGAATTGGTGGCGCGCGCAAATCGCGTGGCGACGGCCATTACCTTAAAATCTCTGGTTTTAAGCATCACTTCCAGCCCGCCGCAAAACCCCTTGTTTTGCCGGAGTTTTTGACAAGCCTCATGCACATGCGTCTGCAACGCCCGCCGCAAAAACTCCAAACTGTCGGTAAAGTCCTCAAAACTTCGGCTGTCTTGGATTGACTGCGCCGCAGCCGGCAGCGAATTAACCGGCGAAGTCAGTGTTCCCAAAAGCTCATGCTTAAGACACAATCCGTTAATCCCTAAAACCTTGCGTACCCAAGCATTGTCCTGCGCCGTCAGCTGCCGCACCGTAAACACTCCCAACATCTGCAAACGCCTCAGATTATGCCGGCCGATGCCCGAGACTTCCTCAATCGGCGTATCGCCGATAATATCCATAATCTTATCGGGCCAAATAACAAACACGCCGGCGTTGTTTTTGGCTTTGTCACTTGCCAGCTTGGCCAAAATTTTAGAACTCCCGAGACCGACCGAAACCGGAATATGCGCCTTCTTCCAAACGCTTTGGCGAATATTTTCCGCCAGTTGCGGCCAGTCGCACTTATACACCTTGTCCAAACCGGTCAGGTCAAGATAAGCCTCGTCAATCGAACAGACTTCCACCTCAGGACTGAAAGTTTTGACAATTTCCATAACTTGACGCGAAATCTCGGCATAACGCTGCATGCGTGCCGGAATAAACGCGACCTGAGCCCCGAGGTCTTTAACCTGAAAATACGGCGCACCCATCGCAATTCCGAGCGCTTTGGCTTCTTTGGAGCGTGAAACGACAATTCCCTTATTGCCGGCGCCGGTCATCACGCAGACGGGTCGGCCTTCAAGCCGGCGATCGTCTTTACGTTCGCACGATACATAAAACGAATCACAATCGGCCAAAGCGATGATATGTTGTTTCATTTCGCCTCCATTTTGTTCTATATATGTTCTATATAGCAAAAATTCGCGACAAAAGTCAACCAAACAATTGGATTAAGAATTAATCACCGTTCCGACGCCACCTATTGACATTTTTTAAGAGGGGTGTATTTCTCTTGGCCGAAAGACTGTTTAGACTGTTGCCGAAGGACATCTTATGCGCGCTTTTTACCCGATAATTTTATTGACTGTTTCCAATATATTTATGACTTTTGCCTGGTATGGCCATCTCAAGTTCAAATCCGGCCCTCTGTGGCTGATTGTGCTTGTCAGTTGGGGCATCGCCTTTTTTGAATATTGTTTTCAAGTGCCGGCCAACCGCATCGGACACGAGTTTTTCAGCGCCGCCCAACTCAAGATTATGCAAGAGGTCATCACTCTGGTTGTGTTTGCGGTCTTTTCGGTCTTGTACCTCAAGGAAGAATTTCGCTGGAACTATCTCGTAGGCTTTGTCTTTATGCTGCTTGCGGTGTTTTTTGTCTTCAAAAAATAAGTAGAATAAAGTTTTATTTAAAACCTCCCTGCCTGCGCTTATCTCCTGACCTGTATCAAATTTCAGGAGAATAAATATGAGCCGAATTATCCGCTATATCATATACATCGTGCTGCTGATTTTGGCCTATTTCATCATCAGCAGTTTTTTCACCGGAACCACGCGTGCCGAATCGGCGGACGATGATACCGTTTGGGAAAAGACCAAAGACGTCAGTTCCGACGCTTGGGAAGCCACCAAAGAAGGAACCTCAAACGCTTGGGACAAAACCAAAGAAGTGAGCTCCGATGCTTGGGAAGCCACCAAAGAGGGAACCTCAAACGCTTGGGACAAAACCAAAGAAGTGAGCTCCGATGCTTGGGAAGCCACCAAAGACGCCGTCACGCCCGATCCTGAACCGGCACCTGCTTTGGAAACCGCACCTGCGACTGCCGCGGACGGCACTTATGACCCTGTTCGCAACCGCGCGATAGCCGATTAGTCAACATCAACAAGGAGAAACAACATGACCACACCGCAAACCGAACCTTCCGGCTGGGAAAAAACCAAAAGATTTGCCGACCGTGCTTGGGAAAAGACCAAAGAAGTCAGCTCCGACGCTTGGGAAGCCACCAAAGACGGTGTTTCGGCCGCCGGCGAATTTATCTCTGAAAAATCCGAAGCCGCGTGGGACAAAACCAAAGAAGCCTCTCACAAAACCAAAAACCGCGTTTCCGAAAAAGCCGAAAAGGCCAAAGACGCTATCAAAGAAAAAGAACACAATCTGAAACGCCGTAAAAAACAATAGGCTTTCGTCTTATTCCCCGCCGGACTCAAGGCGGGGATTTTTTTGCCGAATACCTTACCGCTCTTGATTTGGACAAATTTGAGCCCATATTCTACAGCGCCGCTTAAACAAGGAACAAACCCATGCGTCAGATTTTTTGCCTGCTGTTCACCGTTTTATTATCGATTTCGACTGTTCGCGCCCAAGAAACTCCGGCGGAAGCCGCGCCCCGCCCCGTCAATTTGAACCAAACCGACAAACAACTGGAAAACATGTTTGCGCAGATAAACGGCGGCAAGGCGACATCGGAGCAAATGTCTGAAATGTTGCAAGACCTGCCGACGCTTCAGACGCAGTTAACACAATCCCGACAATTATTCAACGCCGACCTGAATTCGGCGCAAAAAAAACTTGATGCTCTGGGCGCGGCGCCGGCCGAAGGTGCCGCCGAGCCGACCGACATTGCCCGCCAGCGCAAAGAACTGACCACCGCCGTTGAAACCGCCAAAGCCAAAATAGCGCAGGCCGACTTGCTCACGACCAAAATTGACGAGATAAACTCTCTTGTGCTGAAAATCCGCAACCGTCGTCTGCTCAACAGCATTTTGGTCAAGCAAAGTTCCATTTTTCATCCCGCGGAATTTTGGCGTTCTCTGACCGGATTTGCCGACTTTGTGTTTGAACTCGTCAAATCGCCGTTCACTTGGTATGCGCAGTTGTCATCGGCACGACAAACCATAGTCAACAACAATATCATCGGCGTTTTGGCCTCTATGCTTGCGGCTCTGCTTACGGCCTGGCTGCTCGGACGTTATATCCGCCGCCGCTTCGGCTATGGCGCGGACATCGAACGTCCGGATTATTCGCAGAAAGTGCGGGCGACCGCGTGGATGTTTGTGGCGCGCGGAGCCATCCCGGCGGCTATCATCGGCGCTTTTTTGCTTTGGATAAGCAACATTGAGCTTATCAGCAGCGACGCTTTCGGCCTGCTCTTGCGAACCGCGGCGCTGTATTTGCTTTATTACTACCTGACCAAAGCTTTGATAAAAGCCTCGCTTATTCCCGAAAACGACAAATGGCGAATTATTGCTCTGGATGACGCCAAGGCCAAAACCGTGAGCCGAACGCTGATAATTTCGGCTGCCGCGATTTGTGTCGTGTCGTTTTTTCAGACCTTGGCACAGCAAATGGAATATAACGCCGACATCATTTACTCGCTCAAAATTTTCGCCAACGCGGTCAAAGCGTTTTGTATCATCTGGATAGCGCGCAAAACTCTTTACAGCGGCAAAACACTCTCCGAAGACGAACTTAAGGCCGATGCCCCGATTACCGGACTGGATACCGCGTCCAAAATCAGTCTTGGCCTGAGTTTGGTGGTCGTCATTGCCTTTTTGCTCTCTTTGGCCGGCTATATCCGCCTGTCGGAATATATCCTCAACCGAATTATTGTTTCGGCACTGGTCATCGGCATCTTATATGTCATTGACAACCTGCTGCGCGGACTGTTTCACCGCCTGTTGCTGCTTCGATTTTGGGTTAGTGTGCTGCGCATCAACCGGCGACGACTGGTCAAAGCCGAATTTTGGTTCGGACTGCTGCTCACCCCGTTGATGTGGCTGCTGGGCATCTTGGTATTGTTGGCCGTTTGGGGCGTTTCGGTCGATCTCATGCTCACCCGCATTCGGCGTTTTCTGGTTGGTTTCAATATCGGCGGCGTGCACGTTTCCATCACCTCCATTGCCCTCGGCATCATATGTTTTTTTGCCCTGCTGGCGTTCTTTCGCATGTTCAAAGACAGCTTTGTCAATGGCCGCCTCAGCAAGATTGAGATGGACGCCGGTTTGCGCAATTCGCTGGTTTCTTCCATTGGTTTTTTGGGCTTCATCGTTTCGGCTCTGCTGGCCATTGCCATCATGGGCGGAAGCCTGAGCAGCATCACGATTATCGCCGGTGCGCTGTCGTTTGGCGTTGGCTTAGGTTTGCAAAATATGGTCAGCAATCTGGCGGCCGGCATGACCATTTTGTGGGATCGTTCGCTCAAAATCGGCGACTGGGTTATCATCAACGGTCAGGAAGGCATCGTCCGGCAGATAAACATGCGCTCCACCGAGCTTGAGACTTGGGACAAATCAACCGTCATCATTCCCAACTCCGACATCTTGTCCAAGAGTTTCATAAACTATACTTATTCCGGCCGCGGCGGTCGCGTCAGTGTCAGCCTCAAAACCGCTTACCAGGCCGATGTGACGCTGATAAAGCAGACATTGCTGGAAATTGCCGCCTCTAACCCCGAGGTCTTAAACACGCCGGCGCCCTCGGTCACATTCAGCGGCTTGGGAGACACGTCAATGGAATTTGTTCTAAATTGCTATACCGGCAACGTTTTCCGTCGTTCGGGCATTGCCGACGACCTGCGCACCAAGATAATCAGCCGTTTTCGCGAGCTCGGAGTCAAAATCCCTGCGTGATGTCCTGCCCTTTGGTTTGGGGCAAGACTTTTTGCAGGCTGCCGCAGCGAACAGCCTTGGCATAAAGATTGACTTTATAATCAATTTTGGCCAAATGCTTTTGCAGCGCGGCAATGTCCGCCAAAACTTTCTCGCGTTGTTTTTGAAACATCTCCAACCTCTGCGGCAAGGTCGAATCTCCGGCGTCGAACCATTCGATATACTGTCTGATTCCCTTAAGCGGCATGCCGGTTTCCTTGAGACATTCAATCATTTGCAACCATTGCAAATCCGCATCAGAAAACACGCGCAAACCGGCGCTGTTTTTGCGCACGTTGGGCAGCAGCCCCTCTTTTTCATAAAACCGCAGCGTATACGTGCTGAGACCTGTTTTTCGAGCCACTTGCCCGATAGAATAACCCATGATTTTCCTCCTTACGGCATTTGATGTCTGCACCTTACCAAACCGCCCGAAGGCTGTCAACAGGAAATATTCGACTTAGAGTTAACTTTAATCTCAAAACAACGTATTCAAATACGGCCTGGCGCATCTGTTTGACGTCTTAAACCCCCAAAAGCCAAAGCTAATTACGAGAAAGCAAAGCTAAAATTCCAAGAAGCATCTGACGGTATGGGAAATATCCTTTCTATTGTTGACAGACTCTTTCTGATTCATGTCATAACCCCATGCAATAGGCTCCATATATTCCGAAGATGACCAATAAAAAGTGCTATTGAGGATACTCTTGTTGATTTTTCTCAATCCGGCGTTAATTTCATCTTTTTGCTCCATTGCTGATTGCAACTCGCCTGCGGCCGGCAGAAACCACTTGCCGCTTGTTGTGCCGGCGGTGCTGTATGAATTACAATATTTAGCCGCCGGATAATCTCCGGTTCTTACTAAACATGACGTATTAGTGGTACCGCCCACTTCATCGCCGGACCAATCTTCACTCATACACGACACATCCGTAGTGGCATAACTAGAACTTGCCCATACTTTATCTTGTTCTTCCAAGGAAATAACAAAACCTGTACCAGTAGAAGATTTAGGCAACACAACTATGCCAATCGGGGTTTTGCCGCTTAAAACACTGGACGAGCATGTTTTATCACTGTAATAAATTGATCCATAGGTACAACTTTCGGTTTTCTTGGAGCAAGAGCCGTCTTTCAGTTCATAATCGCTGTTGCAGTTTTTCACGCATTGTTTGCAAGCGGCGTTGGTCGACTGTGCGATTCCCAAAGTGTAATAACCGTTCGACAAAGTGCCGCACTCGGTAACCGTCTTTTTATATCCGGTGCTGCAAGCGGCTTCATCTCCGCTGACACGGTATTTTTCCACACAAGTTTTGCCGGCGGGACAGGAATCCAAGAGCTTTGGCGCAACATGAGCGCAGATTTTATAATTGATGTCAAAGGGGCAGTAAATATAGTTTTCGCAATCCGGAACATCGGCCGTGCTATAACCCAGACTTGCGCAGTCGCCGCTGATGCAATCGGCCCAAGCCGACGCCGTGAACATTGTTCCGATACTCAATGCCGCCGCAAACGATAACTTTTTCATCCCTGCCTCCGTAAAAAACTTTTTTTTATTTTAGCAGGATAATAAAAACGTGTCAATGCCTTATTTTACACGGCAGACAAAAAATTGCCACCGGTCATCATAATAAAAGAGCGGCTGGATTTGCCGCTCTTTTGCCGACTTGCGTTAACTAAAGACACACTCGCCTTTATCATAAGAAATAGTTGCGCAGATAATCTGCCAAATCCGCCACTTTAACACGGGTTTGTTCCATTGTGTCGCGGTCGCGCACCGTCACCGATTCCGGCTGCTGTTCAATGGTCTCAAAATCCACCGTCACGCACAACGGCGTTCCGACTTCATCATGACGACGATAAGCTTTGCCGATGTTTCCGGTATTTTCCAGCGCCACCCGCCCGATGCCGAGCTTAAGCAGATTTTGTTTGATTTCGTGGCATTTGGCCATAATTTGCTCATTGTTTTTCTTGAGCGGAATCACCGCCACCTTAATCGGCGCCAAATGTTTCTTAAGCTTCAAGACAATCCGGCTGTTGCCGCCGCCCAAGTCCTCTTCGGTATAAGCCTCGGTCATCACTGCCAAAACCCCTCGGTCAACGCCCATGGACGGCTCAATCACAAACGGCACCACCCATTTGCCGCTGTCATCCAAAATGCACAATTTTTGCGTTGAATCCGGATTGGCATGACATTTCGAGGTAAGATTCAGTTCTTCCTGCGCCTTGGTATGATTGCCCAAGTCATAGTCCGTGCGGTTGGCGATGCCTTCCAGCTCCTCCATGCCGTGCGGAAAACGATATTCAATATCGTAACAAGCCTTGGCATAGTGCGCCAAATCAGCCTTGGGCGTGGTGTAGATATTGATGTTTTCGCGTTTCAACCCCTGTTCTTCCCACCATTTAATGCGGGCCTCTTTCCAGAGTTCGTGCCATTTTTCGTCTTCGCCGGGCATCACAAAATACTCAAGCTCGGCCTGCTCAAACTCGCGTACTCGAAAAATAAAGTTGCGCGGCGTAATTTCGTTGCGAAAAGACTTGCCGATTTGGGCAATGCCGAACGGAAGCTTGCGCGATGTGGCATCAACCACGTTTTTGAACTGGGTAAAAATCGCCTGCGCGGTTTCCGGCCGCAGATACCCAAACACCGAACCGTCGTCCACCGGCCCGATATTGGTTTTGAACATCAGGTTAAACGGCCGCGGTTCGGTCAAATCGGTAGAACCGCAGTTAGGGCATTTGCCGTCGGGAATATGATCGGCGCGAAACCGCCCTTTGCATTTCCGACAGTCAGTCATCGGATCGGAAAACGTGTCCTCATGTCCCGAATAGTGCAAAACTTTCTGATTGGTCAAAATAGCGGCGTCAAGCCCCTCAATATCATCGCGCTCATAAACCATAGACCTCCACCAGGCCGCTTTGAGGTTGTTTTTGAGTTCCACGCCAAGCGGACCGTAGTCATACACGCCCTGCAAACCACCGTAGATATCCGCGTTTTGAAAAATAAAACCTCTGCGTTTGCACAGAGAAACCAACTGATCCATAGATGTCGCCGCCATTTTTTTGCCCTTATAGATAAAAAATTAACTTATTTGTTTTATAATGTTTAATTCCAAAAAGCAAGCGGAGATATCACAATATGACAAAAAAACTCACAAAAGTGGCAATGATTTATGACTTCGACGAAACTCTGAGCGTCACCTACATGCAGGACTATATTCTGATTCCGTCGCTCGGAATGAAGCCGCGCGACTTTTGGAAACTGGCCAACCAATGGTCCTGCGACAACTGCGCCGACCAAATAACCGGCACAATGTATTTTTTCACCAAGACGGCCAAAGAAAAAGGTATCAGACTCACGCGTGAATTTTTCCGCCGCGCCGCGCAAAACATCACTTATTTTGAAGGCGTGGAAGATTGGTTTGAACGCATCAATGCATACGGACGCCAACTCGGCCTGCAAATCGAACACTACATCATCTCGTCGGGCAACGAAGAAATCATTGCCGGCGCCACCATCCGCAAACACTTTACCGACGTATTCGGCTGTTCCTATGCCTTTGGCGAAGACGGCACGCCCGTGTGGCCGGCGCGCGTCGTCAATTATTCGACCAAAACGCAATATTTATCAAAAATCAACAAAGGCCTCGGCAAGCTGGAAGACCGTGCGGTCAACGAGTTTATGCCCGACGAAGAGCGCGCCATTCCGTTCCGTCACATGATTTATTTCGGCGACGGCATGACCGATATTCCGTCAATGAAACTCACCAAAGAACGCGGCGGCACCGCAATTGCCGTATACCGCCCCAAAAGCCGCCACAAAAAGAATGCCATCAAACTTTTGAGCGACAACCGCGTCAATTTCGCTCTCCCTGCCGACTATCGCGAAGGCACTCAGATTGACATCGTCATCAAGACCATTCTCGACAAGCTTGCCAAAGAGCGCGATTTGGAAGAGCTTCAGGCCAAGGAAGAAAAGAAAAAGATCTTCCGCATGCCGTCGGTCGGCAAAAACTCCCGCAAAACTTCCGCCCGCCCGACAGTCTGAGCCTAGACCGCTTTGCCGGCGCCAATCCGCTCGTTAATCCGGCGGACATAATCCGTCATCAGATCGGGTTCTTCAACTTCATTACAATCGTTAACGGTAAAATACCTGTCGGTTTGCAGGCTGGGATTAAAATCAAAATAAACATCGCCGCGTTTTTTCTTTTCAAGATATTCTTCCCACGATTTGACCAAATAGTGATTGACCCGCAGCAAATCGATTGACGGCCGGCGTTCTTTTTGACCGGTCAGATTATTTTTGTGTTCGTCTGCCGTTTTTCCCAAAACATCCGAGCTATGCACATGAACCCGCACCACCGCCAGCGGCCAAAGCACGGCTTTGGTCAAAATTTCAGGTTTCTCCCGATGCCACGTAAACCGCTCAATCACCAGCCCCGGAGTCTTGGTCTTGTGACCGGAGCTGCCATAACACATCCAATACACCAACAACTGATTATAATCTTCATATGCCGGCAATACATCGGCCAGCCGCCGTTTGTCCGTCGCCATCATAAACTCGTCCAAATCCACGATCATCAGCCATCTGGTTTCATAACGGCTGCGCAAAATCCCGTCTTTATACATCGGAACCTGCTGTTTTTTCCCCGGCCAGTCCACCCAGGTAATCAATCCTTTGTCAATATACGGCTGCAAAATCTCTTGCGAATTGTCCGTACCGTTGTTGTTATACAAATAAAAATGTTCCACCCCTTGCAATAGATAGTATTCCACCCATTCCTGCAGATACTGTCCTTCGTCTTTGCAGCATGCCAAAACGCTCAAATAATATTTATATTTTTTCGGCTGCCGAAATTTAAACCGCCACCACACCGCCACAGTGTGAAATATTCCGCCACGCAAAAGTCGCCGAAAATGACGGCGCCTGACCGCCGACAAGCCGACGCACGTAATCAGTTTTATCAAAAAGCGACGCCATGTCTCAATAAGGCCACGCGTTTTCTCATCATCTTGTTCATCGACCGCCAGCATAAATTTTTCTCCGCAAAAATGTCAACCCACAGCAATGAATAATATTTTATCATCAAACAAGGAAGAAGTTTTATGCGTTTTTCCACAAAAAAAGAGGGCTTGAAAGCCCTCTTTTTGCTGCATAAAACCTGCCGCTAGACATTGTCGGCAGAAACTGTGGCATTACGCTGCGTCACATATTCCACGATTTCGACCACGCCGTAGAGCAGGATATAGGCACCCATCAGCGTGGTGAGCGTGATTTCGGCCACCACCGGATAAGCCAAAATCAAAAAGGCAAACAAAACGCCCAAAATTCCGGCTATCAGCGGCCACGACCAGTTGTAGCCCTCGCGATAACGGCGATAGGAACTGACAATCTGAATCACCCCTACCGCCAGGCACCACAAGGCAAAAATAATCGGCAACGAAACGGCCGTTACCCCCAAATTGGTCACAAATATAACGCCGACAAACACATCCAACACGCCGACCAGCAGATACCAACCCGATTCGTACGAAAACGACAAAGTCGCATATCCCAGTCCGACGGCAATAAATGCCACGCCCAAATAAAGCGCCAGCGCCAACAGGCTGATTGTCGGATTAAACCAGACATATATTCCCAGCAAAACCATAATAATTCCGGCGGCCAAATGCCACAAGCCGACATTGCCCGAAACGTCCCGACTGCGCGTTCTTGCCATAACTTTTCTCCTTAAATTAAAAAAATCGCACTTTTCAAATATAATCCCGATCGGCCTCAAAAAAAGAGGTCACGGCTCGCGGCCAAACCAGCCTTGCCAAAATCCGCCGTCTGTGATATGCTGACATATATCAATCGGAGAATCCTGATGCGGCGTTTATTTTGCTTGTATTTGTTTTTGCTTCTGGCCGGCTGCGTTACTTATGACGACCGCTATGAGCAAGACTATTTTTCGGCAAATGCCGGTTATACTTATTATACCTCGCCGCTGCGGCTGCGGGGATTAAACGAGCGCGAAGTTTATCAGCTGGCCAACTATCCCGATGATTTTCTGACATCGAGTTTCTGGTCCGGCATCGGCAGTTTAAGTCGTTTTGCCGTTCACGGCACGCTTTTGAATTTGTCACAATAAGACTTGACAATTCAAACAGAGGTAATACTTTTAAATCCGATATGTTTGAACGGGGAACAACCTGATGAAACCGGATTTCAGCATTGCCGACAATGTGTTGCGCCTGAATTTAAGCGGCGATTATATTGATTACGACGATGAAACGGCGCGCCGGAACCTGATGACGGCGCTTGCCCAAAACGGTTTGCAAACTCTCGAAATTGACGCTTCCTCCCTGCGCAAATGGGACTCTACGTTGGTTGTCATTTTGTTTGAAGCCGTCGGTCTGGCGCAAAAACGCAACATCACAGTCAAATGGGTGCAAACGCCCGACAATCTGCAACGGCTGATTGCGCTGGCTTTTCAGGTCGACCGCAAACCGACGCAAGATGTTCCCGTCTCCAAACCGCTGTTGGAAACGATCGGCGCCCGAACTCTTCTGATATGGGCGAGCATCAGCAAAGGCTGGAACTTTATGCGTCAAACCGCGAACTCGATTGTCCGCTTGTGTTCCGATACCGCCGTTATGCGCCGCGTAGATTGGCTTTTTGCCTTGGAAGAATGCGGCTACAAAGCCATCGGCATCGTATCGCTGGTCAGTTTTATGGTCGGATTGATTTTGGCTTTTGTCGGCGCCATTCAGCTGCGCAACTTCGGCGCTCAGATATATGTGGCCAGTCTGGTCGCCATCGGAATGACGCGCATCATGGGCGCGATTATGGTCGGCGTGGTTATGGCCGGCCGTACCGGCGCGTCTTATGCCGCCACCATCGGCACCATGCAGGTCAACGAAGAAATCGACGCCCTCAAGACCATGGGCATTCCGGTCACCGACTTTTTGGTTTTGCCGCGTATCAGCGCCCTCACCCTGACAATGCCCCTATTGACCATGCTGGCCGATTTTATGGGAATTGTCGGCGGCGCCGCGGTCGGCGTAATTATGCTTGGCATCTCGGCTGAAGAATACGTGACTTATACGCTTGACGCGCTGGACATGACCAACTTTTTGGTCGGCCTGTTCCATGGGCTGATTTTTGGTCTTATCATTTCGCTTTGCGGCTGTTATTTCGGCGTTTTTTGCGGACGCAACGCCGACAGCGTCGGCAAAGCCACGACTCAGGCGGTGGTATCGTCGATTGTCTGGATGATTGTTGCCACCGGCATTATCACATGGTTTTTTGAGGCGGTCGGAATATGAAACAGGGTGATCCGCAAATCATAGTCAAAAATCTGACCATTGCTTATGGTGATTTTGTCCTACTCAAAGACCTTGATTTCACCATCAACAAAGGCGATATTTTTATTATCATGGGAGCCAGCGGCGGCGGCAAGAGCAGTCTCTTGCGCGTGCTGACCGGACTTGTTCCGGCAGCCAAAGGGCAGATTTTGATTGACGGCACCGACTTTACCAAAGCCTCGCCGGCCGAGCGTGAGGCCCTCATGCAGCGCTGCGGCATCTTATATCAGAGCGGAGCCTTGTTCAGTTCCATGACATTGGCCGAAAACATTGCCCTGCCCTTGCAGCAGTACACCGATTATTCGCAAAGCCTCATCGACGAGCTGGTCGAACTTAAACTGGCGCTGGTGGGACTCAAGGGATTTGGCGAATTTTATCCGTCGGAAATCAGCGGCGGCATGAAAAAACGCGCCGGTCTGGCACGGGCGCTGGCCTTAGACCCCGACATCGTCTACTTTGACGAGCCTTCGGCGGGGCTGGATCCGATCAGCTCCAAACTTCTGGATGACCTGATTTTAGACATCAATCACAGCCTCGGCACGACGATTGTGGTCGTCACCCACGAATTAGCCTCAATTTTTGACATCGGCACCAATTCCATTTATCTGGACACCGACATCAAAGGCATCGGCGCCCGCGGCAATCCGCAAGACTTGCTCAAAAATCCGCCCAACGAAAACGTGGCCAAATTTTTAACCAGAGGGGAAAAATAAAATGCGCAAACAACCCAATGAAAGATTCATCGGCTTATTTATGATTGGCGGTCTGCTGACGCTGTTGCTGATTGGCGCCGTTTTTCTGAGCGAACGCCTGTTTTTAAATGACGGCCGAATGCTGGTGATGTATTTTGAGGAATCCATCAACGGCCTTAGCGTCGGTTCGCCGGTTGTGTTTAAGGGCGTGCAAATTGGCAAAGTCACCGCCATTGACCTCATCGCCAACGCCGAAACTCTGGAATTTAGCATTCCGGTCTATGTACGGCTGGAAAAACGCCGCAACATCGAAAACGGCGAATTTGTTGATCGCGAGCGCATTCTTGAAGCGCTGATTGACAAAGGCCTGCGGGCGCGGCTGGCGACCCAAAGCTACCTTACCGGCATGCTGATGGTTGAGCTTGAGATGCTGCCCGGAACGCCGATTGTCTTGCGGCATCCGGCCAAAGACAAAAACATATTTGAAATTCCGACTGTATTGTCGCCGCTGAGCGAACTTTCCAAAGGCCTGCAGGATTTGCCTTTGAAAGAAAGCGTCGCGGCGTTCAACAAATTTTTCACCACCCTCAATACGGAACTGCCAAATATTCTGCCGCAAATCAGCCAAGCGGCGACCCGTCTTAACAAAGCGGTTTCCAACAATTTGGGCGCCACCGCCGAAACGTTGAACAACTTTAACCAGACCATGCTCAGCGTTGAGGCCGCGGCCAACTCCATGCGCAACCTCACCGACTATCTGGAACGACATCCGGAGGCTATTCTTAAAGGCAAAGAAAGGGGAAAATAAAATGCGGAAATTAGCCATTGCATTTATCATCTTGGCGGTCAGCGGCTGTTTTGGCGGCTACAGCCCGCAGTCAAAATTCTATAGTCTTACGCCGGAAGCGGCGCCGGCCGAGCCATTTGCTTCAGGCAGGCTGACAATCGGCGTGGCCGCCGTCCAAATTCCGCCTTATCTCAACAAACCTCAGATGGTCACCCGTGAAGACAATCAGGTCGAAATAAGCGTTTCGGAATTCAACCGCTGGAGCGAACCTCTGAGCGCCATGGTTCAGCAGGCCTTAGCCAGCGATTTGGCGGGCTGGCTTCCGCAAGCCGAAGTCAAACCGAGCGGCTTCAGCCATATCGGATTTGACTACATAATCAAAGCGGAAATCACCAAGTTTGACGGCATTTTCGGCAATCAGGCCTCGCTCAACGCCTGGTACAGCATCTTCAATCGCAACGGCGCCTTGCTTCGCCGCAATGAAGTTAAACTGAGCGTGCCGCTGGGCAAAAATTATGATGATTTGGCACGGCAAGACAGTGTGTTGGTCAACCGACTGGCCGGTGAAATCGCGGCTCAAATTGTCAGCCTCAAAAAATAATCGAACTTTTTTCTCGCGGCATACGTTATAAGGGTTGAAAGGAGCGACAAATGGACGACATCTCGGTACTTATCCGCGAAGCCAAACCCTTATATCTGGCGCGCAAACGCCGCCGTCAGGTCATTAAGTCCGCGTTGGCGATGGCGGCTGTGATGTGGATTGGACTGGCCTCGTTGTGGCCGGTGCAGCGGCAGGCTTATCCTTACTATTGGGACAGCGAATTTTCTCTCTCAGGCGACGAGACTTCCGTGGTTGAAGACCTGGGACTGCCGACGGACGAATACGGTTTTTTGATGGTGAGCTGATGAATGAAATAATTGCCCAATACGGCGGCAAAGTGCGCGCCGTCATCAAAAAGCTGACCGGCGCCTACAACGAAGACATTGAACAGGAAGTCTATATCAAAACATGGAAAAACCTGCCCGCCTACCGTGAGGAAGGCAAATTCGGCCAATGGATTTGTCAGCTGGCGGCCAACGTCTGCCGTGATTATTTTCGCTCGCGTCAATACAAGCAAAGCGCGGCCGAAGTAGGCGGCGATGTTCTAGACGGCGCGACCGTGCGGAGCAATCCGGAACAAGTCCTGAGCGCCAAGTCGCGCCAAAAAATTATTCTGCATGCGGTAGATGATCTGCCAGCCAAGCTGCGCAAGATTGTCATCTGGTACGAGTTCGAAGACCTGAGCTACGACCAAATTGCCGCCAAAACGGGACTGCCGCTCGGCACTGTCAAATCAAGGCTTTTTGCCGCGCGTAAGATTTTGGCTGAACAACTCAAATTTTTAAAAGGAGAATAAACATGAACAACAAATTCGGATTTTTGCTTTGCACAACCCTGATTTTATACGGCGCCGGAACCCTGTGCGCACAGGAAGCTCCTTTGCCGCCGCAGGACGCGCGTCCGCCTCATGTCCAACAAATGCACGAAAACTTGGCTCAGCTCCTTAATCTGACCGCTGACCAAAAGACCAAAGCCGAGCAAATCCGCCGAAACGGCCATGAAAAAATGAAAAAACTGCGTGCTCAAATGCAAGATTTGCGCCAAGCCAACATGAACGAGTTTGAGGCAATTTTAACTCCGGAACAAAAAGCGGAGTTTGATAAAATCAAAACCGAACACAATGAACGGATGAAAAATTTTGACCACAGACATAAAGAACCGCACATGAAAAAAGGTCATCATCCGCGGCCTGACAAACCGGATATCAACGATGCTCCTCGTCCGTCGACTGACGATTCCGTTGCGCCGGAACTCAAAACCGAAAAACCGATGCTCCTCAAGAAAATCGCACCGGCACCCAAAGCCGACTGATTTTCAAAAACCGGCTGAATCAGCCGCTCCAAAAAAAAGCACCCTTAGCGGGTGCTTTTTTATTTATAAATAAAATCAAATAAGTATACGAGAACAGATGCTGGTTACCGCATGTCAACCGATGAACTTTGATGCCTCTTTTTCGTGACAATCCCGTCACACATAAAAAAACCGCCCTGCCCGGGCGGTTTTAAGATTGGCTGCCTCACATGGATTCGAACCACGATTAACAGAGTCAGAGTCTGCTGTCCTACCATTAGACGATGAGGCAATCATCTGCCGAAAAAGTATATATACCAATCAATTTAAAAATGCAAACAAAATTTTCACAAAAATTCACAAACTTTGACCACGGCCTTTTTTCCGACGCTGCACGCGTTCCAGCTTTTCTTTGTCTTTCAGCGCACGCTCCTCCGCCTGCGCGATGGCTTTTCGCCGAAAACGGCTGGCGTTCTTGAGTTCTGCGGCTTCCTCCTGCTCTATTTCCGTTGTCTTCTTTTCATCGGCGGCTTCGGCCTCCTTTTGGAATCGAGAAGCTCGGTCTTCGCGCTCCTGCAAATAGTCTTCCATTTGCTTTTCGCGCGCCTCGGCCCGTTCAATGGCTTTTTTCTTAAACCGACCGGTGGCATTTTCGCGCTCCTCGGCCACCGCCTCAAGTTTGCGCTGCCGTTCGCGCTGCTTGCGGGTCAGATATTTTTGGGGTGTTGCCGATTCGGTTTTGACCGCAGACTCAGACTGACTTTCAGGCACCGTTGCTACTCTGCCCTCCTGAGCAGCGGCGATACCGCTCCAGCCGACCAACCCCGCCGCCATCATTGTCAAAAATTTGTTCATCTGCCTCTCCTTGAAGTTGATGTTGTGATTTAGTTTAATACAGCTTGACATTTTTTCAAGCCTCTTTAATGTATTTCTCAGCACTTCAAAGGAGAACCGCATGACTGCCGTTGCTGCCGCCATCATCACCCGCCAAGGCCGCGTTTTTATCGCCCGACGTCCGGCCGGCAAAAGTCTCGCCCACCATTGGGAATTTCCGGGAGGCAAGCAGGAACAGGGGGAAACCCTGCCCCAAACTCTGTGCCGCGAACTGCGCGAAGAACTCAATATTGAGGCCGAAATCGGCGATTTTTTCACCAAATCGGTTTATGATTACGACTTCGGAACGATTGAAATTCATTGCTATTTTGCCTATGTGCCGAACGACGTCGAAATAAAGTCCAACGAACACGAACAAACTGCTTGGGCAACGCCCGACGAACTCAAAAACTATACCTTCGCCCCGGCCGATCTACCGATTGTGAAAAAATTGCAAAACACCAAACTTTAAAATACCCAAACAGCCTGCCAACGGTGAACGCGGCAGCTTGGCGATTGCCAAAGCCGAGTTCAAGTGTCAAAGTCGTTTCCTCGGCCGGCGGCAGAAAAAGCTGTCAACCGACATCCGCAAAAAAATCCCGCCTCACAGGACGGGATTTTTATGGGGCGGATTATGAGACTCGAACTCACGACATCTGGTACCACAAACCAGCGCTCTAACCAACTGAGCTAAATCCGCCGTCAATGCTCCATTTTCTATAAGCAATTAAAATCAAAGTCAAGTTAAATCTGCAAATATTTTTGCCACCGTTTGCCCAATCCGCGGCAACCCCGCCGAAGAGCCGCTTTTGAACAAATTTTTCAGCCGCATCATTATTTGGCGAACATTAACAATTTATTTCCTTTTTGTCATTAAACTGAAAGAAATGGATTTAAATAATTAAAGAAGAGATACAAAAATGGCGTTCACAACGCAATTGGGCAGATATTTTGCGGTCGCGGCGGCCGCCGGACTGATTATGATGGGCAGCGCGACTTCGGCGCAAGCCTTCAAGCGCAGCCAGTCATCAATTATGATTAATGCCGAAACCGGCGACGTTTTGTTTGCCTCCAACGCCGACGAACAGCGTTATCCGGCCTCGCTCACCAAGCTGATGACGCTTTACATCACCTTCAACGCGCTTGACAAAGGTCTGATTAAGATGACCGACAAATTGCCGGTCTCGCGCACCGCGGCCAACCGCTCGCCGTCCAGACTCGGTCTGCGCCCCGGTGAAAAGATTGCCGTACGCGATGCGATTTTGGCATTGATTACCAAATCAGCCAACGATTGCGCCACGGTTTTGGCCGAAGGGCTCGGATACAGCGAAGAAAAATTTGCCGTGACCATGACTGAAGTCGCACGCGAACTCGGGATGAAGAACACCGTATTTAAAAACGCTTCCGGCCTGCCCAACCGCGCCCAAAAGACCACCGCCCGCGACATGGCCGTGCTGGCGGCAGCAATTTACCATCATTTTCCTCAGTATTACAAATTGTTTTCCACTCGCAAATTCACCTATAAAGGACAGACTTTTTACACCCACAATCATCTGCTGAAAACCTTTAAGGGTGCCGACGGAATGAAAACCGGTTTCACCAATGCCGCCGGCTACAACATTGTCACTTCGGCCAAACGCGGCGACAATCGGGTGATTGCCGTCACCATGGGACACGACAGCGTCAAGACGCGCGACCAGCGCGCCGCCGGCATGATGACCAGAGGCTTGCAAAAACTGGCTCTGGCCGACAATATTGCGCCGACCGGCAGTCTTTATGCCAAAACCGAGATTGCGCCCTCGGCTCCGGCGCCGCTTAAACAGGCGCAAAAACCAAGCCAGACTTGGGGCGTGCAGATTGGCGCCTTTTCCAACTATGTCAAGGCGCGCAACTACGCCCTTACCACCCGCAAAGAGATTAAACTGGCGGCCATCCGCAAAACTCAGGTCGAAATTGAGCCGGCGCAAAAAGGCTCGGCGATTGTTTACCGCTCCAAACTGGTCGGTCTGCAAAAAAATGAAGCGGATAAAACTTGTAATCAATTGAAAAAGTCAAACAAGTCTTGTATAGTTGTGGCGACAATACAATCTCAACACTTGGCAATGGCTGACCATAATTAATGACTGACACCTCAACCACTCACATCATCGTCATCGGCAACGAAAAAGGCGGCACAGGCAAATCGACAATCGCCATGCATTTGGCCGTCAAGCTTTTGCTTGAAAACTACCGCGTGGCCGTCATTGATCTTGACGGACGTCAAGGATCGCTCAGCAAATATGTGCAAAACCGCCGCCATTTTTGCGAGATCAATCATATTGTTTTGCCCATTCCCCTGCACTATCGTTTTGAACCGGTGGCAGACTATGGGGACATTCCGTCCGAACTCAAAAAGCTTGACGATACGATTCGAGAGTTGGCGCAGCGGGTCGACAGCATTATTATCGACACCCCCGGTCACAAAAATTATCTGTTTGAAGCGGCCCACACTTATGCCGACACCCTGATTTCGCCGATAACCGACAGTTTGGTTGACCTTTCGGCCTTGGCCGATATCGATCCGGCCAACGGGCAGCTGCTTAACCCCGGGCCTTACGCCGATTTTGTCTGGACTGTCAAAAAACAACTGGCTTCCAAGGGAAAATCTTATCTCAACTGGATCGTGTGCGGCAACAAAACAACTGCGCAGCGTTCGCGCAACAAGGCCTATATTTTTGAAGTTCTCGATAAACTGGGCAAACTGTACGGTTTTCGTTTTTGCTCCGGCCTTAAAGATCGCGTTATCTACCGCGAGTTGTTTTTAGACGGACTGACCGTGCTTGATATGCAGCAGGAACAACTGCGTCGCAAGATGAATCTTTCGCATCTGGCCGCCAAATTGGAGATAAACAATCTGGCTGAGTTTATCTGCCCATAACTTGACAATAATACTTGTCTTTACCCTTGCCGGTGGTACAATCGCCCTATAAATAATTTACCGCAGTTTCAAAACAGGAGCGATTATGATTAAGACAGTTGCAACAACCCCTTATACCGACCAAAAAATGGGCACCGCCGGCCTGCGCCGCAAGTCAAAAGTCGTGGTTCAGCCCAACTATGTCGAAAACTTTATGCAAAGCATTTTCAATGTCATCGGCAACCTTAAGGGCAAAACTTTTGTCGTCGGCGGCGACGGTCGTTATTATAATGACATTGCCATTCAAAAAATCATCAAAATGGCTGCGGCCAACGGCGTCTCGCGCCTGATTATCGGCCAAAACGGCTATATGTCCACTCCCGCCGGCTCTAATATTATTCTCAAAAACAAAGCCGACGGCGGCTTTATTTTGTCGGCCTCGCACAACCCCGGCGGCGAAAACGGCGATTTCGGCATCAAATATTCCAACGAAACCGGCGGCCAAATTCCCAGCGCCGTCAGCGACAAAATCTATGCGCAGACCCAAATCGTCAGCGAATACAAAATCTGTGACGTTCCGGATGTCGACCTGTCGAAAATCGGACATCAGGAGCTTTGCGGCATGCAGATAGACGTTATTGATCCGGTCACGGATTATGTTGAAATGATGCGCGGCATTTTTGACTTTGACGCCATCAGCAAATTATTTGCCGCCGGATTTACGATGCGCTTTGACGCGATGAACGCGGTGACCGGCCCTTATGCCAAAAAGATTTTTGAAGAAATCCTCGGCGCGCCGGCAGGCTCGGTGGTCAACTATCGCCCGCTACCGGACTTTGGCGGTCTGCATCCTGATCCCAATATGGTTTATGCCAAGGATCTGGTCAACTTTATGTTCTCCGATCAGGCGACCGATTTTGGCGCGGCCAACGACGGCGACGGCGACCGCAATATGATTCTCGGACCCAAATTTTTTGTTACGCCGAGTGACAGTCTGGCTATCCTTACCGACAATTTCAGCCTAATTCCGGCCTACAAAAAAGGTATTTACGGCGTGGCGAAATCTGCGGCCACTTCCACAGCAGTCGAACGCGTGGCCAAAGAGCACGGCATTGGTTATTATGAAGTCCCGACCGGCTGGAAATACTTTGTTAATCTTATGGATTCCAAGCGCATTACGTTCTGCGGCGAAGAAAGTTTCGGCACCGGATCTTCCCATATTCGCGAAAAAGACGGCATTTGGGCGGTTTTATTCTGGCTTAACATCATTGCCGCCGCCGGCAAATCGGTGGAACAAATCACGCGCGAGCATTGGCAGAAATACGGCCGCAGCTATTATATGCGCTTTGACTTTGAAGGCGTTGACACCGCGGTGGCCGATAAAATGATGGCTGACTTGGAGGCCAAACTGCCGACCCTTTCCGGAAAAACCTTTGACAACTATAAGGTTTCTGCGGCCGGCGCCTTTATATACAATGATCCGGTTGACCACAGTTCCACCAAAAACGGATTGATTGTCCGCTTTGCCGATGGTTCGCGCATTGTCTACCGTCTGTCCGGAACAGGCTCCAGCGGCGCCACCATTCGCGTTTATCTCGAACGCTACAGCCAAACCGACTTGCGAAGCGACCCGCTGAAAATGTTGACTGAAATTTTCCGGATCGCCATGCAGATTTCCGAAATCCCCGAAAGAACAGGAAAACACCAAGCTGATGTTATCACTTAAAAACATCTGTGCTGTCGGCACGGCCGCCTGTTTTTTGCTGGCGTTTCGCGTATGCGCCGGAATGGAGCTTTATGGTTTTGACCATGTCAATCCTCTGACCGAGGATGAAAAAATCCTTGATATGGATTATCCGCCGGAGCACATAACCAACTACCGCGCTGTCATGCGCGAAAATCTGCAAATGCTGATAGACTACGCTCGCAAGCAAAAGTCGAATTTTCAGGTTTTGACGCACGAAGGGCAGGAACTGTTGTACAAAAGCCGCTGGGAACACGATTTGGAGGGTTATAATCGGGCGCGCACGCAAGGGCTGAACGCCTATGATCTGGCGTTTTTGTTTCCACGCCACCTGGGCAATAAAGAACCTACCGCCGGTACCCCCGAATATGCTTATCTCAATTCGGTCAACGCCGTCGTTATCAATAATTACTATTGCGGCCGCGGCACCGAAAACGATGTCACGCTCAATCACCGTCTGGGAAAATTCAGCATCGAACAATGCGCGTCGGAAGAAGATCTCGACACGGCGATTGCCCGCTCGCTGCTTGACAAAAAGGCAATCTATGCCTTTACGAACCGTACCGCTGCCTTCAAAGACCTGAACAGCCAGCCGATTATCAACGATTCGGCGCGCAACATCGAACATCTCCTGCAAGCCAGAAACATTGCCTTTTTGCTCGACGATACGCTGTTTAATTCGACTGAAGATCTGATTGCCGCAGTCAGCAACAGCAACATCGACGTTGTAATCATCAATCCGCTGTTTAGAGGCAACATTCCTTTCACTCCGGATGACATCCGCCGCATGCAATTCAAAAAAAACGGCGCCCGCAGACAGCTTCTGGCGCTGGTAAACGTGTCGGAAATCTCACCGCATGATTACTTTTGGAATCCGCGCTGGCGCAAAGGAAATCCCTTTTGGGTAGTGCGCGAATCATTCACCAGCCCATCGGCTTACATCACCCGTTACTGGGCGCCGGAATGGCGGCAGATATTGTCGCGCCATTTCAAAGACGTCGTGGCTGCCGGTTACGACGGGGTCTTTTTTACCGGCATCCAAAACTACCGATATTTTGAACATTTAACGCCGCTTGAGTGAAGCCCATGAATGAAGTTGAAGTTTTAGAAATTGCCCGAGACGCCGTGTTTACTTTGCTGAAAGTGGTAACGCCGGTTTTGTTGGTGGCACTGTTTGTCGGTCTGATTGTCGGTATCTTTCAGGCTCTCACTCAGATTCAGGAAATGACTTTGGCTTTTGTACCCAAAATCATCAGCGTTTTTGTCGCTTTGATTTTGCTGTTCCCGTTCATGCTTAACCAAATGCGCGCTTTAAGCGAAAGCCTGTTTGAACGCATTACCGGCGGATAATAAGATGCAAGAGTTGCTTAACCTGAATTTATATCATTTTTTGATGATTTTTCTGCGCCTCGGCACCGCCCTTATGCTTATGCCGGGGTTTATGACGTCTTATGTGTCTGCCAACATCAGGCTCAGTGTGGCCTTGGCTCTGACTGTCACGCTTATGCCGACCGCCGCTGACATGATTCCGCCGACGCCCGCAGAAATGTCCGTTTGGTTGATGCTGATACTGCGCGAAATTACGATCGGCGTTTTTTTGGGCGTTATCATGCAAATTCTGTGGGCGGCGCTGAGTTTGGCCGGTGCCCTGGCCGGACAAGCCATCGGTTTCAGCAACGCCCAAATGTTTGACCCCACCACTCAGGCTCAAAGCGTGGTTGTTGAGACATTTTTGGGCATTGCCGCGCTGTGCGTTGTCTTTCTCGCCGATATTCATCATTTGATGATAAGCGCGGTCATTGACAGTTATCGCCTGCTTCCGGCCGGCCAAAACCTGCCGCTCGGAGACTTTGCCCGACAATTAGCCGATTCTCTGAACGCTTCGTTCGTCATCGGTTTCAAAATCGGTTCGCCGTTCATTGCCTTCACCATTGTCTTTTACACCGGTATCGGACTGATTTCCCGCCTGATGCCGCAGCTCAACATCTTCTTTTTGTCACTGCCGCTGCAAATATATTTGGGCTTGGGTTTGCTACTGATTACGGCGCCGATGATGCTTTTATGGTTTATGCAATATTACGGCGAGGGGCTGCGGCCCTTTTTGCGCTAGGAGGCTTTGATGGTTGCGCCTGAAGAAGAAGATGAAGCCTCCAAAACCGAAGAACCGTCCGAACGCAAAATTACCAAAGCGCGCGAAGAAGGCGACGTGGCCGTATCTCAAGATGCCAAAAGTTTCATTATGCTTACCGGCATGCTGTTTGTGGTTTGGCTGTTGGCACCGATGATGCTCAAATGGTATTATCAGATAAGCGTCTTTTTTATAGAAAATGCCGGTCAAATCAATATTGACAGCGCCATGTTTCACGGCCTGTTCCGCCGCAGCACTTTGGGATTTTTCAAAATCCTCGGACTGCCGCTGGTCATCTTTCTGATTTTGGGAATATTTGCCAGCATTGCTCAGACCGGATTCATTTTTGCCCCCAAAAAGATTGAACCGAATTGGGAAAAACTCAATATATTTTCCGCTCTGGCCAATTTTATCAATATGAAAAAAATTGTTGAAAGCCTTAAAGGCATTTTGAAAATTACGGCGGTTTCGTTTGTGGCCGTTTTGGTGGTGCGCCCTTATGCCGAAAAAGCCAATCTTTTGCCGGGAATGGAAGCTCTCGGCATTTTGAAGTTTATCCATAAAATTGTGGTTTTGCTTCTGTTCACGGTGGTGATTGCGGTTTTTCTGATTGCCGTGGCCGACTACATATATCAAAAATTGAGCCATTTGCACAAGCTCCGCATGACCCGCCACGAAGTCAAGGAAGAATACAAGCAAACCGAAGGCGATCCGCTGGTCAAATCGCGCATTCGCCAAGTTCGGATGGAGCGCGCCCGCCACCGGATGATGGAAAATGTGCCCAAAGCCGACGTAGTTATTGTCAACCCCACCCACTATGCGGTGGCATTGGAATATAAGATGGGCGAGATGGACGCCCCCAAGGTCACTGCCAAGGGCATCGACAACATGGCTTTGCGCATCAAAGCCGTGGCCGAAGAAAATGACGTGCCGATTGTTGAGAATCCGCCTTTGGCACGTGCGTTGTTTGCTTCCGTAGAACTTGATCAAACCATTCCCGAAGAACACTTCAAAGCCGTAGCCGAGGTAATCAGATATGTTATGCAGCTCAAAAATCAACAACCGGCCTGACCGTTTATTGCAGTCACGACTGATAAAACTGGCTTTTGCCTTGGTTTTGTTGACCACGGCCATCATCTTGTTATTTTTGTATCCGCAATACCACCTGCATCTGGTCATTATCACCACGCTGCTCACGAGCTATTGTCTGCTTTCTACTATCAAGACGCTTGACGCCGGCGAAGCGGCCATTTGTTACGGCGGTTTTGCCAACGAAATAATCCGCAACGACTTCAAAGCCAGACGGATAGAAAATCCCGCCGGCGAACCAATCATCCAAAACGAACCGGCGCGCGATTTGCTTAAGGATTCGAACACGCTTGACTTTTTGGAACGCCATCTTGCCGAAGGACCGGCCAACAAAACGGCATTCCAGCGCCTGCGTACGGCCTGCCAGACTTTGAGCACCGAAAAGGTTACGCTGTCGCTTGCCTTGAACCCGCAGGTTGACCGCATTTTTGCCGACGTCGAATGGTTGGAAGTGTCTATCCGCCCGATGTATTTGAAACGGCCGGAGATATTTGACGGCGTGTTTTCAGTTCGCCGCATCCGCAAGGAAACATATTTATACTACACTCTGCACAACATCACCGCCGAAAAAAATATGGAGCGAATTTTTAAGCAGGAATGTTCTTCCCTGCACGACTTTTTGGATTATTTGCCGGTTGGACTGTATGTTGTCGACAAAGACTATCAGATTGAATACATCAATCAGGAATTTGCCCAATTTTTGGGATATAAAGAAACCGACCTCAAAAACCGCGGGCTGACCGATTTCTTGGCATCCAACTCGGCCTTGCCGTCGCGCAGCGATCAATGGCAGGGCAGCATCTTTTTTTCTGCTGCCGACAAAGTCCGCGAAGCTTATGTGCTGCAAACCGGCTTTCGTGAAAACGAAAAGATTAAAATGCGCGGCGTGGTACTCACTCATCTGCCGAGTACCGGCGAATTATCCGAAAAAATCGAACAAGCCTCCGATCAAATCAGCTGGCTGTTCGACAACGCTCCGATTGGCATTCTGTTTTTGGACGCCCAAGGCCGCATAACCGACGGCAACCGCGCAGCCTTCGATTTTTTGGGCAATCAATCGGATAAAATCATCAGTCATATGCTGTCCGGTTTTGTTTTGCCGGAAGATGCGGCCGCCGTCACGAAGGCTCTTGAAAACATTGCGCAGGGCAAAAGCATCCAAAATTTGGAAACGCGCCTCACCGTCAACGGCAAAGAGATTGTCGCCTCCGTGTTTATCAGCGCAATGCGCCGCTTTCATTCGGCGGCAGCCTCGCCTATTAACGGATTTGTGGTTTATCTGATTGATGCGACGCGGCAGAAATCATTGGAACAGCAGATTGCCCAAGCTCAAAAAATGCAGGCAATCGGTCAACTGGCCGGCGGCGTGGCGCACGATTTCAACAATTTGTTAACGGCTATTATCGGTTTTACGGATTTACTTTTGCAGCGCCACGGAGTCGGGGACCCGTCTTTTGCCGATTTGATTCAAGTCAAACAAAACGCCAACCGGGCCGCCGGTTTAGTGCGTCAACTGCTGGCTTTTTCGCGCAAACAGCCGATGCAGCTCAAGTTTATTGACGTTACCGACAGTTTGGCCGAACTCAGCCATATGCTGAAACGCACGATTCTGGGCGAGCAGATAGCCCTGAAATTCCACCACGGCACCAATCTGGGCTGGATAAAAATTGATCCGGTGCAGTTTTCACAAGTCATTATCAATCTGATTGTCAATGCCAAAGACGCCATGAACGGCAGCGGCACGCTCACCATATCCACTCGCACCGATGTTGTCACCGAGAGTTTTCGGTTTGGCGACGACATCATCCGTCCCGGCGAATTTGTGGTAATCGACGTCAGCGATACGGGCTGCGGCATTCCGCCTGAAAACTTAAATCGTATTTTTGATCCGTTTTTCTCCACCAAAGAAAACGTTGTCGGCTCCGGCACCGGTCTGGGTCTGGCAATGGTTTACGGCATTGTCTGTCAATCCGAAGGCTTTATTCAAGTCAAAAGCGCGGTCGGTCAAGGCACCACCTTCTCCATCTGTCTGCCGCGGTTTGAAAACGACAACGAGCCTGCGGCCGAAGCCGAAGAAAACCGGCAAGCGGCTGTTTTGCATGTGGAAAAAGTGGCGCCGCCGGTCAACATCAATCAAAAAATCATTGTCGGTCTCAACGTATCAAACACCATAGACCGCACGCGTACGGCACCGGCCAAGACAGCGCGACTGTTGTTTGTCGAAGACGAAGATTCGGTGCGCGCGTTTGCCGTTCGGGCCCTGCAAAAAAAAGGCTATGAGGTCACGGAGTGCAACTCGGCGGAGAACGCGTTGGAAATATTTGCGCAAGACAGCCAATTTGATTTGTTGATTACGGATATGGTGCTGCCCGGCATCAGCGGTGCCGAGCTGTCCAAACGCCTCAAAGAAAAGGCACCAAAGCTCAAAATTATTTTGGCCTCTGGCTACTCGGAAGAAATTGTTCGCAGCGAGCTGAAAGGTTTTGAAAATTGTGACTTTATTGTCAAGCCTTACAGTCTTGGCGACTTGACAGCCAAAATTTTTGATGTCTTAAATAGAGATTGAAATGACCCAATCCAAATCTGACATATCGCAACTGCCGCTGAATTTTCCCACTCGTCCGAGTTTCGGCCGCGACGACTTTTTGGTGGCAAATTGCAACTCCGAGGCGGTGAACCTGATTGACCAATGGCCTGATTGGCCGTATTTTGCGCTATGTTTATATGGCGCTGCCGGCTGCGGCAAAACCCATTTGGCACACTTGTTTGCCGACCGCGCTTCCCGCCAAAACCGCGTGCCGTCCCCCATTCCGTTTGTTTATGCCGCACAGCTAAACTTAGAAACCGTACGCGAGCATTTTCTGCCCACCCGCTGTCTGATAATTGAAGATTTGGAAGGTCTGCAAAATCAAGAGGCGCTGTTTCACATTTACAACATGTATCGTGATGAAGGCGGCACGCTGCTTTTGACCGCAAGAGAGGCGCCGGCACGGCTCAAATTCGCCCTGCCCGATTTGCAATCACGGTTGAACACCATTCCGACCATTGAGATTTTGACGCCGGACGATGAACTTTTGTCGGCGCTTATTGTCAAATTGTTTGCCGACCGACAGATTATGCCTGCGCCGGAAGTCGTTTCGTATATGCTGGGCAATATGCAACGTTCGTTTGACTATGCGCGGCGACTGGTGGCCGAGATAGACTCAATCTCACTGGCACGCAAACGAGCCGTAACCATTCCGCTGGTCAAAGAAGCTTTGTTGGCTTTGGGAGCCGAATCCCGTCAATTGTCTTTGTTTTAGCTTTATCGTAAGACGACAAAGCCGCATGTCCCGGACATCGCAATATGCCGAGCAAGATAAGCTTTCATATTTCAAAGAAACATATTATAAGCCTTATTTTCATTAATCACGCTTGCCTGCAAAAAAACTCCGAATACCCAAAGTATTCGGAGTTTTTAACCTTGCAGCCCGTTAAAGGTTAAATCGGCTTCTCAGTAACCTCTTAAACCAATCCCAAGCTTCATCACAATACTATCCCCAACCGGCTGACGTTTTCAGCATATACCAGCCAAGGGCATAAACCTCACAGCGTTCAAGTTTGTCAGCCACCAGACTGTCATCTGCTCGATACAAAGCCCACTTGTCAGCCATTTTCAGTTTGTACCAGCCATTGGGATAAACCTCGCAGTCCTCAAGTTTGTCAGCTACCAGACTTTCGTCTGCTCGATACAACGCTTAGCCAGCAAGCGTTACCAACGCATACCAGCCATTGTCGTGCACCAAGCATCTCAATTGCCAAATTTTCTTTCTTGTCATTGCGAGCTTTTCCCTCTCTCCTTTGTCATTGCGAACTTCTCTCCTCTCTCTGTCATTGCGAGACGCTGAAAGCGGCGAAGCAATCCATTTTTATTTAGTCAGCAACTCAATGTTCGGTTTTATTGCACGACTTCCAATGAACCCGACTTTCTGAGATTTTACTGAAAATTAAGCATTTTGTCGATATAGTGTGATGTATGAAATATTTCTTGCGGAAAGAGGTATTTTGTGATAAAATAAATCTTGTAGCGCGAGAATTGCGCCACAAGCAGTGTCCACAGTATTTGGAGAAAAACCATGTCAGATATTTCCCTTACCGCCTCTATGAGATCGAATCTGCTGTCTTTGCAGAATACTCAGAGCTTGATGGACCGGACGCAGGAGCGTTTGGCCACCGGAAACAAAGTTAACTCAGCCTTGGACAATCCGTCATCGTATTATGCTGCCCGTTCGTTGAACAACCGTGCGAATGACTTGTCCGCCCTGATGGACAGCATGGGCCA
>CANPYJ010000016.1 GCA_947588275.1 uncultured Alphaproteobacteria bacterium | reverse complement strand
ACAAAATCATTGGATTATGCTCAAAATACTTATGGCGAATCGCTTATTCGACTCGGAAAATGGAAGCCGAACGAGGAGATTCGACTCGGGCTTTGGCTTATTTGAAACAGGCGCAAGAAGCCTTGAGCGCCATAGATAACAAAAATTTGCTGGGCGATGCCTATGACCAAGAGGCTTTCGTTTATCTGTTGAACGGGCGCGAACAAGAGGCGCTCGAGACTTATCGAAAAGCGGCGACACTGTTTCGTCAGGACGGAGTGTCGCTGAAAGAGGCTTCGGTGTTACGGGCAATGGCACGAATAGAGATGAAACAGCGCAATTACGATTCGGCACACGAGATTTTGGAGCGTTGCCGCGATTTATACCGCGAAAACGGAGATTTGCTCGGCGAGGCTTCGGCCTTGTCGGCTATCGGATGTTTGCGCTATATTATCCACGATATTGAAAATGCCCGCAAAGCGCTGATGAAGTCGGTTTATCTGTACGGCAAAGTTGCCCATCATTTTGCCGAGGCCGAGTCACTGCTGTATCTGGCGCGAGTGGAAGCCTGCGACCGCCAGAGTGGCGATTTTGAGCGTGCCAAAGCGCATTATAAGCGTTCAATTGAGTTGTTCGACTTTTTGGGCAATGAGACGATGAAAAATTCGGTTTTGGAAGAATATAACAATTTTTTGAACCGTCATTTTGAATAAGGAAGAAACATGTCTGAAATTCTTACAAAAATCATTAAATTGAAAAATTTTATGGAGGCCCGTATTGTCGGACAAGAAGACCTTATCAACAAGCTGGTCATCACGCTGTTGGCCGACGGCAACGCGCTGGTCGAAGGAGCGCCGGGATTGGCCAAGACCAAAGCCATTAAGACGCTGGCCTCGTTGATAAAAGCTGATTACAACCGGATTCAGTTTACGCCGGATTTGCTGCCGGCCGACATTACCGGAAGCGATATTTATGTGGCATCCACCGGCAAGTTTGAGTTTCGGCCGGGACCGATATTTGCCAATCTGATTCTGGCCGATGAAATTAACCGCGCGCCGGCCAAGGTTCAGTCGGCGTTGCTGGAAGCCATGGCCGAACGGCAGGTGAGCGTCGGCGGCCGGCGTTATGAACTGCCGAAAGTTTTTATGGTCTTGGCGACGCAAAATCCGATTGAACACGAAGGGACATATAACTTGCCTGAGGCGCAGCTTGACCGTTTTTTGATGTATATCAAAATCAATCAGCCGGAAACCGAAACCGAGAAGAAAATTTTGCGTCTCGGCCGCGAGGAAATTGCCGACAAGCACAATGAACAAGCGGCAATGCTTGAAATCGCCGATATTCTGGCGGCGCGGCAGGAAGCGCTGACGGTGCATATGAGCGAGGCGGTAGAAGAATATCTGGTGCAACTGATTATGGCTACCCGTCATCCCGAAAGATATGATGCGGAAATGTCCGGGCAAGTGATGTTTGGCGCCAGCCCGCGGGCGACTTTGGCGCTTGATCGCTGCGCCAAGATTCATGCCTGGCTGCGGGAAAAAGATTTTGTCAGTCCGGAGGATATTCAGGCGGTGGTTTATGATATTTTGCGGCACCGCCTTATTTTGTCGTTTGAAGCTCAGGCCGAAGGCATAACCGCAGACATGGTGATTACCCGTCTGCTCAAGCTGGTTCCTTTGCCATAGGCGGCGGACATGGTTTGGGGCGGTTGGTTCGGTACGCGGCAGAGCGCCTCTAAGGGCGACGGGCTGACGGTGAGCTTGGAGGAGCTTGCGGATATGCGGCGTTATGCGGCATATGTCCGCGGTTGGCAGCATAACCGCGATTTTTCTTTGCAATCCGGCGATATTAAGTCAGCCTTTAAGGGGCGGGGAATGGAGTTTGAGGAAATTCGTTCCTATAATTACGGCGATGACGTGCGCGATATCGACTGGCGGGTGACAGCGCGCAAAGACACACCTTATACCAAAGTTTATGCCGAAGAAAAAGACCGTGAAGTTTATGCTTGGCTTGATTTGTCGGCTCCAATGCTGTTTGGCAGCCAAAAAGAGCTGAAATCGGTGACGGCGGCCAAATTGACGGCTTTACTGGGGTGGCTGGCGCTGGAAAATAAAGACAGATTTGGCTGCGTGATGTTTGACGGCCGCAGCTCCAGAGTGTTTCGGCCGCAAAACAACCGCGCGCAACTGTTGGCAATTTTTAAGAAGCTTGCGGAATTGAGCCGCGAAGTTTTGCAAAATCCGGCGGCGGAGGACGGTGCCGTCGTTAAGTCGCTCAAGCTGTTGGAACAAAACGCGCGCAATAAAGCCACGGTGTTTTTGCTGGGCGATTTTGCCGCCGTTGACGATGCTTTGTGGCGACAAATGGCCGTTTTGGCAAGGCGAAGTCGGCTGTATGTGGTTAATATTTTTGACCGGCTGGAAGAAGAACCTCCCCAAGCCGGAGAATATATGGCCGAGTATGGCGGAAAACGGCTGATATTTGATTCGTCGGCCGCGCCTTATCGGGATGAATATCGCGCTTATTTTGCGGCCGGCCGCGAAAAACTGCGCGCTTTTTGCCGGAAGTTCGGATGTCGGCTGGCTGAGATTCGGCCGGATTTGGATATTTCACATAATTTAAAATTTTTCTAGCACGAATATTGACAAAATTCTGTCGCTATGGTAAATTGTGTCTCGTAATTATTTTGTAACTTATCATTGGAAAGAGAAAACAATGGTCAAATCAAATGATAATACAGCTTATAAAAGAGGACAGGAACTGCTCGACCAAGGAATGTATAAGGAAGCGGTCGAACAGTTTGACGAAGCTATTAAGGAACAGCCTGATTCTTGGAAATCACTGAACTCCAAAGGATTTGCATATCAGAAACTCAGCCGTTATACAGAGGCGGTCGAATGTTTTGACAAAGCACTGGAGATTAATCCGAGTTCAGTCGAGGTTTTGAATAATAAGGGCGTGACGCTGAGTATGCGCGGCCTGTATAAAGATGCTATCCAATGTTTTAATGAAGCCATCGGTCTGGACAAGACGTCGCTTGAGGCGCTCAATGGCAAGGCAATCGCCTTGCAGCACATGTTTGCATATAAAGAGGCGCTTGATGTTCTTGAAGAGGCGATGAAAATTGACAATAAGCATTCGCAAACCCTGCTGAGCGTGGCTGTAACCCTGCAAAAGCTCAAACAATATGACCGGGCAATTTCTTTTTTCAAGAAGGTTTTGGCCGCCGACAAAAACAACATCAAAGCCTGGAACGGCGTCGGCGTGACTTATCAGCTGATGGGCGACAACAATTCGGCCATTAAGTGTTTTACCAAAATTCTCAATATCGACAGCCGCGAGATTCAGGCTTGGATAAGCATCGGTTTCGTTTATCAAAAAATGATGAAGTTTAACGATGCGCTCAAGTGCTATAAAAAAGCGCAGATGATTGTCGGCAATCGTTATCATCACAAGCTCTATGACGGTTTGGCCAGTTGTCTGACCAAGTTGTCGGAATTTGATCAGGCAATAGAGGTTTATCAACAGATTTTTCAGCGCGAAGAGGGCAAAAAGAAGTGGGATGCTCAGCGTTCGATGAAGTTTGTGAATAAACTTAAGCGCAAAAAAGCCATCGGCACGTTGCAAAGTCTGGTGCCGCCGGCAGAAAGCGCACCGGCTGCTCCGACAGTGAACACAGACGCCCAATAAAATATACCCCGCCGCACATAAGGCGGGGTTTCGTTTGCTCTTGAAAGCGGCTCAATCAGAATTATCTGATTGGCGTAGGTTATTTCTTTTTGAGGAGCAAAGGTATGTCAACGTTTTTGAAATATCTGTTTTATGTTATTTTGATTATTGTGGTTTATCTGGTGGCGCGGGGAATTTATAACGGTGATATTAATAAAGATACCACGGTTGGCAGCGTGGTTGACCAGGTGGGCAGCGGCAGTGCCGAGATTGTGCGTGACAGTGCCAATGCCGTTGGCAACGCTGTTCAGAACAACACGGTGCCGCCGGCGGCAACTTCGGTGCAGCACTAGGTCGGTGTAAACCAATAAAAAAGCCCCGAGTTTTCTCGGGGCTTTAAGAAAACAGGAGGTTTAGAACCCTTCGGTATCTAAGCGTTTGCGCAGCTGTTTGCGAGCGCGGCGGACAGCCTCAGCCTGACGGCGGGCTTTTTTCTCCGAGTTCTTTTCATGGCAGCGACGCAGTTTCATTTCGCGAAAAATACCTTCGCGCTGCATTTTTTTCTTCAGAACTTTCAGAGACTGACCGACATCATTGCCGATAACAGTAACCTGAACCACTTAAATCACCTCATTTCCACATTTTAACAGGGTTGAACTCAAAAAACTTCCTTAGTTTGTATCACAAAAAAATAAAATTGCAAGAGGTTTGTAGGCAATTTTTATAGATATTCGATAGAAAAAAGGCAGATTTTTGCAAAAATCTGCCGTGCGTAATTGAAAGGCGCAAAACATATTTTGCGCGCGCGGTTCGGGTTTGGTGTCGGACGAAGGTTTTTGCAGGCTTTCGTTTTATCGGTGTCGTCAGCCTTAACGGCGGGGTGAGCCGATGTTTCGGCATTATACTTTTGTTTTATTTTCATCTGCTTGAAAGCTTTTGATTAACAGCTATATCATAAACGGATTACATTTTTTACAAGGAGATATGACATGAACACATTTTGGAGAAATCTGGCTTTGATTTTGACCATCGTCGGCGGCATCAACTGGGGTTTGGTCGGCGCTTTTGGATTTGATTTGGTGGCCTTTTTGTTTGGTCCGATGAGCGTTTTGAGCCGTATTTTATATGTGATTATCGGTTTGTCGGCGTTGGCGATGATTTTTGTGCCGGCGTGTTCGTTGCGCGAATCTTTCAGCCACAAGATGAACTAATCGATATCCAAACACAAAATCAGCCCCGTTTGCATTTTTTCAGGCGGGGCTGATTAAGTTTATCCGAAAAATATGTGAGTTTGGCTCAAAACCAAAACATACGCCGACTAGGCGGCTTTGTTCTGCTCAAGCATACCGAGCTCTTCCATAACCTGTTTTTTAAGCGTAACGTTATCCGCTTTGCCGGTGGCAAATACCGGCAAGGTGTCATGGTATAAAATCAGTCGCGGTAGATAAAGCTCCGACATGCCGTTGTTGCGAATGTAGTTGTGCAGGCAGTCTTGCGTTACTTTTCGGTTGTTGGTGACCAAAACAATCTGCTCGCCTTTGCTCTCATGTGGAACGGCGACAACGCCGTACGAGTAGTCGGGACCGCTTTTTTCACAGGCTTTGACGACCATTTCGTGAACCGCATTCAAAGATACCATCTCGCCGCCAATTTTGGCAAAGCGCTTGATGCGGTCTTTGATGTAAACAAAACCGATTTCGTCTATGTCAACCACATCTCCGGTGTGATACCATCCGTCTTTGAGCGGCACCAGAACTCCGGGGTTGTCCGGCATAATGTAGCCCAACATAATATTGGGGCCTTTGACACACAGTTCGCCGCCTTTTTCAATGCCGTCGACCGGTACAATTTTGTATTGAATTTTCGGCAGGAGCTTGCCAATGGAGCCAAAACGGTTGAAAATGCTGTTGTTGGCAGTGACAACCGGTGAGCATTCGGTGGCGCCATAGGCCTCCATTACGCGGCGGCCGAATCTCTCAACCCAAAGGTTGCGGGTGTCCGGTTTGATGGCTTCGGCGCCGCCGTACATAAAGCGGATGTTGTGGAAATCCATAGGGTGCGCAATTTTGGCATAGCCGCGGAAGAAAGTGTCGGTAGCAAGCATGATGCTGGCACCGATTTCATACACAATCTCCGAGATGATGCGGTAGTGCAGCGGCGACGGATACAAAAACAGTTTGGAGCCTTCAAACAACGGAAACAGCGTGCCGACCGTGAGACCGAAACTGTGGAACATCGGTAGCGCATTAAATAAAGTGTCGGTAATGTTGATGGTCTCTACCGACGACATCTGCTTGATATTGGAAATAATGTTGGCGTGGCTCAGCACAACCGCTTTGGGCGTGCCTTCGGATCCAGAGGTAAACAAAATGACAGCTTTTTTGTTGCCGCCGTCTTTGTGAGGCACGCGCTTTATCTTATAGCGCAAAAAAGCGCCGATTTTGTTGGCAAGAGTAATGTATTTGCGCAAGTCTTCCAGATAAAAAATTTCCAGTCCGGCGGCGCGCATTTCCTCAATCACCGGCTCCATTTTGGCATTGCGGATAAATAAATGCGAGGTAATGACCAGCCGACAAGTGGCGGTGCGGCACATTGAAACCATATTTTTGGCGCCGACCGAGAAATTGAGCATAACCGGTATGCGTTCATAGGCCGAAAGCCCGAAAAACGTGCACAAAGTGGCAATCGCGTTAGGCAACAGGAGCGCCACATGCTCCCCGCGGGAGGTGCGTTTTTTGAAAAAGCGACCCAAAACAAAAGATTTGATGACAATGTCTTTGTAACTGTTGGGTTCGCGGTTGATGTCTTCTACAAAGGAAGGGCGGTGAAACAGGCCTTTTTTGGCGTGCACTTTGGCTGTTTTCATCAGCTGGGCAAACAGCGAGATGTTGTCGTTGTATGAGGCCTCAAAGCTCATTTCGCGCATTATTGTATAAACTTCATTGCTGATGTGATCTCTTTGTCGGCGGAGCTCGTCTTTGAGTTTGAATTTGACGGGTTTGCGCACGGTGATGCGGATTTTGGGCAGAGGACGATGCGGCAGTTTGCCTTTGGTTTTGGAAAAGTAGCCGTATTGCGGGCCGCTGATCCACACCGGAACAATCGGCGCGCCGGATTTATCGGCAACCAGCCCCGGCGCTTCGTAAATCTTCATCAGACCGCCGGTGTCGGTAATCCGTCCTTCGGCAAAAATAACGCAGCAGCGCCCGCTGTCTACCTTGGCAATCAGCTCTTTGATGTCGCCCGGTTCAATCGGGTTAAACGGCATAATGTCAGCCGTGTACATAAACAGGCGAATCCATTTGTTGCGGTATAGATGCCCGTTGAGCGCAAATATCGGGTTGCCAGGCAAAAAGGCAAACAGGAGCAGAGGATCTAAAAACGAAACATGGTTGGAAACGTAAACAGCTTTTACGGGAAGTTTATTTTCATCGAATGCTATTGAACATCTGGTCTTCATAATAGTGAAAAATGTTCGCAGGCATAAACGTACAAAGTCTCTCAAGATTAATCTCCGAGCAGTTACAATATGTTTCTATCCTAACTGAAACATGCAGGTTGTAAAGTCATAAAATGGGCGAGGTTCATATTTTGTTGCAATATGTTTCAAATTGTTATGCAAAAACAGAAGGTTTTGAGATTTTGCCCACGGGGATAAAAATTGCTTTGCATTTTGGGCAAAATAAGCCATAATCACCGCAACTTTCCATTTGTTGCGGAGATTTTCGAGGTGACTAAAGATTCTAAAAGCAAGCTCCTTTCCAGCGCGTTCGGCGAATTTGCCAAAAACGGTTTTTTCGGCGCCACAACACGCGACATTGCCGGACATGCCAATATCAATATTTCGTCCATATTGTATTATTTCGGCGGCAAAAAGGGAATATATGCCGCCGCCCTGCAAAGTATTGCTGAAACTGTCAACGGTCTCAGCGCCGACGTGTTCAGCCGCTATAAACAGGTGACGGACAGCGCCGACACCGCCGCGGCCAGAGAACTGATGAAAGAACTGATGGTGCGGTTTGTTACGCTGATGAGCGGCGAAAAAATATCGGCAAACATGAAAACTGTGTTTTTCAGTGAATATTCGCGGCCGACGGAAGGTTTTTCCATCTTGTACAACGGGCTTATTTTGCCGGTTCATAAAATGATGGCCGCTCTTTTGATGCAGGCCAGCGGCGGACGGATTAACATGCAGGACGCCTATTTCTATACTTTTCCGTTGTTTTCTCAGCTGTTTGTGTTTGGTTCCAGACAAGAGACTATTTGTTCGTTTATGGGCTGGCAGAATTATGGTTCGGCCGAACTTCGCAAAATCTGCGCTTATCTGGACAAGCAGATTGATTTTATGGTTGATGAGCTTTAGGTTTGCGCTTCTCTGTGTATAAATCAATCATTTGATTGATTTTTTGCCTGAGATGTGTTTAGGTGTTTTCGTACGTGAACTACAGAAAGATTTTTTTATGAATAAACTTTTGACTTTAACGGCGCTGGGCACCATTTTGGCGGTGGCCAATGCCAATGCGGCCGGTTTCCATCTGCGTGAGCAGTCGGCCGCCGCTCAGGGTAATGCTTTTGCCGGTGCTACGGCCGGAGCCGAAAATTCTTCTTATGCTTATTTTAACGCCGCCGGTCTGACACGCCAAAAGGGCACGCAGCTGAATATGGGCGCAACTTACATTGTGCCGCGAGCCGAAGCCGGAAACGTCCAGGGCGATAAGGCAAGCAATCAGGATATTAACAATATCGTGCATGCGGCGTGGGCGCCCAACGGGGTGGTTTCGCACCAGCTCAACGATGACGTAACCCTCGGTTTTGCACTGAATGTGCCGTTTGGAATGATTACCAAGTACGATCCGCATTGGGTCGGCTCCGATCATGGCGTTACGTCCAAGGTTATTACCACAACGTTTACGCCGATGGCCGCCTATAAGCTGACGGACAAATTGTCGGTCGGCGCCGGAGTTCCCGTGCAATATGTGAAGGCGCGGCTGACCAACAGCGCCATGCAAGGGAAGATTAATACGGCTCTTGAGGGCGATACGACGGATGTCGGGTATCAGCTGAGCGCTTTGTATGAGTTGGACGACAATACCCGTTTCGGCATCAATTACCGCAGCGAAATGCATCATAAGCTTAAGGGCGATATTTCTTCAGTAACGCCGCAGCCGCTGGTTAATCAGGACATTACGGCCAAGCTCAATACGCCGGCAATGCTTTCTTTGGGCGCTTATCGCCAGCTTAATGAAAAATGGGCGGTAATGGCCGAATGGCAGCGCGTGTTTTGGAGTTCGTTTGACAAACTGGATATTTACGGCGATAACTATCATGCGTCTAGCCCCGCCGGCGCTGCCGGCGGCGGATTGGTCAGCCATACGCTGGAACATTGGCGCGATGCAGATTTCTTTGCTTTGGGCGCCAGTTATCAAATTGACAACCAATGGAAACTGCGCTTAGGCTGGGCGTTGGATCAATCGGCGGTCAAAAAAGAATACCGCACGCCGCGGATTCCGGATTCGGATCGCTATTGGTATTCGGCCGGACTTAATTATCAATACAATGATAAATTGAGTTTTGATGTGGCCTATACCTACATTATGGCCAAAGATGCATCTGTCGATTTGCCGACGGATACAACTGCCGGCCGCAATGGTGTCCGCGCCGATTACAAAAACTCGGTCAAATTGTTCGGGGTGTCGCTGAACTATAAGTTCTAGTCACGCCCATAAAGATTCTTTGGCGGCCGTGGCAACGGCTCCTGAAGATGAACGCCCGTCAGCCATGCTGCATGCGCAGTCGGCCGGCGGGCATTTTTTTGTTGATTTTTCGGTTTTTAAGTGTTACAATGACGAAAATTGACAAAACGGAGTCTACCGATGTACACAAAGGACAATCCCAGATTTCAAGAAATTTTATCTCTACTGGAGTATTATGCCGCTGCCGTGCGCAATCGGCAAATTGATCGTCGGCGGTTTATTGCCGCTTATGGGCAGGGGTTTGATCTCAACAACCGTTTTCCTTATCCATATGATGATGCGGACGAGGTTCGCCTTTACAATAAGGTCGACGCTTATTTTCTGGGTTTGAGTCCGGAAGATAAAGCGCGTGCCAACGCCACTTTGCTTTGGTGCTGTAAGGACTATTTGTCGGTGCCGTTTGCAAAGCATGCGGTGGCCTTGATTGAGCGTAATGTGGAGGCTTATCCGCTTGCCGACGGCGACAAGGTGAAGTTTTTGGAATATGTCTTTGCAAGCAACAAACAGTTTTTGTTTAATCCGCGCACGCTGTACAAATTGGCCGATTATGATTCTTCTCAAAATCGCGAGATGACAAATCGTTTGTATAATAAAGCCTTGGCTAAATTTGCGAATTTTCCGCGCAAAAACGACAAGTATGTGGCCTTGGTGTACAATATGTTTCGCAACGTGGCGCATCGTTTGCAAACGATTTCTCCGGAGGAAGCCGCAAATTATGCCGCCATTTATTTTAAGATGTCTGAAAAAACTTCGGCAGAGCTTAATGCCGCCGTGCTGGGTAATCTGATGCTCAAAACGCCTGCCGTCGTCGGCAAAAAGCTTCCTAACGGGCAAAAAATGCTTGATAAAGAAGCAATGAAACAAGTTGTCGCGGCTTATGGGCGTCATGTGCGAAATCAGCGTGAGTTGAACCAGATGCTGTATCAGCAAATGTATTGGTTGACGGATGTGGTTATAGGCAAATACGGTTACAATCATGACGAAGCTGCAGAACTGGCAGGCGTGTTGCGAACCGAAGCCGTTTTGAACGGGCGGGCAAGCAAAAAAAATGATATGCTGGAAAATTTGGCCGTACAAATGGAAACCAAGTTTGATCCTCAGGCTGTTCAAAATGATAAAATTGATGCAATTCCGCTGCCAAAATCATGTTCTCGCAGCGCAATCCTGTCTTATGCAGACAAACTTTTTGATGCCGCAGCACGGCAGCCGGATGCCGAAGTCTCCGCCGCCGGTCTTAAAACGCTGATTTTGGGACATGCGTCTGCCAACGGGTTTGACATAGTGCAGCCGACAATTTTTTCTGAAGGATATAACAAGAAAGCCGTCGATAAGAGTTTGGTTTTTGACATTGCCGCGGCTTATGCCGATTCGGTTCAGATTACCCAATATGAATACAGCGAGTATAATTCCTCTTTGGCCGCGGACATGCAAAAGATGTTTACGGAATTTGTGACCCAATACGGATATAAAAAATCCGAAATGCTCAAATTAACCGAACGCTTGGCGCAAGGTGCCGGCAAAGCTCCGTGTTTTCAAAAGATGAGCAAAGAGATTGTCCGAAGTTACACCGCTCCTTCAACCGGCCGCGGCGGCAAAGAACGTTAGTCGCCGGTTTGAAGTTTGTTTCTTAAGAACTTGGCAGTGTAGCTTTTTTCGGATTTGGCAACTTCTTCCGGTGTACCTTGAACAACAATTGTGCCGCCGGCATCACCGCCTTCGGGACCCATGTCAATAATGTAATCCGCGGTTTTAATCACATCAAGATTGTGTTCAATCACAATCACCGAATTTCCTTGCTCGACAAGCGTTTGCAAGACTTTGAGCAGCTTGTTAATGTCTTCAAAATGGAGTCCGGTGGTCGGTTCGTCCAGGACATACAGCGTTTTTCCGGTGGCGCGCCGCGAGAGTTCTTTAGACAATTTGACGCGCTGTGCTTCGCCGCCGGAAAGCGTGGTCGCCGGTTGGCCGAGCTTGATGTAGCCGAGGCCGACTTTTTGCAGCAGTTCCAAGCGATTTTTGATTGACGGAATGGCATTGAAAAAGACAACGGCGTCATCGACCGTCATATCCAAAACATCGGCAATGGACTTGTCCTTAAATTTTACTTCCAGCGTTTCGCGATTAAAGCGCTTGCCTTTGCATACGTCGCACTCAACATAGACATCGGGCAGAAAGTGCATCTCTATTTTGGTAACGCCGTCGCCTTTGCAGGCTTCGCAGCGGCCGCCCGGAACATTGAAGGAGAAACGTCCAGCCGCGTAGCCGCGGGCTTTGGCTTCGGGCAGTTCGGCAAACCAATTGCGGATGTGGTCAAACAGGCCGGTATAGGTGGCCGGATTGGAGCGCGGGGTGCGGCCAATCGGCGATTGGTCGATGTTGATGAGCTTGTCAATGTTTTCGCCGCCGATAAGCTTGCTGTAGACGGCGCCGGGTTCGCGGGAGCCGAACAGCTCGCGGTTGATGGCTTTGCACAGGGTTTCCAATATTAAGGAAGATTTGCCGCCACCTGAAACGCCGGTGATGCAGGTGAGGGTGCCGAGCGGGATTTTGAGATTGACGTTTTTGAGATTGTTGGTGCGCGCGCCCTTAAGTCCGATGAACATGCCGTTGCCTTTGCGGCGTTTGGCCGGAACGGCAATTTTTTTGTCGCCGTTTAAGTACTGTGCGGTGAGGCTGTTTTTGCATTTGAGAACATCTTTGACGGTGCCGGACGCTACAATTTCGCCACCGTGACTGCCGGCCGCCGGACCGACGTCTATCAGAAAATCGGCGCTGCGGATGGCATCTTCGTCATGCTCGACCACAATTACGCTGTTGCCGATGTCGCGCAGGCGGGTCAGGGTTTCAAGCAAACGGTCGTTGTCACGTTGATGAAGGCCGATGGAGGGCTCGTCAAGCACATACAAAACGCCGGTAAGACCGGAGCCGATTTGACTGGCCAGACGAATGCGCTGCGCCTCACCTCCCGAAAGCGAACCGGATTGGCGCGAAAGACTCAGGTACTCCAGACCGACATTGTTCAGAAAATTTAACCGCTCGACGATTTCTTTGAGGATTTTGCCGGCAATTTCCTGCTTTTTGGGCGAGAGAGTGGGGCCAATTCCCCGAAACCATGTGAGAGCGTTTTTGACAGACATGGCCGAAGCGTCCATAATATCCAATCCGCCGATTTTGACGGCCAAGGCCTCAGGTTTGAGACGCTTGCCGCCGCAATGTTCACAAACCGCCGCCGATTGATATTGGGCAAATTCGTCGCGAATGGCCGGCGAGTCGGTTTCCATAAACCGACGCTCCAGATTGTTGATGACGCCTTCAAACGGTTTGCAGGTGCGAAAACGGCCGTAATTCATCGGTACCGGCTTGGTTCCGGAGCCGAACAAGATGACTTCGCGGGCATAGGGCGGCAGATCCTGCCACGGCGTTTTGTCTGAGATGTTGAGCCATTCGCACAAAGATTTCAGAGTGTCGGAATAAAAACTGTGGCGGCGGCTGTACCATGGCAAAATAGCGCCCTGGGCTATTGACAGAGAGGGATTCGGCACGACGCGGTCAGGATCCATATAAAGACTGGCACCGATGCCGTCGCAATGCGGACAAGCGCCGTAAGGATTGTTGAACGAAAACAGACGCGGCTCAATTTCTTCAATCGTAAATCCCGAAACCGGACAAGCAAATTTGGAAGAAAAAGTCAGACGCGATTCATCGTTCGTCTGTTCGGCATAAACCAGACCGCCGCTTAATTTGAGCGCGGTTTCAAACGACTGCGCCAAACGTTCGGAAATTGAGGGTTTGATGACAATGCGGTCAACCACGACTTCAATTTGGTGCTTTTGGTTTTTGTTAAGGGTCGGCGTTTCTTCGATATCGTAAACGATGCCGTCGATTTTGAGACGCTGGTAACCTTGTTTGCGCAAGTCTTCAATTTCTTTGCGGTATTCGCCTTTTTTGCCGCGGACTATCGGCGCCAGAAGCAGGAGCTTGGTGCCTTCGGGCAGTTCCAGCACGCGGTCGACCATTTGCGAAACCGTCTGGGCTTCAATCGGCAGGCCGGTGGCAGGAGAATACGGCGTACCGACCCGTGCCCACAAAAGGCGCATATAGTCGTAAATTTCGGTCACGGTGCCGACGGTGGAGCGCGGGTTGTGCGAAGTGGTTTTTTGTTCGATTGAAATGGCCGGAGACAAGCCTTCTATGGAGTCGACGTCAGGTTTTTTCATCAAGTCCAAAAACTGACGGGCATAAGAAGAAAGACTCTCCACGTAGCGGCGCTGTCCTTCGGCGTATATGGTGTCAAAGGCCAAAGAAGATTTGCCCGAACCTGACAGCCCGGTGATGACGGTCAGTTGGTTTTTGGGTATGCGGATGCTGACGTTTTTGAGGTTGTGTTCGCGCGCGCCTTTAATGTCTATGAAATCACTGCTCATATTCTTTCTCCCAAGCCGCCAATATAACCAAATTTCGCGGCAAAGGCAACTGCAAAATAAGGATATGGCCAAAAGAGCAGGCAAAATATGCACAGGGAGCCGGATTTTTGATTTTAATCTGCAATTTCTCAATGTATAGTCTAGAGAGTTTGTAATTTTGAATAAGGTTAGAAAAATGGCAGGAAGTATCAATAAAGTGATTCTGGTCGGTAATCTTGGTGCCGATCCGCGGGTCAGCGCCACGCAAAACGGCTCCAAAGTCGTTAATTTGAGCGTCGCCACCACCGACAGCTGGCGCGATAAACTCTCGGGCGACCGCAAAGACCGCACCGAGTGGCACCGTGTGGTTATCTTTAATCCGCAGTTGGCTGATGTGGCCGAAAGATTTTTGCACAAAGGTTCCAAGGTGTATCTTGAAGGACAACTGCAAACCCGCAAATGGGAAGATAACAACGGGCAGGAGCGTTATACCACCGAAGTCGTACTGCAAAATTTCAACGGCAATTTGGTGTTGCTGGATGCCCGCGGCGACGGTGTTCCGGCCGGCGGCAATGACGTGTTTTCTCCGGCCAGCGGCAACGCCGGCTGGGATTCAAGCGCTCAGGCCAACGCGCCGGCGGCGGATTTGGACGACGATATTCCGTTTTAGTCGATTGTCAGATCATAAAAAAAGCCCTTCCGTTCGGAGGGGCTTTTTGGTTTCTCAGAAATAAACGTTTCCTTTCTGAAAGAAACGCGGTTGATAAATCGAATATAAGACGTCGCGATTTATCGTCAGCGGTTCCGTGTCGGTGGCAGTCAGGTTTACCGTGGTATCGGTAAGGCTGGCCGCGGCGGGTTTAACCCATAATTCGAGCGCGGGATTGGGAAGGGTGAGCAGCTTTGCCTCAAAGACGTCAATCACCGTTTGGTCGATAAGAATGACGCAGGGTTTCGGCGGCATTTTGCCCATCAGTATTCCCCAGCCGATTACGTTTTGCGCCGGCACATGAAAAACTTCTGCAATCTCCGTCGGAGTTACAAAAGTCATTTTGGTGTTTGGTTTCATATTTTTAATTTGTTAATTATATTTTTATGGTGGCATCATAGCCGATTCTGGCGATTTTGTCAATAATATTTTTGTACGATTTTGCTGATAAACAAGTTGAAATATAAATCAGTTTTGTTATAATTAAACTATATTGAGGAGTATTGGACAAAATGGCCGGACGCCCCGTTACACTTGCTGAACGATTTTACATTACCGCCAAACTCGTGGAATTGCAGCCGACATACGTCGGCATAAGCCAAAATTTGGAGCGCTACAAGAAGCTTAAAGCCATGGAAGCTGACGGCAGTCTGCTTGATGATGCGCATCAGGCGGAGTTTGAGGAGGCGGTTGCGCTGGAATCTCAGTTTGCCGACTATCAGAAGGCCTATGAACAATGGTCTAGAGAAACTGTCGATTTTTTGAACATGCCGCTGGCGGATATGGAGCAGATTATCGGCAGTATCGGCAAAAACAAGAAAAAAACTTCAGACGTCCCGTCCAACAAGGACAGTTTTTCGCCGGAACAGATAAAACAGAAATTTGATGCCGTTTTAGGCGCGGGATTGTGGAATGGCGGCGATAACGGCGCCAATTTGGCCAATGCCTACCTGCGGGCGCTGATAAAATACGTGAGTGCGCCTGAAGCCGCGCGATCTGAGGCGTTTGACGATTTTGTCCGCGACCGGATTGAACGGCTGAATCAAGATCTTCCGCGGCGGGGCGACTGTAAGTCGGCTCAAAGCATATTTTGGGCGGAGCTGAAAAAAATCAACGACAACGATTCGCGTCAATATGATGACATCGTGCAAAAATATTGTCAGAATATGCCGATGGCTCAGGCCAATACCAAAATGGCCGACAATCAGTTGTTTCGCTGTCTGGCGTCCGGCAAATTTTATACGAAGGACGAAGCCAACGGCTACAGCGCTTATTTTATTAAGAACTACGGGAGCAAATATAATGTCTCTTCCCGTAAACGCGGTATTGAGCCGAAAAACGACGAATTTTATGACGCCCATGACATTTTGAAAATGATTGAAAAAAGTTACGGAGAGGCGACGGCAACGCGTGTTCGGTCGCAGCTTTTGGATGCGGGTATCAAAGAAGATGAGTTTTCAATGCTGAACACTTACGACGTTTGTCGGATTATGCAAAAGGACGGTGCTTTGAGCCAAGGGCGGAGTTTTCGGAGCATAGACGCAGGATGCCCGGATTCGCCGTACGGCCGATATGCCCGCATGCTCGGCCGGCTACTGACCGTCGGTCAGCAATATCTGCAGATTAAGGGCAAGTGCGGCAACAATCAGTCCGATTTGAAGCGCAGCATTGGGCAGACCATCTTCAAAACCGATGAATATACAAATTTCGAAACGGTTTATAACAAGCATTTTAAGCCGTTTTACGGTTCGTTTGAGAGTTTTTTGGAAGCCGGAGAAAAGGCTTTCAAATATTTGCAAAAAGATTTTGCCAACAATAAGATGTCCGACTATTTCGATAAATGGCTTCCGGCGCTGTGCCAAGGCAATATCAAGCCTTCGTTTGATGACGTGAAGTCGCCGTTTGAAATCAATATTCATCATAAAGTGCCGGTCAAAATTGCCAAACTCATGAAAAATCCTTTGGAAATCAATGATATATCTAATTTCTGCCTGTTTGTCGAGTTTGTGGCTCCGACCGGCGAAAAACTGACCAAACATCAACAGGAGCATAATAAGGAAAGCGGCAATGTTGCCGCCGTGGGGCAGGAGGTTGATCATCGGTTTGTGGTGACGTCGGGCGGTACCATGCTGGCGTATGAACTGGGAGCCGAGCCGGCCGGATTGTCTGAGCTGCGCCGCCGCGTGAGCAGCCGTGCCGCCGCGCCCAAAGGAGCGGAATTGGCCAAAGCCGGCGAAGGACGCTGAAATATTCGCGGTGTTAACTTTTGTTAAGAAAAAATCCAAAAATCGATTTTAAGGCCCTTTTTTTGCCCGCTGAGCGAAAAATGCCTTTTTTTATTGGGTATAAGTCGGCAAAAAAACTGACATCGGCATTTGTTTTCTGCTATAGTGTCGACAGTTTGAAATTCTCTTAAAAGGTAAGCAAAAAGTGACAGAAAACGAAGTTTCGGCATCGCCGGCTGCCAATGATATCATGCCGGTTGAAATCTCAGAGGAAATGCGTCGCTCGTATCTTGAATATGCCATGAGCGTGATTGTGGCGCGCGCACTTCCCGATGTGCGCGACGGTCTTAAGCCGGTTCATCGCCGGATTATTTATTCGGCTTACGAAAACGGTTATGACTATAATCGCCCGTTTCGCAAATCGGCGCGCATCGTCGGTGATGTTTTAGGTAAATATCACCCGCACGGCGATGCGTCGGTTTATGACGCCATGGTGCGTTTGGCACAGCCGTTTGCGATGCGTGTGCCGTTGATTGACGGGCAGGGCAACTTCGGGTCTATGGACGGTGACAGCGCCGCGGCCATGCGTTATACCGAGGCGCGTCTTGCTAAAGTGGCGCATGCGTTGATTGACGACATCGACAAGGATACCGTCGATTTTATGCCCAACTATGACGAAAGCCTGCAAGAGCCTTCGGTGTTGCCCGCCAGCTATCCGAATCTGTTGGTCAACGGTACCAACGGTATCGCCGTCGGCATGGCGACCAACATTCCGCCGCACAATCTGGGCGAGGTGATTGACGCCTGCTGCGCATATATTGATAATCCGGAAATTTCAGCCGAAGATTTGACCCGAATTATTCCGGGACCCGATTTTCCGACCGGCGGCCTGATTTTGGGATATTCGGGCGCCAAGTCGGCGTATCTGACCGGCCGTGGTTCCGTGATGATGCGCGCCAAGTGTACCATTGAGGAACTGCATAAGGACAAAGAGGCCATCGTCGTACATGAAATTCCTTATCAGGTTAACAAAGCGGCTATGGTAACGCGTATTGCCGAGCTGGTTAAAGAAAAGAAAATCGAAGGCATCAGCGAAATCCGTGATGAGTCCGACCGTCAGGGCGTGCGCGTGGTCATTGAGGTTAAACGTGATTTTCAGGCCGACGTGGTGTTGAATCAGCTGTATAAGTATACGCCGCTGCAAACCAGTTTTGGCATGAATATGCTGGCAATTTATAACGGTCGGCCGATGATGATGAATTTGCGCGAGATTATTGCCGCGTTTATTGAGTTTCGCGAAGAGATTATCCGCCGCCGCACCATCTTTAATCTTAATAAAGCGCGTGACAGAGCGCATGTGTTGGTCGGTTTGGCGATTGCCGTGGAAAACATCGATCCGGTGATTGAGCTTATTCGTCGCGCGCCAACTCCGCCCGAGGCCAAAGACGCTTTGCTGTCCAAGGCTTGGCCGGCCAATGAGGTGGAGGCGCTGGTTAAATTGATTGACGAACCCGACCACAAGGTCGAAAACGGCACTTACCGTTTGTCGGAAGCACAGGCGAAGGCCATTTTGGATTTGCGCCTGCAACGGTTGACCGGTTTGGAACGCGATAAGATTCATGAGGAACTGGTGGCACTGGGCGATGAGATTAAGGAGTGTCTGTCTGTCTTGTCCAGCCGCGAAAAACTCTATTCCATAATGCGCGGCGAGCTGGTGGCCATTAAAGACGAATATGCCACGCCGCGGCGCACCAAGATTGAGGATATTGAGTATGAAACCGATGTCGAATCGCTGATTCAGCGCGAAGAAATGGTGGTGACCGTGACCGAAGCCGGCTATATCAAGAGGGTGCCGCTTAATGCCTACAAGGCGCAGAAGCGCGGCGGCAAGGGCAAGTCGGGCATGGCAACCAAAGAGGAAGATTTTGTCACGCGGCTGTTTGTGGCCAGCACTCATACGCCGGTTTTGTTCTTCTCGTCTAAGGGCTTGGTATATAAGATGAAAGTCTATAAACTTCCGCTCGGGTCGCCAACCTCAAAAGGCAAGCCGTTTATTAATTTGTTGCCGTTGGATGCGGGCGAGACCATCACCACAATTATGAAACTTCCCGAAAACGAAGCCGAGTGCAAAGATTTGTCGATTATGTTCGCCACTGCACAAGGAAATGTTCGCCGCAATTCGCTGATGGACTTTGTGAACGTTCAGGCCAACGGTAAGATTGCCATGAAGCTTGACGAGGGTGATCGTCTGATTAACGTACGTATCTGCACGGAAGAAGATGACGTCCTGCTGGCGGCGCGCAGCGGCAAATGCATTCGTTTTCCGGTGACCGAAGTGCGTATGTTTGTCGGCCGCAACTCGACCGGTGTGCGCGGAATTAAGCTTAGCGGCAAGGACGCGGTTATCTCGATGTCGGTATTGAAACACAGCGATGCCACGGCGGAGGAGCGTGAAGAATACCTCAAGATTTCGGCCGCAGCCAAGCGCATGCAAGCCGAACGCGGCGGCGATTGCTTGGTGAGTGCCGACGAAACCGGCGTGACGATGAATGTTTTGACGCCGGCCAAATACGAGGCTATGCGCGCGGCCGAACAGTTTATTTTGTCGGTGACGACAACCGGTTACGGCAAGCGCTCGTCTTCTTATGAATACCGCGTTACCGGCCGTGGCGGGCAGGGTATCGCCAATATGGAGATGTCGGCGCGCAACAAAGAAATCGCCAGTTCTTTCCCGATTGCCGACAACAACCAGATTATGATGGTGACCGATGGCGGCAAGCTTATTCGGATGCCGGTGGCAGATATCCGAATCGCCGGCCGCAAAACTCAGGGCGTGATTCTGTTCCGACTCGGCGATGACGAAAAGGTCGTGTCCGTTACATGGCTTGACGCCGATGCCGGCGATGATGAGGAACTGGAAGAAGAAACCGGTTCGGAAGTTTTGGGAGAGAGCGTTCCTGACCTTGAGGCCGATGACGGCGCCGCCGATGCCGCAGTGCCGACAATAGGGGCGCAGGACGACGAATAGCCGTTTGTAGCTTCTTGGACAAAAAAAGCGCCTATCAAGGCGCTTTTTTTGTTGATTTATGGTCGTAAAAGGTTTACACTATAGGCATAAAAAAATTATTAACCAATTAAAACATAAATTATATGACTGTCATTACAAAAGAAGACGCCCAAAAGTTAGGCTGTAAATTTTCGTTTTCTGAAGTGTATCAACGTGTAGATGTTCCGGTAGCAACAAATTCGGTTGACGAGTTGTCGTTGCAATATGGTGATGCATTACGAGCGTTGGTCGGGAGATTGTGCGGATGCCCTAAGAAAGAGTTGACTCTGATTTTGGCGTCGTTGGACAAAAACTGCATTGTTTACACTCAAGAAAAATGGCTTCGGTCGGAACTGGAAGATCGTTTTGGCGGGGAGCAAACAAAAAATGCGTGGATGCAGAAAAATGTTGCGGTTGACGAAGTAGAGGCTTTTGTTGACGCTCTTCTGTAGCTTAACGTTAACGCTCTTTTGTAGCTTAACAGGGGAAACCATTGGTTTTCCCCTGTTTTCGTTAAGTTTTGGCATAGATGCCTCAGAACGAAACAAATCTAATTATTAACCCATAAAATTTTATTATTATGCTGTATCTAACTCAGAAACAAGCTCAGGAAATGGGCTGCGTGTTCAAATTTTATGCCAGATATCAACATGTGAGCGTTCCGGTCAAGGTTGCTTCCGGTTCGGACTTGGCACTCCGGTACGGATATGCGCTGCGTGTGTTGGTTGCCAAGATGTGCGGCTGCGAAGAGACAAATTTGGTTTTGTTGGTTTCATCGGCCAATAAGATGTGCGTGGTCTGCGCCTCCAACGGTTATGTGTTATCGGCGCTCAAGGCACGATACGGCGGTAAGTGGATTGGTCAGGCATGGTTTACCGATAATGTGTATGCCGCTGACGTCAGGCAGACATTGCAGGAGATTTTGGATTGACGGATAAGGGAGGAACAAGGTTTCTCCCTTTTTTTGTTGACAAACAAGGATTATGTCTGTCGGCGAATAAAAGTTTGTGCTAAATCCAAATAAGCAAATTAACGGGAGAAAAAAGATGCCTTTTTTGACGATTTGTTCCAACGGAACCCAAAATGATGCCAATTTGGCAGCCGAGGCCGCCAAATTGGTCGGCGAAATGCTGCACAAGCCGCTCAATTATGTGGTGGCCGACATACGAATCAATCCCAATATGGCTTTTGAGGGCAGCACAGCCAAAAAAGGAGCTCTGATTGAGTTGAAGTCAATAGGTTTTTCCGACAAAGCGGCTTTGGCACGGGCGTTGACGGATTTGGCCGCGGAGCGGCTGCAGCTTGAACGCAGATATATAAATGTGCGGTTTGTCAATTTGGCTGCGGACGACGTGGCCGTCGGCGGAAGTCTGCTCGGCTGAGAGGCCGTATTAATCAAAGTCCGGATCATGCGCGGCGGAGGACTTGAAAAGTTCTTGCAGACGCAGCTGTTCTTGCTGTTCCTTAAGGAGTTCTTCCCGAGTGAGGCGCACTTTTTTGACGCCGTCAAGATAGTCGGGGTTTTTGAAACATTCAATACTGCGCAAATAGGTTTCAAGGTTCTTAAAACGATATTCCACCAGTTTCAGCCTGCCGTCGGAATCTAAAATTGGTCGATGGTCCTCAGGGTCGCGCGCAACAATGTTTTTGGTTATTTCTTGGTCGCCGTATCCGCCTGCGCCGATGAAGGGCTTTTTGAAACGTTGCGCGTCATCGACCGGCGTAATTTTGGACAGTTGAATCCGATAGTATGCCATGGCCCGCTTTTCCAGAAAGTCGGTCGTTTGCCGGAATCTTTGACGGCAAACATCTTTGGTGTGAGAAAGAGCGGCGGTTTCATAACCGGATGGCATGGCAGTATCCTTGTGCAGTTGATATGACAAAAGCACATTATCATAAATTTTGTCTATTTGCAATAAAAATTCGGCGGTTACAATGAACCAAGGAAAAAAGACGGGCATTCGCATGCGTTTGCGGCATTTGGCGCCGAAGCTCACTCATGGTTGACTGTTCCGCCGGATGCATGACGTGACACAAAAACACCCACCGCAAAGGGTGGGTGTTTTTCTTTTGGCTCCGACTATCTGATTCGAACAGATGACCGATCGGTTAACAGCCGATTGCTCTACCGCTGAGCTAAGTCGGAATAATGTTGGAGGCCGGTACCGGAATTGAACCGATGTACAAGGATTTGCAGTCCTCTGCATGAGCCACTCTGCCAACCGGCCATTCTTGTACCGCTCTCAATCGGTGTTTCTATATATACAAAAAAATTTTCCCACGTCAACACCTTTTTTTAAAAAATATGTTTTTTTATCACAAGTTTGTTATATGATGTCAGAAGTTGTTGCAACCAAAAGGATTGTATTTTATGAAAATTGCTATTGCAGCCGATCACGGCGGTTTTGAGCTCAAACAAAAGCTGATTGCGCATTATGCCAAACAGGGGATTGTTTTGGAAGATTTGGGCACATATTCGGAAGAATCGTGCGACTATCCGTTGATTGCCCGCAAAATGACACAAGCCGTTCTTTCCGGCGCTGCCGAAACCGGAATTCTTATCTGCGGCACCGGAATCGGAATATCCATCGCCGCCAACCGAGTCAAAGGAATCCGCGCCGCACTATTGTATAATGCCGATGTGGCGCGCCTTGCGCGTGAGCACAACAACGCCAATATCGCGGTTTTCGGCGGCCGAATGCAAAAGTTTGAAGACGCAGTGACATATTTTGATATTTTCAGACAGACCGCTTTTGCGGGTGGAAGACATTTGCGCCGAATCGGCGAATTGGACGAGTAGGGAGAATATAATGGAATTTTTGCAAGATCTTAAAACCGAAGATACGGAAATTTTTGCCGCGATTGCCGCCGAAACCGCTCGTCAGCAAAGTCAGATTGAGCTGATTGCTTCGGAAAATATCGTTTCCAATGCCGTGCTGGAAGCGCAGGGTTCAATTCTGACCAACAAATATGCCGAGGGGTATCCCGGTCGGCGGTATTATCACGGTTGCGAATTTGTTGATGTGGTCGAAAGATTGGCCGTTGAACGCGCCAAGAAACTTTTTGATTGCCGATTTGCCAATGTGCAGCCGCATTCGGGAAGTCAGGCCAATACGGCGGTTTATTTGGCTTTGTTGCAACCGCATGATACGATTATGGGAATGAGCCTTGATGCCGGCGGCCACCTGACTCACGGATCAAAAGTCTCAATATCCGGCAAATGGCTCAATGCCGTGGCTTATGGCGTGCGCCGAGAAGACGGGCGAATCGATTTTGAGCAAGTCGGACAGCTGGCGCGCGAGCATCATCCCAAGTTGATTATTGCCGGCGGGTCTGCTTATCCGCGGCAAATTGATTTTGCGCGGTTTCGGCAGATTGCCGATGAGGTCGGCGCGTATCTGATGGTGGATATGGCGCATTTTGCCGGACTGGTGGCCGGCGGCGTGCATGCGAATCCGCTCAAATGGGCCGATGTGGTGACCACAACAACTCACAAAACTCTGCGCGGTCCGCGCGGCGGGATGATTTTGACCAACAACGAGGATTTGGCCAAAAAAATCGACTCGGCTGTTTTTCCGGGGTCGCAAGGCGGACCGTTGATGCATGTGATTGCGGCCAAGGCCGTGTGTTTCAAAGAAGATTTGACGCCGCAGTTCAAGGTCTATGCGGCGCAGGTGGTTAAAAACGCGCAAGCGCTCGGCCGCGTCTTGCAGCAACGTGGGCTGGATTTGGTGTCGGGAGGCACAGACACACACTTGTTGCTGGTCGATTTGCGCCGCCGGGGCGTGACCGGCGATGTGGCGGCCACACTACTTGACCAAGCTCATATTACATGCAACAAAAACGCGATTCCTTTTGATCCGATGCCGCCGAAAATAACTTCCGGTCTCAGAGTCGGCACGCCGGCCGGCACCACTCGCGGTTTTGGTGAGGCTGAATTTGAACAAATCGGGCATTGGATTGCCGACGTGATAGAAGCGGCGGCGGCCGGAAATGCCGAACGAGCCGTCGCAGAGACGGCGCAAAAAGCGATTGCGTTGTGTGAGAAGTTTCCGATATATCGCTGAAAAACAAAAAAAGAGTTCGGATTTTTCCGAACTCTTTTTTGGTCGTCAAGACTTATTTTTTGTAGGTCTTAAACGTTTTGTCGGGGATTGTGATGCCGCCGAAAGTTTCGCTGCCAAATGATTTTCCGCCAAGCTTTCGGGCCGCGCTCTTAATCTGACTAACGGTCCATTTTGTCGGCGTGGCAACCGCAATTCCTTTGTCATTCAACTGTATCCATTTGCTGCTGTTGGGGTTGCTGCAAAGGAAGAAATATTCTCCGGTTTCGCTCATCACACACAACAGGTCAGGATAAGTGCATTCGGCAAGATATTTGCCATCGCGGCTGAACAGTCCGTAAGAATTTCCTTTTTTGACCATTAAAATGTCCTTGACATCAATGTATATGGTGTCATAAGGTCCCACAATCGCGCCTTCCGGCGATATATATGTTGTGAGATTGCCGTCGGTCTTAACACCGAAGAATCCATCGTAAATATAAAGGTTCTCCAGCGGTGCGGTGAGTTTTTTGCCGTCAACGGAATACAGGGTAGCCTGCTTGCCGCTGACAGCGAGGAGGACATTGTTTCTGAATTGAACGGCGGCATAGGCGGCCTCAATCAGGATGTTTCCGTTGCTGTTCATTACACCGAGCAAAATCTTGTTGTCGACCTTGGCGGTGTAGGTGCTGAGATTGGTACCTTCAATGGGTGTTACCACTGATTTGTACCCGCAGCCGGTCATTGCTACAACGGCGACTGCCAAAATTAGAAGTTTTTTCATAAAAATAAGGATTAAAAAGTAAGACATAAAAAGAATCAGCTATGGAAAGATTAGCATAAAACAGAAAAAAATCAAGAAAATTTGTCTAAAATATCTTAAATTATTTTTTATCATTTAATTGTATACTAATTTTCAAGGTTCAGACATATATTAACAAAAATATTCGGAGACTTTTTAATGCAGGCTGTAAATTCTCAGGAACTTTGCCGGATTGTCGGGTCAAAGTCAAAAGTTGCGGCGGTCGAAATCAGCCATATATCGACCGACAGCCGACATATCGACGCCGGTGGTTTGTTTGTGGCCGTCAGAGGCGAAAAATACGACGGTCATGCATACGTGGCCGATGCTTTGGACAAAGGAGCCGCTTTGGCGGTGGTGGATCATTTGTTGCCTGACGTGCCGAGCGAACGGCAGTTGATGGTTGAGGATACGATTGAGGCTTACGGGCAAATCGGCGCTTATAATCGCTCGCGGTTTAAGGGGACAGTTATCGGGCTGACCGGCAGCGCGGGCAAAACCACGACCAAGGAAGAAATTAAGTTTGTGTTATCGCAGTTTGGCAAAGTTTATGCCACCGGCGGCAATTTCAACAATCAAATCGGCGTGCCGGCTACACTTTGCCAAATGGATATGAGCGCCGATTTTGCGGTTATTGAAATGGGAATGAGCGCTAAAGGCGAAATTGAAAAATTGGTTTCTTGGGTGCGGCCGGATGTGGCCGTGGTGACCAATGTCTACCCGATGCACATAGAGTTTTTTGATAATTTTGAGGGAATTGCCGAGGCCAAAGCCGAAATTTTCAGATCGCTGAAAAAAGGCGGTGTTGCCCTGATCAATGAAGATACTAATTTTGCCGAACTGCTCGAAAAACGCGCGCTTGAGAACGGGGCAACGGTCAAAAAATTCGGCCGAAAACATCACCCCGCGGTGGAACTGCATTTGCAAGACGAAGGCGAGCACAATTTTTATAACGCTTGGTGCGCCCTCAGCGTGGTTGAAATCTTGGGACTTGATGTTCATAAAGCGGCGGCCGGCTTGGCAGAATTCGGAGCCTTGCCGGGGCGCGGCGCCAAACACCGTTTGCGGCTGCCCGACGGCGGTTCGTATACGTTGATTGACGACAGCTATTCCGGTCAGCCGGAAGCTATGCTGCTGGCTATTGATGCGCTTGATAAAATGTCGGCGACAGGGCGTAAAGTCGCGGTGCTGGGCAAAATGGCCGAACTCGGCGCGACTTCAGAAGCGCGTCACAAAGAAATCGGGCAGGCGGTAGCGGCAAGTTCTGTTGACGTGGTTGTCGGCGTTTGTCCGGAGATGAAGTTGATGCTGGCACAGCTTCCCAAGACCAAAAAACAGTTTTATTTTGAAAATAAAGACGGACTGGATGAATTTTTGATAAATAACCTCTTGCAAAATAATGACATTGTCCTTATAAAGGGGGCAAGATACTCTTCAAAACTGTATCAGGTGACGGAATCCTTGATTGAAAAGGGAAAATAAAAATGAAGTGTCCGTTTTGCGGTTGTGAAGACACGCAGGTTAAAGATTCGCGCGATACCGATGATAAAATGGCCATTCGCCGCCGTCGCGAGTGCAGCGAATGCGGTTCAAGGTTTACAACTTTTGAGCGTGTGCAGCTGCGCGATCTGACGGTGATTAAGAAAAACGGCGAAAAAGTGATGTTTGACCGTGACAAATTGGCGCGCTCAATCTCCGTTGCGGTGCGCAAACGGCCGGTGAGCCCCGAACGGGTGGAAAAAGTGGTCAATTCGATTCAACGGCGACTGGAGGCCAGCGGCGAGCCGGAAGTTACTTCGATGCAAATCGGCGAATATGTTATGGAGGCGCTGTCTGCTCTTGATCATATCGCCTATATTCGTTTTGCATCGGTCTATCGCGATTTTAAGGAAGTCAGCGATTTTGAAAATTTTGTAGAGACAATAGACAGGATGGCAAAACCACACGAGGACTGACATGGCTAAGTTTGTATCTGAAAAAATAAGAATGAAATCCGCAGCGCGGTTGGCTGCCGTGCAGGCGACCTATATGGCCGAGTTTGGCCAGTTGCCGGTTGATGAAGTTATTAAAGACTTTGTAAACGGTGACGTCGGCCGCTATGTGATTGACGACAAAAGCGATGAATATACCGAAGACGAAGAATTTGTGCGTATCGGCGATATGGATACGGCGTATTTTGCCGAATTGACGCGCGGGGTTCACAAAAATAAAGAGCAACTCGAAAAATCGTTGGCGCAGCATCTGCATGAGGGCTGGAGTTTTGAGCATTTTGACGGTACATTGCGAGCGCTTCTGCTGTGCGCCGCCTATGAATTGGCCTATACGTCCGGTTTGGACGCGCCGGTTCTGGTTAAGGAATATGTCGATTTGGCTTATGCCTTTTTTGCCAAAAACGAACCCAAAATGGTCAACGCGCTGCTTGATCAGATTGCCAAAAAAATTCGTCCGGCATAGGAAACATTTGTTGAGTAAAAAATGACGAAGCTGAAGGTATATGAATATCCGCATCCGGTGTTGAAACAAAAAGCCGACAAAGTTTCCGAGGTCGACGATGAAATGCGTGCGCTTTTGGATGATATGCTGGAAACCATGTATGCCGAGAACGGCTGCGGGCTTGCGGCGCCGCAAGTCGGGGTGAGCAAACGCGCGGTGGTGATTGATATTGCCCGTGAGGACGAAGAACCGGCGCCGTTATATATGGTTAATCCTGAGATTGTTTGGCACTCGGAGGAAACCGAAGTCTGTGAGGAGGGCTGTTTGTCGCTTCCGGCCATGCGAGCCGAAGTGGAACGTCCGGCCGCGGTCAGAATCCGCTATTTGGATTATAACGGCAAAGCATGCGAGCTTTTGGCCGAAGATTTTTTGGCGGTGGCGGCGCAGCACGAACTTGATCATTTGGACGGGATTTTATATATTGACCATTTGAGCCGCCTGAAGCGCCAGATGGTTGTCAAAAAACTGGAAAAAAGCCGTCGTGAAAAAAACGACGGCTGACGTTTGCGGAGACATGGGCCGATGAAAATCGTATTTATGGGGACGCCTGATTTTGCGCTGCCGGCGCTTGCGGCTTTGCACAAAAAACATACGGTTGTCTGCGTTTATTGCCAAGCCCCCAAAGAGGCCGGCCGCGGGCAAAAGGTGCTTAAATCGCCGGTGCAGGTTTTTGCCGAGCAAAACGGAATTGAGGTGCGCACGCCCAAAAGTTTGCGCCAACCGGAAGAACAGCAAAAATTTGCGGCGCTTAAGGCCGATGTGGCCGTGGTGGCGGCTTACGGGCTGATTTTGCCGAAAGCGGTGATTGAGGCGTTTCCACTCGGCTGCCTTAATATACACGGCTCTCTTTTGCCGCGGTGGCGCGGTGCTGCGCCAATTCAACGGGCAATCGAGGCCGGCGATGCCAAGACCGGAATTACGATTATGCAGGTGGTTGAGGCTCTTGATGCCGGTGCTATGTATCAAAAAGGCGAAATCGAAATTAACCGGCAAACCACCGGCGGCATTCTGCATGATCAAATGGCCGAACTCGGAGCCCGAATGATTGTCGAAGTTTTGGACAACATACAATCCATGCGGCCACAGCCGCAAGACGAATCATTGGTGACATATGCCGCCAAAATCGACAAATCGGAGGCCAAACTTGATTTCGCTCTGCCGGCCGAAGTTTTGGAACGCAAAATTCGCGCTTTCAATCCTTATCCGGGATGTTATTTTGAATATGGCGGCGAACGGTTTAAGATTTTGCAAAGCGAAGTAGTCGAAGCCGACGGCGCTGTCGGCGAAATTTTGGCCGGAGAAGGGTTGAGGATCGCCTGTGGGAAGAATGTTCTGCAGGTGACGGAAATTCAGCGTCAGGGCAAGAAAGCCATGTCGGCCGAAGAACTCTTGCGCGGGTTTCGGTTTGCGACCGGAGCACGACTTTAGAGACCTAGAAAAAACCGCCTTTGAAAGGCGGTTTTTGATTATTTGGAATTTTTGGCGCTTTGTTTTTTTTCATCATTCTTGGCCGATAGTTTGGATTTGGCCTGACTGATGTATTTCTGCGCCTCCGGCATATATTTGTGCCAAAGGTCTAAAAGCTGACCGCGGATTTTATCAAAGTCGATGACACCAAACAGAGCCGCGACGATAATAAAAATCAGAATCCATGTAAACATTTAACATCTCCTTTGTTTGTTTTGCCTTAAAGCGTTAAGTACTTCGGTAGCGTCGTAAGTTTCTCGGTAGGCGGGGATGCCGCCGGTAAGTTTTTGATATTCGGCTGCCAGAGTCTCCAAATTTATCCGCTGCGGTTTATTATGAATAATTTTTTTAGCTTTGGCAAATCTTTCGAGCGATTTATCCGACATTGGCGGACAATGAGCCGCTATGTCACGCATTTCGACCAAGTCGCCGGCGGCATAGCAAACCGCATCACAGCCGGCGCGCAGACAAGCTTCGGCTTTGTGGCCGGTAGTTCCGGAGAGGGCCCGCATGTCAATCGCGTCAGAAATAAGCAGTCCGTCAAATCCGATGATTCCGCGGATAAGTTCGCGGATGGCCGTCGGGCTTTGAGAGACCGGCAGCGCGTCGTCGATTGCCGAGATAATAATATGCGCCGTCATGCCGAGCGGGCAGTCGTTCAGCATGCGGAACGGATAGAAATCTTCGGCCAAAGCGTCGAGAGAGACTCCAATCCGCGGTAGGTGCAGGTGCGGGTCGACAGCCGCGCGTCCATGCCCCGGCAGGTGTTTGAGGCAGGGAATGATGCTTCCTTTGATATAAGCATCTGTCTCGGCTTTGCCAAGTGCTGTCGTCAAAACTTTGTCAGTCCCGAAACAGCGGCTTTTTAAGACCTCGTCTGTTTCGGCATGAAGCAAATCCAAAACCGGCGCATAATTGACATTTATGCCCAATTCGCGGAGGTCGGCGGCAATCAGGGTGGCGTGCAAACCTGCCGCACGCTCGGCGTCGGCAAAAGGCAGCGAGCCGATTTGCATGGCGGATGCATAAGGACGAAATTCCGGTTCAGTCAGACGACGAACCCGACCTCCTTCTTGATCAATGGCAATCAGCAGGTCTTCGCGGCCTATGGTTTGGCGCAGTTCGGAAATTAGGGTTTGAAGTTGTGCTTTGGATTTGATGTTGCGGCCAAAAAGATTGATGCCTAAAGGATTGACGGCGGCAAAAAATTTCTTTTCATCGTCAGTAAGGCGCAAACCGGAGCAAGATAAGACAGCCGGCAGTATGCGGGAAAACATCTCGGCCTCCTACAGCAACAAATCGGTGAGCAGATATGAGACCTTAATCAACAAGTAGCCCAACGGATTGAAGTCGAATCCCAAATATCGCGCCGCCACCGGCAAAACAAACACAAATATCAATATAAACAGCGTTCCTTCGCGGTAAGCGTTTAAAAAACACCGTACGGTGTAATTGTCAGACCAGCCCAGCAAAATTTTTGAGCCGTCCAGCGGCGGAATGGGCAGAGCGTTGAATACGGCCAAAACAACGTTGAAGATAACCATATTCGTCAAAAACAAGATAACGATGCTTTGCGTCAGGCGGTGGTCAATGCCGGGCGCCAGTTTCAGAAGTCCGGCCGAAATGAGTGCCAGAGTAAGATTTGTGAGTATTCCGGCGGCGGCGACAATAACCGTGTCGCGGCGCGGATGCCGCAAGTTGGAAAAATCAACCGGCACCGGTTTGGCCCAGCCGAAGACGAATCCGGTTTTGGAAAAAATCAGCAGCGCCGGCAGAATAATCGTGCCGAACAAATCAATATGGCGCAACGGATTAAGCGACAAACGGCCAAAACGCCGCGCCGTGTCGTCGCCGCACAACAACGCCGCGTAACCGTGCGCAATTTCATGCAGCAATATGGCCAGAATAATCGGAACAAAATTGATGCAGGCGCTGATTATCATTATTTTTTCTTTACAAAGCAGGTTCCGCCAAGGGCTTTGATGTCGCCGCACAGACGGTCGGCGCCGCTGCGGTCGGCAAAACCACCGGCTTTAAGACGATAAAACGTTCCTTTTGAGCCGAGATCCGCGGTTTCGATTTCGCGCGGCTGATCTTTGAGCATCGGGTATTTCTTGACGAGCTCGGCCCAAGCGCTGTCAACAGCCTTGCGGTTGGGAGAAGAAATAAGTTGAACTTGCCAAGGACCGGAAGCTGTCGGCGCCGGCGCGGCTTGGGGAGCCGGAGCGGGTTCCGGTGTTGGTTCCGGCGCAACAATAGGAGCGGCTTTAATTTCGACGGTTGCAGTCGGATTAACTTGCGGCGTCGGCAATTCCACGGCCGGAGCGGCAGGAACAGAACTCGGCGCTTCGGCGACGACAACCTGCGCCGCGGCAGGGGTTGCAACGGTTTCGACAACTGCAACGGTCTCGCTGACAACTTCAGGTGCGACAACCGGAGCAACTTCCGGAACTTGCGGTTCTTCCGGCGGCGGCAGCAGATTTTCGACCGCGGCAACGGGCGTTTCTTTCTTTTCGATAATGTCGTAGACCGATTTGTCCTGATTTAAGATTTCCATGCCTCCGGGCTCTGCGGGCTGAACTTTGACAGCCGTCTGCGGACGGCGGACAACTGGAATGTCTGCCGGATTGTCGCCGGCATAGCGCGGCGCCAGCACAAACCAACCGACCACCGCGGCCAGCGCAATGCCGGACACGGTGCCGATAAATACGTTTTTGGAGCGGCTGATTTCGTTGCGGCGTTCTTCAAGACTGTCGCCGAAATCCGAGCCCAGTTTTTGGCGCGCCTCATCTAAAAAGGCATCATTGCTACGATTGTCATCAAAGTCGGCAAACATTGCATCTTCCCCCGATTGTGTTTACAGAATAACTTTATGCTAAAGAAAAATAATTTATAATCAATTAACAAACGCTCAGAATCTGCATTTGGCGTCAAAAAGTTTTTGATGTTCTTCAATGGCGCCCATGTCGGTCATGCCGGCGATGTAGGCGCAGACAATTTCAGCCAGTTCGGAAGGTTTGACACCGGCGGGAACGGTGTTTCGCACCGTTGGCGGCAGGAGGCGGAAATCATGCATAAAGACGGCAAACAATTCCTCGGTGATGCGGGTGGATTTGAGATCCATGCGGACTATCGGCGTGGCCGTATAAAAATTTTGTTTTAAGAATTGGCGCAGCATATCGATATTGTGCTGCATCGCCGGCGAAAATCCGGCCGTGAAGGCGCCTGCGCGCCGGACATCTTCAACGGTTTTGATGCGATTGAGGCGGATGTTTTCGGTGGTGTGGGCAATCAGGTCTTTTATCATTTCGCTGATCAGACTGCGGGTGATGGCATAAATACGTATATCGTCGCGGCTGTCTTTGTGCGCATGGTCAAACTCGTCAAGGATGCGGGCGGCAAAAGGCAGACTGCGCAGCTGCTCAATGCTGAAAAATCCGGCGCGGAAACCGTCGTCGATGTCATGATTGTTGTAGGCTATGTCATCGGCAAAAGAGGCTACTTGAGATTCAAGCGACGAATAGTGTTTGAGGTCAAGGTCGAACTTCCGGTTAAATTGCCGGAGATAGGGCGATGTCGCTTTGACGATGGGGCCGTTGTGCTTGACGGTGCCTTCCAGCGTTTCCCACGTTAGGTTGAGGCCGGCAAAGTTCGGATAGCGGCGTTCAAGCAAAGTCATTATCTTGAGCGAATGCACATTGTGATCAAATCCGCCGAATTCGGCCATGGCGTTTTGCAGACCGCGTTCGCCGGCATGACCAAAAGGCGAATGTCCAAGGTCATGCGCCAGAGCAATAGCCTCGCCCAAGTCCTGGTTGAGCCCCAACTCCTGACAAATGGCACGGGTAATCTGCGCGACCTCAATGCTGTGGGTAAGGCGGGTGCGGTAGTTTTTGCCCTCGTGATAAGCAAAAACCTGCGTTTTGCCGTCCAACCGACGAAAAGCGGCGCTGTGAATCAAACGGTCACGGTCGCGCTGAAACGGCGAGCGAAAATCGGAACCGAAATCCGGATACATTCGTCCGCGGCTGGTTTGGGGCAAAACAGCATAAGTTGTTAAAGGCATGTTTTTTTCACTTTCCATAGTTGCAATTCGGGTATAGTTTAAACATATTCTGATAAGAAAGGGTTAATAATGAAGATAGCCACTTATAATGTGAACTCGGTCAACGCGCGGCTTGAGAACCTGTTGGCGTGGCTTAAGGCCGAAGAACCCGACATTGCGCTTTTGCAGGAGATTAAGTCCGAACATAACGCGTTTCCGATGTTTGAGCTTATGAGCGCCGGTTATGAGGCAAAAATTCTGGGGCAAAAGAGTTATAACGGGGTGGCCGTTTTGAGTCGCGGCAAAATCACGGTAACGGCTGAAGGACTGCCCGATTTTGAGGACGAGCAGGCACGGTATTTGGAAGCGGAAATCGACGTCGGCGGCGCAATATGGCGGGTGGCCTCGATTTATGCGCCAAACGGCAATCCACCGTATAACGATCCTGATGACGACAGCCGCTATGCCTACAAACTACGGTGGTTCGCGGCGCTGAGGCGGCGGGCGGCCGAACTTTTGGCAAGCCGGCAACCGACAATTTTGGGCGGAGATTTCAACGTGATTTTGCGCGACGACGATGTCTACAATCCCGATGATTTTCGCCGCAACGCGCTGTTTCGACCGGAAGTGCGCGCCGCCCTCACGGCTTTGCAGCATGAAGGCTGGTATGACGCTTTTCGCACCCTGCATCCGCTTAAAAACGGCTACACGTATTGGGATTATGCCGGCGCGGCGTTGCACAATGATTTGGGAATGCGCATAGATTATCTGTTTTGTTCGCCGGCGGCGGTTGATCGGCTGGTTTCGTGCGATGTCAACAAGACTCCGCGTTTGGCGATCAAACCGTCAGATCACACGGTTTTGCAGGCGGTGTTGAGCTGAGATGAAACGATGGCTGACATATCTGGCCTCGGCGGTGTGGTTTGCGCAGTCGGCAATGCCGGCGCTTGCCGCCGAAGAAGAAATGCTGCGCGTGTTGTTGACCGGACTTTCGCAAACGGGTGCGCTGTCTTTGACGCCGGCCGAAATTACAATTGCGGTTTTGCAAAATATCGGCCAACTGGACGCCAATCTGCGCTTGGCCGATGATCGCGACAAGCTGACCCTTTATTATCGCGGGCGATTGGTAAAAAGCCTGCGCAAGCCGCAGGACGAATACGACGTCGCCCAATGGACGGAGGCCGGCGGAGCATTGCTTGACACGGCGTATGCCAAATCAACCGAGGCCAAAAAGCACAGTTTTGAGGCCGCGGATTTGTTATTGGCGCCGGCCGTCAAACATTTCGGCGAAGATTCCAAATATTATGCCGGTGTGCCCGATGATGAGACACGGACGACGCATCGGCGCAATTTTGCGGCGCGGCTGGAAGACGATATTCTTGTTCTCAAAATCGGCGCGTTTAACAATTTCAGCAAAGATGAAATCACAACGGCGTTGGCTGACAATCCGCAAGCGGAGGCAATCGTGCTCGATTTGCGCGCGTCGCCAGGCGGACAGCTGGGAGCGGCGGTCGAAATTGCCGATTTGTTTTTGAACGAGGGGATTATCTTGTCGACTTCGGGCAAAGACAAAAATAATCTGACTTATTACAATGCCGCCGACGGCGATATTTCCGACGGTCGGCCGATCGTGGCGTTGGTAGACGGACAGACGGCTTCGGCGGCCGAGGTTTTGGCCGCGGCGCTGCAAGAACAGAGCCGGGCTAAGGTCGTCGGCACTCAAACTTTCGGCAAAGGCACCATTCAAACGTTGCTCAAGCTGCCCGGAGGCGGAACGGTGGCCGTGAGCAGCGCGTGGTTTTACACGCCGTCGGGGCGCAGATTGGCAGGTGAGGGAGTGATGCCTGACGTCTGTACTTTTGAGCAGCCTGACAACACTGACGCAGCGAGCCTGATTGCGCGGAAAACAAATGAAGACTGCGGCCGTGAGGAAAGGTCCGACAGCAGTTTGGAATTGACTGTGGCGCGCAAATTGCTTGATAAATGACGATTTTGCAAAAATTATGTTGACAGCGGCGCAAAAAACTGTATATTACGCCTAAATGTTTTGAAGTTTTAATTCTAACCAAGAGTGTATGACAATGGCAAAAGCAGTAAAAGTTAAAATTAAATTGGAAAGCACCGCAGGTACGGGCACTTTTTATTTGGCTGAAAAAAATCCGAGAACTCATCCGGAAAAGCTGACTTTGAAAAAATATGACAAGAAGTCCAAAAAGCATGAAGAGTTCGTTGAAAAGAAGCTGAAATAATCAAAATCCCCGCTTAATCGGCGGGGATTTTTTTGCAACGTTTTAAGCGAGGCTCGGCATAACGGGCACAAGTGGCGCAGAAGTGTTTGGCAAGATAATTCGGGTGGTTATGCAAAAGTCGGGGTTCTGCTAGGCCGTAATGATTTTTGAGGCGGAAGACGCTGAAATCAAGCAAATGTCATAAAACCCGAAAAGCGTTAACTTTGGCCGTCTTTTTCCAACGGGTGGGCGTGGCGATATTCTTTGTGCAGAGTTTCTATTTGGACGTCGGTATAACGCTGCGTGGTGGTCAGCGAGGCGTGTCCCAAAAGCTCTTGTATGGCACGCAGATTGGTGCCGGCCGCCAATAAATGGGTGGCAAAAGAGTGACGCAGGGCATGCGGAGTGAGAGTGTCGGCAAGCCCGAGATATTTGCGGATTTTTTCTAAGCTGCGTTGAACCATCCGCGGGCTTAAACGATCGCCGCGTGCGCCGAAAAACAACGGATCGCCTTTGCGGGCGCGATAGGGGCAGAGCTCAAGATAAGATTGTATGGCCGCGCGTACCGCCGGCAAAAGCGGAACCAAACGTTCTTTGTTGCCTTTGCCGAGAATTCGCAAAAAGTCGTTGTCTCCCAAATCTTCTATGTTGAGCGACAAGGCTTCGGAAATGCGCAGGCCGCAGCCGTAAAGCAGAGTCAGAACCGCGGTGTCGCGCCGCCCCTGCCATTCTTTTTTGTTGAAATCGGCGGCCACATCCAAAACTTCGGCGGCCTGATCAACCTCTACGGCGCGCGGCAGGATTTTGGCGCGGCGCGGCGGCGAAATAACACTTAACGCGGTGTTTTCAACGATTTTTTGTTTGGACAGCCAGCCAAAAAAGTTTTTGATAGTGGATAATTCGCGGGCAATCGACGTTTTTTCTATCGCTTTGGCGGCACGAAAACTTAAAAACGCTCGAAACAGCCGAACTTCCGCCGTTCTCAGGTCGGCAAGCTCCGGCAGACGGTTGAGCCGTTGTTCAAAAAAAGTCAAAAACATGGCCAAATCGCGGCTGTAGGCGGCCACGGTGTGCGGCGAATAACGCCGCTCATAACGCAGCCAGTCCTGCCAGCGATGAATCTGAGCCGTGACCTCCGCAGCCGCGGCAAATGTGATTTCCTTTTTCATATTTTCAGTTTAGGCGCCGAAAGTTAAAATAAAGTTGACATCTGCGGTGCAATCCGATATCGTGTCGGCAAATCATAATTATTGTCAAACCCTTATTATGTAATATTATGGAATTTTTAAATCGAGGCATTATCAAAAGAGTGGACGTCGATATGGACAAGGTCGAGGCCGTCGTGGTTAAAGCTTCAGGGGAAGAAGAAGTTGTGTGTGCCTTAAGGAACGGCTTGTTCTCTCAGGAATTTTTTGTTGAATTGGAAAATTCTGAAGAAGGCGACGAAATCGTGTATGACGTGTATGACTTGCCCATCGGCATTAATGATGCCCATGAGCTTTTGTATTTCGGAAAAGCTTGAAATTTGAGCCTTGCGCAGCGGCGCAGGGCTTTTTTTGTGCGTAACGCATAAAGGCGTTTGAGAAAGACAAAAAGGCTGATATGATGGCGCAGGGAGGGTTCGGAAAGTGATTGTCGGCGTCATGCTGCCATTGCCGTTTGATAGGCCGTTTGATTATGAGGCCGATGATGATGTGACCATCGGCGAGATTGTGCGCGTGCCGTTTGGACGCGAAACGCAGGTCGGTACGGTTTGGAAAATTGGCCGCACTTCGGAACTTGAAAACAGCAAAATCAAAAAGCTTGTGCAAAGGCTGAGTTTTCCTCCTCTGCACCCTGAATTTATGCGATTTATTGAGTTTGTGGCACGATATAATATGGCGCCGATCGGCATGGTTTTGAAAATGGTGCTTTCGGTGCGCGGCGTTTTTGAAGATCCCAAAATGAACATTTTGTATGAGCTTTCGGGCAAAACGCTGGCTGAAGCCAAACTCAAAAATTCTGACGCCCGCTGGAGGGTGATTGAGCTTTTGCGCAAAATGCCATTTAGCCGGCAGGAGATTGCCGCCGGTGCCGGCGTCGGGCAATCGGTTGTCAAAACGCTTATCGACGCCGGCGTTTTGCGGCCGTTGATGCGTGAAGACAAACGTGAGTTTGCGCGGCCTGATCCTGACTTTCAAAAAGTTAAACTAACGGATGAACAACAGAACGCAGCAGACGATTTATGCCGTAAAATCGGGCACGGATTTCGGACAACGCTGCTTTTCGGGGTGACGGGGTCGGGCAAAACGGAAGTTTATTTTGAAGCCGCAGCCGAAGCTTTGCGGCAGGGAAAACAGATTTTGATTCTGGTGCCGGAAATCGGTCTGACCAGCCAATGGCTCGGACGGTTTGAAAAACGCTTCGGCGTCAAGCCGGCCAAATGGCATTCGGCTCTCGGCACAAGAGAACGCCTCGACACTTGGAAGGCCGTGTGTGAAAACGCGGCCAAAGTGGTGGTAGGAGCGCGGTCGGCGCTGTTTTTGCCTTATGCCGATTTGGGGTTGATTGTGGTTGATGAAAGTCACGACCAGTCTTATAAACAGGAAGACGCCGTTAATTATCAGGGCCGCGATATGGCGGTGATGCGTGCCAAATTTGAACAGATTCCCGTTGTGCTGGCCACCGCAACGCCGGATTTGGAAACGGTGGTCAATGTCGAAACCGGAAAATATGACCAACTTATGCTCAAAAGCCGCTATGCCGAGGCGGCGCTGCCCGAAATCAAGATTATGGATCTTAAACTGGACAAGCCGGTGCGCGGTTCTTGGGGCGTTTCGTGGCTGGCGCCGACTTTGGTCGACAAAATCAAAGAGAATCTGAAAAACGGCGGGCAGACAATGTTGTTTTTGAATCGCCGCGGTTATGCGCCGCTCGTGATTTGCCGCGACTGCGGACACCGCATCCAATGCCCGAATTGCACGGCCTGGCTTACCGAACATCGCCGCATCGGCAAATTAGTGTGTCATCATTGCGGTTTTATGACCGAAATTCCGGAATGTTGTCCAGAGTGTCATTCGGAATCGGGGCTTTGCGCCTGCGGTCCGGGGGTGGAACGAGTGGCCGAGGAAATAAAATATCGGTTTCCCTTGGCGCGGGTGCGTGTGCTTTCGAGCGATTTTACCACCAATTTTCAAGAGGTCTATCAGGTGGTGCACGAAATGGAGGAGGGCAAAGTCGATATCCTTATCGGTACGCAGATTCTGGCCAAGGGACATCATTTTCCGGCGCTGACGCTGGTTGGAATCGTGGATGCCGATCTGGGCTTGATGGGGAGTGATTTGCGCGCGGCGGAGCGGACTTTTCAGCTGTTGTCGCAAGTGTCGGGCCGCGCCGGCAGAGGCTCTCAAAAGGGCACGGTGTATGTGCAGACCCTGTATCCGGAAAATGCCGTGCTTCAGGCCTTGGTTAAAAACGACGCGGCGGAATTTTTGGAACTGGAGAAAAAAAGCCGCCGCTTGCTCAAAATGCCGCCTTTCGGCAAATTGGCGTCGGTGATTGTTTCGGGAACCAATCCCGACGATACGCAGCGCACGGCCGTGCGGCTTGGAGAAAGTGCTTTCAACGATGCCGATATTGCGACTCTGGGGCCGGCGCCGGCACCGATATTTATGTTGCGCAATAAATATCGCTATCGCCTTCTTTTAAAAACTTCGCGCAGCGTTCCTATTCAACAGGTTTTGCGCCAATGGCTCAGCAAAGTCGGCGTTCCGCGCAATGTGCGGGTGGAGGTGGATATCGATCCGTATTCTTTTTATTAAAAGAAATTGTTT
>CANPYJ010000015.1 GCA_947588275.1 uncultured Alphaproteobacteria bacterium | reverse complement strand
TCTTCTTGTCATTGCGAGCGCAGCGAAGCAATCCATCTTTAGGAATCTCGCCACAAAAACAAAACAACGAATGACTGTCTAAATAAAAATGGATTGCTTCGGACATAAATGTCCTCGCAATGACACATTCTCTATTCCTTCGTCATTTGCCTGCGCTCTTTCCTCACAATGACACATTCTCTATACTTTGTCATTGTTTATCAGCCCGTGTTTCTTTTTGCCTTGCGAGATTTTGGCCTGTCCGTCAATAAAATCGGCGGCGGTCAGACGGTAGTTTTCATCCGTAATCGGCTTGTCGTTAAGTTTGAGGCCGCTTTGTTTGATAAGGCGTCGTGCCTCGCCCTTGCTTTCAACAAATCCGATTTGCAAAAAGACGTCTAAAATCCCGCTTCCGACTGAAGCCTTAAGCTGCGGCAGGTCGGTGCCGGCAAGACCTTGCTCAAATGTCTGTACGGCGGTTTGCTGCGCTTTGAGAGCTTCGGTCTCGCCACGGCAGATTTTGGTGGCCTCAAAAGCCAAAATCTTTTTGGCTTCGTTGATTTCCTGATCTTTCAGCGTGTCCAAACGGCGAATCTCGTCCATCGGCAAATCCGTATAAATGCGCAGGCATTTGCCGACCTCGGCATCACCGATATTGCGGAAATATTGATAGTAATCATAAGCCGAGAGCTTGTCTTCGTTAATCCATACGGCATTGCCTTCGGACTTGCCCATTTTTTTGCCGGATGAATCGGTGATAATCGGACTGGTAAAGCCAAACAGTTCAACGTCGTATTTGCGTCGTCCGAGTTCGGTGCCGGAGACAATGTTGCCCCATTGGTCAGATCCGGCAATCTGCGCGCGGCAGCCGTATTGTTGATAAAGCTGGCAGAAGTCATAGCCCTGCAGGAGCATGTAGTTGAACTCCAAAAAGCTCATCGGCTGTTCGCGCTCAAGGCGGGTTTTGACGCTGTCCATCGAAAGCATGCGGTTAACCGAATAGCAGGTGCCAACGTCGCGCAAAAAAGTCAGATAGTTGATGTCTTTAAACCACTCCCAGTTGTCAACCATCAGGGCATCGGCAGCGCCGGAACCATACTTGAGAAACTTGGAAAAAGATTTTTTGAGCCCTTGGGCGTTGGCGGCCAAAGTTTCTTCGCTCAAAAACGGACGCAGCTTGTCTTTGCCCGAGGGATCGCCGATGCGCGCGGTGGCGCCGCCAACCAAGGTCAACGGTTTGTGACCGCATTTTTGAAACCAGCGCAGCATCATCAGCGGCACAATGTGCCCGACATGCAGGCTGTCACCGGTGGGGTCGGAACCCAGATATCCGACGGCAGGCGTGCCTCTGGTTTCGCACTCGTACAAATATTCGTCAAATCCCTGTTCGTTGGTGCATTGGTTGTAAAAACCGCGTTCCACCATTATGTTGATAAATTGGGATTTGAATCGCGACATCGTATTTTCCTTTCTTTCTAACTAAATTTTAACGCATATTAACAATAATATCTTTATAATGCAAGTCAGGAGTTTGATTTTTTTGCCATGGATTCACTTCGCGCTCAACGAGCTCTCGGAATAGTCAGCAAATCTTCTATGGACGGCGTCGCCGCGGCCGTGATTTCTACTGACGGGGTCGATGTTTTTGCTGACGGTGCGGCGTTTGAGGCTCCTTATGAAGACGATTTGCGCGACCGGCTGAGGCATTTTCAGAAACATTATGCCGAGTACGACGCCGTGGCTAAGCAAACATTGGACAATGAACTTGCCCGTTTTTTTGCCGGCATTGTGCGCGAAATGCAAGAGACATATGACGAGACAATAGACATTGTCGGGCTCGACGGTCCGGTGGCGGCGCATAAGCCGGCCGAAAAGTTGATTGTGCAACTTGGCAACGGACAACAATTGGCCGACGAAATCCATATCAAAACCGTGAGCCGCTTTATGCAGGCCGACATGCTGGCCGGCGGGCAGGGCGCTCCGTTGTCGGCCGTATATCATCAGGCTTTGGCCGGCCGCCAAGAAAAGCCGTTTGCGATTGTTGACATCGGCGGCATCGCCAGTTTGACATGGCTGGGTTCAAACGGCGAAATGCTGGCTTTTGATATTGCTCCGGGGTGCAACGCTATTAATGATTGGACGCTTAAGCATGGCGGGCAGCATGCAGACTACAACGGCAAATTGGCGGCGCTGGGACAAGTGCAAACAGCGGTGTTGTCACAGTTGATGCGGCACAAGTTCTTGGCCAAAATGCCGCCTAAGGCCGCCGATAAAGAAACATTCAGAGACAAGCTGGAACATCTGGAAGGTCTGAGCCTTAATGACGGCGCCGCCACCGCCACCGCTTTTGTGGCGGAAGCAATCGCGTATTCGATGGCTTTGTATGTGCCGGAGATGCCCAAAGTGCTGGCCGTTTGCGGCAATGGCGCCGAAAACCCGACGTTGCTGCGTTTTTTGCGGCAAAGGTTTGAAAATACCGAAGTCAAGGCTGCCTCGGAATTCGGCTGGAATGCCGTTGCCGCAGAGGCGCAGGCCTTTGCGTTTTTGGCCGTGCGGCGCAGCAACTTTATGCCGGCGACTTATCCGTTTACGACCGGCGTGCTTCAGCCATGCATTTGCGGCGAGATTTTTGAACCGCAAAAATAAAGCGGCGATTCATAAAAAACTCCGGATACTTGAGTATCCGGAGTTTAATGAACAAGCTTATTTTTTGAGCACGACAACGCCCGGCAGTTCTTTGCCTTCCATCCACTCAAGAAAAGCGCCGCCGGCAGTCGAAATATAAGAAAACTTGTTTTCAACTCCGGCATTGGCCAAGGCCGACACCGTGTCGCCGCCGCCGGCCACCGAAGTCAGTTTGCCCGCTGCGGTGAGCTCCGCCGCCTTGGCCGCAACCTTGTTGGTGGCGTTGTCGAACGGTTTCATCTCAAACACGCCCAAGGGGCCGTTCCAAACCAATGTTTTGCATTCCGCAAGTTTGGCGTTGATGGCCGCAATGGTCTTTTCGCCAACGTCCAAAAGACTCCATCCTTCGGCCGGAATGTGTGCCAAATCTACCGTCTTGTGTTCGGCCATCGGCTTGAATTCTTTGGCAACCACCACGTCAACCGGCAGAATAATCTCGCAATTGTTGGCCTGCGCGGTTTTCATAATCTCTTTGGCGGTGTCAATCATGTCCATTTGCACCAAGGAGTTGCTCTCGTTGACGGTGTCGACACCGCTGGCTTTCATGAAAGTGTGCGCCATGCCGCCGGATATGACCAGTTTGTTGACTTTTTTGACCAGATTGTTGAGAAGGTCCAGTTTGGTCGAAACCTTGGAGCCGCCGACAATCGCCATCAGTGGACGGTCGGGATTGTTGAGCCCTTTGGAAAGCGCGTTGACTTCTTCTTCCATCAGCAGGCCGAAAGCCGCCGGACGCTCTTTGGCCGCCGCCACCATGGAGGCATGGGCGCGGTGGGCTGTCGAGAAAGCGTCGGAAACATAGACGTCGGCCGGTTTGACAAGCTCTTTGGCAAATGCGGCGTCGCCTTTTTTCTCTTCATCGTAAAAACGCAGGTTTTCAAGCAGCAAGACCTCGTCGGCTTTCATGTTTTTGACCGCGTCGGCGACTTTGGAACCGATGCAGTCATCAACAAACACCACCGTCTTGCCAAGCGATTTTTGCAGTTCCGGCGCCACGTGCGAGAGTGAGTTTTTCATGTCGCCTTTGCCTTCGGGGCGTCCGAAGTGCGAGATAACCACTACTTTGGCGCCTTTGTCCATCAGGGTTTTGATGGTCGGTACCGTGCGGTCAATGCGGGCGGTGTTGGTGACGTGAAAGTTCTCGTCCATGGGAACATTAAGGTCGGCGCGAAGCATGGCAACTTTGCCGTGCAAATCTCCTAAGTCTTTTAAAGTCTTGTATTCTGTCATTTGTCTTGTCCTTTATAAACAAAACCCCCTTGGCAAGCCAAGAGGGTTTGTAAACACAGTTTAGCCGTTGACTTTGGCCATGTGGGCAACCAAATCCAAAACTTTGTTGGAGTAGCCCCATTCGTTGTCGTACCAGCTGACAACTTTGACAAAAGTCGGAGTCAGCTGAATGCCGGCTTTGGCATCAAAAATGGAAGTGCGCGCATCGCCCAAGAAGTCAGACGAGACAACCGCATCTTCGGTGTAACCCAAAACGCCTTTGAGTTCGCCTTCCGAGGCTTTTTTCATAGCCGCGCAGATTTCTTCATAGGTGGTCGGTTTGGCCAAATTGGCAGTCAGGTCAACCACCGAAACGTCCAAAGTCGGGACGCGGAAAGACATGCCGGTCAGTTTGCCGTTAAGCGAGGGGATGACTTTGCCCACAGCTTTGGCAGCGCCGGTCGAAGACGGAATGATGTTGCCCGAAGCCGCGCGGCCGCCGCGCCAATCTTTCATCGACGGGCCGTCAACAGTCTTTTGGGTGGCGGTGGTGGAGTGAACCGTGGTCATCAGACCGTCGGTGATGCCAAACGCGTCATTCAAAACTTTGGCAATCGGCGCCAAGCAGTTGGTGGTGCAGGAAGCATTAGACACAAACTGGGTGCCTTTGACATAAGAATCGGTGTTTACGCCGCAAACAAACATCGGAGTGTCGTCCTTGGAAGGAGCCGACATAACCACGTATTTGGCGCCGGCGTCAATGTGTCCCTGAGCTTTCTCTTTGGTGAGGAACAGGCCGGTCGATTCAACAACGTATTCGGCGCCGATTTCACCCCATTTGAGGTCAGCCGGATTTTTCTCGGCCGTAACGCGGATGGCTTTGCCGTTGACAACCAGTTTGCCGTCTTTGACTTCAATGGTGCCGTCAAACTGGCCGTGCATGGTGTCATAACGCAGCATATAAGCCATATAGTCAACATCTATCAGATCGTTGATGCCGACAATTTCAATATCGTTTCTCTTCTGAGCGGCGCGGAAAACTAACCGGCCGATGCGTCCAAAGCCGTTGATGCCAACGCGAATCGTCATATTATTATCCTTCTCAAACATAAATGTGCGGAACGCCCCGCACAGGCATAGATTTTTATCGACGCTAATTTAACACTTCTTGAATTATTTTCAAGCAAAAAAAGCCGGCGTCCACATGTCGGATTCAAAGTTTGTCTTTTTGTCATATATCGTCAATAAATCCTTTTCAAAAAGCCATCGGCAATTAATTTTTTGTAAATAAATCCGCAGTATAAACTAATTTGGGACAGATAGGCGCGTTAGTGGACAAAACTCTTGCATTTTACGAAAGTTTGGTTTATGATAAACTTAAGATGAAACGTTTTGAAAGGTACGGTTATGGCAGACATTACCCCGTTTAAGATTGATACCGCCGGCATAGACGACACTTTGGACGCGTTTTATGACGATGCGGAGGCTCTGGCACAGGTTGCGGAGATGACCAAGAGTCAAGATGCATGGAATGCCGCCAAAGGCGGAAGCGTTCCCGACGGGGTCGAAAATTATGTTGATGACGCAACGCCCGACCGGCTGAAAGACATGGTCAGTCTCTATGAACAAATTAAGACTGATCCCAAGCAAGTAAAACAGTTTGCCATTTTGAACAATCTGCAGAAGGCCGTGACGGAAAACGGCTGGGGCTTCGGTGACGAAAAAGCGCCTCATCCTTGCAAAATGGAATATAAAGACGGGGCGTTGTTGATGCGCGTCAACGACCAAAGCGGCAGCGGACTGAAGTTTGCCATTCGCAATGATATGTCCATCGTGTTTACCAAAGGTTCGGCACTCAACGAAAACCAAATTGCGCAGTTGGCCGCTTTTATGGATCAGATGGATCTGAAACTGGAAAATTTTGATAATGCTAAGGATTTGAAATGTGTCGATAAAGACGGAAACGATCTTAATTGTTCGTTCCAAGAAAAATTTACGGAATTTTCGCTGGCCTCACTCCAGGAAAAATCGTATGAGGAACTGCAAGATTTGCGACAGGAATATTACAACCGTGGGATCAACAGCGCCAATCTGAACGCGGTTTTGGCAGAGAGGGCGGAATCCGGCAACACGAACGGCCGCAACGTCGAAACCAGTGCGGCAGAGCCTGCGGAAAGCGAGCAGAGCGGTCAGGAGCTGGGCATTCAGCTGCCGTTTGAAGAATATATGACCTCGCGTCCCAAAAAAAGCGCGGTGGGCGAACTTAAAAAAGCGGCCAAATTCCGTGCCGGAATGATGCGTATTCCGGACAGATGCATTCGTTCTTATCGAATGCCGGACGGCAGCTATGTGATGGGTTTCTATAACTCCGAGGCCGACAAACACGAAGACGGCAAATATGATGAAAGAAGCGGCACCATCAAACATACCAAGAAATACGGCCTGCGGTTTTATCCGGGGCAGCCGCCGAAGGTCGGAATTTATCTGCCGCAGAACGGCAAAATGGAAGGCGGTGTTGCCAAGGGTATTCTCAAGGGATTTAAGGAAGCCGGATATGACTATTTTGACATGGGCAATGCCGGACAAATGGGTAAAGACGTTTTTGGCGCTTTGATTGAGGCCTCCGGAGACCAATTGGTCTGCCCGCGCCTGAAATCAAAGGATTATCCGGACGGTATCGATTTTGATAATGACCAGCTGCTGGCTTTGTTGAAGGCGATGAATGACAATCCCAAAGGCAGCCCTTCCAAAAAACATGAATTTAAAATGCGTTTGGTGCGGGAAATCTTTGCTCATTGCCAATACAAAGGCGATAAAAATATGGCTTCCGAACTTGGCAAAAGCGCGGTGAAAATGGAAGCTGAACTTAAGCTGTTTTACCTTAGGAGCTCTTATGAGGGCGAAATCCAAAACTGGGTTAAAGACGGAATCGAAGGAAAATTCGGACAGGCTTGGACGCAACTTGATACCGCCTGTGCTTATGAGGCTTATGGCAAACTTGCTCAGGCCGTTGAAAGAGGTTATTATGAAACCAAGGGCAAAAACGGTGAAATTCTGCAGCATCCGTTTAAGTTTGACTATATGAATCGGGATGCGGCGGCGAATCGTAAGCTTTGCATGGACTTTATGCAGACGCAAATGTATGAGGTTCGCGGTTCGATTATCAATAGATTCCAGGATTATTTCGGCGAAGATTCGAAGAACGCCACCAAATCCGGATCAAGCAATGCCCTAAGACAGTCTATTGCGACCATGAACCGGGCGTGGGCGGATATTGCCGAACGTACGGGCGCCGAAAATGCGCAAAAATGGTCGTGGCCGGACGTGCAAACCGCCGGACGGCAGCTCTCTCAAAAAGAACTTCCGTCATCCGAACATCCCGACAAAGGTATTCCGGGCGTGCCGATGCCGGCAACTTATCGCAGTGCGCAGCCCGTCAGGCCCGTGTCGATGCCGATGCGCGGCGAGGGACGTTAGCAGATGTCAGCAATTTTACACAAAAAAGCGGCTTTGCAAAGCCGCTTTTTTTATGTTTAATCGGTTCAGGCACAGGTTTTGGGTTTGCGCTTGGAAGCCTCCGGCATCATGCCGTCCGGTGTGCAAGGCATAATGTTCCAAATGTTGCGAGCATATTCCATGACCGAGCGGTCAGAGGTAAATTTACCGATGCGGGCGACATTAAGCAGGGCTTTTTTAGCCCAGCTTTCTTTGTGCAAAAAGTCTTTTTCGGCTTCGGCCATTTTCTTGTCAAAGTCTTGCAAATCGGCCAACACAAAGTAGTAGTCGCGATTGACCAGTTCTTCAAAAATCGGTTTAAAGAGAAGCACATAGTCTTTTTCGCAAAACATATTGGAATTGACGGCATTCAGAATTCGCCGAATGTAGTTGTCTTCTTCGTATATCTGCCGCGGGTTGTAGCTGTTGCGGCGAGTTTGGACTTCTTTTTCGGTCAGGCCGAACAGATAGAAGTTGTCGGCGCCGACTTCCTCGCGAATCTCGATATTGGCGCCGTCAAGCGTGCCGATGGTGAGAGCTCCGTTCAAGGCAAACTTCATGTTGCCGGTGCCGCTGGCTTCAAAACCGGCGGTGGAGGATTGAACGCTCAAATCGGCCGAAGGTATAAGAATCTCAGCCACCGAAACCTTATAATCCGGGATAAACACGACTTTGAGCATATCGTTTACTCTCGGATCGTTGTTGATAACGTCGGCCACGTTGTTTATCAGTTTGATGATGAGTTTGGCAAAATTATAAGACGGAGCGGCTTTGCCGGCAAAGATGTAGGTCTTGGGGCAGGCCGGCTTTTTGTTGTCTTTGATGATGTCCAGATAATCGCCGATTACCTGCAGGATGGTCATCAGTTGACGCTTGTATTCGTGAATGCGTTTGGCGTGAACAATAAACATACTCTCCGGATTGACCATAATGCCGGCGGCTTTGAAAATATGCTGAGCCAAGCGTTGCTTGTTGGACAACTTGACGTCTTGAAAAGCTTTGATGAAATGTTTGTCGTCAACCAGTTTTTCAAGCTCCGAAAGCTCGGTAAGGTCAGTAATCCAGCTGTCACCGATGCGTGAGGTGATGAGGTCGGACAAGGCCGTGTTGGCGTGCAAAAGCCAACGCCGCGGCGTGATGCCGTTGGTAACGTTGGTGAATTTTTCGGGCCAAAGTTCATAAAATTCCGGAACCAGTTTGGTTTTGATGAGTTCGGAGTGAATTTGCGCCACTCCGTTGACCGAAAACGAACCGACGATAGACAAATTGGCCATGCGGATTATCTGATTGTCGCCTTCGCCGAAGACAATCGAGACTTTGTCGAGCTTGGCTCGGTCTTCACCAAAGCGTGAGCGGGCAAAATCCATAAAACGCCGGTTGATTTCATAAATGATTTGCAGGTGCCGCGGCAGCATGCGGCCGATGATGCGCGCCGGCCAGGTTTCCAACGCCTCAGGCAACAGCGTATGATTGGTGTAGGCAAAAACATGGCTGGTGATTTCCCACGCATCGTCCCATTCTTGGCCGTAGACATCGACCAGCAGGCGCATCATTTCGGCAATGGCAATGGCCGGATGGGTGTCGTTAAGCTGGATGACAACCTGTTCGGGAAGCTTGCTGAAGTCTTCGGATTTTTCAAGGAAACGGCGCAATATGTCCTGCACGGCGCAGGAAGCAAAGAAATATTGTTGTTTGAGGCGGAGTTCCTTGCCCGATTCAACCGCGTCGGACGGGTACAAAACCTTAGAAATGGTTTCGGTCTCGATTTTTTCTTTCATGGCCTCGATATAGCCGCCTTCGTTGAAGATGTTGATATCGAGCTCATCGTCGGTTTTGGCCGAAAAGAGGCGCAGATAGTTGACCGATTTGCCGGCATAGCCGACCATCGGAAAATCAGACGGCACGCCGTAAAGCGTTTTGGTGTTCATCCAGACAAAGCTCTTTTGGCCGTTGGGGTTGTCAAGAACTTCGACTTCGCCGTAAATCGGAATTTTGACCGTGCGGTCGTGGCGCGCAAACTGCCATGGCGAGTTTTCGCCCAGCCAGCTGTCGGCCTGCTCAACCTGATAGCCGTTTTCAAATTTTTGTTTGAACAGACCAAAGTTATAGTCAATGCCATAGCCAAATCCCGGAAGGCCGAGAGAAGCCATCGAATCCAGATAACAGGCGGCCAACCGTCCCAAACCGCCGTTGCCGAGCGCGGGATCGTATTCGGCATCAAAAATTTCTTCCAACGAAAAGTCAGGGAACCCTTCAATTTTGATATTTTTCATAATATCGAACAGGCCGAGGTTGTGGAGATTGTTTTCCAGCGAACGGCCAATCAGATATTCGATGGACAGATAATAAACCCGTTTTGAATTGCATTGATTGTAACGGGCGATGGTCTCGAACATCTTGTCCATGGCGAATTCGCGTACGGCCAAGGAAATGGCTTCAAGAGCTTCGTCTTTGGTGAGCTCGCAGGTGCGTTTGCCGATAAAATATTTGATGTAATGCTCAATAGAGAGCTTGAGTCGGGCGCGGTCGATTTCGCTGATGATGTTTGAACTTTTGTTCACTTTGCACACTCCTGTCTGGCATAAAATACTTATTTATCCCAAGCGTAATCAGAATTGTTTGAAATATGGTTAATATATAACTTCTTTTTTTCTGAGGCAAAAGAGGAGGTATGAATTTTTTAATAATATTCTTGTAATTTTTTGCACGTTGTCTATAATCTGAGGCGACTGAACAGATTTTTTGAGGTACCTTATGAAATACTATCTTTTGGCCGGTATGGCCGCAGCAGCTTTGATGTGCAAACCGGCAGCGGCGCAGGACATTTTTGCCGCATTGAGCGAAACTTACAACAGCAATCCGACATTGCAGGCCGAGCGCGCTTATCTGCGCGGCGTTGACGAAAACGTGGCGATCGCCAGGTCGGGATATCGTCCGACAATCGGACTTACCGGCAGTTATGGCCGCAGCGATACGGATGTGGACGCCGATACCGCTTATGGTCGCGCCAGCGGCGGCAATACGACATCAACTTCTGTCGGCGCCGGAATCTCACAACCGTTGTTCAGCGGATTTTCGACCGTTAATTCGGTCAAGGCAGCCGATCAGTTGGTTAGAGCCGAACAAAACAACCTATATAATGTCGAGCAAGACGTGTTTTTGCAGGCTTCGACAGCCTATTTGGACGTGGTGCGTGACGCCGCTATCGTCGATTTGCAGAAAAACAACGAGAAATTGTTAAAAAAACGTCTTGACGAAACACAGCAGCGCTTTAATGTCGGCGAGGTAACGCGAACCGACGTTTCGCAAGCCAAGGCGCGTTATTCGCAGGCCAAGTCCGACCGTATTGCCTCGGAGGGAACATTGGAGGCTTCAAAGGCCACTTATGCGCGGATTATCGGTTCGGCTCCCGGAAAGTTGGAAGAACCTAAGGAAATCCGCAGCTTTTTGCCTAAGAATTACGATGAAGCGCTTAACGTTGCCCTCAAAAACAACTATACCATTCGGCAGGCCAAGCATTTGTATAATTCCAAAGGTTACGAAGTTTATGCCAACACCGGCGCATTGCTGCCGCAGCTCAGTTTTGACGCTTCGGCTTCAAGGGTTGACACCGATGACAACGATAATCTGGTCGGCGACGTAACCACCGATAACGTGCAATGGGGGCTTAATCTGCAAATTCCGCTTTACAATGCCGGCGAAACACGGGCCCGCATCCGCCAAAGCAAATATCAGAAATGGCAGGCGCAGGAAGTCGTGCTGGAGGCCGAGCGCGCCGTCAAAGCCACGGTTTCGAGCGCTTGGGAATATATGAAAGCCAACGAATCGCAGATAAACGCAATCAAAGATCAGGTCAAGGCCAATAAAATAGCTCTTGACGGCGTGCAAAAGGAAGAAGCTCTCGGCAACCGCACCATTCTTGATGTTTTGGACGCTTATCAGGAACTGCTGAACTCTAACGTAAATGAAGTGACCGCTCGCCGCGATTATTATGTTTCGGCAATGAATCTGTTGCTTTCCATGGGGCGGCTCACGGCACGCGATCTCAAGCTTGACGTCAAGCTATATGATGCTAAAAAGTTTTATAAAGAAACCAGAGGCAAATGGCTGGCGTTGGAGTAACAATTTGGGCCGAAATCGCAAAAGAGTCTTGATATCAGACGATTTTTGTGTAGAATGTGAGCCAAAGTGAATAAGCAGGAATGTAAATATGGCTGAAGAAAATCCTCAAGACATGGCAATGGAAGACATTTTGTCCTCAATCAAAAACATTTTGGAAACCGAGCAGGATTCGGCTGTCGAGGCGGCAGAAGAGCCCGCTGAGGCAAAGCCCGAGGCGACGGAAGTTCCGGATGCAGACGATATTTTGGAGCTTTCGCCGGATATGCTGCGGTCGGGAAAGCAATCGGAAGTTAATTTGGATGCTGAGCTCAGTGCCGTGAGCGCGACGGTCGAAATGCCGGCGGCGGAAGTTTTGGAAGAACCGCGCGGGGTTAATGTCGGCAGCGTTGACACGGAATCTGATCCGTTTTTTGCCGAGACGGCAGCCGAACAGCCGGTTGTGACGACCGAGCCTGCCGTTGAGCCGGCAGTGGCGGCTGTTTCCGAGTCGGAGCCGACAATTGATCCAGAGCCAGCTATTGAGTTGTCGACAATTGAGCCCGAAACCGAAAAACAGCCGGCAACAGACACCGCCGACGTTTCCGCCGGCATTATAAATAATTTTGCCAAGATGTTTGCCCGTGAGACCGCGTCCGAACCGGCGGCTGCAAAGCCCGCGGCAGAACCCGTGCTCTTAATCGGAGAAGGCAGCCGGACGATTGAAGATGTGGTAGCCTCTGTTATTCGCGGAATTATCGGCAATGAGGTGGCGGCCAACTGGCGACGGGGCGTGGATTATGATGCTCTGGCAAGGGAAGAAATCGCTGCCCGCACGCAGGCGTGGCTTGATGCTAATCTGCCGGCGTTGGTGGAACAAATTGTTAAGCAGGAGATTGAACGAGTTATGGCAAAGGTCGGACGCCATCAGTAAAGTTTTGCTGAACCGACCTCAGTTCTTTGCCCCCAAGAATGCTTGAGGGCTTTTTGTAGTTTTAATGACTTATGGAAAAAAACAATGTTGGAAAAAAATTATAATCCAAAGGAATTTGAAGAGAAAATTTATGCCGACTGGGAAGAAAGCGGCGATTTTAAACCTGACATGCGCGCCAAAACAGAGGCTTTTTCGGTTGTGATTCCGCCGCCGAACGTGACCGGCGTTTTGCACATGGGACACGCGCTGGACGATACTTTGCAAGATATTGTCATCCGTTATAATCGTATGCTCGGCAAAAAAGTTTTGTGGCAGCCCGGCACCGATCATGCGGGCATTGCCACGCAAATGGTCGTGGAACGTAATTTGGCGGCGCAGGGTGTCAGCCGCCATGACCTCGGACGCGAAAAGTTCATCGAAACCGTCTGGAAATGGAAGGAACAGTCCGGCGGCACAATCTGTCGGCAGCTGCGGCGTCTGGGCGCTTCGTGCGATTGGAGCCGCGAACGTTTTACAATGGACGACGGGTTAAGTCGCGCGGTGCGCAAAGTCTTTGTCAGCCTGTATAAAGACGGCCTTATCTATAAGGCTAAACGTTTGGTGAATTGGGATTCCAAGTTCATGACCGCAGTTTCGGACCTGGAAGTGGTGCAAAAGGAAACCGTCGGTAAAATGTATTATTACAAATACCCGATTGAAAATGAAGACGGCGAGTTTGTGCATATCGCCACCACCCGTCCCGAAACAATGTTCGGCGATACGGCCGTGGCCATCTCCAAAAACAATCCCAAACTTAAGCATCTGATTGGCAAAAACGCCATTGTGCCGATTGTCAATCGGGTTATTCCGATTGTGGCCGATGAGCATGCCGATCCCGAAAAAGGAACCGGCGCGGTCAAAATTACGCCGGCGCACGATTTTAATGACTTTGAGGTCGGCCGTCGTCATAATCTGCCGTTGATTAATATCTTGAACGAGGACGCCACCTTAAACGAAAATACGCCGTTTGCGGGGCTGGATACGCAAACCGCGCGCCGACTGACCATCGAAAAGCTTGAAGAACTCGGATTGATGGAAAAAATTGAGGAGCATCCGATGGTTGTTCCGTATGGAGAGCGTTCCGGCGTGGTTATTGAACCGATGCTTACCGACCAATGGTTTGTCGATGCGCCGACTTTGGCCAAAGAGGCCATCCGCGCGGTTGAAACCGGAGAGGTGGAGTTTGTGCCGAAACTCTATGAAAAGACTTATTTTGAATGGATGCGGAATATCCAGCCGTGGTGCATTTCGCGACAGTTGTGGTGGGGACATCAGCTGCCAATCTGGTATGGACCGGACGGCACGGTATTTTGCGAAGAAAATGAGGCCGATGCGCAGGCGGCCGCCGACAAGCACTATGGTCAAAAAGTGGAACTCAGACGCGAAACCGATGTTTTGGATACATGGTTTTCTTCCGGTTTGTGGGCTTTTTCGACTTTAGGCTGGCCTGACAAAACCGAGTTTTTGGACACGTTTTACCCGACTTCGGTTTTGGTGACCGGTTTTGACATCATCTTCTTCTGGGTTGCCCGCATGATGATGATGAGTATGTATATTATGAAAAAAATTCCGTTCCGCAAAGTTTATATGCATGGTCTTATCCGCGATGAGCAGGGGCGTAAGATGTCAAAATCCAAGGGCAACACCATAGATCCGATGATTTTGGTTGATAAATACGGCGCCGACGCGCTGCGCTTCTTTATGGCGGCGATGGAAACGCAAGGCCGCGACATCAGCGTGAAAGAAGCGCGGGTGGCCGGATATCGCAACTTTGCCACCAAATTGTGGAATGCCGCGCGATTTGGCGAGATGAACCAATGTGCAATGCCACAGGGTTTTGAGATTAAAAATATTAAACTGGCAATCAATAAATGGATTGTGGCCAAAGCTCAGCAAGCCTCAAACGAGGTGACGCTTAATCTGAACAATTATCGGTTTTCAGATGCCGCCAACGCAATTTATCAGTTTGGCTGGGGAACTTTTTGCGATTGGTATATTGAGTTGATTAAGCCGATGCTTTATGGCGAGGATGAAGCGGCCAAAGCAGAGACCCGAGCTGTCTTCGCCTGGGTTTTGGATCGCATTTTGGTCGTTTTGCATCCGTTTATGCCGTTTATTACCACCGAGTTGTGGAACAATACGGCACAACGGACGGTTAAGCTGATTCACGCTGCGTGGCCGCAGCAGGAAACGCCTGATATGTCGGCGGCGGCAGAAGTAGACTGGGCCGTCGGCCTGATTTCGACCATTCGCTCGCTGCGCGCCGAAATGAATCTGCCCATCGGAGCCAAGCTGAATGTCTTTTTGAAAGAGGCCAATGCCACTTCGGTTAAGGCTTTGCAAACATTTTGCCCGATGATTTGCACTTTGGCAAGGCTTGATAAGCTCGAGGTGTATGACGGCGAAGTGTCATCTGACATGGTGCAGACGGTTTATCGCGAATTGACCGTTTTGCTTCCGCTCAAAGGCGTGGTTGATTTTGCGGCGGAACGCGAGCGTCTGAGCAGGGAAATTGCGGCGCTTGACAGGCATTTGGAAAGTTATGCTCAAAAACTCGGCAATCCCGGGTTTGTAGAGAGGGCGCCGGCCGCGGTGGTGGAAGAAGAAAAACGTCGGCAGGCCGAGGCTTTGGAAAACAAAGCCAAACTTCAGGCCGCTCTGCAGCGCATAGCCAATTTTTAAAAATCGGAATAAAGTTTATCGGTTTGTCAGGAACCGTCGGATAAAATCCGACGGTTCTTTGGTGCAGAAAAAAAACGCTTTGTTTTTGTCAAAATTTGTGCTAAACTTATCGTATGGTTGAGAAAGGAACAAAAATGCCTCTGGTCTCCAATGTCGATTATGCACGTCTTGCCAAAATGACCGTTGCCGAACAAATGACGGCTGCCGAAGAGTTTTGGCAGGATTTGACGGACGGCTTGCAGCCGAGCAGCCGCAAGAAACTGGTTGTTATTGTCGGGCAGCCGGGATCGGGAAAATCGTCTCTGGCAAAAATGTACCAAAAGAAGAATCCTCAGTTTGTCAATCTTTCCGGAGACAGCGTGGCCGCATATCATCCGCGCTTGTTCAAACTTGCCGAAATTCGTCCGGTGAGGCTTAATTCCAAAGCTTTGGATTGCTATGACAATCCGGTTTTCAGACGGCCGCAGGATAATCCGCTCGATACGGCCGCCGAAGAAAAATATCCGGAAGAATTTACCTATGAGACATATATTAATTCGGCCTGTCGGCTGATGATTAAGGGATATGATGTTATTTTGGACACGCTTCCCGGCGAAGAGCCGAAAATGCTTGCCTCTATGGGCAAGCGATTGGGGTATGAAATACAGGTTGTGGCGGCGGTGGTGCCCAAGCAGATGAGCGAACAAAATATCATTTTGCGGTTTGAAAAAGGACAGCAGAGGTTTGAAGCCGCCAAACGCGGTGAATTGGCCAAAACGGCCGAAAATGTGCCGCATGTATATGCCAAAATGCGACAAGCGCCGGAAGATTTGGTTTATATGGATGAGTTTTTGCAGGAAATGGCCGAAGAATATCCGCTGACGGCAATAAATCCGATCAGCGGCAAAGTTCTGGCCAAAGGCAAAGATGTGCCGGCGGCTTATGTCAGTGAACTCAAGCGTCCGCTTGATAAGGCCGAGCAAACGTTTGTTGCCTTGCGTTATCGGCAAATTGCGGCACTCCAGCAAAAACGCGGCGCATCCAAGTATGATGTCTATGTGAATCGATCGGCGTTCAGAGAAAGCCGCTAGGCAGGCCAAGCCGTTTGTGCGGCGTTCGTTTGGCCGCAAAAGATTACCAGTCTATTACGGGATATTTGTCGGTGCGGCCTTCGGGCAGTTCATAATGCCACCATTCGTGTCGCCGCGGCACGGGAATCAGGCCGACGCTTTGCATTAGCCGACACAAGTCATCACGGTTATGGATGGCTTCGAGAATGGAAGGGTCTTGATAATCCAGAGAGGCCTTTTTGAGATGTTCGAAAAAGCCGGTCAAATTGCCGTTTTGAACTTCTTTGGCATAGGTTTCGTCATAAGCATCAACCAAAGTCGGGTAGGCGAGTTCGGTGCCATCGGCATTTGTTAAGGCAACATCTACGGCGGTGGCGCGGCAATGAGGCGATTTTTCGGCTTCGGGAATAAAAAATCCGTCTTGAGGAATGGCGGCAAACAACAAACGATGCGCGCGCGGCGGGCGAAAAGCCTCAAAAATTTTGAGCTTTTGACGTGTCTGCTCAAGATGCGGAATCAGTTTTTGCAGGCATGTCCATAAATCTTTGTGTACCAAAGCGCGGTTGCCGAGGCCGATTTCCCGATAAACCGCACGGCCGGTCATATTATGTTTGAGGCCGGCGTACATCAGGTCGACGATAAAATGAGAGTCATTGATTTCAATCAAATCTTGCATAGGTTTAAAATAGCATACCACAAAAATTTGTCAACAAAAAACAGCCTCGGACGGAGGCTGTTTTTTTGACATTGATACCGGAACGGCTATTTCAAAATTGATTTGCCGGCATAAACCGCCATATCGCCCAGTTCCTCTTCAATGCGGATGAGCTGGTTGTATTTGGCCATCCGGTCGGTTCTGGACATTGAACCGGTCTTGATTTGGCCACAGTTGGTAGCCACTGCGATATCGGCGATGGTGGTGTCTTCGGTTTCGCCGGAACGGTGTGACAAAACAGCGGTGTATTTGTGGCGCTGAGCCATATCAACCGCCTGCATGGTTTCGGTAAGCGAGCCGATTTGGTTGACCTTGACCAGAATCGAGTTGGCCACACCCTTTTCAATGCCCATGGCCAAACGTTTGGGGTTGGTCACAAACAGATCGTCGCCGACAAGCTGAACTTTGTCGCCCAAAGTATCGGTGAGCATCTTCCAGCCTTCCCAGTCATCTTCGGCCATGCCGTCTTCAATGGAGAAAATCGGGAACTTGGCGCACAATCCTTTATAGAATTCGACCATTTGCTTGTTGGTATAAGATTTGCCTTCGCCGACCATTTCGTATTTGCCGTTTTTATAAAATTCGGACGAAGCGGCATCAATCGCCAAAACGACGTCATCGCCCGGTTTGTATCCGGCGTCGGAAATAGACTTGACGATAAACGACAAAGCTTCTTCCGCAGATTTGAGGTTGGGAGCAAAACCGCCCTCGTCGCCGACGTTGGTGTTGTGACCGGCGGCTTTGAGGTTCTTTTTGAGGGTTTGGAAAATTTCGGCACCCATGCGAACCGCTTCGCGTACGGAGGAAGCCGAAACCGGCATAATCATAAATTCCTGAATATCAATCGGATTGTCGGCATGCTTGCCGCCGTTCAAGATATTCATCATCGGAACCGGCAGCGTGCGAGCCATGGTGCCGCCCAAATAACGATAAAGCGGCAGTCCGGCTTCTTCAGCCTGTGCTTTGGCCACAGCCAGAGATACGGCCAAAATGGCGTTGGCACCGAGCTTGCCTTTGTTTTCGGTACCGTCCAGATCAATCATGGTGCGATCGATTTCGATTTGATCTTCGGCTTCCAAACCGGCCAAAGCGTCATAAATTTTGTCGTTGACGTTGGCCACGGCTTTCAGGACGCCTTTGCCGCCAAAACGTTTTTTGTCTCCGTCACGCAGCTCAACGGCTTCGTGGACGCCGGTGGATGCGCCGGACGGCACCGCGGCACGGCCAAATGCGCCGCTCTGCAACATAACTTCGGCTTCAACCGTGGGAGTCCCGCGGGAGTCCATAATTTCTCTGGCATGAATATCAATAATCGCACTCATTTCTTTCTCCTTAAATGTATAAATGCACTAGGCTTAATCTGGTTTATTTTCCCCCTGATGTCAAGAGCTTTGCATTCGTTTTGTGCCTAAGTGAAAAAATTGGTTGTAAGTTTTGAGCCGGCTGTTATGCTGAAAGCAGCGGAGGAAATGAGATGTTTTCGGAAAAGTGGCACAAAAGGTTTATGGATGTGGCCGAACTGGTGGCTACATGGTCCAAAGACAAGTCGACCAAAGTCGGCGCGATTGTGGTCGGTCCTGACCGCGAAATTCGTTCCACCGGATACAACGGAATTGTCCGCGGCGTTTCGGATGACATTCCGGAGCGGCTTGAGCGGCCGACCAAATATGACTTTACGGAGCACGCCGAACGCAATGCGGTTTACAACGCGTGTCTTATCGGTGCTTCGCTCAAAGGCTGCGTGATATATGTGACGGCAATGCCGTGTCCGGACTGCGCGCGCGCCATTATTCAGGCGGGGATAAAAACGGTGGTTACGCGTCGGGTGAAAATTGATGAAAATACGCCCGTCGGGACTTGGCGCGACAAACTTGTTTATTCTGAGCAAATGTTTAAAGAAGCCGGAATTGAATGCCTGTATTTATAATCGGGAGAATTTTTTTTGCCGCCTCTTTAAATAATCTCGTTTGATTATATATATCGACGTAACGTAAATTTACATATGCAACTGCCGGAGCAGGGACTGCCGAACATTTGAGGCTTTGGCGCTTGTTGTCGGGAGATGAGATATGAAACTTCTGATTGCGGATGACCATGCGTTGTTTCGAGACGGACTATGCCTGCAGCTGGAAAAAACGGTGCCGCAGGCCGTGATCTTGCAGGCGGCCAATTTTTCGCAGGCAATCAAGATTATTGAAAACACCCCCGATATTGATTTGATTATGATTGATTTGGATATGCCCGACATGAAATGGGAAGAAGGCTTAAAAGAAATCCGCCGCCTGTCGCCGCAAAGCCGAATCGCCATAATCTCTGCTTCGGAAGACGGCCGCAATATTAAAAAGGCGCTTGAAGCGGGTATCAGCGGCTATATTTCCAAACGTTCGGAAACCAAAGTTTTGTTGTCTGCTCTCAAGCTGATTTTGGATGGCGGAACCTATCTGCCGCCGTCGCTTTTGGAACAGTCTCATGCCGCAGAAACGGTCGGTGGTCGCCGCAGTGCCGGAAATTCTCTGACGCCGCGCCAATCCGAAGTTTTGGGTTATGTCGCCGAAGGACTTTCCAATAAGCAGATTGCTTATAAAATGGGGGTTTCGGAAGCCACGGTCAAACTCCACATCAATGCGCTTTTGCGCGCAGTGGGTGCCACCAATCGTACGCAGGCAGTTATAATTGCGCAAAAAATCGGATTGATTTAGGATTGTTTCAGAAGAGTTCAAACATAGCGCGGGCTTCATCGCTGATTTTGTCAATCGACCAAGCCGGTTCCCACACCACTTTGACCGTCGCAATGCCGACACCGTCCAAGGCGGCAACCGCTTCTGCTGCCTGTTGCGGCAAAATACCGGCCACCGGACAGGTCGGAGCCGTAACGGTCATGTCAATATCAACGTCGCCGTCAGCTTTGCACTCAATGCGATAGACCAGTCCCATGTCCCAAATGTTTATCATAATTTCGGGATCTGACACCGTTTTTAAGGCTTCAATAATCTGTTCGCGCGTTGCCGGAGTCGTTCCGGCGGCCAACTTGACGCCGGCAACGGCCGTATAATCCTGTATTTCGGAAGCAGTGTCGTTTTCTTCCATATATATCTCCCTAAAAAAACGTGCGAGCCTTTTGCAGTGCGGCAATGAAACGGTCAATATCGGCATGATTGGTATAAATGCCAAAAGATGCCCGCGCCAAAGATTCATATCCCATACGGCGGACCAGCGGCGCCGCACAATGATGTCCGACCCGCACCGCAACGCCTTCTTTATCCAAAATAAAGGCCAAATCCTGCGGATGAACACCGTTCAAGACTACGGAAAATACACCGCCTTTGTCGGTTGCCGTACCGATTTCCTGCAATCTGTCCACTTCGCGAAAGCGCTCACGTGCATATTTAACCAGCTCATCTTCATGCGCTTTGACGTTGTCCATTCCGATGTTCATCAGATAGTCGAGCGCCGCGCCAAGGCCGATTGCCTGCACAATGGCCGGCGTTCCGGCTTCAAAACGCGCCGGCGGCACGTCAAAAGTGGTGCTTTGGTAGGTGACAACGTTGACCATATCGCCGCCATATTGATAAGGCGGCATGGAGGCCAAAATGCCGGCTTTGCCGTAGAGCACGCCAATGCCGGTCGGACCGTATGTTTTGTGTCCCGAAAAGGCCAGAAAGTCGCAGTCCAAAGCCTGAACATCCGTCGGTTGATGTACGACATATTGGCAGGCGTCGACCAAAACTTTGGCGCCGACGGCATGCGCCGCCTTAATTATCTCGGCAAGCGGGAATACCGTTCCCAGAACGTTGGACATGCCGGTCACGGCCACAAGCTTGGTCTTGCCGCTCAGACAACGCAAAAATTCATCGTGATTATAAGTTCCGTCGTCGTTAATCTTAAAAATTTTGAGTTCAAATCCGATTTCGTCGCGCAACACCTGCCACGGCACCAAATTGGCATGGTGTTCGGCTTCGGATATCAAGACTTCATCAATTTTGGTGAGAAATTTGCGTCCCCAGCTGGCGGCAACCAGATTGATTGATTCGGTGGCATTGCGCGTGAACACAATCTCTTTGTCATCGGCGGCGTTGATAAATTGCCGCACTTTATGCCGCGCCGCTTCGTATTCGGCCGTGATTTCCTCTGACAAGAGGTATGAGCCGCGGTGAACGTTGGCGTAGTCGCGGGTATAGGTCTGCACTATCTTGTCAATGACAACCTGCGGTTTTTGCGCTGACGCCGCCGAATCTAAAAACGTGTTCGGTTTGCCGTTTATCAAACGGCTCAGAATCGGAAAATCTTTGCGTATGGCCTCAACATCGTACATGTTTTTCCCCTATTTATCGGCAGACTGCGCAAATAATTTAATCCACTCGCGGATTTTTTCATTACTTATTTTGGCGATAACCTCATCCAGATAAGCGTCTATCAAAATTTGCCGCGCTTCTGCCAGACCAATTCCGCGTGACTGCATATAAAACAGCTGGTTTGCGTCAAGTTCGCCGCTGGCCGCGCCGTGCGAACATTTGACATCATCGGCAAATATCTCCAGCTCGGGTTTAACGTCGATTTCGGCGGTGTCGGTCAGAAGCAGGGCTTTGTGCAACTGATTGCCGGACGTTTTGACGGCGTTCGGGGCAATGTGAATTTTGCCCTGAAACACGCCGCGGGCATCGCCGCCGATGACACCTTTGACCATCTGCTCCGAGACGGTGGAAGGAGCCAAATGTTCAATATCGGTGGTGGTGTCCAGAGTCGCCCAGCCGTTCATGACATAAGCGGCGTTGACTTCGGCCTCGGCACCGGTTGCCGACAGTTTGACCAAGGTTTCATTGCGCCCGAGGCCGGCACCGCGCTGGAGACAAAAGGCCTCGTATCGAGAGGAGGCTTGCTGCATTACCGAATTCAAGGCAATGTGGTGCGCCTTGAAGGCTTCGTCCTGAACTTTAAAATGCTGCAGCCGGGCGCCCGCGGCCAAAAAGATTTCGTTGACCAGATTGGCAAAATAGCGCGCTTTGAGTTCTCCGGTCCAATAGTGATATTCGCCAATCACCGCGGAGGCGTTTTCTTCCATAACTATCAGGTTATGCAGGTTAAAAAACAGATTTTGGCCGGCGGGGGTGGTATGACTGAGAATAAACAAAGGTTTTTTGAGTTGCACGTTTTTTTCTATCCGGATATAAATCCCTTCGTTCAGATAAGCCTGATTCAGCGCCGCAAAAGGATGTTTGGCGATGTCGGCCAAAGAACCTGCGAGCCGCCGTGTCTCCGGGCAAAACAGCAAGGCTTCAATGAGCGGCACAACCTCAACGCCTTGCGGCAAATCGCTGGCGGCGGGATTGAAATAACCGTTGTCAAAACAAATCTTATAAGCGTCAAACGGCAGGCTGTAGGCTGCCGAACCGAGATTGGCCGGCTGCGCCATAATAAAGTCGTCGTTATTCAGCTCACGGGGTTTGGTATATTTCCAAGCCTCGGTTTTGGCGGAGGGAATGCCGGCGGCGGCAAAGGCCTGCCGGCCTCGTGCGCGCAGGTTGCGCAGCCAGGGATTCTCGTCGCCGATGAGTGATATGTCTTGCAGCAGTGCGGCCATTTATTTCTCTTTCACAAAGTCGGCGTAGCCTTTTTCTTCCAACTCCAAGGCCAGGGACTTGTCTCCCGAGCAGACAATTTTGCCGTTGGCGTACACATGCACAAAATCGGGCACAACATAATTTAAAAGCCGTTGGTAGTGGGTGATGACCAGCATTGCGCGCCGGCCGTCGCGCAAGGCGTTGATACCGTCGGCCACAACTTTGAGCGCATCGATGTCCAGGCCGGAATCAGCCTCGTCTAAAATTGTGAACGCCGGTTTAAGAACAGACATTTGCAGGGTTTCCAGACGTTTTTTTTCGCCGCCGGAAAATCCGACATTCAGCGGACGCTTAATCATTTCAGCATCAATGCCGAGTTTGCGCCCTTCTTCGCGCACCATCTTGATAAATTCCATGGTGTCAAGTTCCGGTTCGCCGCGATGTTTGCGCACCGCATTGACCGCGTGTTTTAAAAATGTGGCGGTCGGCACTCCGGGAATTTCTACCGGATACTGCATACACAAAAAGATGCCTTCGCGGGCGCGCTCCTCGGGGCTGAGGGCAAGCAAATCCCGCCCCTTGAAAGTGACGGAACCGGAGGTGACTTCATAACCTGGTTTACCGCACAATACGTTGGACAGCGTGGATTTTCCGGCGCCGTTCGGCCCCATCAGGGCATGGATTTCGCCTTCGTTGACGGTCAGGCTGAAACCTTTGATGATTTCTTTGTCGCCGACGCAGGCGTGCAGGTCTTCGATTTCAAGCAGAGGTGTCGTCATTTTGTTCTCTTTCAGGCAGTGTGGTTCTTGATCCAATCGTTGAGGCGCAGTTCAATCAGTTTGATTTTGTCTGCCTTGTAGGCAGCGACTTTTTGGTCAATTCGGTAGTTTTCTTTGAGCTGTTCGAGCATAATTTCGACGTCGGCCGTTTCTTCTACGATGGCATCAATATTATCTTTTTTGCGGTTGATGTTTTTGAGAATTTCTTTGGCCAATTCGGCCATCTCTTCCACGACCATCAGCATTTGTGGCTCTTCGCCCCAGGTTTCGAGTGCTTTTTTTAAAACCGGATGTGTCATTAACCTATACTCCCTTCAAGCGAAACATTAATTAATTTGGCCGCCTCGATTGCAAACTCCATCGGCAGTTGCTGCATCACTTCTTTGCAAAAACCGTTGACAATCAGGCTGACAGCTTCTTCTTCCGAGATTCCGCGGCTGCGGCAATAAAACAGTTGTTCGTCGCTGATTTTGGAAGTGGTAGCCTCGTGCTCAAGGCAAGCTGTCTGATTGCGGTTTTCAATATACGGAACGGTATGCGAACCGCAGGAAGACCCGATAAGCAGGCTGTCGCATTGCGAATAGTTGCGGGCATTGTCAGCCTGCGGGCTGACCCGAACCAGTCCGCGATATGTCTGATTGGAAAAACCGGCGGATATACCTTTGGAAATGATTTTTGACGAGGTGTTTTTGCCGATGTGAATCATCTTGGTGCCGGTGTCTGCCTGCTGGCGGTTGTTGGTAACGGCCACCGAATAAAACTCGCCGACCGAGTTGTCCCCCTGCAGAACGCAAGAAGGATATTTCCAAGTGACGGCGGAGCCGGTTTCAACTTGTGTCCACGAAATTTTGGCATTGGCGCCGCGGCAGGCCGCGCGCTTGGTTACAAAGTTGTAGACGCCGCCTTTGCCGTCTTTGTCGCCGGGATACCAGTTTTGAACGGTAGAATATTTGACCTCGGCGTCTTTCAGAACCACAATCTCCACAATCGCGGCGTGGAGTTGGTTTTCGTCTCGCTGCGGGGCAGTGCAGCCTTCAAGATAAGAAACATAACTTTCGTCGTCGGCAATAATCAGCGTGCGTTCAAACTGGCCGGTGTTTTTGGCGTTAATCCGAAAGTAAGTGGAGAGCTCCATCGGGCAGCGGACGCCTTTGGGAATGTAAACAAACGAACCGTCGGTAAATACGGCGGAGTTGAGGCAGGCAAAAAAATTGTCGGTGTAGGGCACTACGGAACCCAGATATTTTTGCACCAAATCGGGATGATTCCTGACGGCTTCGGAAATCGAACAAAAAATAATTCCCTGTTCAGCCAGTTTGGCGCGGTATGTCGTGGCCACCGATACACTGTCAAACACGGCGTCTACCGCCACCACGCCGGCCAAAACTTCCTGTTCTTTGAGCGGAATGCCGAGTTTGGCATAGGTGTCAAGCAGTTTGGGGTCGATTTCGGCCAAACTTTTGGGGGCGTTTTTCTGTTTGGGCGCCGCATAATAGGACAGCTTTTGATAGTCGATTTTGTCGTAAGTGAGTTTGGCCCACGTCGGTTCGCTCATGGTCTGCCAAAACTCAAAGGCGCGCAATCGAAACTGCAGCAGCCATTCGGGTTCGCCTTTTTTGGCCGAAATGAGGCGGATGATATCCTCATTCAGTCCGGGCGGAACGGCTTCCGCGTCAATGGCGGTGACGAAACCGTATTTGTATTTGTCGCCGCTGCTGTCGGCTATGGTGTCAATCTTAGTCATCTTAATCTCTTTTTGCTTTCATAAAACTAGTGTTTTTTTTGAGAAAAAGCAACTTTTATTTAACCTTATTTTAGCATTTGTGCTTTTACTCTGAAAAATAATGTTTTTGTGAGGGCGGCATGTTTGAGTACGGGGCAATCGGCAGTTTAGTTTTGATTATCGCGGGATTGATTGCGTGGATATTTAGTTTGCGCCGCAAACTCAGGCAAATCCGCGCCAGTCTCAAGGAACTTCTGCAAGAGAACGAAAGTCAGCACAGCAATCTGCAGGCGAGCAGTGGCGACATTTATTTTAAGATTGATAAGGATTTTAATATTGTTTTTATCAACGACTCGGGAGCAGCGGTTTTGGGGTATGCGGCGGCAGAACTTGTCGGCCGGCCGGCGTTCGGCAGTCTTTTTGAAGACCGCGAGTCCGGGCGCGAGGCGCTTAACGCCGCTTTTGTGAAAATATGCAAACATCAGTCGACCTTCAATACACAGGCCGTTTTGGTGCGCCGAGACGGGCAAAAGCAACTGATGTTGTGTCGTCTGCGTCCGATTTTGAACGAAATTTTGGAGTGCGAAGGCGTGAGCTTTTTGTGCAAAGACATTTCCGAAGCCAGAATCTGGCAAGACAATCTTTCACAGTTTCAGGAAAAGGACATTTTTACCAATATTTTGAACGAAACCGCCATTCTGAACCGTTTTGAACATGATTTTCGACTGGCCAAACGCTATAATCGCAAGATTTCCTGCGTCGTGGTCGATTTGCGCGATATTTATGCCTTTATCAGCAAAGGAATTGATTTTGAAACCGCCGACAAGATGCTTAAAGTCGTGAGCGAAGTCTGCGTGGCCAATTTGCCCAAAGGCGCCAATATCGGTCGGGTTGAAAAAACAAAAATTTACATGGAGCTCAACGGCATCGGGCGCGAAGAGGCGCGGGCGGCCGCGTTTAAGATTTTGGACGACGCGGTGGCGGCCATCAAGACGCTGCGCGTTGACGAATATAATGCCCGCATGATTGTCATCACCTATACCAACCGACGCAATGTCAACGACACCTGCGACGCCATGCGTTCGCGGATGCGCCGGCACATCAACACCGCCCTCAAACACCGCGAATATGGCGTTGTGTCATCAGACGACCGCGGCAACATTCTGGAGCGGCAGTAACAAAATATTAAGGCTTATATGTTAAATTCGGCTGTAAAGTTAACTTTGAAAATCTGTGAAACAGATGTTTAGACTACGGTCGATCGTGTGGAAATTGGTTCCTGTTTTGGGGCTGCTGTGTGCGTGCAGCGGCAACCGTATTCCATTGTTTAATTACTTCGACACTTTTTGGGGCGGTGCGACGCCGTCTTCGGTGGTGGTTAAAAAAGGTGATACCCTTTACAGTATTTCGCGGCGCTATGACGTGCCCTTGCGCGAGGTGATAGAAGCCAATCGTCTGCGGCCTCCGTATGTGTTGCGAATCGGTCAGGTTTTGCGCATGCCGTCTGCGCGGTACCATATCGTGGTCAAGGGCGACACGCTCTACAACATATCCAAACGTTACAATGTGGATATGAGCTCTCTCAGCCGCGCCAACGGCCTGAGCGCGCCGTATGCGCTTAGAATCGGGCAAAAACTGGTGCTGCCGGGAACGGTGGTCAACACCACGACCGGGAGTTCGGGCGCAACGTCGAAAACCACGGCGGCAAAGAAGACGTCATCAACCAAAAGCACTGCTGCTGTCCGCCGGACAAATTCGGCTTCGTACAGCGCGCCGGTCAAAAAACGCACCGCCAAATTTGCCTGGCCGGTGCGCGGCACGGTTATCTCTAAATTCGGGCCGATTGCCAAAGGGCGCAACAATGACGGAATCAATATCAAGGCGGCAAGGGGCACGGACGTTAAAGCCGCCGACGCCGGTACGGTGGCTTATGCCGGCAACGAGCTCAAAGGGTTTGGCAATCTGATTTTGATTAAGCATAATGACGGCTGGATTACGGCGTATGCGCACAATGACAAATTGTTGGTGCGCAAAGGGCAAAAGGTAACCAAGGGGCAAAAGATTGCAACCGTCGGCACGACCGGCGGGGTAAGCGTGCCACAGCTGCATTTTGAGGTGCGCGCCGGCAAAAAGGCGGTGAATCCGCTGGCTTATCTGCCATAAAATGCCGCCTCGAAAGGCGGCATTTTGCAAGGACAAATAATTTGTTTATTTGACCAAAAGCGCCAGCAGTTTCTGCGTCGCATCTGCCGGAGTAATGTTTTCGAAAACAGCATATTCATTGGCCAATCGGTCAAGCGCTTGTTCGTATATTTGACGCTCGCTATAAGATTGTTCGGCCAGATTTTCATTGCGATGAAGATCGCGGACAACTTCGGCAATGGCTACCGGACTGCCGGAGTTAATTTTGTTTTCGTATTCCTGCGCACGGCGCGACCACATCACTTTCTTGATTTTGGGCTTGCCTTTGAGGGTGGCGAGAGCCTCGTTCATGGTGTCGGCTCCCGAAATTTTGCGTAAGCCGGTTGTCTGCGCTTTGGCCATAGGTATCCGCAGGGTCATTTTGTCTTTGGCAAAATTAACCACAATCAACTCCAGTTCAGAGCCGGCAATCGTCTGCTTGGTAATGTCGGAGACTTTGCCAACGCCGTGCGCCGGATAAACCACATATTCACCCGAGTTGAACGGATTTAATACTGTAATTTTTTTGTTCATATCATTATCCTGTTTTTTTTGATTATTGACGGTTTTGTTCAATAACAGGCCTACCATACCACAAAATTTGATTTAAATCTAGTAAAAAAAAGAAATTTTGTCAAAAAAGTCTATAAGGTTTTAACCCAATATTAAGAGTGAAGCCTTAAAATATGAGAAAAACAATTAACTAGAGGATAATATAATGAGACGGCGGGTCTTTTTATCAATTTTGTTGTCAGTCGGTGGATTCGCCGCTGTGGCACAGGCGGCCGTGGTCGCCGAGTATGCTGTCGTTGGCGCCGGAAACCATGAGCTTTCGCGAGCCGAACAAAGATGTATGGACGAGGGTTATAAGGTTACCTTTGCCAACTGTTCGAAAATGACCGCCCCGACCGATCGCTGTCCGCATCATCCGCTTTATTACAAGAGTTGTTCGCAAGAACAGTGGTGTCGGAACAACAACTATACTTTTGCCGCCGAAGACTGCGAACTTCCCGCTTTTCCGCAACGTAAGTGCGACAACCAGCATGCTTTGTACCGCGCTTGCCATGAAGACATTGCCAAAGCCTGTACCGCCGCCGGATACAGTTCTAAAGAAAACTGCCAATTGTCGGAGAAAAAATGCCCCTATTCGGATGACTGGGGCGAATGCTGCGGAAGTTGCGCCGGATTTGACTATTTGCTCAATGCGGTTCCGGAAGGATATGTGGCCGTCGGCGACATTTGCACAACCTGCACCGGCGAGGTCAAAACCAAAATCACGCCGGCCGCCTGCGAAGGCTTTATGGCTTGCGAATACGGGCCGTTGTCGGATATAACGCCGTCGTGTCTGCAGGGCAAAACACGCTTGTTCAGCGCTTGCAAAACATCCGCCGATATTTGTCAGGAAAAAGGATATAACTCAAACTCTTGCGCCGAAACCGAAAATGCCTCTGATTGTCCGGAAAATCAGGCTTTTAAGCGTTGCACGATCAATTGCCTGAAATGGGCGCGGCACAATCAGCCTCAGGCAGATATCATCGATGTCGATACAGTTGATCCGATGTTGGATTTGTCCAAAGTCGAAATGCATTCTCTGGTCGGTATGACCGAGGCTGAATGCCAGGATACCTCTATTCCGCTGATTACGCTGCATATCAATAGCAATTCAATGGCGCTTTATGAACATGTGTTTGACCGCAAAATCGACAATATGAATTTCAATGTCGTCTTTGAAGAAGCTATACCGCTGTCGGCCAATGGCAGTTTTCATAATGTCAAAATCAATGTTTCGGGCAATCTGCCCGATTGTCCGCTGAAGGCGCAGTCGGCAGAGACTTCCGGCGTCGTCAGTTTTAACGGCATACCGACGCTTTGCATTGCCAACCTGAACGTAAACGATAATTCCAAATTTATATCTTCCGGTTCGGTTCGCGGCAATGTCAAGCTGGGGAAAAATGCTTCGCTGGCGCTCAGAAAAGATTTAATCGGTTCGCTCAATGCCGGTATGTATTCGGAAATTTACATAAAGGGCAGTCTGATATGCAAAGACGACAATAATACGTCGGAAGAATCCGAGAGCATTGTTTTTGGCTGCAATTCCAAAGCAAAAATTGAAGGAGGCGTCGTTGCGGATACCTCGGTCGTCGTTTTGAAACAGGATGCCAGTGTCGATACGCCCAACGTCCGGCTGATTTCGGTCAGCGATAATCCACAGCTTTATAATTCGCTGGCTTCTATCAGATTGCATATGTCGGCTCGTCTGTATGCCTCGTACGGAGAGTCGATTTATCCGCTGGTCGAAAATCAGGAGGTCGGCTGTTCCGAAAAATACTTTACATATTTGGGTTCAGCCTCTGAGACTGCCAAGCAGGCACTGGTTTTGGAGCCTTCCAATCGCTTGGAAGGACAATGGCAGTGCCGCTCGCTTTTGCGCAGACAGCAGCAGTGTGATTAAGGGTTGTTGACGTTCGGTGAATAAATCGTTTCGGGCTGCGAAGGGTTGCCGATGACCGGCAAATCTGCCTCCGGATAGGCTTGCACGTCATAGACCATTCCGTTGGCTTCCAATAAAGTGTTTTGAAAATCTTTGCCCAGCTGCTGCGCCTGTTGAGGCGTGGCCTCTCTAACGAGAGATCCGGACGGCATCTGTGTTGTGTTTGTCGGCGTCGGCACGGCGTCCGAAGTTGTCGTCGGCAGATTGGCGTCGGCATCTTGCGGCGTGCGGGGAAGAGATACGTTCGGAATAGGGTCGCCCAGCGGATTGGGGCCGTTTTGAGGTTGTTCGATGGTAAAGGTGTTTTGTCCGCCGTCAGGCGTGGCGGCGGCGCCGGTGACTATCGTCGGGGCAGAAACCGGTTTTTCTTCGACGATGCCGCTGCGGTTTTGGGCATAGGCGGGGCTGTTGAAAGCGCAAGCTGCCCAGATAAGGATAGTCAGGTTTCGAATTGCTTCAGACATGATAACCTTCCTTTCGCCTTATCAGATAATTGCCGTTTTTCAAAATACAAGACGTTAAAGACCTTTTAAGAAATAGGTGATATTATACATAACGTTGGTTTAATTTGCGGAGATTTATTATGTCCGAACTTGGTCCGCTCAGCTCTTATGCGTTGGTTTTGCAGCAGATGCAGCTGAGCTTAATTAAAAACAGCGCGGAAATGCAAGAGAAAGCCGTCGAGGTTTTGCTCGGCGATGACGACCGCGCGGTTTTGCCGGATAACACTGTCGGACAGAATGTTGACGTATCGCTCTAGAAACTGAGCATTAGAACAAAAGACATTGAGAGAACGTAGGCCAGTATAAAGCGGACGATTCCGGCAATCGCGGATAAAAAGGTTGCGCCAAAATCGACGCCGCGGCCTCCTTCTTGATATATGCGTTTAAAGCCAAAACTGTAAATTAGGGATAAAACGGCAGCCGCCAGATAAAGCCGGCCGTCAGTCAGTATCTCGCGAATGTCGTTTCCCGCCAGATGAGTAATTGAATACAGGCCGCCGATAATGCCCAGCAGCACCATCGGATGGAAGACTGCACCGCTGGTAAACAACGAGATGAGGCCTTTAATCATTGGTTTCGGCGCCTAATATCCGTCGGCTTTGCACCCGTGAATTCAGGTTTTCGAATCCGGACGGCCAAATACAACGCAGTTTTTCTCCGCCGGGAACCATAGGCCGCGGTTTTCGGACAGACACCGCCAAAGCCGCGATGCCGCGGCGGCGGATGGCCGGCTTGTGTTCTTGTGTCCAATCAAGAAAAGAAACATCAATATTTTTTGGCATTCGATTTTCTCCGGAGATTTCGTCTTGGCAAGATTATGCTACTTTCCGGTAAATAAAAGCTTAATTTTCTGCAAGCGCGCGGATTTTGGCCAGCAATCTGTTGCCGATGGTTTGCACCAGGTTTTCATCGGCGCCGCATACCCAAACTCTTATCAACGGCTCGGTGCCGGAAGGGTGGATAACGGCGCGGCCGATTCCGCGCAATTGATTTTGGGCTTCGGTCAGCAAAGCCTGCAGTTCCGGATGGGCGGCAACGGCTTTGACTTGTTCACGGTCGGCCAAGCGGGGATTCTCAAAAAACAGGGGTTCGTTTTCAAACAATGGGAAAATCCGACTCATTTTACGACCGGCATTTTTGAGGCCTTGCGCCAAGACCAGCGCAACCATCAGGGCATCGCCGCTGTGCGAGTAGTCCAACAAAACAATGTGGCCGGATTCTTCGCCGCCTACAGCGCCGTTTTGGGCGCGCATTTGAGCAACCACATGACGTTCGCCGACCGGAGTGGAATAATAATCAAGCTTTAGTTTTTGAGTGACGAATTTTTCCAGTCCGGTATTGGAAAGAACGGTCGAAACAATCGGCCGCGACCGATTGTGTCCGGACAGCTCAAGATATTGCGCCAGAAAAGCAATCAGCTGCTCACTTTTGACAAGTTGTCCGTTGTCGTCGCCGACTTTAATGCGATCGCCGTCGCCGTCAACCGCAATTCCTAAGTCAGCGCTGCATTCTTTGATTTTGTCGAGCATGGCTTGCGGATGTTGGGAGCCGCAGTCGCGGTTGATGTTGGTGCCGTCCGGCCGACAGCCTAAGCAGATGACTTCGGCGCCCAGGCGCTCAAAAACTTCCGGCATAATGTTTGAAAAACAGCCGTTGGCGCAGTCCAAGACAATTTTGAGTCCGGCCAGCTGTTGCGGATCGGCCGCCGTGGACAGCGCTATTTCTTTATAACGGGCAAGAGCCTGCGTGTCATCGGAAACGCGGCCCGGAGATTCCGGTGCGGCAAAATCGTTTTTTTCTATCAGCGCTTCCAGTTCGGACGTAATGTCATCGGAAAACTTGTTGCCGTCGGCGGCAATCAGTTTGATGCCGTTGTCCTGATAAGGATTATGGGAAGCGGTAATCATAAAAGTCATATCGACGCCGAGTTCCGGAGTGAGGGTGGTGGCCGCCGGAGTCGGTATAACGCCGAGCCGAACGACGTCAATGCCCTGCGCTGTCAGGCCGGCGGTAAGCGCGGCTTCAAGCATGGCACAGCTGACACGAGTGTCTTTGGCAATGGCGGCTTTGTGAAAACGGCGGCAGCACAAAACCGCGGCTGCCTGTCCGAGCCGCAGCGCAAAATCGGCGGTCATTGGAAATTGATTGGCGACGCCGCGCACGCCGTCAGTTCCGAACCATTTGTTTTTTCCCATCAGATTTTCCTTTGAACAGTTTTTACAGATATGAAAAAGTCTAAGCGCTTGACGGCAAATTACAAGCACTATTCTCAGTTATCAGATGTTTTACGCCAAAATCTTCATCAGTTCGGCAATGGCCGGAAGTTTGTTGTATTCGTTGTCGGCGGCGCCGGCAAAAGCGTCTTCCAGCTTAAAAGCCCAGATATAGGCCTGTTGATTGGCAATTTCGTGGCCGATGAGGATTGTTTCGCGCTGTTCCGGCAGGCGAGTGCGCAAAGCGGCGGCGTTGTCAATGTAGCTTTTGAGCAGACCGCGGCGCTGGGCATAAGCGGCGGTATAGCGGCTTATGGCCAAAAGCGACGCTTGCAACGCCAACGCGCTCCAAAGGGAAACTTCGGCTGCCATGGCGACAATCGCGAGCAAAAACAGAGCAATTCCGATGATTTTGAGAATCGTACGGACAAACGCCGAGCGTGCCGGTCGGTTAAACACAAAGATTCCGAATCCGGAAACAAAAGTGGCACAAAACAAAGTTAAAAAGCGGGTTATCCAGTTGCCGGAGATAAAGGCAATGAACAATTCGCCTAAGAAGAGCATCCCAAGACTGAAAAACAGGTAGCCGCTGTTAAGCTTGAGCAAAAACTTAAACAGCGAACGGCGCAGATCTTTTTCGATGGTCAACGCCGCACGGACTATTTTGAGCCGGTTGTTTTTGTTAACGTTTAACACCGGTTCGTTTTGGGTAAACAGATAGTTGACCGCTTTTTGTTCGGCAAAATTCAGCGATTTTAGATTGTCGGTGCGCTTAATCAGCAGCACGGCGCTGTCGGCCTGCTGGATGTCGATGATGTTTTTGCGGTAGAGTTCCAGAAGAAAACTGCCGAATGATCGGAAATCATAGCGGCCAAACAGCAGATAACGCAGCATTACAGGCGATTTTTTGAGGCGGATTTTCAACTGGCCTTTGTTGGCGCGGATGTAGTTCCAAGACAACAAAAATGAAATGATGATGGCGGCCAGCGTCGTCAGACTGATATATAAATCGCCCCAATCGGCAAAATTTTGCAAAAGGCGGGTATCCCAAGAGGGCGGCAAAACAGAATGCGGCGGCAAAGTGACCAAAAGATGCATGCCTTCGCCGGCGGCCAAAGACTCTTCGGAAGCATATCCCCATATTTGCGGTGACGGATTGATGACGACGGTGCCGCTTTCATGCAGATTTTCGGCCGAACCGATAAAAATGTGCTGATCCAGCGGCTGAATTGTGTCTGGCAGGCTGAGAGTGGCGCCGATGCGGGCAACCACCAGATTCCAGGCACTGCCGGTTATGTCCCAATAAAACTCCTGATAGTCGCCGTAATCCGTTATCAGATTGTCGGCCATATATTCAAAAACATAAGTATAAATTCCGGGCTCCGACGGTTGTTCTTGCGAGGGGGCAATGAGCAGCCCTTCGGGGATTTCCACAATATGGTACGGAACTTCGTCGTTATTGACGGTGACCCGGATCAGCGTATAGTCGACAGACTGCCGGCCGCCGTCGCGGGTGAATATTCGTCGGGGCAAAAAACGGCTCAGGCCTTCGCGCAATTTTTGGCCGTTTTCCACAGCAACGACCGTATCGGCAAAGATGACCGTGCCATCGGGATGCAACTCAATGTTGCTCATAAAATAGGGAATGTGCTCGGACGCCGGAACCAGCACCCGCCGCCCGTCCGGCGGCAGCGCGGTTTCAACAATCGGCAGATTAAGACTTTCCGTCGCCGCGGGCTGGTCAGACAAAGGCAGAAGAAACTGCGGCTTTTGCGCAGATTTTTCGGTGGTTTGTTCGGCGGAGCGGCGCATAGCGTCGTCATAAATTTTTTGATAAGTGCCTTTAGGTGCTGCAGCCGGCATTTCGTCGCTTCCCTCAATGTCGGTCATGGCGGTGGACAGTTTGTCGGTTGTTGTCTGAACCGTTACTTTAAAACGTTTTTCCAAAAAATTTTTGAGCCCTTCAAAGGAAACGACCTTCGGAGTTTCGACTTTGTCGGGAACCGGCGCCTGAACCTGCGGAATCTCGGAATGATCAAACAATTGTTTAACTTTGGCCTGAGACGGCAGACACCAGAAAACACTGAAACAAATTGCAAGAAAAAGTTTTTTCATAAAGTGCACTCTTGTTAACAATTAAAAGATAATTGCATTATAAATTAAACTTATTAAAAAGTTATAAAAGGAGTTTTTTTATGAGAGAAATTGCTGCAATTATATTGGGAGCCGGCAAAGGCACCCGTATGAAATCCGACTTGCCGAAAGTTTTGATGCCGGTAGACGGCAAACCGATGATCAGACACATCGTTGACACGCTGCAGGAGCTGAAGGTCAGCAAAATCGTTACGGTTACCGCACCGGACGGAGATTTGGTGAGAAAAGAAGTGGCGCCGAATCCGACCTGCGTGCAGGAAAAACAACTCGGTACCGGACACGCGGTGTTGGCGGCACGCGCCGAACTTGTCGGATTTAAGGGAGACGTTTTGGTCATCTTCGGCGATCAGCCGCTGTATACCGTAGATACGATGAAAAAACTTTTGAAAAAGCGCGACGAAGGGTATTCGGTCGTCTGCCTCGGTTTTCGTCCGCAAGATCCGGCGCGCTACGGGCGGCTGATTATGGAGGGCAACAATCTGGCGCGCATCGTCGAATATAAAGATGCAACGGAAGCCGAGCGCGCCATCAATTTTTGCAACTCCGGCATGATGTGTTTTGACGGCGAAAAATTATTTGAAATTTTGGGCGCCATCAGTAATGAAAACGCCGCCGGCGAGTATTATCTGACTGATGCGGTCGAAGTGGCGCTCCACAAAGGATTGCGTTGCACCGCCGTGGAGTGTCCGGTGGAAGAGGCCTCGGCCGCCAATACTTTGGACGAGCTGGCCTATCTGGAAGAATTGGTCAAACTGCGCAAAGCCAAAAAGGACAAATGATGAATACGATGCGCCGCTATTGGTTCGGGTTAACCACGGGACTGTTTGTTTTGGCATTTTGCCTGTTGTTTCTGCTGGTTCTGCTGGCGCCGCGGCAAGATGCGCAAAAACGCGGGTTTATTCCCTGCACGGAAAAAATGGCCGAACATTTGCTGAATTGCGGCGAAAACAAAATATGGTGTTCACTTAAAGTTATTGTGCAAAACAGTTGGTGCGACATGAAGGTCGTCGGGCACGGGTTTGCCGCTTGGATGCGCGGCAAACAGGACATGCCCTGGAGCAACTATATATTTGTGCCGGAACCGGTCGAAGACGAATTGTTTGACGCCGAAGCCAGAGCCGACTATCTGAAAAATAATCCGGCTTTTGCCGAAGAAATGCTGCAACTGAAAAAATTGAGCGAGGAATTGGAACATGAAGAAGACGCAGAACACGAAATCAGCCCCGAAGAACAACCTGCCGGCATGGGATTTGACGGCACTGTACCAGAGTCCGCAGGATCCGCAGGTGGAGAAGGATCTGGCGAGCTACGCTCGGCTGAACAAAACGCTGGCGCGGCGTTATAAGGGCAAAATTGCCAAACTGAGTGCGGCGGAATTTCTCGAATCTCTGAAACTTGTCGAAAAGACCGGCATTTTGGGCAGCAAGCTTGGCGTTTACGCGTATCTGAATATGGTTACGCAGATGAAGAATCAGGCTGCCGTGGCATTTTATCAGAACATTGACGAAAAAATGACCGAGGCTTCCAAACCGGCGATTTTTTACGGATTGGAAATTAATCAGTTGCCGGAAGCGGATTTTCAGAAATTACTGGCTGACGGACAGGTGGCTCGTTATCGGCCGTTTTTGGAGCGGTCGCGGCGGTTTAAGCCGTATGAACTGCCGGAAGAACAAGAGGAGATTTTTTTGGACAAGTCAGTGACTTCCGGCTCGGCTTGGCGGCGGCTTTATGATGAGCATTCGGCTAAGCTGGAGTTTGTGGTGGACGGCAAAAAATATAATGATGCCGAAATTTCCAAACTGCTGCAAGACAAAAACGCCGAAATTCGCGAAAAAGCCGGCAAGGAGCTCAATCGCGTGTGTCGTCAGAATGCCGATTTGTTCACTTTTATTTATAATATGATTGTCAAAGACAAAGCCATCAGCGACAATCATCGCGGCTATAAGTCTCCGGTTGCGGCTCGCAATCTGGACAATCAGGTTGATGACAAAGCCCTCAATGCGCTGGTTGATTCGGTGCGGGCGCAGTATGGCAACATTTCCGATCGCTTCTACAAGCTCAAAGCCAAATGGCTGGGCGTCAAAAAAATTCAGTATTGGGATCGCAATGCGCCGCTGCCGTTTGCCGAGGACAAACACTACGGTTGGGACGAAAGCGTGAATATCGTTTTGGCGGCCTATGAGGGTTTTTCGCCTAAACTCAAAAAGCTGGCGCTGCCGTTTTTTGATGCCGGGCATTCGTGGATTGACGTGCCGCCGCGCGACGGCAAACGCAGCGGAGCTTTTGCCATGCCGTTGCCGGCCAAGTTTCATCCGTATCTGATGCTCAATTTTGTCGGCAAACAAAACGATGTGCTGACTTTGGCGCACGAACTCGGACACGGCTGCCACATGCGGCTGTCAATCAAACAAGGCGAACTTAACGATGATACGCCGATGATTTTGGCCGAAGTGGCCTCGGTGTTTGCCGAGATGATTACATTTCAGTCTTTGTTGCAGCGGCTTGACGATCCCAAGGCTCGTCTGTGTCTGATTGCTTCCAAAGTCAACGATATGATTAATACGGCGCTCAGACAGATTGCGTTTCATTGTTTTGAAACACGGGTACATCAGGAGCGGCGCGACGGAGAGCTTTCAAGCGCCCGGCTGGAGGAAATCTGGCTGGAAGAAATGCGCACAAGCCTCGGTCCGCATGTTATCGTCGATGACGACAGTCGCGCCATTTGGCCGATTGTCAGCCATTTCTTCCATAGTCCGTTTTATGTCTATGCTTATTCGTTTGCCGACTGTTTGGTCAACTCGCTGTATCAGGTCTACCGCGAGGGAAAGGTCAGGAATTTTGCCGACAAATATCTGGACATGTTGTCGCAAACGGGAGTCAAGCGATATGACGAACTGCTTAAGCCTTTTGGGCTTGACGCCAAGAGTCCGGAATTTTGGAACAAAGGTTTGAGCCTGATTTCGTCTTATATCGATGAGCTGGAAAAGCTTGATAAGGAGATACACCGGAAGTAATTTGACGTTTGACTGTGGAAAATAATTTGTACACAAATTGTCTTTTTTTGTACTATTTTCTTGATTAATATTTTCCAACGGTTAATATACTTGTCAGAATCTTGTGTATCTTTTTTATGAGGTAATCTGAAATGGAAGAAATTATTTTCCCAAACCAAATCAGGATGTACCGCCGGTTGCGCGGGCGTTCAATGCAAGAGTTGGCCGATCATCTCGGTGTCAGCCTGTCGGCAATCTCGAAGATTGAAAAAGGATATCGCCGGGTTGATCAGGAACAATTGGTGCGCGTGGCGGAGTTTTTGGATTGTCCTCTGCAAGAGTTGTTTGTCAACGAGCAAAACTCTCAGCAAGAGATTGTGCAGGCCTGGCGCCGCGAGCAGGAACGCCGTAACAAGATTAACGAAAAGTCCGGTCTCAAGACTTTGGGCGCCGGTTTGCGTCAAATTCGCAACGAAAAGAATCTGACCTTGATTGAAGTTGCAGAAAGCGCCGATATGACGCTGTCGGTTTATCATCGGATTGAGATGGGACAGCGCGAAGTTTCTGACAAAGAGTTTAAGAACATCGCCAAGGCCATCAAAATGTCACCGGAAGAGCTGCGCGACGAAATTAAGAGTTTGGACGAGCGTGGTATGCTTGAGGAGATTATTCAGCGCAACGATGCCAAATATAAGCTTTTGTCGACGCCGCGCGGAGCAATTGCTTCGTTTGGCAATGTGGCTCCCGACGGAATGAAGATTTCGGTCTTCGGCGCCGCCGGCAAAGACGGTGATATTATTGTCGATTTTGAGGAAGAAGTCAAAAAAGTCCAACGACCGATTCAGCTGTATAACAAAAAAGATGCTTATGCGATCAATCTTTGCACCCGCCGGCTGGGTTCGCTTTTGCCGACGCGTTCGGTTTTGTTTGTAGATCCGCAGGAAGTTGTCAGCGTCGGCGACATTGCAGTATATTTTGTGTCGGAAAGCGAGGCCAAAGTTGTTTCTATCCGCGAAGACGACGAAGGGCGTCTGTATGGCATTCGCTGGAATCCGGAAGAAAAGATTGCTCTGGGCAACGATGATTTGCAAAATGTGCATAAGGTTGTGTTCATCAGCCTTTAGGCAAGAGCCGTCAAGGATTAAAGCCGCCTTTCAAAGGCGGCTTTTTTGTGATGTTTGCTAAGTTTTATATAAAAATAACATAAATTAGTTGACAAGTTGTATTATTAGTATAATATCGCCTTTAGATTGATTACGAGGTATACATAAAATGAAAGCAGAGGATGTTATTCCGCTCAGCGCGGCCGCCAAAAAGCAAATCGGTGCCAGAATAAGATTCATGCGTCGCAGCCGTAACTTTACGCTCGCAGAAATGGCCGAATTGCTTCACATGCCGGAAGAAACTTTACGCCGTATGGAAGAAGGCGATTTTGAGCTCTATGATGACATGTCGGAGGCTGTTATTCAGTAAAGCCTCTTTATAATGGCCGAAAAGGAGATATATAAATGACGGCAAAACATTGGGCCGCGCTTTTGGTGGTTGTGATTGTGGCGGCGGCGTTGGTGTTGTTTAATTAGGAGAAAAATATGCGGTGGCAGTGTTGGATTGTGGCGGCAGTATTGATGTTTGCCGTGATAATTTCGTTGTTTTTTTAAATAAAAGCTTGACAAGAGACGGATATGGGCGTAAAAGAAGCGCTATATTATCGCGGGGTGGAGCAGCCCGGTAGCTCGTCAGGCTCATAACCTGAAGGTCGGAGGTTCAAATCCTTCCCCCGCAACCATTGAAAACAAA
>CANPYJ010000014.1 GCA_947588275.1 uncultured Alphaproteobacteria bacterium | reverse complement strand
ATCTAGTGCGGCTCTCCGATTCGGCCACGCCGCTGACCAACGCCGAATATTATGCGCAGTTTATCTATGACAAATATTTGCGCCGCGAGCTCATCTCCACCGGCTATGACATTGTCAGCAACGCCGCCAAAGAAGACGCCGAAACCGATGCCGTCGACCAGATAGAAGAAGCCGAAAGACGTCTTTACGAACTTTCAAATCAAGGCGAGGTCAACGGCGGATTTATGGATTTTTCCGACGCCTTGGAATCTTCTTTGGCACACATCGAATCAGCCTTTCAAAAGGACGGTAAAGTTTCCGGCCTGCCGACCGGACTTGACGCTCTGGACAAGAAAATCGGCGGTTTAAACGATTCGGACCTGATTATCATTGCCGGACGTCCGGCAATGGGCAAAACCGCGCTGGCCACCAACATTGCGTCCAACGTGGCCGAATATATGACCCACGCCAAAGAAATCGACGCCAAGTCCAAAGGCGTGGCTTTCTTTTCTTTGGAAATGTCGGCCGACCAGTTAGCCTCGCGCATACTTTCGACCGAAGCGCAAATCAGCGGTCACTTGATGCGCACCGGAGAACTCAACAACGCCGAATTTCAAAAAATTGCCGATGTGATGCGCGGTATAGAAAAGCTGCCGCTGTATATTGACGACACTCCCGGATTAAGCATCAACACCATCCGCACCCGCGCCCGCCGGCTCAAACGTTCCAAAGGATTGGGACTCATCGTCATTGACTATATTCAACTTATTGCCGGCTCCGGCTCCAAGCGTTCTGAAGGCAACCGTGTGCAGGAACTCTCTGAAATTTCGCGCGGTCTCAAAATCTTGGCCAAAGAATTGAATGTGCCGGTAATTGCCTTGTCGCAGCTCAACCGCGGCGTCGAAAGCCGCGACGACAAACGCCCCGTGATGTCCGACCTGCGCGAATCCGGCTCCATTGAGCAAGACGCCGATATAGTAATGTTTGTCTACCGCGAACATTACTATCTGCAAAACGAAGAACCGCAGCAAAAGCCATCCGAAACGGCGGAACACCTGCAAAAGCGCCTTGAAGAATGGGAAGCCCGCCTGCGCGAAACCAAATATTTGGCCGAGATTATCATCGGCAAACAACGTCACGGTCCCACCGGCACGGTCAAACTTTCGTGGAACGGCGAGTATGCACAGTTTAACAACCGCACCGAAGACGAATATCTGCCTGACCGCATCGGCGAATAATCCGCGCAAAATTTAACACTCCTTAATATTTGCCGTGTTACAATCGATTCTGTTTGCAATTTGACGACAAAACGAGGATTTATGCCGCACACGCCTTTCTGGAAAACCAAAAAACCGGATTCTTTCACCGCCGAAGAATGGGAATCTGTCTGCATGCATTGCGGCAAATGCTGCCTTATCCGGCTTCAGGACGAAGCCGGTGCCGATGTCTATGAAACCGACGTAATCTGCCGTTATCACGACTGTCAAACCCATCTCTGCCGCTGCTATGCCGAACGTTGTCGGCTGGTGCCCGAGTGCCTGCGTCTTACTCCGCAAAATATCGGAGCCTTGTCGTGGATTCCCGACACCTGCGCTTATGCCTTCTTGGCTCAAACCGGAGATTTGCCTCCGTGGCATCCGCTGGTCAGCGGCAAGCCTTTGCCCGCTGAGTTTAAGGTTTCGCCGCATGTCGTCAGCGAGCTTTTAGTACCTCTTGACGAACTTGAAGACCACATTGTTGAGGACGACGACAATGTCTGATGATTGGATTGACAAGCCTTATGACGCCGAACAGCGTTTTGCCGCCGCCCGCGGCAAAAACATTGCGCCCGATTTCTGGCAGACCAAAAAACTTGAAAAAATGACGCCGGACGAATGGGAACTTTTGTGCGACGGCTGCGGCAAATGCTGCCTCAACAAAATTGAAATTCGCCGCGAAGTCAAATTTACCCGCGCCGCGTGTCGTTTTTTGGATTGTGAGAGCGGACTCTGCCGCATTTACGAACATCGTTTTGACAAAGTTTCCGACTGCCGTCTCATTACCCTTGAGGCCGTGCGCGAACAACCGCGCTGGCTACCCAAAACCTGCGCTTACTGGCGGCTTGACAACGGCCTGCCCCTGCCCGACTGGCACCCTCTGATAACCGGACGCGCCGCTTCCGTACACGAAGCCGGAATGTCGGTTCGCGGGCGGGGCACGGTTTCGGAATCCGGAGTAAAAGATTATGAAGATTACGTTGTTGACTGGCCCGACTTATGAGCTTTCGCAAAAGCTCGGTTTTGACATCAAAATTGTCAAATCGCCGCAAGCCAAACGTCTGACTCTGCGCATAGACGACAAAAACCGTCTGCCGATTTTAACTTTGCCGCGTTATTGTTCGGCGCGCAAAGCCGAAGCGTTTGTCGAAACTCACCGCGACTGGATTCGCAATATGTTGGCCAGACTGCCGGCGGCAACTCACTTTGAAAACGGCGACAGCATTACGCTGATGGGACAAAAGCTGATTGTCATGCATGCCCCCTCTCAACGTGGAACCTGCCTCAAAGATGGTTTTTTGCTGGTCGGCGGCGGGGCGGAATTTCTGCATCGGCGGGTTGGCGACTTTATCAAAAAATACGCGGCCGCCGAACTGTATCGCCTGTCGGTCGAAAAAGCCCGACTCATCGGCTGCGCCGTACACAAAGTGAGCCTCAAAGACACCCGCTCGCGCTGGGGCAGCTGTTCCAGCAACCGCAACATCAACTACAACTGGCGGATTGTGCTGGCGCCGGCCCATGTCATCGATTATCTGGTCAGTCACGAGGTCGCGCATTTGGCGCACCAGGATCATTCGCCGGCCTTTTGGCAATGTGTGGCCGAACTCTGCCCCGATTTTGAAAACGGCCGCCGCTGGCTCAAAGTCCGCGGCAAAGAACTGTATCGGTATATCTAAGGCAAAAAAGTTGATTTTTTAACCTTTTTATCCTATATTGCTTAACAGGATAAACGACTGAAAGAGGATACGTTAATGGAAAACAGAATTTATACGCAAACTTCATCGGCCGCCGCCCTCAACGAAGGACTGCGCCAATTTATGATTAGAGTTTATAACTATATGGCTGCCGGCCTTTGCCTGACGGCGCTCACGGCATGGTTTGTCGCCAATAACGAGTCGATTTTGCGCCTGTTTTTCAACATCAGTCCGGCCGGCCAACTGATGGGAATGTCCGGTCTCGGCTGGCTTATGCTGCTTGCCCCGCTCATTATGGTTTTTGCGTTTTATTGGGTTGTGGCGCGCGGCACGCCGACGCAGGTACAAATGCTGTTTTGGAGCTATGCCGCAATTATGGGCATCTCGTTCACGCCGATTTTTTTGGTTTATACCGGAGCCAGCCTGGCGCGCGTGTTCCTGATTACCGCCGGCACCTTCGGCGCCATGAGCCTCTATGGCTATACCACCAAACGTGATCTTTCGGCTTTTGGCTCGTTTTTATTTATGGGGCTGATCGGCATTATTCTGGCCTCTGTTGTCAACATTTTCCTCAAGAGCACCGGAATGGATTTTGCCATTTCGATTTTGGCGGTGTTTATCTTCACCGGTCTTACCGCGTATGACACTCAAAAAATCCGCAATATGTATCTGGACGAGGACGGTTCCGACACTTTCACCAAAAAAGCCATTGTCGGCGCTTTGAGTTTGTATTTGGACTTTATCAACCTGTTTTTATACTTATTGCGCTTTATGGGCGATCGCCGTTAATTTTCGACACTTTGCAAAAAAACCCGCTCAACCGAGCGGGTTTTTTGGAGCTACAGTTCTGTCCAATAGTCACATTCTTGCAAAAATGCCTTACATTCGCTGTTTTCATCAAAAAACGAAGGATGAATATAAGTATTTTCAATACACTGCGTGCACCCATATCCGACCTCAGAGCTGTATAATGCGCCAGTCTGGCAATATGATGTATGATTTTCGGGAAAAACAAAGCATTTGGCCAATATACAGCCGCCGCTTCCGTCAACGGACGTTACTCCTGACTGAATACTTGCTTTAACATATCCGCTTTTGCACTCTCCCGTCTGATAGTAAACCATGGCTCCAAGCGAATTTGTGCAACCGGAACACTGATAACCATAAGGAATCTCGGCATCCATCTCCGGGGTTTCCGGCGTCACCCAAACGTCTTCATCTTTATCTTTATCTTCATCTTGAATCTTTGCATTTCCCGTCAACATCAGCAAACTGCGGACCCGCCTGTATCCGACAACCGGCTCGCCGATTTCTTCGGTTTCTTCCCCAAGAAAGCCTTTTGTTCTCTCGCATTCGGCAAGCGTGGAATATAGCGCTTTGCCGGCAGGACAGCTTCCCGTTTGTTCAATCACTTTATATTTTTTGACGCAGGTTTTGCCGGCAGGACAGGAATCCAACAAATCGTCTTTATAGTGGGTGCAGGCTTTTTGAGAAGTATCAAACGGACATCTTATGTATTCGTCGCAATTTTCGGGCAATGTGGCGCTGTAACCATTGCAGTCGGCCTTGACACAGTTTGCCGCCAAAGCCGAAGTTGCGAGCATTGTTCCAATGCCTAACGCCGCTGCAAACGATAGCTTTTTCATTCCTGCCTCCATAAAAGCCTTTTCTTTTATTTTAGCAAGAATGTCATTATTAGTCAATATATTATTTCACGCGCCGGACAAAAATCCGCTCCGCCATGCCGCCGCAGCGGTCAACCAAACTTTTTTGAAACAATTCGCAATTATGAATGATAAAACACCAGCGCGTTGCCCTCTTTGCCCTTGGCTTCTTTGAGCGCGGCAATTGTCTGTTCAATGATTTTTTTGGCCGACTGCGCCGATTCCGGATAAATGCTGCATCCGATGCTGGCAAAAATCTCGTGCGTGGTAAAATTATCATTGATTCCCTGTTTAAATATGCCGATAATTTTATTTAATTCGACTTCCAAATCATAACGCGAGCGCAACCCGAAAATCAGCACCCAAAACGGATATTTCAACCCGCGCGCAATGGTACAGTTTTTCTTGAGGCTCAACCCCAAGATTCCGGCCAGTTTTTTCATCACAAAGTCTTCCATGTTCAGTTGTTGAAAGACCTCCAGGTTATCAATGTCTATTGCCGCGACCGCCACCATGTCTTTCTGCAAACGCGCGTCTTTGTAGTTTTCGTTGTTGATGGCCATTTGCACGCGATCTTCAAACAAAAAGAAGGTCGGCAGGCCGGTCAGTTCATCATACAGCCCGTCCAGCGACTGATCTTCGGAGCGGCTTTCAAAATGATTGCCGACGAGAATAAACGAAAATCTGGAAGAATCCGGCAGATACACCGCCTGAAACTCCATATTGACTTGTTTTTTCAGCATGCTGCGCAGTCTGATTTTTTGCTTTGTGCCGGAAGTCAGCATTTCGCCGATGTTGGCGGTCAGAACATTCCAGTCCCGTTTGTCGACAAACTGCAAAAACGGCGCTTCTCTGACTTGTTTGAGATCGGCAATCTCCAACATATGCTTGGCCGTATCGTTCAAATACGCTATTTTATCGTTGCTGACAAGGATAACCGGTCGCTCCGAATTGCTGATAAAGACATTGATAATGTCGTTCAGGCTGATGTCCATATCCTGCCAAAAGTCGTGCTCTTTGGGCTCGGCTTTTTTCTGCATCGGAAGTTCGGCCGTCGGCGGCGCCGCATCGACAAGCTCAAGACTTTCCAAATCCACGCCGAAATCCGCCGCCCGCAACAATATTGAAGTATCCGTCTCATGCTTGGTAGGATCGGCGTTTTTATTATCCCAAACGTCGGGATCAAAGTCTGTTGTCTTTTTGCTCATGGCTTTTCTAATCTTTTCTTCGTGTATGCTAGAATCGTTTTTACAAAAAAACAATAGTAAAATCTTTGTATTTTATTAATAATCTGCGGCTATAATACGCTTGACCGCAAATAAAAGAGAGTTACGATTATGGCCGAAACCCCTGCCAACGCTCAGCAGTCGGAAGAAACGTCTGCACAAATTTTAGACAACAATATTTGTCTGGTAAAAGAGCGTTTTGAGATTTATTTTGATTCGCCGCTGCCGGAGCTTGATGCCAACGGTGCTGTCGCCTATGTGGCCAAAGACAAAATCAACCCGCAGAGAGAACTGTTTGCGCTGGTCTGCGACAACAACGTTCCACCGCGGTTGTCCGTTTTGCCCTATCTGAAATCGATCGACCACCCCAATATCCTGAAACTGGTCGAATACAGCATTATTGACTATCTGCCCCAAAAAACCATGAATATGGCGCTCATTTACAACCGCCCCACCGGACCGAAAGTTTCCGACTTTACGCCGGCTGACAAATTGACCGTCGAAAAATTCAAAACTTTGGCAATGTCGTTGGTTTCGGCTTTTGAAACTCTAAAAAGTTATAACATCACTCACCGCGCCATCCGCCTGAACAACTTATTTTATAAAGACGCCGAAGGTTCTGAACTGGTTTTGGGTGACTGCGCGGCAACTTTTCCGGCTTTGTACCAACCGGATATTTACGAAACTATCGAAAGCCTGCTTTGCCTGCCGCAGGGACGGGGCAATGGCGAGACCTCCGATGATATATACGCCGCCGGCGTTGCATTGCTTTCCATTGTTTTGCAGCATGAGCCCGAATCTTCGCTGGCCACGCCGGAATATGCCCGTCTCAAACTGACCAAAGGCTCTCTGGCCGCTTTGGTCAACGGCGAAAGAATAAACAGCCAGTTCAGTCCCGTCATCAAAGGCATGCTCGACGATTCTTCCGAAACTCGCTGGTCAAGCATTCAGTTGTTCAACTTTCTTGACGGCAAAACCGGGACTTTTTCGGCTTCGGAAAATCAGGAACGTTCCATACGTGCCCTTACCGTCGCCGGAGAAAAATTTTATACGCCTAAATCCGCTGCGCTCGCGTTGTACAACCACCCCGAAGACGCCATCACCGTCATCAAAAACGGCAAACTGGTGGAATGGATAAAAAACGGTCTGGAAAACGAAAAACTTTGCGCCAAAATCGAAAAAATCATTCAAATTGCCAAAGAGCAAGATTCAAACCGCCTGCTTATCCCCCAAATTTGCATTTGTCTGGATCACACGTTGCCGATTAAATGCGGCGATATTTATTTCTTTCCCAACGGCGTAGCCAAAGCGCTCTTTTACTACACAAAAAATCATTTGTCGGTAGAAGATTTTTGCAGCGTTCTGTCCTCGGACATTATCAAATATTGGTATCAGGAACAACCCTATGCGCATGCGCCTGCCGGCAGCAGCGAGTTTCGGGTATATCTGGCGCGCAATGATTATGGCTACGGGCTGGACCGCATTATGTATGATTTTGACGAAGATCTGCCCTGCATCAGCGAACTGGTGGGCAAAGAGTTTGTAAATTCTCCGTCCAAGCTTTTGCGCGCGCTTGACAACGCTTATGCCGCCAATAAAGAACGCCTGCCTTTTGATCGCAACATCGTAGCCTATCTGCGTTGTAAAATGGGCAAAAAAATCGATGGCATTCTGACTGACATCAACGCCCATCAAGAGGCCTTGCAAATTGCGGCGGTTATCCGTCTGTATGCCAACATCCAAAACAAAAACGGCCCCGTGCAGTTGCTTAATTTGACTCATTGGCTGATAAAAAGCTCTCGTCCGGTCATTGAAACTTATCACAATATCAAATATCGCAAATATTTGGAACAGGAATTGTCCAAGCTGGCCAAAAACGGACGGATTATTGACCTTTACGAAATCTTGGAAAACGATGAAGCCCGCACCAAAGACCGAACCGACTACACCGAGGCTCTCAAACGCATCAACCTGCTTCTGACCGAACGCAACCTCCTGCTTTCGGGCAGCAAAAAACTTGATGAAGAAGCGCGCAACCTGGCCATAAAATTCGGTTCAATGCTGTCTATTTTGACCATGCTTGCATCATTAATCTTTAGCATCATATACTGGATAATCAAATGATTAAACCCATACATCGCCCCTCACAAACTCCGGTCTTTAAGCTCTCTGTCGCGCAAAAGCTGGTGCTGTTGTTCGGCATGATTACCCTAATGTTCATCTCCATGCCAACCGCCATTATTCTGCTCATCGGCACATTGCCGACAATTACCGCGCTGATGACCAATTCACAAAATGCCAGCCAGTTGACCATTGTCGGTTGTTTCAATTTGGCCGGCGTCTTTGTTTGTATTGTCGACTTGCTCAACCAATACAATGCCCGCCATTCCATCATTATTTTGGACAATGTGTTCAACATTATCATCATGCTGGGTGCCGCCGCTTTAGGCATGATTTTGTATTATGAACTGCCTAATCTGTTCGTATGGATTTCGGCGGCTTCGGCGCAACGCCGTCTGCACAGCATCAATTCCAAATTGGAGCGGTTGACCGAAGACTGGGGTCCGGAAGTTCTGGAAGACAAATCCTCAAAATAAAAAAAACGCCGTATTTGCGGCGCTTTTTTTGCAAAAGATTTAATTAAAAATTGGAATTAATCCATGTCTCCAATGTCGATTTTGAATTAAGCCCGACCTTAACGTCAATCTGTTTTCCGTCCTTAAACAAAAACATCGTCGGAATACTGCGGATTCCATACTGAGCGGCGGTGTTTGGCGACTCATCGACATTCATTTTGCAAATTTCGACTTTGTCTGACATTTCTTTCGAAACTTCTTCCAACACCGGAATCAGCTGCCGGCACGGCCCGCACCATTCGGCCCAAAAATCAACCAGAACCAATCCTTTGGCCTTAAGGACTTCAGATTCAAACTGTGCATCGGTAATCGCTTTCATGGTTTTCCCTTTCCAAAAATATTTTTATGCAATGCTTATAATATAATTGATATTTATTTTAAATTAAAGAGTATTTTGCACATTTTCTTTATTTTTATTCAATCTGCATCATTTGCGCGGTATTCGTCCACAAAATATAGGTTTCAACCGGTTTTCCGACATATATTTTTTCGGCCAGCAGACGATATGCCCGCAGCTGCCGCACATAAGATTCCGGCACATCTTCACGCCGGCCGGCCGCCGGACGATTGGTTTTGTAGTCCACAATCATCACTTTGTCGGGCAACACCGCCAGTCGATCGATTTGTCCCGAGATGATTCGTCCCTCGGCCTCTCCCATAATTGCTGCTTCCGCTTTTGAATCTGAACCGAACAACGGCGCAAACCTTGGATTCTCAAGCAAACCCAAAACTTCTTCCGCCAGCCGTTGTTGCTCGGCCGGCGGCAGCTCCGCGCCTTGTCGGCCGACATATTCTGCCGCCGCCGAACGTCTTTTGTCCGGAGGCAAATCCGGCAAAAATTGCAACAGCTTGTGGATAATCAGTCCGCGACGAAAATATTCCGGATGTTTGGCATCAAGCGGCGAGTTGCAGACCTCGTCGGCATCATCCGCCCGCGATGGCGCCAACGGCTTGGCCAAAGGTCCTTCTTCAGGCGCCGGCGTGGCTATCCAGTTCGGCTTTGACCATGTCGTCTGCGGCTGTTTTTTCTCTTCCGGCGGCTGAACGGCTCCTTTTTCGCCTCTCACCGTATAAACCCATTTGCCGTCTTCTTCGCTGCCGATTTTTTGCAGAGCATGCCGACATAACTCATACCAACAGCTTTCGTCAATCTTGTTTTTGCCGGCATAACCGCAGATACACAGTTTGTCTTCGGCGCGAGTCAAAGCCACATAAAGCAGACGATGATATTCTTCCAGTTGGCTTTGCTGTTCTTTTTGTTTGATTCTTACGCAGTTTTCGTCATAATCGTCGGCTCTGAACGGATAAAACAGCAGCTCCTTGTCCATCAACGCGCCGGCCTCTCTGCACAACTTTTTAATCCGCACGGTATCCGGCACAATCACCACCGGTGCCTGCAAACCTTTTGAACCATGCACGGTCATAATTCGCACCGCATCGCTCTGATCGTTTTCAAGCTCTCGTTTGATTTCGACGTCGTCTTCTTCCATATATTCGACAAACAGCTGCAAAGACGGCGTATGTTCCTGTTCAAACAAAAGGCTGAGGTTTACAAACTCGTCCACCCCGTCTTCTGCCTCCAAACCGATTTGAGCCACCAACTTTTGGCGTCCGCCGAGCGTATTGAGCACATGGCCGAAAAACTCAAACGGCCGCGCCACATCAGCCAGAGCCAGCAGTTCTTGCAAAATCGCGGCCGTTGCGGCATATTCCGGATTTTCGCGCAGCCGCTGCCACAGACTTTGTTTTTCACGCCGATAACACAACTTAAACAAATCGTCATCATTCAACCCGAACAGCGGCGACTTCAGAACTTCGGCCAAAGTCAAATCATCTTCCGGCAGCAGACAAAATTTTGCCAGCGAGAGCAAGTCTTGGACGGCAATCTGTTCCGAAAGCTTAATTCTGTCGGCGCCGGTCACATTCACGCCGACGTTTTTGCAGGCTCGTACCAGTTCTTCAACCAGCGGATGCCGCCGTTGCACCAAAATCATAAAGTCGCTGTATCTGAGCGGCCGATTTTGCGAAACCAGTTTTTCTCCGTTAACAACCTGTTGTCGAATATTTTCGGCAATCATTCGGGCCAGCCGAGCGCATGAAGATTCGCTGGTCACCCGTTCAAAAGGCACCTGCCAACTCTCCAAATTTTCGTCTTTTTCAGGTTCGACCAACGGCCATAATTCCACTGTGCCGGCCTCACCGATGCGCGACGGAATATGCCGGATTGTTTGCCCTTCCTCGGCCAATCCCTGCTTGGCCGGCAACTCGGCGAACACTTCGTTCACCACATCCAAAACGGCGGCTGTAGAGCGAAAAGAAACGTCCAGATTAACTTCTCTGAACTCCGCGCCCTGTTTTCGAAACTCTGCAAAATGCCTCCGCGTTTCGGCAAATTCTGCCGGTTCGGCGCCCTGAAACGAATATATAGATTGTTTGCAATCGCCCACGGCAAAAACCGTGCGATTTTTTGCCTGCCCGTCGCGACCGTAAAAAAACTCGTCGCTAATTGCTTTGATAATAGCCCATTGGTCGGGCGAGGTGTCTTGCGCCTCATCAATCAGCACGTTGTCGATTCCGCCGTCAAGCTTAAACAAAACCCATTGCGCCACCTGCGGATTTTCGAGCAGATGTTTGGTTTGCACAATCAGGTCTTCATAGTCGGCTTTGGCATGACACTGCTTGTAGGTCTTATAACTGTACAACAAATCTTCGGCCAGTGCCAAAACCGCGCGCGTGGACATAAGCAGCCGCACCGCCGCCAATTTGGCCTGAAGTTTCTGCACTCGCTCCGTTTCCGCATCAAACCACGCCTCTATTTCCGGATCTGCGGCCAGGACGGCCTTAATGGGAATCCAGCGTTTTCCGTCTTTGAAAAACGCATTAATATAAAGACCGGTGTTTTTGTCCGCCAGCGCCTGACGCAAACCTTCAACTCGCCCAGAATCTCGTTTACGGCCTTTTTCGTCCTCCACCGCCAAAAAACGCTTGGCCGTTGCCAAATCCGTCTGCTCCCAAAATGCCGCGACAATATCTTCTTCCCGACATTCGAGCGTCAGTCCGAGCCGATCCGCCGCTGCCTGCGCCAAAGCCTGACTGCCGCCGCTCCGATCAAGCAAACTCAGAATTTTGGTGCGATTTTGCGTCAGCACATTCATCAACTTGGGAAAAGTCTGTTCACTCATCTGCGTGGTGATATACGCCAAAGCTTGCGCTGTTGCGCACTCCGGTTTGGTTTCGATTTTGGCCAACAGCGCCGCCTTAATGCTTTGCAGCGCTTCGGCCGCCGTGCGGTCGTCCATGACCTCAAAATAAGGTGAAATACCGGCTTCCAGCGGAAACCTTTTCAAAATATCCTGATAAAAACTGTGAATGGTTTGAATCTTCATTCCGCCGGGAGTATCCAGCAGCATGGCAAACAATCGCCGTGCCTGCGCCAAAGTTTCGGCTGTCGGCTCTTCCCCAAGCAAACTCCGCACTTGTTTGGCCAGCTCTGCATCGTCCGTCACCGCCCATCGGCTGAGCCGGCCGGCAATGCGGTTGCTCATGTTTACCGCCGCCGCCTTGGTATAGGTCAGACACAAAATTTTTTCCGGTTTCACCCCGCTCAGCAAAAGCCGCAGCACCCGATCGGACAACACCTTGGTTTTGCCGGTTCCGGCCGAAGCCTCCACCCATGCCGAAACCGCCGGATCAGATGCCTGCCGTTGCTGTTCGGTAGCCAGCGCGCAGCGATTTTGCTTTTCTTTTTCCCAATCAGTCATCGCCGTCCTCGTTTACAAACCATTCGCTCACCCGCTCCAAATGCTCGTAGTCCGAGTATTCCGGCTGCCATTTGGGATTTGGCCGGCAAAGATACGGCGTAGTCGCAAAATCATAGCGGGTTACCAGTTCTCTTATGTGTTGTTCGGTTTCTTCCAAAATATTGCTGTCAGCGGCGTCTATCTTTATTTCTTTACCTTTTCCGAGCTGCCAATACATCAATTTGCCGGCTGGTTTTGGCGCCACCCCCGCAAACCCGCCTTTTTGCGCAATCAGCGCCTCTATGGGCAGCTGCGGCGCCAAACCGGATTTCACTTCTTTTAAGCTACGCGCTCTGCCGGTTTTGTAATCAATCACGTTGATTCTGCCGTCAATGGTTTCGTCTATGCGGTCAGCTTTGGCGGTCACCGCAAAATTTCCGGCAGCCGCCTCAAAACTATAACTGCCCTTGATTTCGTTGTGAATACGCCGTATTTGCGGACGGTAAGTCCTTTCCAACGTCGCCAGATATTCAATCATTTTTTCAAACTTCGGCAGCCAAAAGGCTTTTTTATCTTTAAGCGCTTCATCTTCCTCAAACTTCTGCCGACCGAGGCGCAGCAGTTCTTCTTCGGCATCGGCCGGAAATTCGTCAGGATGCATATTGTTAAAGGCTTCCAGCGTTTTATGCAGCAGATTTCCGAAGTCTGCCATGGTCAGTTCCGGCTCAATGTCTTTAAGTTTCTCAAGTTTGAGGATATACTTGGCAAAGACGCCGTAGGGATCACGCATCAGATGCTCCATCGCCGTGGCCGAAAGTTCGCGCGGCCGCGCATACACCGGCGGCGTCGGCGCCGGCGGGCGGCTTTTGGCGAAAACGGACGGCCTGTCCATATGTTGTGCCCAATGCTCTATCAGAGCGGAATTTGTTTTTTCGGGCGTCAAATCAAGCGCCGTCAAAACGGTTTCCAAGCGCATCTGCCAGCGTGACTTTATCATCGGCGCGCCTTCAACCTTGTCGGCGCGGGTCAAATAAACTTCTTCGGCGCCCATAAAAGAGGCGAAGTCCAGCCCCATAATACCGATGGCTTTTTCCGGCTGCGGCAGTCCGAACTCCCGTTTCATCGGTCGTGACAACCACGGATCGGCGGCGGTGCCGGCAGGCCAAACGCCCTCGTTTACCTCTCCCAGAATCATCACGTCAAAATGATTTAGGCGCGCTTCAATCGGTCCCAAAATTTTAAGCCGCGGATGAGTGCCGTATTTGGGGCGCACCATAACTTCCCGCATCAAAACCTGAAACAGCGCCGGATAGTCTTCCGAACGAATGTCGCCCAAAGTTTCGGCATATTGCAGCAGTTGTCCGGTTTGCCCTGCTCCGGCCGCGCCGGCATCGCCTTTCCACAAAACCGCCGCGCCGTCTTCAATATTTGTTTGTGCCATCGCCTCGGCAACCGCGATATGCGCTTGCAAAAGCTTTTTGAAATCCGCCTGCGGCCGCGCCAAAAGTTCGCTCAGAGGAGTCAATCTGCGTTTGAGCTCTTCCAACAACTGTTCGCCGGCTTCGTCCGCACGCTGTCCGCGCCACAAAATTCTTTCCGTTTTCCGTGCCAGACGCCGCAGTTCGGCTCTGTCAAATCCCATGCCGCACAACGGATTTTTGAGCAGCGCCAAAATTTCCGTCCGCTTGGCATCTTTTGCGGCGGCCGCACATACCAGTCGCATAAAGATTCCCCACGGTGTCAATACCAAAGGCCGCCCGGCGGAATCGTCGACTTTTATGTTCCACCTTTCCAGTTCGGCCGCTGTCCGTCGAGCCAGATTTCTGTCCGGCGTAACCAGTGCCGCCGTTTTTTCGGGAGTTTCCAAAGTCTGCCTCATAATCAGCGCGATGGCCAGCGCCTCCTGACGAATATCGCGGCAGTTAACAATATGCAATCCCTCGACAGCCTTGTCGGCTTCCGACAAACGAAGCTTTCGCCAGCGGTCAGTCGTTGCCGCCGGCCGCATAGTTTCACTGATGAGCTTTTCACGAGCCGGATTGCGCGGCGGAATCAGCTCTTGCACCTGCCGGCGGTCAAGCTGCAAAAACTCCAGCAGCTGTTTAAGCTCAAACTGCGGATGAGTTTCGTCGACCGCCGCCCACGATTCATCGTCCAAATTCCTGTCCAGTCCTCCCAGTACCACAGAACCTTGCGGCAGCGAAGCCACCGCTCCTGCCAGCTCCCTCATAGCCGGATAAGTGGCGGTAGAACCGGCCATAATCACCCGGCGGCGGGGCGGATTTTGCCGCCACAGGCTTGCCTGTTTTAAAATCAGCGCCTGATTGCGCGCGCTCAAATCCGTGCGCCCGTATTCTTGCAAAATCTGCGGCCAGTTTTGAGTGATAATTTCCAAAAACTTGAGTGTTTTCTGCCAATGTTCGGCATATTCTTCCGGCACAAGATCGGCCAAACGCGAAAAGTCCAGATTTTCATAATGCGCAGCGTCTATCAGCCGTCCCAAATCTCCCGCCAGCATGCAAGCCTGATCAAGAGGCACGTTTCCGCCGCCAAAAACCTGCGGCCGCGCGGCAATCAGCTTCATAAGCAGCAACAGCCGCTGCATCGGCTCTATTGCCGGCAAAACAGTCTCGATTCCGGCATCGCTGCCGATACCGCTCAACATCAAGTCATTGTCGTCAATTTCACCGATCGGCAACAAACGGGGCAGCAAAGTCGGCCGATTGCCGCCCTGACGGACAAAAGCTTCGGCCAGCGTTTTGCAGGCGCGCCGATTCGGCAGCAGAATCAGAATATCGGCCAACTCAAGCCGATTGTCGGCATATTCATCCAGCAGCTTTTGAGCCAAGGCGTCGGCAAAGCTGTTGGTCGCGGATATGTTAAAAACCTTATGCAGTTTCAAAAACCTCCCGAACAAACTGGGCCAATGCGCGGCCGCGGTGAGAGATGGCCGATTTTTCGGCATTGGTCATCTCGGCAAAGGTTCGAGTTTCGCCGTCCGGCACAAATACCGGATCATAGCCGAAACCCATATTGCCGCGCCTGACGTCAATAATTCGCCCGTTGACGCGCCCCTCAAAAAAGCGTATCGGCGCGGCGGGCAGCTTGAGCGCCAACACACAGGCAAAATACGCCGACCGATCGGCGCGGCCGCTTTGCTTGAGCTCGGCCAACAACTTGTTGATGCGGGTTTCGTTGTCGGCCGCATAGCGCGCCGAATACACTCCCGGCCGGCCGTCAAGTGCCGCCACGCACAAGCCGGAATCATCGGCCAGACACGGCAACCCGCTCTGTGCAGCCAGAGCCTCGGCCTTAAGCGCCGCATTTTCGGCAAAAGTGGTTCCGGTTTCTTCCACGTCAGACAAATTGAGCTCTGCCGCGCTCACGATTTCCACCCCGTAGGGTGCCAAAATTTGGCGCATTTCATTGATTTTTCCGGCATTATGCGAAGCCAAAACGAGTTTTTGAATTTTCATTTATTTTACACCCAGCGCTTTCTTTTGTTTGGCGATAATTTCTTGGATTCCCTTTTTGCCGAGAGCGAGCATGGCATTAAACTGCGCTTCGTCAAACGGCGCGCCTTCGGCCGTGCCCTGAATTTCCACCAGTTTGCCGCTTTCGGTCATCACAAAGTTCATATCCACCTGCGAGTTGGAATCTTCGTCATAGTCCACGTCAAGCACGGCCTCCCCGTTGTAGATGTCGCACGACACCGCGGCCACAAATTCGCGAATAGGATTTTCTTTGATTCTGCGCTGCGCCAGCAATCCGCCGACCGCCTGATAAAGCGCCACAAAACCGCCGGTAACGGAAGCCACGCGGGTGCCGCCGTCAGCTTGCAAAACGTCGCAGTCGATACATATGGAAAAATCTTTCATCCGCTCCAAATCGACCACAGAGCGCAAAGAACGTCCGATAAGCCGCTGAATTTCCTGCGTGCGGCCGGAAGGTTTTTTGGATTCGCGCGGCACTCTCACTTGCGCCGAGCGCGGCAGCATGGCATATTCGGCGGTAATCCAGCCCTTGTTTTGACCTTTAAGCCAGGCGGGCAATTTTTCATCCACGCTGGCGGTGCAGATAACGTGCGTATTGCCGTACTTAACCAAACAAGATCCTTCGGCATAAGGATTAAAACTCGGAATAAGCTCTATTTGGCGCAAAGCGTCGTTAGGACGATTAAAATGTCGCATTTCTGGCCTCTTGTTGTTATAAAACGCTTTCAGCTTACGACATTTTGCCGCGCTTGGCAACCCCGAACTGCAAACAGTGCGACGATTGCAACGGACAGCCACCGTTTTTTTGCCTCCGCGAGCGAAAAAAATAAAAATCTTTGCGGAAAAATCTTGCCAAAGCCGAAATGATGTGTTAATCAACAATAGCTTTTGGGTGTGTAGCTCAGTTGGTTAGAGCATTACGTTCACATCGTAGGGGTCACAGGTTCGAGTCCTGTCACACCCACCACTACAAAAAAGGAGGCGTCCGCCTCCTTTTTTGTTTATGCCTATTCTTCGCCGAATTTGACCGGACAACGAGGTCCGCCATATTTTTTCAACATTCGATGAACGCTTGGATTTGCTTGTTTATCCGCCTCTTTGCGCAAATTAAAGTTTTAACGGACGTTTAAATTTTATACTTTCGGTCACGCACAAAAGTCAATCTTTATTTTGATTACTCCTCTATTTTTTCTTGAAAAACAAGAAAAGACGAACGTTCTTCGGCATTTGTCTAAGTCGTTGGCATTTAAACGTCCGTTAACATTAGAGCAAAATCTTATCCCCAAAAAGAGCCAAACGGAAATTGCAAAGAAAAGGTTTTTAAGACTTTCAGAACTCGGGTTTGAACTATCCAACAGGTTGTAAAATGAACAAAATATTTTCCGTCACCAAAAAAACTAAAGACAACAAACAATACAGGGAAGTGCAGTTTTGCGGCATAAAATGCAAAATCAAGTCTGACCTGGCTCCGAACCAAACCTACAATACGCAGCATTATCTTTTGGCGATGTTAAAAGCCTACGGGCTAAAACACGCTGTTTGTAGTCCAGGCGCCCAAAATGCAACCTTTAATTTTATGTTGCAGAGCAGTAATATTAAAAGTTTTTCCGTTATCGACGAGCGCAGTGCCGCCTATGTTGCCAACGGAATCTGCAACGAGACAAACGAGCCGGTAATCATTACGTGTACGGGATCTTCCGCCAGCCGAAATTACGTTTCGGCCATGAGTGAAGCCTATCGTCGAAAAGTTCCGCTCATTGCCCTAACCTTTTTTGACTATGAAAGCACGCCTTATTCGGCAAGACCTCAGTTTGTTGACAGAAGCGTCACTCAAAACGACATCAAGTATGTCAGCGTCGAATTGCCCCGCATATTTGACGAAACCGGCAAACGCAGATGTTTGACATATTTAAACGCCGCCTTGTCGACCGCGTTTTACAAACATTTGCCGGTTCACATAAATTGTCCGTCTTTCTTTGATTTTGATGTCGAAAAAATCAAAAATCTGCCCAAAGACATTTGGAAAAACGACTACTGTTCGGAAGACTTTGAGCATCTGAAAGACGTTGTTTCGGTCAAAAAAACGGCGATATATATCGGTTCGCACAAAAAATTTACAGACAAAGAACAAGAAACGTTGTCAAACTTTGCCGTGTCAAATTCAATACCCGTATTTTGCGACCATATGGCTCATTACAAAGGCAAAAACCGCATCATGATACGCAGGCCTTCGGTATGAGCAAACTCAAAAACACGCCCGAGATAATCATTGATATCGGCGACGTTTCCGGCGAATATTATGCCGCGCCGCTGTTTCAAAACGCCGAAATATGGAGAATCTCCGAAAACGGCAGCTTTACATACCGTTTCAACATTCCCGTTGCCAAAACGTTTGATTGCAAAGAAAAATATTTCTTTGAACTTCTGACCAACAAATCAGATTGCCGCAACGGATATTATGACCTCGTAAAAGCCGAAATGGACAGCCTGACAAAACCGGACCTGCCGCTGTGCAATTCGTTTGTCGTTCAACGTCTGGCAAAATATATCCCTCAGGGTTCGTCGTTGCACCATGCGGTTTCCAACACCAAAAGAAATATGAATTTTCAAGAATTTGACGATTCCATAGACATCAGCTGCAACATCGGCGTCTGCGGCATTGACGGCGCCGTATCGACCGTGGTGGGCCAATCATTGGTGGCAGACAACAAAAAAGTTTTCGGCATTGTCGGCGACTTGGCATTTTTCTACGACATGAACGCCCTCGGCCAAAAAGACATATCCAACAATCTCCGAATAATCCTGATAAACAACAATCGCGGCGTCGAATTCAGATTAAACCCGGGCTTGGAAAACACCATCGGCGAAAAGACCGACCAATTGATAGCCGCCCACGGACACAACAAAGGCGGCGCCAAAGGTTGGGCAGAATCCTGCGGGTTTTGTTATTTGACGGCAGATTCAAAACAAACCTTTGACGCTCAGATAAACCGCTTTTGCAACGACGACTTTGACAAGCCCGTGCTTTTTGAAGTTTTTACAAACGCTGAGGACGAAAAACTCGGGCTGAAATTAATGCAAACTCACAACAGAAAAAAAGGACGGTAAACCATGTTTACAAAAAAAATAGATAAATCAAAAATTCAAACCTGGTTTGTCACCGGCGCCTCCAGCGGAATAGGAAAAGAACTGTGCACGCAGTTGCTCGGCCGGGGGGGGGTATAACGTGGTGGCCGTCAGCAGAAGAATACCGGAGTTTAAGGAAAAAAACGCCCTTTGCTTATCCGTTGACGTGACTGACGTCGAGAGCGTTAAAGCGGCAATAGAAAAAGGCATAAAACGTTTCGGAAGCATCGACGTTTTGGCAAACGTCGCCGGCATCTCCTCATATGTGACCTTTGAAGAAGAATCTCCCCAAAAAGTAAGGCGGGTAATGGAAACAAATTATTTCGGAACTTTCAATACCTGCCATTCGTTAATAAAATATTTCAGAGAACGAAATAACGGTACAATAATAAACTGCACTTCCGTCATGGGACTTGTCCCCAGAGCGTTCGGCACGGCATACTGCTCATCAAAACACGCCGTTGAAGGCCTTACGGCCGTTTTGTGGAAAGAAACACAAAATTTCAATTGTCGCGTGATGGCTTTTGAGCCGGGCTTGTATCCGACCAACATTTCCAAAAACGAAAAAAACAAATTCGAATCGTCATACGATGAGTACAAATTTCCCTTTATCGACATCGTAAAAACCATTCGCAAATATCGCAACGACACCTGTATCGCGATGAACAAGCTGATTGACGTCGTCGAAAACGAAAAACTGCCCCGAAGACTGCTGTTGGGTAAAGATTGCATACACAGGGTCAAGTATGAGATTAAAACAATTTTGCACGACATAAAAATATCTTGGCCAATCAGCAAAGAAATCGCCATCGGCAAAAACGACAAAAGATTTAAGACTTATGAAAAATGCGATTATCTTATCGTGAATTTTTGGCAGGCCGCAAATTACGGCGCCTGCATGACGGCTTGGGCAATGCAAGAACTGTTAAAAAGCCTCGGCTATGACAGTCTGTCGCTTTATCAACATAATTTTTATAATATGGACTTATTTAAAAAGAGCTTTTCCAAGCGCTTCGGAGACAAATTTTTAAACGTGTCGCAATCTTATTCTTATAAAGAGCTAACAAAATTGTCCAAAAACGTCAAAGGCGTAATCTTAGGCTCCGATCAAGTCCTTCGGGTGGATTTTATAAGCACACAGTTATACAAGTTTTTATTGAACTGGGTCGACGCAAATACAAAAAAAATAGCCATATCGCCCAGTTTCGGAATAGATCAAACAGAGTTTGAAAAATCAAACAAATTTACTCCTTTTGTAAAAAACTACATGACCAAAGCGTTAAAAAGTTTCGATTACCTCTCTTGTCGAGAAGTTTCAGGCAAAGACATTTATAAAAACGTGTTCGGTCTGGAGGCGGATACCATTATAGATCCGGTATTTTTGATTGATAAGTCAAAATACGACGAAATAATTTCATGCTCCTCCGTAAATCATAAAAACAAAATAGTTTGTTATATTCTCGACGATAAGGAAGAATATGACGAATTGTATAAATACTTGTCAAAACGCGAAAAAACCGAATGCGTTTCCATAAATAACAAAAATTACGAAGTGGAAGACTGGCTAAAAAGCATAAAAGACTGCAAGCTGCTGGTTACGGATTCCTTCCACGGCGTGTGCTTCGCTTTGATTTTTAATAAACCGTTTGTTTGTATCAGAAACCGATTCAGAGGCAACGCGCGATTCGATTCTCTGGTCACTCTGTTTGATCTCAAAAAGAATTTCGTGTGTTCAGTAAAAGAAGTCATAAACTCAAAGTGCGATTTTGGGCATGACGCTTCAAAACTTATAGAAAACCAAGTCAAGAAGAACCTTGACACGATTAAAAACGTCCTTGCCAACGGCTTTTCCAACAATCCTCAAGCCGCCGCAAACAAAATTGACAATCAGGCGTTTTTGCGTGGCCTTCGCTTTTTAATATTGTCAAAAAGAATAAAAAATTACCTCAAATATCTGAGATGCAAAATCTTATATGCTATTTGCTCAAAAAACAAAAAAATTCATTACAAAACCAAAAAGAAACACTATAAACAGTTGTTTATCGACGGAGAATTGTAAAATGAAGTTTTTCGAAAAAATCAAAAAAAAAATAAAACCCTCACGCCTTTTGCATGGACAAGGCTCGGTCGCTTGGAGCATTACGTTCACATCGTAGGGGTCACAGGTTCGAGTCCTGTCACACCCACCACTACAAAAAAGGAGGCGTCTGCCTCCTTTTTTGTTAAAGCTGCGATTTTCTTGCAATGACATTGTTTTGCTCCATGTCATCGCAAGAGCTCCAGAGCTCAAAGCAACCCGTTTTCAGCGCCGAAAGTCCGAACGCCGGCTTTGTTTCACATCAGAGATTCTATCGTCCGACTGATTTTTTTGATAGAATTCAGTTCTATCTGCCGCACGCGTTCTTTGGAAATATGATAAGTCTTGCTGAGGTCGTCCAAAGTCACGGCTTTTTCATACAGACGGCGCTTGAACAAAATGTCTTTTTCGCGCTTGTTCAAACAAACCAAAGCCTTGTTAAACAAAGCGCGGCGATATTTCATTGTTTCGGAATACGCCAGCGATTCTTCCTGATTAGGCTTGTTGTCGGCAATAAAATCCATCCATTCGCTGCCGCCGTCGGAAGAAGTGTCAATAAGCGTGTTTAGCGAGCCGTCATGCGCTTTAAGGCGCATATTCATATCCGTCACGTCCTGTACGCTGACGTCAAGAGATTTGGCGATTCCTTTAAGCAAATTGGGCGAGAGCTCGCGGTCGTCGACGACATTGAGCTTATTTTTGATTTTGCGCAGATTAAAAAACAATTTTTTCTGTGCGGCGGTGGTGCCGATTTTGACCAGCGACCACGAATTGAGAATATATTTTTGCACCGAAGCCTTAATCCACCACAGCGCATAAGTTGAAAACCGAAACCCTTTTTCCGGTTCAAACTTTTCAATCGCATACAATAACCCTATATTGCCTTCTGAAATCATCTCGGCGGCCGACAGCCCGTATCCGCGGTATTTGGACACCACTTTTACCACTAACCGCAAATGAGAGGTAACCAATATTTTGGCAATCTCGGGATCTTTGGTTTGCTGATATTTGACCGCCAGCAAATATTCTTCGTCTTGCTCCAAGATGGGATATTGGCGAATTTTTTGCAAATATCTCACCATGTTTATTTCCGGCGAGAAGTCTATTCCGTTCAAAACAGAGACATTTTCCATTTCGTTTCGCTCCTGATAAAAATTTGACACAGTAGTTCAACGTTCAGGTTCAAGTCTAGGTTCTAAAGAAAAAATCGACTGACACAGAATTTATGAAAAAAATTTAAAGCGCAACCTATCCTTTGGTTGTATATACCTTTTGGCCAGACGCCTCAAAGCCGGCGCAAGTTTTGGAGCAACTGCTTGAAATCCGTCGGAAGTTCCGAATCAAACGACATCGGTTGTTGTGTCCGCGGATGCACAAAACCCAAACTTTTGGCGTGCAGTGCCTGCCGCCCGAATTGGTTGACCGCGGCGACGATTTCCGAGTCGCCGTGCACGGCGGGCAAAATTTTACCTTTGCCATAGAGCGGATCACCAATCAAACTGTGGCCGATTCGGCTCATATGCACCCTGATTTGATGAGTGCGACCGGTCTCCAAATTACATTTTACCAGTGCCGCTTGCCCGCCAAAAGCCTCCACCAGTTCATAATGCGTAACTGCGTGTTTGCCTCCTTTTTGAACCACCGCCATTTTTTTGCGGTCATACGGACTGCGCCCGATGTCCGCATCTATGGTGCCTTTGGCCGGACTGGGCACGCCCCGCACCGCCGCCATATAAGTGCGCTCTATTGAATGCTCGGCAAACTGCTCGCTCAGACCGCGATGTGCAACATCGTTTTTGGCGGCTACCAAAAGCCCGCTGGTGTCTTTGTCTATCCGATGCACGATTCCCGGACGCAAATAACCGCCGATTCCGGACAAATCGCGACAATGATACAACAACGCGTTCACCAAAGTCTTGTCGGGAGCTCCCGGTGCGGGATGAACCGTCATTCCCGCGGCTTTATTGACCACGATCAAGTCTTCGTCTTCATACACCACCTCAATCGGCAGATCTTGCGGCTGCGGCGCCACAGCCGCCGGTGGCGGCACAATAAGCTGATAGGAATCTCCCTCGCGCACTTTATAGGCATTGTCAACGATAATGTCATCATCGCAGCTGAGCATACCCTGCGCCACCAGCCTTTGCAGCTGCGCACGAGAAAACTGCGGCAGATTCTCCACCAAAAATCTGTCAACTCGCATGCCTTTATAATCTTTATTAACTATTTTTGTGGTATAAATGTTCCCATCAACCATCCGCCGCTCCGTTGGATAAGCTGATAATAAATTTGAAATCCGAAACTTGCAAGCAGGATTCTTAGAATATGGACAAGTTGAAAATCGTCAAAACAATCGTGGTTATTCTTACATTTTTGTTGGTTTTCGGGCTGTTGGCGGCGGGCGGAACCATTTATAAAAAAATTGCCGCATCGGCGCCGAAACCGGTTTCAATGAGCCTTGCCCAGCCGGACGGAAGCACCATTGAGAGTTTCAAGCTTGACGGCGGCCGCCTATGGATATTGGTGAAAGGCGGTGCCAAACCCGATCGTATTTTGGCCGTCAATCCCGCTCGTCCGCAGGATCCGCCGGCAGAAATTCACATTGACTGACTTTTTGGAGGTTTTATGGCAGACAACGAAACAACATCCGATGAATTTGACCGCCTGCTTGATGACTTTATTGCTCAACAGCTGGCCGACACCGAAACAACGGCAGAAGAAAACAAAGAGGCCGTCAGCGCCCATAAACCCCTGCCACCCGTAACTCTGCCCGAAGATCAGGCGGCCGAAACCTTATATCCGGAAGAACGCCGGCTTTACGATGCGTTTCGCAATTTTCGTCAGGCCGTATCCGAAGTTGCCGGACTGGCCGGTCTGGCGGCGCCCAAATACACGTTTGCGGCCGACCAGATTTACCCGCGGTTTCGCCCCGGACGAATTGACAACCTTTATGCCGACATTTTCAACTCTTGGGAATGTTTGGTCACGGCACAACCGGTCAGATTATCTTCTCTGCCCCCAAACCCCACCGACGAACAGTTGCTGTCTTTTGCCGAAAAGACCACCGATCCAAATCTGCAAAATGCCATCATCTCTTATGTCGAGGTTTTAATTGAACTCGACGGCTGCGAAATCGCCTACAATCTGCGCAAGGCCAAAGCCCAAAAACGCAAAATCGAACGCAAACTCTACGAAGAACACCTGCATCGGCAGGAAAAAATCAAACTTTACATTGAGGCTATCCGCCAACAAAATTTTCCTGTTGACGCCGAACGGCTGGTCAACAACTTCTTCAAGACCGCGCGCAAAGATCCAAACGGCGCGCAAGCAATTTTGGAAAACAATCCGGCAACTTATGCCCCCATCCAAACCGACAAAATTCCGCCGCGCTTTTTTGGACTCATCAAAGCCAAGCCCGAAGACGGCATCCGCGTCAATAAAGAACTGGGAAAGTTTTTGAAACATCTGAAAGCATAATTTGCACAAAAATATAGACAAAATAGCTTTTTAATGCTATTATAAAGATATCGCACGCATAAAGAAAGGATTTGACCATGGTTAAGGAAACTTCTGCAAGAGCATCCGCACAAGCCGCCGCCAGCAAAGGCTTTGACAGTGGAAAAGCCAAACCGAAAACCGTTGTCAACCAAATTGATGCGGGCATGCAGCGTAAAGGCCCGGAAGATTTTCGTCCCGTAACCAAAGATATTCCTCCGGTAAATCAGGAACCCCAAAAAACCGATGCGCAAACGCTCCTGGTCGACGAAGTCAACCGCCTGCGGACAATGGAAATAGACGAATTATCTTCCGATCAATGCCTCTTAATTTCCGAAAAAACCAATGACCCTGCCGAAGCCGAAAAATACAGAGATTTGGCCAAAGTCAAACAAGGAAACGATAATAAGGCCGACACCCCAAAAATCCAAGCAGAAAAAGACTGGGAAAGCGAACGTAAAGATGACGACCCTTTCAAAATCGAACAAGGCGACATTATTGAATATTTGATGAAAGACGTCATTTTGGCTTCAGCCGCATGGGTCGGAAACAAAGTCGCCAATGTTGCCGGATACGGCCTGTATAAACTCGGTTCATACACTTATCACGGCCTCGGCAAACTCACAAACAAAGGTTACGAAGCTCTTAAAGAGGACTACAAAAAACATAAGGAAAACGTGCAATATACGCAAAGCGTTTCCGGCGACCATAAGATTGACCCCCGCAAAATCACCGATCCGGAACTGCGCGCGGTTATGGAAAACCACAACCGGGAAATTGACTCCTTAAACGGAATCTCAAAAGACACCGAAGCTCTCGGCAGCTTTATTACGACTGCCCTTTCCGGCGCCAACCCTCCGGTTAGCGTCAACGGCAACAATGTTACCTGGACAAACGACGACCACAGCATCACCATACCCAAAGACATGGCTCTCAATATCATCAACTTGGCTAACGCCGTTGACAAATATACCAAAGACAAAGGAATGTCGGCCGAAGAAGGCGCCCGTTACAAAGAAAAGATTTCCACGTCAATGAATCTGAAATACGGCAAAGAACTTTTGCTTCAGACACAAGTCGCCACTTTTGCCTCCAGCTATGCCGCGGCACAGCTTCTGGCTAACGGCAAACCGGAAGGAGTGTCGTATGAAGACGCCTACACGCTGCATCGCGACCAAGGCCGGCTGTCGGCGCTGACCATGATGCAAAAACTGCGCAACGGCGAAACCTTGACCGTTGGCAACAATGAGGTTAAAAATAACGAAGACATTGTGGCTTTAAGTAGCAGTGCGCTGAAATATTCCTACGAACAACGCACAAAAAATCCCAATGGCAATTTTATAAACAATCATCTGGTCAATATTGACACGATTGTCAAAACTGCGGGCAACCATGGGCTTGAAGGCGAAGCGCGCAAAAACAAAGAAGAGAGTCTGATGGCCTTTGCCCTTTCCGGAGACAACAAAGTTGTCGAAGCGCAACAAACTCTGGCAGACGTAAACAACAAAATCAAAGGGCTGGAAAGAGAACAATCGTCCAATGACGACAGACGCGAACAAATCAAAAAAACCCGTCAAAAAGCCAACGGCCAAAACAACCAAAAACAAAATATCGACGGCAAAAAGATGGCTACTTTCGGTCAAGGCAAAGGAGAAAGCCGTTGATAAGAAAGCTGTTTCGTTTTTTTCGCGGACTGCTAATCGGCGCGTTGTGGACATATGTTTACGTCATCGTCGCCGATTTTGTTATGCAGTTGCTGTGGAATTTTAACTTTCTGTCGGCACGCAGCTGGCAGACGATTTCGCGTTTTTGGGAAAGTGGCGGCGTCATCAACACCGGCAAAGATTTTATCTTTTTGCTGATGTTGCTCATGGTGCCTGTTCTGTGGGTTTGGGGCTGGCGTCTCCTGCTGCGCGCAGACTATGTAGCCGTGCTGTTGTGGCCGCTCGCTGCCTACAATCGCCATATCATCAAAAAATACGGGCAGGATTCCAAGCGAATTATTTTGCGCAACATAAAATCCAGCCAAAAAATCATTGAAGAAATCAAAGACCAGCTGGACTCAATAAAACCGGCCAAAAGCAAAGAAGTTGGCAACATTCGCAACGGTGTTTTTGAAAAACTGGGCGAGATAAACAAAAAATAACTTTTACTATAATTTATTCAAACAAAAAATAAAAACTCTTTATGTATATATAAAATACGATAATTGTATAATTATCTTGATTTGGCAAAGCGCCCTCTTGGCGATTCGTTTTGCTTGCAAAAACAAAAAATATAAAGTAAAACAGTTGTTAACCAATTTATGTTAGTATACGTCATAATGAACTAACACGAGGATTTTCCTTTGAAACCGCTGATAATTTTGTCACGCATTGTTTTTGTCGGCCTCATCTGGAGCATTTTGTTTCTGGAGGGAATCCGCGTTATCATGCTTACCAACTGGCATTTTGACGTCTTTCAACCGGCACATTGGCTTTATGCTTGGAATTTGTGGCTTTCCGGCTGGCTTATCGATACCCCGAAAGAATGGGCTTTTATCTTGATAATCCTCACGTTTATTCCAATCTGGCTCACCGGCTGGACAGGACTTAGTCTGGTCAAATGGGGACATATTTTCGGCATCATTCTGCGTCTACCCTTCGGTATTCTTAAGAAAACCTTTGAAAAACAAGTCAAAAAACTTGCCGACACGGCCAGCGTCAAAGCCGTCAAAAAGAAAAAATCCTATAAGGAAATCCGCCCGCGCAGTATCCGCCCGCCGTTAGAAGACAGCGCTTATACTCTGCCGGCGGACAAACGCTCGGCTCTTACCGGCGCGCCGGCCAAAAAATCCGCTGCTCCCCGCACTATTCCGATTGAACCTTCCAAACCCAAAGAATTTGAGCATTCTTTGTTTAAGCTTGATACCGATCCCGTGGATTTCGACTTTGATTTGTTTGACGACAAACCCAAAACCGAAACTCCGGCATCCGCCGAATCCAAACCGGCGTCCCAGCCGGTTAAAAAGGAATCCAAGCCGGCCGGCAAAGTCGAATCCCCACCCGCGGCGCCGCGCGGTTCGTCAAATTCCACGCTTGAAATACTCAAACAACGCGGTTACGAAATTATTACCGCCGCGACCATCAAAAACACGCTCATTGACTTTATCGGCGTTTCGGCTTCCACCATCTGCCTTTGCCTCAACGACAAAGAACCCGGCGACTGGTTGGCCGACGAGGAACGCTTTAACGACGAAGAACCGTTATGGTTTTCTGAGAGCTCGCATCGCATTTCACCGGTGCGCAAAATTGATGTCGCCCGCACCATTTTGTCCGACAAACTGTCTGCGGCCGATATGAATTTTAAGATTGAGGCTTTTGTTATTGAACAAATAGGCAACATCATCAACGCCGAAGACATGTTTGACATATGGAGCAATATGAATATCAACGTCACCCGCATTGACCGCGGCACGCCCAAAGAAATTCGTCTTTTTGCCAAAGCGCTTGAAGAAGTTGATGAAAAAATTGATAAAGAGCGCTTTGAAAAACTTAAAAAACTTATTCGCAGCATCGCGTAAGCCGAGGAAAAAATGGAAAAGAAAGGTGAAGAATGGGAAGAATATAACAAGGCTGTCCGCTGGATGACCATCACGATTCTTATATCGTTTTTGATAACCGTTGCTCTGGCGTTGGTTTCCATTCCGCTCGGCTATCTCATCGGTTCGGGCATTTCCAAGGCCACCATTGACGACGTTTCACGCTTTTTTGACTTGGTATTCAACCGACCGAACTATCTGACTTCGCGCTATATTTCCTGGTTTAAGCAGCTGTTCAGCTATCACGGGCCGTTTTCTTTCAGCTTATGGGTGCCGATTTTGCCGTTTTTGAGCTTTCCCGGCGGCATTATTTTCGGCATGATTACCAACCCCTACCGTTTTCAATCCAATGTTCACGGTGCGGCGCGGCTGGCCACGGAAAAAGACATCAAAAAAATGGAGCTTTTGGGTTTTGATGGCTTTTGTCAGGTTGTCGGCAAATTCAACGGCAAAATGCTGCTCCTCAAAGAAACACTGTCAACGCTTTGCTGTGCGCCTCCGGGCACAGGTAAAACCGCCGGCGTGGTTATTCCCACCATTTTTAACTCGCCGACCATGAGCATCATCGTCAACGACCCCAAGCCTGAGCTGTGTTTCAACACCACCGGCGCTCGCGCCAAGGTCGGTCCGGTGTTTGTCATTAACTGGGGTATGGAAGACAACCCGGCCGAAGGCATTTACTATCCGAGCTGGAATCCGCTGTCGCCGGGAGCTGTTCCGGCGCCGGGACCGAGCCGCGATATGTATGTCGATTCCATGTGCAACGTGCTGGTTGAAGACCCGAAAGGCGGCGCAGATCCGCACTGGTCAAAAACCGGCCGTGCCGCCCTCACCGGCTTTATTCACTTCATTGTCTCCAAATGCGAAAAAGCCCGCGCCAACGATTATTTCATAGGCCGCGTCTATGAAGGCAAGCTTGATGACGAAGACAAAAAAGTTCTTGAAGGCTATTATTTGGAAATGAACGACCCGATGGCTGCCCGCGCCTTGCAAAACCTGCGCGCCGGCACTCTCAACATTGAGAACTATCTGCCTATCGGCACTTGGGCGCTTCTGCCCGAAAAATGGATTGGCCACGAATCCTGTATTGCGATGATTCTGGAATGGATTACCGAAGCGCAAATTAAACAGTCGCAAGACATCAAGCGTCGCATGGACGAAGGAGACCAAATGGCGGCCATGGCCGATCCCATGCGCGACTTGTTGGAAGAGGCCATCACCGAAGCGCGCAAATTCGGCTATTCGCAGCGCTGTATCGTTGAGTTGAGTCAACTGAGTTCCATGCCTGACAAAGAGCGCGGCTCTGTGCTTTCGACCGCTTTTTCCGGCATCGGCATTTTCAAAAACGCCGCCGTCGTGGCCCGCACCAGTTTCAGTGACATCAGCTTTAAGGATTTGCGTGGTCTCAAAGACCCGATTACCGGCGAATTCAAGCCGATTTCGGTTTATTTGTCGGTCAATCAGGTAGACGCTCGCGCTCTGAGTGTCATTTCCGGCACGTTCATTGACCTGATGTCTTCTTACCTGATTGCCAACCCGCCCAAGTTCAAAAATCCCACCGACGGCCAAATGGGTCCTTATTCCTGCCTGTTTGTGCTGGACGAGTTTCCGACCATGCCCAAGCTTAAGGCCATTATCGACGGACCGGCGGTCGGACGAGGACAAAAAGTGTCTTATCTGCTGATTGGCCAAGACCTCGGTCAAATCTCGGGAAAATACGGCAAAGATGACCTTGAAACCGTCATCTCCACCACCGCCTGCAAGGTTATCTTGTCACAAAACAACGAACAAACCGCCCAGCGTTTTTCCAAGATGATTGGCAACAAAACCGTCCAAACCACCTCTTATTCCAAAAACGAAGGCGGTTTCAGCAAAGGCGTCAATCCTTTTGCCAAAAATGTTTCCTATCAAATGCAGGGCGTTTCGGTCATTTCTTCCACTCAGCTGCTGAGCCTGCCCATGCTCAAACAAGTCGTGCTGATGCAAGGCTACATTGATCGCCCGATTATGGCAGATTCGCCGCGTTGGTATTTGGATAAAAAAATGCGCGCCCTGAGCAAGCTTCCGGCCGCGCCGAACGTGCCCGACTGGATTGTAGCGCAACGCGAAGACATCAACGACGATATGTTGGCCAAGCTCGGCATTGATTATGATCCGAACGAAGAATTTGACGATTCGGAATTTGACGATTTGGAAGATGAAGAAGCTTCCGGAGACGAAACCGCTCCGCAGGCAGAAGAATAAAGGTTTGAGACAATGTGGGAGTGGTCAAAATCTTCTCTCAAGCCTCTGGACAGACTAACCCTGCCTCCCAAACGGGGATTCTCCGAAAAAACCTCGCCGTCTGACAATCCGGCCGAAAACATTCCTTCGCCCGAACAAATACAAACCCTGTTAAAAAAGCGTCTGGACCGCTTAAATCTCAAAAATATCGTTTTGCGTCAATGCACCTATCATCCTCATACATGGGATGAAATGAGCCGTGATTTCGACAATCTCCAGCGCATTCGCAAAAGTTTCCTAAAACTTATCGGTTATTCGCGCCGCGCCGAATGCCTGCGCATTGGCCTTGACGAAGAAGACATTAATCTTCTCAAAAACAAGCGCTCTCCTGAAAACTACAATATTCACATCAAAATCCCGCTTGATTTCGGCGGCAGTCTGAGCTTGGAAAATTTGAGCCTGATAAAAAGCCACCCGACGCACGATCAAATTCACCGCCTGATTGAAGATCAAATAGGCAGCGGCTTCCTGAAAAAGCACAAAATCATTTATATTCCTTGGTTTGAAGGAAATTTTTACTATGAGTAGGGAGTTTTTGCAAAAAGCCCTGGCCACCGACGGATTTATTTCGTTTCCGCCGGTTGCCGATTCGATCGTTCAGGCCGTGTCCGAACGTTTGGCTCAAAGAGGATTTTCGCCAATTCCGCCGGACTATGCCGATTTTCTCAAACTTACCGACGGCCTTTATTTTGACGGGCTGGAGTTTTTGGGCGCCGTGGCGCATCCGCGTCCGGCAAAAAATTATATCTTTCCGGACATGTCTGAAATAAACGGTGGCTTTGTCGAATACGAGTTTTTTCAAAACTGCCTAATAATCGGACGAATTTCCGAATGTTTTATCGCTTACGACGGCGGCAAAAACGCTTTTGTTCTTATTGACCGCATAAACTTGTGCTCACAAGCCGAATATTCAACTTTCAACGACTTGTTGGCCGCCATGCTGCGCCTGTGCAACATCACAGTTTAGTCATCAGCCTTTTGCTTGGCGGCGTCTTCCAACGCCTGCAAGTCTTCCTCGTCGACTTCAGTGGCGGCAAAGCTGTATTTTTCGTTAAACCAATTTCCCAAGTCTATATCTGCGCACCGCTTGCTGCAAAACGGACGATACTTCAAATCGCTGAATTCTTTCTTGCAAATCGGACACTTCATGGTTCGACTCTTCCGCTGCCGCGGCAGGTAGGACATTCCACACTCAGCAGATCCTGCAAACTCGGCCGCCGTCTGGCGCGCAACACTTCCACCAATCCGGCACGGCTCAGTCCATAAACCGAAACTTTCACCGTATCGCCGTGAAGAGAACAAATCAGGGTTTCGATGGCGCCTTTCAAAAAGCGATATTCCGATGAACCGGCAAAATCAATCACAATTTTGCCCGACAAATTGCGCACTTTAATTTGCCGTGCAATTTCTTTGGCCGCCTCATGATTAAGACGGCCAAGGCTTCCCTGCCCGTCATCTTCGCCGCTGTCAACGTCAATAGCCGTGCAGGCTCTGGTTTGTTCAATATAAATCCGCCCACCGTCTTTAAGACGAATTTCCTTTTGCAGGGCTTCCACGATTTGCTCATCCAAACCAAAATCGGCAAACGGTTGAGCGCTGAATTCAACCTCAAAATCTTCTTTGAAAGCCTTCTCCAGATTATGATCGTTCAACACAATCTTTTTGAGCGTCTGTTCATTGCGGCTGACAATTTCAACTACCAGATTATTGCGTTCGGCCAGCAACACCGGTGCTTTGGCGGTTTGTGCCCGCCGCCGGACATCATCAAAGCGACCGCGCAAAACTTCCATTTCTGCCGTAATTTCTTCTTTGTCGGCGGCAGCAGCCGATGTGCGCACAATCCAGCCTTCCTGACCAGTTGTGTTGTCCAAGACCAGATTTTTGAGTTCCTCGGCCTTAAGCTTGTCATCAATTTTTTGCGAAATTTCAATATTCATCCGATATGGGCAATAAACCAGATTTTTGCCCACAAATTGCAGCGACCGCACCAATTTGGCGCCTTTTTCAGCGTGTTGTTCCTGCGCCACCTGCACAATCACTTCCTGCCCTTCGTTGGCATTAAGTTCGTCGCGGCCGTATTCCTCCGCATTGATAAAGGCCTCTTTGACATCGCCCAAATTCACAAAATAGCCTGTTTTGCCGTTGGCAAGCTCAATTTTTTTGCTGATTCGTCCCAGATAAATATTGCCTTCAGCCGCTCGCGACAAATCTGAAATGTCAAGACTTTGCAATATGCCGTTTTCCAATCCGGCAATACGAATAATCTGATTTTTTGCTTCATAAACTAATGTATCAATCATCGTTATTCTCCCGATTTATTTAATTCCGGCACCCACCAGCAAATTGCGCGCTTCAAACAGCGGCAATCCGACAACGCCGCTGTAAGAGCCGATAATTTTGCGCACAAATCCGGCCAGACAGCCTTCAATCTTATATCCGGCGCAACCGACCCATTCACGACCGGCCACATATTCGGCAATTTCGCTTTCGCTCATTTTTTTCATTTGAACTTTGGTTTTATTGAGCCGCCAAGTTTCTTTGCCCGCGGCGTCAATCACGCAAACGGCGCTCATTACGCGATGCGCTTTGCCCGAAAGCAGACGCATAACTTCGGTTTGCTCTTCGCTGCTGTGTGATTTTTGAACAATCCGGCAACCGACAACAATAATTGTATCACCGCTCAAAACCACTTTCTTGGGATGTTTGCGAGCCACGGCACGGGCTTTTTCTATGGCCATGCGCTTGACATATGCCGCCGGACGCTCATTGGCAAAAGGCGTTTCGTCTATGTCGGCGGGCTCGGTCAGCGCCGGTTCAAACCCTATTTGTTTCAACAGGGCTATTCGCTGTGCCGAACCGGAAGCCAATATAAAATCTTTGGTCATTCAGACATCTCAAAAAGATGTTTATTTGACGTCGTCGTCATAAGTTTTTTCCATGCGTTCGTGACGTTCCTGCGCCTCAATGGAAAGCGTGGCCACCGGCCGGACTTCCAGTCGTTCAATGCCAATCGGATCACCGGTTTCTTCGCAATAACCATAAACGCCGTCTTCAATCCGCCGCAGTGCGTCGTCAATCTTGGAAATCAGCTTGCGAGCGCGGTCGCGGGTGCGCAGTTCAAGCGCCTTGTCGGCTTCAAGCGACGCGCGGTCGATTTCGTCAGGACGATTGAGCCCGCCTTCACGCAAATCGTTCAGAGTATCGGTAGCCTGACCGATAAGAGACTTTTTCCAATTAAGGAGCTTTTGCCTGAAATATTCAAGCTGCATTTCGTTCATATATTCTTCATCTGCCGAAGGCTTATAATCCGGTGGCAAAATAACTGTGCTTTCCATTATTTTTACTCCTCAAAATGGGCTTGCGTACATATATAGCTGGTAAAATATAAAATTCAGCGTAAAAAGCAAGCTGTTTTCACGTTTTATCACCCGTCCCGTCAACTGGTAAGCTTAGCCAGTTCAACCTCAACGCGCAATTCTATTTCGGCCATAATTTCCTGCAGTCTGGGATCTGAAGATTCGGCCTGATGTTCTTTGACCATACGCGCGGTTTCGATAAGCTTGTCTTTGGACAATCTGCCCTCCAGCAAACCATCGCGGATTTCTTCCAGTTTTTCAATCAGATTAAAGCCCCGTTTCACCAGTTTTTTGCGAATTTGGCGTTCTTCTTCTCCGTCAACCATCTGTGCGGCAAAAATTGCATTGGTAACCGAAATTCCCGAAGTTGATTCCACTTCCTGACGCGGCGACGCGGCCGAAGTCTCACGCAGATAGGCCGAAAAATCGCCGTTGCTTTTTTTGGCGACGCCTTTGCTGCCGGAAAGTTCGTTGTTTTTATTCACTTCTCCAATCTTAAACATGTCCGGCTCCTACTGAAAAGTCCACACAATTTCGTTTTCGTCGCCAGACTTGCATGATTCGCTGGCCTTTTTCAGCGTAATCGGCAACGCTTTGTCGTTTTCGGGTTTCAGCCCTTTGACCGGCAAATCAAATTGTTTGTCGTTAACGATAATTCTTACCAAATCTACCGTATTGGTGTTATTCCATGTCATTTGGCTTAGATTAAAACAGTTTTTTTGCGTCAGTTCCGAAAAAGTAATGTTGAAATAACGGTTGCCCATGTCTGAAACCTCAATTTTGACCGGCCCGCCCATGCGATGATATATTTCATTACCCGAGCGCATCTGCGCGGGAATCAGCAGTTCTTTTTCAAACTGTTCGGCCGTTTTTCCGGACAAATCGGCATAATTGCCTTCCAACCGATACCTTTCTGACACTTTTTTTTGGATATCCTGCACCTGTCCGATAAGCACCTGTTCTCGAAACATGTTTATCATATTGCTTATGAGTCCGATTCCGGCAATCGTAAACATTGTAACAACCGCGATTGCGGACAAAGCTTCTATCATGGTATTGCCGTTTTGCTGCGAACTTTGCATTTTATTTCCCCTGTAGCAGTCAGAATATCACCAAAAGTTACACAAAACAATCATTTTTGAAATATTTTTACTTTATTTTTATTTTTTTATCGACTATAGTATAGACCGTAACTGAAAGTCAGACCTTTTGGCTTTCATAAAAAGTTGTAACTTGAATTTAAGGAAGAACTTATGAAAAATACTCTTGCTTTGATGGCTGCTGTTTCGGCTTTTGCGTTTGCTGCCAACGCTTCAGCCTTGGAATACACACCTTATGTAGCTGCTGACTATACCTATACCGATTCTCACACCGGCGGCGAATATAACGGCGGCAAAGTCGCTTTGGGTACCGAATACAACAAATACTTCGGAACCGAAGTCTTTTATCAGCGCACCGGTTCTGACCGTATTCATTCTGAGGATGGAACCAATGAATTTTCTTTGCAGTCTTATGGTTTGGACGCATACGGCTATCTGCCTCTGGGCTGCGAGCAGACATTTGCTCTGGTTGGTACCGCCGGTTTTGCGTTTGAAGACTATAAATACAAATTCGAAGAAATGAACCGCAAAACCGAACATGGTTACGGCTATCGTCTGGGCGCCGGCATCGAATATGATCTGACCAGCAACCTCTCGGTAAGAGCTTTGTACCGTTATACTTTCATGGATAAAGTTAATGGTTTGGATCACAGCGACGAATATTCTCTGGGCGTAAAATACGCTTTCTAATTTGAGAATACTGCTCACAAAAAAGAAGGGTTATGACCCTTCTTTTTTTGTGGTTGAAAAATCGGCGCCGATATTTTATATTGAACTCTGTCAACAAAACTAAAGGATTCCGTGTCATGAAAAAATTTTTGTCCGTCTGTCTGTTTGTTCTCATTGCCGCCTGCTCCAAGGCCGAAAGTCAAACCCAGCCTGTCACGCCGACTGATAATACGAATATAGACAAAGACACCGTCTTCAGTTTTGACATCAATACCCTGACCCCCGGTTGTAACAGCGAAAGTCAGATGATTTGTGCCATTAATGCCAGCATCAAATGCACAATCAATCCTGATTTTGCCGAATGCGCCGAACTCAAGGCCTTTATGCCCAACTTTGTTTTTATGCGCGACGAAAGCCTCCAGCGCCCGACCTCTCAGTCATATAAAATAAGCAAAATCAAACCTCTTTCTGACGGCACCCTTGAGGTTTATACCCAAAGCACCTGCAACGGCAACTGGTTTGGTTTGTGCAACGGCAATATCATTTACGTGATGGATAATCAAAACGGCAATTGGGCCGTTAAAGATATCTACGCGGTTGAAATTTAGTAATTTTCCAACGACTGCTCCAATATTTTGCCAAAAGCTCGCGTTACTTCGCTGTCCTGATAAGGTTCTCGCGGCACTTCAAACAGTTCGTTGCTGTTCATTTGCGCCAAATCCTTGTCAAGATCCGGATTCTCAGGCAAAATTTTATTGCGGCTCATTTGCTGCATCTGATAATTATAAACGGCAAATTTTCGCTGATATTCCGGCATGTCGGACTTCATTTCGCTTTCGGCCGGTCTGACAAGATCCTCTTCTTGCTCCACAGGCTGAATCTTGGGCAGCGGCGGCAGTTTTTCCGGCTGATTAAAAGCATCTTTCGGCGGAATAAAAAAGTCCGGCACTACCTGTTTGCGCACATATCTGGCCTGAGCGGCACCAAAACATAAAACCAGTCCCGCAATACTAGACAACATTTTGAATTTCAATGTTTTTCTCCGTCAACCATAATTTAACCAATCCGTTTTATTATAGTTTATATGAAAAACCTTTTTTTTATATTAATTTTAAGTCTGTTTGCCATGCAGGCACAAGCGCAGACTTCCTGTTCGGCCGACTATCCGCGCCCGCAAATCAGCCTGTTTTCGTCTTATGGCCGACTGACTTACGATACGTCTAAATCCGTTGCAGACATCACCGGTTTGGCCGCCAAGCAGGGAGCCGTTGAAAGAGGAATTTTTGCCAGCGGACTGTCAACTCTAAGCGTTGACTTGGAAATCTCCGTCAAAACGACAGGCAGCCTTATCGGCGAAGAAGGTTTTTGCATTTATCCTGAAAACATCAACATCACGGTGGCTTTCAGAGACCCCGTAATCTACATTGCCAATAACCTCGCCGCCCAAACCTGCCTCTATAATGTTGTCCGTCGTCACGAACAAACGCACCAACAAATCAATAAAAAAGCTCTTGATTATTTTCTGCCGCTTTTTTATGAAGCGGCGGATTATATTGCCGATGACATGCGGCCGGTTTTAGTGGCCAACATTTCAGACATAGACAGTGCGTCAGAGAATTTTACGCAAGAATTTAACCGCAAATTCTCGCCGCTTTTTGAATTTTTTAAGCAACAGCTGTTGGCCGAGCAGCACAAACTAGACAACGCCGTCAATTATCAATTTGAAAGTTCTTTATGCCGTTAGATAGCGCCGCTTAAAGCCGTATCCAAAAAACTCATCAGCCCTTTGTAGGCATAATCGATATACGGATTGTCTTTGGCTGAATTATTTTTATAATAAATCCGCACCGTTGTCATTCCGGCAGCTTTGGCACATTCCAGATTCGAATAACTGTCGTCGACAAATACGCAGTCTTGCGGCTTCACTTTGATTTTATCGCAGTATTGATGATAAACCTTGGCGTTTTCGTTCTTCTTATACACGCCGAAATCTTCCACCGAATAGCAGCGATCTTTAAAATAAGTCCACAATCCGAGATGTTTGAGAATTTTATCCGAAGCATAACGGTCGCTGGCCGTAAAAATATATTGATCCGCCGGCACTTTTTTAAGCTTATCGAGCAGATTGTCATAAGGAACAATTTTTTCCACCGGCTTGCGGCGATGATAAGCAATAAACAAATCCCGGGGATTAATTCCGTAATCGCGATAAAAAATCTCGCCGCCGTCACGATAAATTCTGAAAGATTCGGTAACCAGACGCTTGGCTTCTTCAAAATCCATTTTCAGCCCTAAATCTTCAATCAGCGCCTTCGCCATTGTACTGTCAAGCAAATCGGCAAATTCTTCCGTTTTGTTATAAAGCGTATCGTCCAAATCATAAATAACGACATTTTTACCATATATCACGGTTCGTTCCTTATCTTTTCTGTCACAAGCGCCGTATTGTGGCGCAAATTTTGCTCAACGTCAAGATATTTCAATTATTCCATACCGCGTCGGTAATTTTGTTTTGCAAAAATTCCCGATGTGCCTGTTCTTCTTCCGGACTCAAGGCAAACACCCTCGCCGGCCGAATATTTTTGGGAACATTGTCCGCCGCGGCATTTTCGATTGTTTTTTGCCTTTTCGGATCCAACAGCAAACTGGGTTCCTTGCCTCCCAAAAGCTCCAAATAAACTTCGGCCAGCAACTGCGCGTCCAACAATGCCCCGTGAAAAACGCGGCTGCTGTTGTCAATTTCAAATCTTTTGCATAATGCGTCAAGACTGCATCTGGAGCCGGGAAACAGATTGCGGGCAATTTCCAGAGTATCGACCACGCGACTCCACTCATATTCCGGACGACCGATTTGTTTGAGTTCATAATTAACAAAATTGATATCAAACGAAGCGTTATGAGCCACCAGCGTGGCATCGCCTACAAATTCCATCCACTCATCGGCCACTTTTTCAAAAATCGGAAAATCTTTCAGATAATCATAAGTCAGGCCGTGGACTTTGACCACTTCTTCGGGCACTTCGCGCTCGGGATTGATATATTGATGATAAGTTACACCCGTCGGAATATGATTAATCAGTTCCACCGCTCCGATTTCCACCAAACGGTCGCCTTTGGCACAATCCAATCCCGTTGTTTCCGTATCAAAAACTATTTCTCTGGTCATTTTAAGAGGCCTCCAAATCCCTGATCAGCTCTGCCAATCGGACGCGCAGCAGATTTTGCGAACAATCGGTTTCGATAACCGCATCCGCCAGCTGTTTTTTGTGCTCGTTGTTCAACTGCACTTTGTTTATGTTTTCAAAATCTTCCGCCGATACCTTGTCACGCGCCATCACGCGCTGTTTTTGCACTTCATAAGGCACGTCCACCACAATAATAAAATCGACATATTTATCCCAGCCCATTTCAAACAACAATGCCACGTCAATAAAACACACTTCATTTCTGTACGCGTTGCGACGAATAGTTTTTTTAAGGGTTTCCAACAAAAACGGATGAATCAGACTTTCCAAAAGCTTACGTTTTTTGGGATCGGTAAAAACGATTTGCCGCAACAGCCGTTTGTCGGCTGTTCCGTCTTTGACCGTTCCTTTAAAATGCTTTTCGAGTATTTGCAAAAAAAAACGATCGAAATAAAGCCGTCGCACCCAGCCGTCTACATCAAACACCGCATACCCCAAACTTCTGGCCTGCGCAGCCAAAGTGGTTTTGCCACAGCCGATAGAACCGGTAATTGCCGCCAATATCATATGTTTTTCCCAAAAAAAATCAAACCTCTGCCGATTTTTCCACAAATTGCCTCAAATCTGTGCATAATCTGGCCTTCATTTAGTCTTTATACATTTTTATATCCCTAATTCAAATTTAATCATTCAACTTACGCACAGCCCATTTGCTTATACACATCCTGTGTATAATCCGTCTTATTCACAAGCGCTTGATTTTTGACTTTCAAAGGATTCAAAACGAGTCTTTTATTTTTCCCGGAACTTATGACAAACCTTTTCTACAACCCCGTTTGAGGGTATAACTTCGGGATAAAAAAAAATCCACAATGTTCACAAGGTTTCATAAACAACAAAAGAATTTTTTAAATTATATTTGGCCCTGCGGGGCTGTTGATAAATATTGTTCTCTAAATATATTTGACATTTTGCAAAATAAGACATATAAGAAAGACGTTATTTCGTTCTGAAATAAA
>CANPYJ010000013.1 GCA_947588275.1 uncultured Alphaproteobacteria bacterium | reverse complement strand
GCTCCGCTCGCAATGACAAACCTAAACTCATGTCATTGCGAGAAAATAGCAGATTTTCGAAGCAATCCATTTTTATTTAGTCGGTCACTCCGGACTTTGTCCTTGTTGCACGATTCCTTAAGATGGATTGCTTCGCTCCGCTCGCAATGACAAGGAGAAAGAAAATCTCACAATGACAAAAAATCTCGCAATGACAAAAAGGGTGCGCGATGACAAAAAAACACGCAATGACACCCTAAAAACCACGTCATCGTGAGGAAGCTTGCATCCGATAAGACAGATATTTTTTTTCGAAATTTGTCAAAATTTGTGTTTGACAGACCATTGGTTTTATGCTATAACGTAAAAACTTATCAGTATTATTGTGGAGTTATTCTGCAAAGTCTGGCTATTTCATTTACTTAAAAATTTTATAACTATGGTAAAAAACATTTTTGACCTGCAAAAAAGGTTTAGCAATCTTTTAAAGGTCGGTGATGAAATGCAAGTCTATGTCATTCCGTCACAGAATGAAGAAATCTGCCATGTCAAAACCATCGGCGGTGTATTCGGGACCATGATGTCCGGTTGGAGTTTTCCTCAGGGAACAGTGCTGAAAGTGCGGATTTGTGAGTTGGTAGACAATCTGCCGGTATTTGCGCCGACCGAAGAGTGGAAACTTGAAAAACTACCGCAGGAAGCGCGCATTTGTTTCATCACGCCGCGGGCAATCGTGGTCGAACTTCTGGACAAACCGGGAGCCTATGCTTGCTATCAGCCGCTTCACGGGTTGACGGAAGCCGAGACTCAACTGACTGAGAACCAAAAAGTTATGGTGCGCGGTCTGAGTTATGACGCTGCCAAGGACTACTATCTGGCATCTTATCTGGAGTCTGTGGCCGACGAACCCGAGCCGGAAGAAACTAATCCGCTGTTACCGTGGACGCCAAAGCAGATAGAAGAGGCTGTCTACATGGGAAGTCGCAAAATGTATGGACGCGCCAAACTCGGAAAAATCTTTTTGGTCGACGTCATCAACGCAATCGCCGTTCAGTTTCCAGACGGAACCAAGGGCATTCTGCGTGAGGGCAATTTTCCGGTCGATATTGCCAAGGCGTTTGTGCGCGTGGAGTATATCAGTCAGAACAATGAGGTTACCGTGAGGTTTGTGGGCAAAGACAAAACGTCTCCGGTTACAACTGCGGTCAGCAGTCTCAAACCGGAAGATTGCGGTTATTGCGACGAAACTTTGCGCCTTGAAGCCTTAAACAACGGTTCCAAATCGGTGGCCGGTCCCTACAAGCTTGGCTACAATTACAAGGTCAAGATGAAAGGCGGTTTGCCGTTGTTTGAGCCGACGCGGGAAATTTCCAAGTATCCCGTTAATTCGGTCAGCATTGCCAATGTGGTGGAACTGTGCCACGATTACGAAGACGCCGAAGAGGTTATTTGCCGGGTGGATTACATTAATCATGTCGGCGTCGGTAACTTCATCTTCAATGTCACGATTATTCGTGCGTCTTAAACTTTGTCGCAAAACCCTGCTGTTCGTCAGCAGGGTTTTGTTTTTTTTACCACGAAGCTTCAATTATCCGCTGTTGCCGCTCATCGTCCAAATCATAATTGGCCTTGATGTTAAGCTGCGGCGCGATGGCCGAAATGATTTTTGAGGCCGTAGGCACGGTATTCCAACCGGCCGTTACAAATCCCCAAGTCTCTTTTAGCGGCTTGGGTTCGTCAAGCATCACAATAAGCGCATATTTGGGCTCCGAAATCGGAAACGCCGAAACAAACGTGGTGCGCACTTTCTTGTCGACATATTTGCCGTTTTCTGAGAGCTTGTTGGCTGTTCCTGTTTTGCCGCCGACTTCATATCCGGCCACGTTGGCGCGTTTGCCCGAGCCGTCGGTTACCACCAGCCGCATCAGCTTGCGCATGGCTTTTGAGGTGGCAAAAGAGATTACCCGATGCCCGTCTTTGCCTTTGGCGCTGCCTTTGATGAGAGACGGGCTGTGATAGATGCCGCCGTTGACCACCGCCGCGTATGCGCTCACGACATGCAACGGCGAAACCGCAATTCCATAGCCGAATGCCACCGTGGCGATTGTGCCCTCGCTCCAGCGTTTGGGCACCAGCGGATGGCCTTTTTCGGCCAGTTCAATGTCCAGACTGTCAAAAAATCCGATTTTTTCCAAAAAACTGCGTTGTTCGCTGCCGCCAACCTTAAGGGCCATTCGCGCCGAGCCGATGTTGGAAGAATAAACCAAAATTTCCGGCACCGACAGCCAACGGTTCTCGCCACGATAATCTTTGATGACGTTGTATTTGAGTTTGAGCGGCTCGGTGGCGTCAAATTTGTCGGCAACCTTGACCTTGCCGCTTTCCAGCGACATTGCGGTATTAAAGATTTTGAGCACCGAGCCCGGTTCATACACGCCTTTGGCGGCAATGTTGAAAAACGCGCGCTCGTCGGCGGCTTTGTTGACATTGGGATCAAAATCGGGCAGCGATACCAAAGCCAGCACTTCAGCAGTTTGAGCGTCAAGCAAAACCGCCGTTGCACCGATGGCCTTATAGGTCTCCATTCCTTCCTGAAGCAGGCGGCGAATGGTGTCTTGCACGCCGACGTCAATCGAAAGTTGCAGCGGAATGTCAGATTCGGTCAGCCGCTCGTCAAGCGCTTTTTCAATTCCCGAAATCCCCTCGTTGTCGATGTTGGTGGCGCCGACGATATGAGCCAACAGGTTTTTGTGCGGATAAACGCGTTTCTCGCCGTTTTCAAATTCCAGTCCCGGAATTCCGAGATAGTTGATTTGATATTGCTGTGAGGGCGTCAGATTGCGCTTAAGATACACAAAACTGCCTTTGTGCCGCAGTTTTTTGAGAATAACCTCAAAGTCCAAATCGGGCAGAATGGTGGCCAGCTGATGTGCGGCTTTTTCGGGGTTGGGAACTTTGCGCGGATTGGCATAAAGATTGACGGTCGGCAGCGAGGTGGCCACAATAGTGCCGTTGCGGTCAATAATGTCGGCACGCCGAATCGGGTTTTGGGCAAATTTGGCCGGCCGCGCGTCGTCGACGTCTTGCCAAGCCGGCATAATGCATAGGTCAAACAGCCGCAGGGCAATGGTCAAATAGACGGCGCAAAAGCACAACACCGCAAACAATACGCGGTTTTTGCAAATTGCCAGAGGGTCTTTTTCGCAAGTCAGACCACTGCCGAAAGAAAGAGCTTTGTCGATTTTAATCTCTTCGCCGGGAAGGTAAAAATCTTCTTGTTTTTTCTTATAAAAAATCTTCCCGAACATCTCCTGCTTCTGCCCAATCTTCAGCTAACGCCGAGATTTGGTAAGCCTTTTTAAAGCTTTGTTCTGCTCGGCATAGTTAGAAATTTTCTTTCTGGCGGCATCTTTGCGCGATTCGCCGTTTTCTTGAGAGAATGGTAGCGCAGAATAGTTAATAATTTGTTCAGCCTGAACAGGATTCATCGAAATATGTTTGGCGGCCAGCTCGCGCAGACGGTCGGGATTGTTGAGATGAGACCACTCGGCCTTAAGAACGTGAATGGATTTGATGTCGTTTTGAATCTCACGATTAATGGATTTGAGCTCTTTTTCAAGGTCTTGAACAGTGTTCTTGATGGCCAGCGAGCTGAAACCGAGCAGGCAGGGCAGAGCCAGCCAAAGAGCAAGAGCGGCAAGACGGGTACTGTTCATAGGTCGTTCTCCTTCTGGAACACGTTGTTTTTAATGGCGCAGCGCAGTTTGGCCGAACGCGAGCGCGGGTTGAGACGGATTTCTTCTTCTGAAGGAAAAACCGCCTTGGTGCAAGAGGCAAACAGCGTTTGGCTTGCCGCCGGTTCGGCGCGATAGCGGGAGACATGGCGGATTTTGCCGGTGTTTGATTTGAAAAAGGTTTTGACAATACGGTCTTCAAGCGAGTGAAAATCCACCACCACCAACCGTCCACCGCCCATAAGCCGCTCCGCCGCGTCATCAAGTCCGCGTCTGAGTTCGCCGAGCTCGTCATTGACTGCAATGCGCAGCGCCTGAAATGTGCGCGTGGCCGGATCAATTGCGCCTGTCGTGCGTTTGAGCACCGAATAAACAATTGCGGCCAGCTCGGTCGTGGTGGTCACGGGTTTTATTTTACGCCGTTCGACAATGCGGCGGGCAATTTGGCGCGATTTGCGCTCCTCGCCGTATTCGTAAATCAGGTTGGCCAGCTCGGTCTCGGGCAAAGTATTGACCAAATCGGCGGCGCTTGTGCCGGTTTGCGACATTCGCATATCCAGCGGTGCCTCTTTGGCAAATGAAAAACCACGCGCCGCCTCGTCCAACTGCATGGACGAAACACCGACGTCAAACACGGCGCCGTTGACGTTTTCCGGCACCAGGTCGGCAAAATGTCCGAATTCGCCGGCTCTGAACTCAAAGCGTTGACCGTATTGCGCCGCCAGCTCGGCCGCCCGCGGCTGAACTTCGGGATCGCGGTCGAGGGCAATCACGCGGCAGTCGGCGGTATTAAGAATTGCCTCGCTGTAACCGCCGTTGCCAAAAGTGGCGTCGACATAAGTTTCGCCGTCTTGCGGTGCCAAATGTTCAAGCACCTGCGGCAGCATCACCGGAAAATGTCTGGCGTAGTCAGGCTTCATTGTCGAGCCTCCTGACAGACGGCCGATGCTTGAGCGCGGCGGCGCGAATTTTTTGTTCTTCTTTAGCCCAGTTTTCGGGATTCCAAATCTGAAATTTGCGGCCTTTGCCGACAAATATTGCCGCATCGGTAATTTGGGCGTGTTTTAAGAGTTTGTCCGCCAGCATAATCCGGCCGGTGGAATCAAACGTATAGCGCTTGGCATCGCCAAACACCAGATTGGTGAGGTCGTCTTGTTCTGCCGAAAAGAAATCCAACGAATCTTCGATTTGAGTGGCCAGTTTGTCGAGCAAATCTTCCAAACACCCCTCAATACAGGGAGCCGAGAGGCTGCGATAACACACAATTTCCGAACCGGTCTCTTTGACAATTGCGCGGTAGTCCGCGGGCAGCGAGACGCGCCCTTTGGCGTCCACTTTGTTTAGAACGGTGTCCATAAACAAAAAGGTTTTGCGCAATTTTGAAATCCTTGTCAAAAAATCATTCTTTAAATGGTATAACACGGGAAAATATGGGAATCAATGGGAAATTTTAGCAATTTGTTAATTGTTCTTAATTTGTTCTTAAAATCCGATTGCAGATATATACCCAAACGCCCAACCGGCTTGGCTGAAATGCCTTAAATAAAAATTGGGGATATTTGTTGCAAAAAAATCAGCTTCATAAACAATGTATTTAAATTGCCGCAAAATAAAACCGTCAAAATTGCCAAGCCGCAAGTTTAGGCGAAGTTATCCTCGATTTGTGGTTGACTCCGGCGGCGCAATGTATTATCGTGTTAGCGAATTTTGAATGAAAGACGGGTTTTATGCGCAGTTTCTTCAAACATCCGAGTTTTGACATTATCCCCTAGGGGGATGATATTTTTGCGCACATAACCAATCACACCGAATATTTCCACAACAATTCTTAAAAATCTGAAGGTAGTTGCAGATGACCAAATATTATGCCGAGGTAAAGGCCAAGCCCGACTTTGTCGAAGTCGAAAAAGAAGTTCTCAAGTTTTGGGACGAAGATCAAACTTTTGAAAAATCCGTTCACAACCGTGACGGTGCCGCCGAGTTCGTGTTTTATGACGGTCCTCCGTTTGCCAACGGCACGCCGCACTATGGGCATATTATGGTGTCTTACGTCAAGGACGTGGTGGCGCGTTTTCAGACGATGCGGGGCAAAAAGGTCGAGCGTCGGCTGGGCTGGGACTGTCACGGTCTGCCGGCCGAAATGTCAGCCGAAAAGCAGCTCGGGGTTTCCGGCCGCAAGCAGATAGAGGCCTTCGGAGTTGAGAAGTTCAACGATTTCTGCCGTGCCGATGTTCTCAAATATTCCGGCATTTGGGTTGAGATGTTCAAGCGCATCGGCCGCTGGGTCGATTTTAAACACGACTACAAAACCATGGATTTGCCGTTTATGGAAAGCGTGATTTCCAACTTTAAGCAGTTGTGGGACAAAGGGTTGGTATATGAAGATTTTCGCGTTTTGCCGTATTCTTGGGCGGCCGAGACGCCGTTGTCGAATTTTGAAGTCAACCTTGGCTATCAGGACAAAACCGACAATGCCATAACGGTTATGTTTCGGTTGCAAAACGGTCAGAAGATTTTGGTGTGGACGACCACGCCGTGGACGCTGCCCTCAAACCTGATGCTGGCGGTGGGCAAAGATATCGACTATGTGGTCATGAATGAGGACGGGCAAGACTACATTTTGGCTGAGGCGCGTTTGGGAAGCTACAAAAAACAGCTGGAGAAGGCCGTTCCGGTCAAAAAAATCAAAGGCGCCGATCTGGTCGGAATGTCCTATGAGCCGATGTTTCCGTATTTTGGTCACCTTAAAGACAAAGGCGCTTTTCGCGTGCTTGCGGGTGAGTTTGTGTCAACTGAAGACGGAACCGGCGTGGTGCACATCGCTCCCGGTTTCGGGCAAGACGACTTTGACGTCTGCCGCGCCTACGATGAGAACTTTCCGGTCATTTGTCCGGTAGACGAAGCCGGCAAGTTTACGGCCGAAGTTCCCGATTATCAGGGCCGGCAGGTGTTTGAGACCAATGAGCCGATTATGCAGTGGCTCAAGCAGAACGGTCTGCTGGTCAAAAAAGAACAATACACGCACTCGTATCCGTTCTGTTGGCGCACCGATACCCCGTTGATATACAAGGCCATGTCCAGCTGGTTTGTGCGGGTGACGGATTTTCGCAATCAGATGGTGCAAAACAATCAGCAAATAAACTGGGTGCCTGAGCACATCAAAGACGGACGTTTCGGCAAATGGCTTGAGGGCGCGCGAGACTGGTCGATTTCGCGCAATCGTTTCTGGGGCACGCCGATACCGGTCTGGACGTCTGACAATCCGGCTTTTCCGCGGGTTGATGTTTTTGGCTCGCTGGCCGAGATTAAGCAAAAAACCGGCATTGAGGTGACCAATTTGCACAAGCCTTATATTGACGATGTGGTATATCCCAACCCCGATGATCCGTCGGGCAAGACGATGATGCGCCGTGTATCCGATGTTTTTGATTGTTGGTTTGAATCCGGTTCCATGCCCTATGCGCAAGTGCACTATCCGTTTGAAAACAAGCAATGGTTTGAAGATCATTTTCCGGCCGACTTTATTGTCGAAGCCATTGACCAAACCCGTGGCTGGTTTTATACGCTGACCGTTTTGTCAACGGCGCTGCACGGCAAGCCGGCGTTTAAAAACTGCATTTGCACCGGTTTGCTGATGGCCGAGGGCGGACAAAAACTCTCTAAGCGCCTCAAAAACTATCCCGATCCGAACAACGTATTGGAAACCATGGGGTCCGATACGCTGCGTTGGTTTTTGGTTTCTTCGCCGGTCTTAAAAGGCGGAAATCTGGCGGTGGACAAAGAGGGCAAAGAGATTACCAAAGCTGCGCGGGTGGCTCAGATTCCGTTGTGGAATGCGTTTTATTTCTTCACTTTGTATGCCAATGCCGAGAACTATCGCGCCAAAGAGGTTTATGCTTCAAGCGAAGCGATTGACAACTACATATTGTCCAAGCTCAAAAAACTTTCCGAAGTTGTCAAAACCGGTCTTGAGACCTATGATGTGTCTCTTTCCACCGGTGAGATTGCGGCGTTTATGGAGATTCTCAACAACTGGTATATTCGCCGTAGCCGCGATCGTTTTTGGAGCGGCGACAAGCAGGCTTTTGACGTTTTGTATACGGTTTTGGTGAACTTGTGCCGGATTATGGCGCCGCTTATGCCGTTTGTCACCGAATATGTATATAAAAACCTCACTCAAGAGGAGTCCGTGCATCTGGCGGATTATCCGGAACTTGAGCAAATTCGCTTTGATGCCGATCTGGTGGCGGAAATGGATTTTGTGCAGGAGCTTTGTTCGGCCGCCAAGTTTATCCGCGAAGAAAAAAATCTGCGCAATCGCCTGCCTTTGGCCAGTCTGACGCTTGTCGGACAGCGTTTGTCGCAGGCCTATCAGGAGATTGTCAAAGACGAGCTCAATGTCAAAGAAGTGCGCTTTGACGACAACTTTGCCGCCTATGCCGAAAAGAAACTTTATTTGTTTACGCCGCTTTTGGGCAAAGTGCTGGGCAAAGACATGGGCGCCGTGATGGCTGCATACAAGCAGGGGCAATATACGCTCAATGCCGACGGCACGCTGAGTATCGGCGGCCAAACTCTGACGCCGGACTTGTTTGAAGTGCGGCTGGAGATGAAAGACGGTGTGGCCGGCAAGTCGTTTGCCGCCAACCGTGCGGTTGTAACGCTGGATACCAATGTTACTGACGCTTTGCGCCGTGAGGGCATGGCCCGCGACTTTGTGCGGTTGGTGCAAACTTTGCGCAAGGACAAGGATTTTAACATTTCAGACCGCATAGAACTCTGCTGGTCGACCGACAACGCCGAGTTGGCGCAGGCTTTGGCCGAAAACAAGGCCTATATAGCCGAACAGGTGTTGGCTGTAAAGATTTCCGATGTCTGCTCCGGCGGCACCGACGCCGATATTGAAGGCGCGCAGGTTTGGTTTGACGCCAGGGTAATCGCCGCCGCCTAAACGAATCGACGCTTATTTTCGCGCGCGTCCTGAGAGAAATCTCTGGGCGCGCTTTGGCGAATCGGGGTATTGTTCCGAAAATTCCGTTTCGACATTACATTTTTTTAACTTTTTTATGCTCAAATACCCTTAGAAAGTGGCGTAAACAAAGGTTTTTTACAAAATTTAAATAAATTGACAAAAATGTATTGAAAAGTCTAAATTTTTGTGATATATTCTTTGCAAACATTGAATGAACAACAAACATTGTGAGGACAAAATTATGGCACAAAACACAAACTCTGAAATGACTTTTGAACAGGCGGCGGAAGTTATCAAAGCGCCAAGCCTTGTTAACTACAGCAAAGAGGAAGTCCTGAAAGCCGTTGAGCTGGTCAAGGCAGACGGAAGCATGACTTCGGATTTGGAGGCGTTTTATGAGAAATATTATAACGAAACCAAAGAAATGATGCCGAACTATAACGAGTTTGCAACGCTCAAGTCAATCTTCGTCGACACCGACTATGCCGAACGTTTGCAAAACGATGTTGATACACAGGCTGCAAATTTTGCCGAAAGCTTCTTGGACAGCGATTTGAATGACGTTAAAGAAATTTCTTTCGGCGATCTTGACAACACTTTGGCTTTGTTAAATGCTGCCAAATCGACGGATTCAATCAAAAATGCTGCCGCCAAATTGCAGGATACGGCTGCTGCCAAGCTGGAAGATGCTTTGGTTAACACAAATGCCGAAACCGACATTTCAGTCGGCGAACTTGAGGCTGTCGAGCGTTTAATCGGCAAAGTCGAGAATACCGAACAGAAAGCCAAAATGGAAGAAGCTTTTAAAGAGATTAAAAGCCAGTTTGACAAAGAAGACGGTTTGGATGCCGAGCCGGAAGTTTTGGAACGCAATGACAAAAGCCTCGGCGAACATCTGGACACGCTGACATTGTTTGATGAAAACGGCGAAGTGTCCAAAGAATTCGGCGCCTTGCAAGATATTCTCAACAATGTGGCGATTGAAGACGAAGATGCCGAAGTTGATGCTTCTGCCCGCCAAAAGAACCTTGAGATGCTGTTTGATGCGGCCAAACTGGAAGCTTATCAGGCCAATATCGGCAATATTCACTATCTGCTCTCGTCCAAGACAGAGCAACGTAATCGGATGGCCGAAGACATCAATAATCGTTTTCTGTCCAAATTGGGCGTGGCCGGCGTTGCGTCAACATTTGATGCGCCGACGGCCGAAGAACGGCAAGATGAAAACAAATTCAACGAATATCTTGCCAATCGTCAGGAAGCGGCCAAAAAGTTTATTGAAGATTTGATTAACAACGGCAGCGAACTTAAAGACAAAGTCAAGATTAAGGTTAAAGACCTGATTGCCGCTTGCGCGGATACGCATATATCGGCTGAAAACTTTGCCAAAAGACTGAATGCAAAAATCGGCAAAGAGAGCGTCTTTGGCCAAAAGGTTAAAAACTATGGCGAAAAGGCTGCCGGTTTTTGGCAGAAAAAATGGGACATTGCCAGAAATGTGGCTGCCGGCATTTATAACGGTCGTTATGGAATCATCGGCAACTTCGCCGTTATGGGCGGTGTCATTGCCACGGCTTCGCTGGCGGCGCCTTATACTGCGGTGGCTTTGGGTGCGGCTGCGGTTCACTCTGCGGCCGGTGCGTGGATATATCCGGTTTGGACAGAGGCCAACCGCCTGCGTAACCAAGCCAAAAATGGCGACAAAAAACTGAAATTCCGCGCTGCTTGGAAAGAAGCTTGGAAAAACAAGAAAAATGACGCCAATTACAAACGTTCGGCCGGCTGGGGTACAGCGATGGCGGCCGTGGGCGGTTTGCTGGGCGTCGGCGGTTTTGCTTCCGGTGTGACGGGGTTTGCCGGTTCACGTGCGGCGATGGCGTTTTCCATGATGGCCGGAACCAATGCCGGTTTGGGACACAACCTGATTGCCGCTAAAAAGGCTTATAAAAAAGATCCGTCAGAAGGCAACAAAAAAGCATACGGCAATGCCAAAAAGGCTTTGGGCCTCGGCCTCTTGATTTCGGGCGTTTCCGGATGGCTGATTGGCAAAGGTCTGTCTCACGGTGCCGAAATTGCACAGCCGACTAACAGCGGTAGCCGCAGCGTTCTTGACAGCTTGAGACACACCGCTCCGGCTGACAGCTTGGGACATGCTGCTCCGGCTGACAGCTTGGGACACACCGCTCCGGTTGACAGTTTGGGACATGCTGCTCCAGCTGACAGCTTGGGACATGCTGCTCCGGCTGACAGCTTGGGACACACCGCTCCGGTTGATAATCTGGGCGATAGTACCGGCAATACGCCTGATGCTCTGGCAGCTGGAACCGACCCTGTTGCTCCGCAACCCGGTGATATTTTAAAAAGCAAAGATTTTGGCAACGGTGTGGTTGAGAATTATGTCGTCGGCAAAAACGGCGCCGTTTATTCTCAAGTCAGCGGCCTTAAAGGCGGTTTGAGCACTTCGGCCGGCGTTCAGGCTTTTTATGAACACCGCATTTACAATATGAACGAATTTAACTATTTGGTTAAAATGCTTCCGAATTCGAATGGCACAACGATGACGGTCAACGAAGCCGTCGATGCCATGAAAAAGCAGATTGCTGAAGGTTTTGTGACTCTGCCGGAAGGCGTTACGCCGGAACATGCCATTCACACTGCGTTTATGCACGCTCACTATACCGGTGATATGAGTGCTTTGCGCGCTTTGGGTTGCCCCAACGGAGAAGATACGGTGGTTATGTTCGATAAATTGTGCCCGAAATATGCGACCAACGGTTTCATCGGACGTCCGGTTGACGAGAACATGATGCTTCCGCTGAAAGCCGGCACCATTGAAATGAAGACGCCATGCGAAGTTCGCAGCTATCAGCCTGCACCTGAGACCGCTCCGGCTCCTGAGACCACTCCGGCTCCTGAGACCACTCCGGCTCCTGAGACTAAACCGGCACCGGTTGTTGAACCTGTCATTTCGGATTCGACACCGACTAAGATTGATGAACTGCAAGTTCACTATACTTCTGAACCGGCCGCGGCGGCGACTTATCCTTCAGCGTATGCTACCAAGAGCAGTTATCCGAAGGTTGGTGATGAGGGCTTCAAAATTTACGCCAACGACGCCAACAGCGATGGTTTGACGGCTCACAAAGCCGGCGGCATCTATAAGATGACCGGCGACAACAGCACCACTCTGGAAGCCTCGACCAATGGCACGACGGCTCATCAGACGCAAAAATTCTTTGGTGTTAACGGCGCTTATGAACCGGCGGCTGACAAATTGGTTGCCGAGACGGCGGCTCAGCTGGGCGGCAAACCGAACGAGATTATTCCGGTGGTTAACAAAGCCGGCGAAGTCGTTTCGTATGAATACATTTCTAAGAACGGTTGCGTCAGCTTTGATGCCGGCAATAATTACGCGGCTACGGTGCGTTCTTTGAACGGCGAGGGTATTCCCTACAAGCTGCAAGAGCAAACCGTCCGAGAAGCGACCAAAGCGTTGAACGAGTCAAAGGCCAACGTCAACGTTCTGGCTATGCAGGGAGCTCCGGAGTCTGCACTGACCGAAGTTGCGATCGGCAGAGGCAAAAAGATGAGCAACCTCTTTGTCCGCTTCACCGAGGTTATCAAAGGCGGCCGTGGCAAATAGCCGTCTTCCTCACAAGCAAAACCGGAGCGCCAGCTCCGGTTTTTTGCTGCGTAAAAATGCATAAAGCCCTTGCAATTAGGGCGGCAGGTGATATTCTACAACCACGGCAGCCGGATAGCTGCGCGTCGGCTTTGCCCGACGTGAGGAAAGTCCGGGCTTCGGAGAGGCAAAACACCAGGTAACGTCTGGCGGGAGCAATCCTAGGGAAAGTGCCACAGAAAACAAACCGCCGGAATTTTCCGGTAAGGCTGAAAAGGCGAGGTAAGAGCTCACCGCAAAACCGGCAACGGTTTTGGCAGGGTAAACCCTGTTTGATGCAAGACCAAGTTAGGAGAATGCAAGTGCAGAGCTTGCTTTGCAGACTGCGTTGTATGGAATGCCTTTCTTCCGCTCCAGAGGTAGGTCGCGACGAGTTGTTTGGCGACAGACAACCCAGATGAATAGCTATCGTTCTGCTTTGGCAGAATACAGAACCCGGCTTATAGGCTGCCTGAAAGTTTTGATTTGAGAGAGAAAAAATGCCGCAGCATACGTTGGCCAAAACAGTTACAATCAGAGGAATCGGCTTGCATTCGGGGGTTGAAAGCACGCTCACCCTCAATCCGGCGCCGGCAAACAGCGGAATAGTCTTTGTCCGCTCGGATTTGCCTGAACGTCCGCGGTTTAAGGCTCTGTACTCGGCCGTGACGGACACGCGCAACTGCACTTGTCTGGGAAACGCCAAAGGACAGGTGGTTTCAACCGTCGAGCATTTGATGGCGGCGCTCAATATCAGCCGAATTGACAACGCACTGATTGAAGTCAGCAATGCCGAACTGCCGATTATGGACGGGTCGGCGCTGCCGTTTTGGAAGGCCTTGCAGGAAGCCAGGACTCTTGTGCAGGATGCGCCGCGCAAAGTTCTCAGAGTTTTGCGCCCCGTCCGGTTTGAAGACGGCAAAGGCGCTTCTGTCGAGCTTGCGCCGGCCGCAAAGTTTTCGCTTTCATTTGACATTGAATTTCCGTCAAAAGTCGTCGGGCATCAGAAGTTTTCGGGCGTGGTTACGCCGGAAGTCTTTGCCTCAAAAATTGCGCCGTGCCGCACTTTTTGCGAGAAATATCAGGTTGATTATCTCAAGTCTGTCGGTCTCATCAAGGGCGGCAGTCTGGACAATGCCGTGGTTTTGGACGGCGATGCCATCTTGAACGAAGGCGGTTTTCGCGTGGCCAACGAATGTGTTAACCACAAGGTGATTGACGCGCTGGGTGATCTCTATACTGCGGGAATGCCGGTTTTGGGTTCTTTTAGAGCATCAAAAAGCGGGCATTTTCACAACAACGAACTGCTTAAACGTCTGTTTGCCGATACGGCTGATTATGAAATTATTGAGGAATAGAAAATGAAAAAAACAGTTTTAATGATTTGCGCTTTGCTTGCTCTCGGAGCTTGCTCCACTTCCAAAGATGCCGAACATCTGACCGCCGAGCAGCTTTATGCCCGCGGTTACAAGCAGCTCAACAAAACTTCTTATGCCAAAGCCGCCGAAACTTTTGAAAAAGTGGAGCTTGAGCATCCTTATTCCAAATGGGCAACCAAAGCCAAACTGATGGGCGCTTATGCTTATTACAAAGACCAAAATTACGACGACGCCGTCATGGCGCTGGACCGCTTTATCAAATATCACCCCGGCAACAAAGACATCGCCTATGCATATTATATGCGCGGTCTTTGCTATTATGAACAGATTGTCGGCATTGAACGCGATCAGGAAAACACGCGTCGGGCCGAAGAAGCGTTTAATCAGGTAATTGCGCGTTTTCCCGACACGCGTTATGCCGAAGACGCCCGCCGCAAACAAAATCTGATTAGAGATCATTTGGCCGGTCAGGAAATGGAAGTCGGGCGTTTTTATCTGCGCCAAAAGAACTATCTGTCGGCGCTCAACCGCTTCTCTGAAGTGGTTAACCACTATCAAACCACCGGTCACATTGAAGAGGCTTTGTACCGTCAAGCCGAAGTATACAAGATTTTGGGGCTTAACAAAGAACGGCAGGACGCTGTCAAAGTTTTGGGCTACAACTATCCTGACAGCAAGTGGTACAAACGCGCTCAGGAACTCTAAAAAGGCGGATTTTTCCGATGCTGCGCTCGCTTTACATCCGCAACATAGTGCTGATAGATAAGCTGGACTTGGAGTTTGGCGCCGGATTAAGCGTGCTCACCGGCGAAACTGGCGCCGGCAAGTCGATTCTGCTTGATTCTCTGGGGTTGGCCTTGGGCAATCGGGCCGAAACCGCGCTTATTCGGCGCGGTGCCGACAAATTGAGCGTGAGCGCCGTGTTTGACGGCCAAGGCGGCAATCTGCCCTTGCAAAAGCTTCTTAGCGAAAACGAGCTTGAAGGCGGCGATGAGATTATCATCAAACGCACCTTGGATGCCGCCGGCAAAGGCAAGATATTTGTCAACGACCAGCCGATAAGCGCCCGACTGCTTAAAGACATCGGTTCTCTGCTGGTCGAAATTCACGGTCAGTTTGATAATCAGGGCTTGCTCAATCCGAGCAATCATCGTCCGATTCTTGATTCTTGGGGACAGTATGGCTCGCTTCTTACCCAAACCGCCGCCGCTTGGACGGAATATCGTCTGGCGGCCGAAGCTTGTCGCAAAGCCGAAGCCGAGTTAAATCAGGCCAAAACCGAGGAAGAAAATCTGCGTCATTGGGTCAGCGAGCTGGAACGCCTCAAGCCCCAAAAAGGCGAGGAAGCAGAGCTCACGGCGCGGCGGCAGGAACTGATGCATGCCGAAAAGATTATGGAAAGCCTGAATTATGCATATCAGGCCCTAAACGGCAACGCCGACATCCAGTCCGGCTTGCGGCAGGCGCAATCGGCCATAGACAAGGCCAATCGATTTGTCGACGGCAAATATGATGAAATCTATGCGGCGCTGGATCGGGCCTTGGTCGAGGTGATTGATGCTTCGGAGCGGATTGAAAGCGCTTCGGCCGATGTCAATTTGAGCGCCGACGAACAGGAAAATATTGACAGCCGTCTGTTTGCGCTTAAAGATTTGGCACGCAAGCACGGTGTTTTGCCCGATGATTTGGCCGCCACGCTGGAAGATTTTCGCCATCGCCTGAACAGCATTGAGCTTGGCGAAGAGCATATCGCAACTTTACGCAAAGCCGAGCAAGAGGCCAGACTGGCCTATCTTGAGGCATCCGGAAACCTGCATGCGGTGCGTGTCGAAGCAGCGCAAAAGCTCGACGAGTTGGTGATGCGCGAACTGCCGCCGCTCAAAATGGAAAAAGCAAAGTTTGTGACGCAAGTCGAAAAACAGCCTGAAAGCGGCTGGTCTGAATACGGATTTGATGCCGTGTCATTTACCGTGGCTACCAATCCCAATTCACCGCAAGGACCGTTGGGAAAAATTGCCTCAGGCGGCGAATTGGCACGTTTTATGTTGGCGCTCAAGGTCAATCTGGCGCAGAGTTCAAACATCGGCACGCTGGTGTTTGATGAGGTCGATTCCGGCATCGGCGGCGCCACTGCGCAGGCCGTGGGCGAGAGGCTGAGCCGTCTGGGACAAGAAGTCCAAGTGCTGGTGGTTACGCATTCGCCGCAGGTGGCCGCACAGGGCAGGCAGCATTTTAAGGTCGAAAAACACACTTCGGACAATGTCACCACCACCGTAGTCAACGAGCTTGACGAGGCCGCCCGCCGCGAAGAAATCGCCCGCATGTTGGCCGGTGCCGTCATCACCGAAGAAGCGCGCGCCGCGGCTTCCGCTTTGCTTAAAAAATGAACTCTCAAAAACAAGCTTTAGGCCCATCAAACCGAATAATAAAAATCGTTTTGCGCTTGCACTTGTCGTGCGGATGCGTTAAGGTAAGGCAAATAGAAGTTGATAAAGGAACAAACCGATGAAAGTTAGAACCCGTTTTGCGCCCTCGCCGACAGGCTATATGCACATTGGCAACCTGCGTACCGCATTATATGAATATCTGCTGGCCAAGTCGGCCGGCGGCGATTTTATTCTGAGGATTGAAGATACCGACCAAAAACGTTATGTCGAAGGCGCTACGGAAATTATATACGACACTCTCAAAACGGTTGGCCTGCATTGGGACGAAGGCCCCGACATCGGCGGCGCTCATGGCCCTTATGTGCAGTCGGAGCGCAAAGACCTTTATGCTCCCTATGCCCACAAATTGGTGGAACTTGGCGGCGCGCACTATTGTTTTTGTGGTGAACGCGAGGAGCAGACAGACGAAGACGGCAACGAGATTATCTGCAAATTTGAAGATCCGTGCAAAAAAATCCCGCTTGAAGAAGCCCGTCGCCGCATTGCCGCCGGCGAGCCTTATGTGGTGCGTCAAACAATCAACAAAACCGGCAAATCCAAATATGAAGACAAAGTATACGGCATTATTGAAATTGATTATGATGAACTCGACGAGGGCGTTTTGCTCAAATCGGACGGTTTCCCGACCTACAATTTTGCCAATGTGATAGACGATCATTTGATGGGCATCACGCATGTGGTGCGCGGCAACGAATATCTGCCTTCCACTCCAAAATATAATCTGATGTATGATACGTTTGGCTGGCAACGGCCGGTTTATGTGCATTTGCCCACGGTTATGAAAGATGCTCAGCATAAGTTGTCCAAGCGCAACGGCGATGCCTCGTTTCAAGATTTGGTTGCCAAAGGCTATCTGCCTGAGGCAATTATCAATTATATTGCGCTTCTGGGGTGGAATCCCGGAACGGAAGAAGAGATTTTTTCGGTTTCCGAGCTCGAAAAGATTTTTTCGGTTGAACGTCTGAACAAATCGCCGGCGATTTTTGACAGCGTCAAACTGACATGGATGAACGGCATGTATATCCGCGCGCTCAATGCCGCCGAGTTTCATCGTTTGGCGATGCCATACTATGCCGACATGCCTGCCGGAATCAATCTGGAGGCTTTGAGCCGCGTGTTGCAGCCGCGGATTGAGACTTTAGGGCAGATTGCCGAGCAGACGGACTTTATTCGTGCTTTGCCGGAATACGATTTAGCTCTGTTTGACAACAAAAAGATGAAAACCGATGCCGCAGTTGCCAAGGCAGTTTTGCCGGAGGTGCGCCGCGCTTTGGCAGAGCAGAGCGAATGGACAAATGAAGCGTTGTTTGAGCGGCTGAAAGCGCTGGCCGAACAACTCGGTGTCAAAAACGGACAGGTTTTGTATCCAACTCGCATTGCTTTAAGCGGCAAAGAGACAACTCCCGGCGGCGCCACCGAATTGGCCGTCGTTTTGGGACAGGCCGAAACCTTGCTGCGCTTGGACAAAGCTTTGGCAAGATTGTAATATGCCTTTTTAATGGAAAAATCCTAAATAGGTCTCTTTGTCATATATAAGGTCTTTATTTTTGTAGGCATTGTTTCTACTGTAATCAAAGTAATCGTTTTACTGTTTGAATTAGAGTATTGAACTATGCGGCTGATAGAACACCTATGAACTTGTCAAGAAATGAACGAAAAAATATAATCAAGAAATACAGTCATACTTAATTGGATGTTATGTCAGTAATATCAATACTTGGCAAAACCAAATAACAGAGAAATTAACAGGATTTGGTTACTTTAAGAATTGTTTTAATTGTCCTTTAAATTTACGCTCCAACCAATGTGGATTTAGCAAAACCATTTGTCTGAAACGAATACTTATAATGAGTAAAGGATAAAGCAAAATACCAAAAATTGCATCGCCTAATTTTCTAAAAGGTTTCAAGTATGGACTTTTCATAAAATAATAGTTATTTCTTAAGATAGTCCAACATTTATCTTTTTCATAGCCGATACAATAATTTTTTACATGATTTTCCAATGCAATTTTGCTCATGACATGTTCAGGATACAAATCTTTCATTTCATATAAACGAGTGTGAAACTCAGCTATTTTATCTGCCAGTTTTGGGGTGCAGATGTGAAATAAATCAACCCCGCAAATATAAAATTCATTATCCATTATTTGTCCATAAGAATCACAAAGGATATAGGTGTAATATAACTTTTCATTATAAGGAGAAGATGGATAAAAGGATAACTTTTTTTCCTTATCAAACCATTCTCCACGTAATTTATTAGCATTTAAATCACGTAATGATAATTCTTTCATGAATAAGATATCCATTCGTGTGGTGATAATATAATCATATTTTATACCTGTTTTTTTTGATATTCTTGGCGCAGTTTTTACTGTTTCTTGAATAGAAAAAGATACATTTTTCAGTGTTTTCATTAAATTTTCAGATATTTTTTCTTTCTCAATGAAAGCTCTGTCTTCTTGTGTCAAGGGCAATTGTTCGGTAATTTCTAATCCCTTGGGAGAATAAAAATCTTTAATTTGTTCTTTTTGCTTGTAAGATAATTTCTTACCCATAAATTTTTTAGATTTTTTATACACGCCGAAATTGGTACTGTCAGATTCATCCCATGTGTGAATGAATATATCAAATTCACAAAAGTGCTTATTCGGTTTTATGACATTCTTTATTAGGTACTTATATGTATCTGCAAAAGTTCTTGTGTGTCCAAAAAATTGAATTGCTATTTTCATTTTTTACCTCTGATTTTTCGACGCCATTTTTTAACCGGCACAAATAGTGCAATGAATTTACGCAATCGTGTTGTATTTATTAATTTTTTAGGTTGCGATTTATCAAAAACATCTGCATTTAACTGAATATAAACAAACACGTTTTTATTGTTAATTTTATTATATATTTTAGGATTACACAAATATGGAGAAAATGATTTATACATTGTCGAACGAGGCTTAGGAATAAAATCATAGCTTTCCAGCATTCCAACTATTGCATATACATCCAAATCCTCGACTTTGAAATTATGATAAAGAATAAGATATAAATCTCTTATGTTCAACCAAAACCCGTCGTGCTGTAGACGCAAAGTCAGCCGGTACTTACACGAAACCTTTTTGCGAAGGTATGGGCCAAATTTATTGAAATTTTTATTAATATTTATTCTTTGGGGAATTTAATGGAAAAAATCTTAAATTGGCCAATTCGTTGCAAAGAAATTCATCATCTTTCAAAATAATCAAATTTTCTAAAGCCGAAGCATCAGTCTTTTGCTTTGCGATATAGATTATCGGAAGTGTGGAATATTTTTGAGCAAGGTTAACAACTTGCTCAAAATCTGTATTTTGATAGTCAGTCAAAATAAGAGCCGGACTACCGGATATATCATAGTGAATTTTGTAGGCCTCAAGGTTAAAATAGCGCATTAATTCCTGATGCTTAGGAGATAAATTTATGACAATTTTATTGTTCTGTAAGACCAAATCATTTGAGAAACTATGGATATTTTGAATATAATATTCCGGAATAAACTGCTTTTTGCCATTATGCAAATACAAATCTAACCATTCTTTAAATGTCAATTCTTCCAACACATTGTGTTTACCAAAAAAATTGCGATAACGATTTTCCTCAATCGAATATTTTGGCCAATAAAGACCAACCGAAACTGTATCAACAATACAAAATCTTTGTGCAAGAGCTATCCAACTATCTTTCAATGTCCATTTAATATCCCAACCGGTTCTTTGTAAAAAATTAGATGTAAAATAAATTTCTGCAGGAAGATTCCGTAAAAATTGCATTAAATTTTTGGGGTAATTTTTTTTTATTTTAGGTAGAGGACAACTCCAAAAGTTCAAGACGTCATCAATATCCCCAAACAAAAACATATCCGATATGTCATATAGACGATATTTGAAAGTGTTAAATGACGTTGTAATTAATCGTTGGTTTTGTGTTTTAATGTCAGCTTTGAGGGGAAATGCTTTTAATGTATTTAGCAAAAATTCAGGTACATTCGTTTCATAAAGACGTTGATCTGTTCTGGTCTTTAGTGCAAATTTGCATCCCAATTCCTTGGCGTTTTCCAAACCGACCCGAGTAGATATAATTTGACGATGTGTGTTAAGATAGTTACTTTCCAGCGGTTTGGATAACACCAAGGTTACTCCCATATCTTTTAGCTGGTTACAGACGGTTTTTTCTTCATCATCCCACGTTGAAACGACAACCTTACAACCGGCAAAGTTTTTGCGGTACATTTTTATAGTTTCCACTGTAAAGTTCCATTCTTTTTTTAAGGGGCCTTGCATCACAATGGCAATATCGTTTCTTTGAGCGAAAGGATCGGATAAAGTCATATAATCTTTGCTGTATACAGGTTTGTTTTCATACGTACGAAATGCATTATCTTTCACGAATTTAAATTGCGAATACTTGTCTCTAAACTTCTTTCTTTTTTTCTTACTGAAAGGAAAAAGTATTGAGGATAAAATTTTTATCCAAAACCATTTCATCAACAGTTATCCTTTAAATATATTTGTTTATTTTAAACAAAAATTTTTATACACCCTGTACAATTATTTGTCAATAAAATAGTTGTAGGCTTATATTTGGCAGACGTCTGGTTATTTATATATTCCTATAATCTTCCCCTTTTTACCTCAATAAGAACAAACATTAGAAATGACTTTTATGTATATGATTGAGGCGTAATGCATAGTTGAGAATTTTGCTTGCCATAAAAGCACCAGCTACACAAAAGAAAAAGCCCCTGAAACTCAGGAGCCTGGAAACTGGTGCCGACAGAGAGACTTGAACTCCCGACCCACTGATTACAAATCAGTAGCTCTACCAACTGAGCTATGTCGGCACAAAACAAGACACTTTATATAATAGCGCCAATTTAATGTCAATAAAATATTTCGCTTCTTAATTTCCAATAGTCTTACAAAAAAATATCGACTAAACATTTTTATCGTCAACCATTTTTTGAGCATAATAAGACGGATATTTTCTATTCCATAAAATGTCTCGTTTTACGATTTTAGCAGGAGTTCCGGCGATTATCGTATTCTTTTCTGAAAAGGCCTTATTAACAAGGCTCCTCGCACCGATTATCGAACCGTCTGGAATAGCGCTGTTTTTTAGTATTAAGGCGCCATGCCCAATCCAAACATGATTACCGATAGTTAATTTTTTTTGCGGAAAATTTATAAGTTCTCCTTTATTGTTAAAAATAGAATGACCGTCGGAAGGCCAGAGAGTTATGCCAAATGAGAACATGCAGTCTTTGCCGATAATAATCTCTTTATCCGGTTCATCATGTAAATAAAAAATTGCTCCCTCACAGGAAAAATCTTCATCTATAAAAAGAGTCGTATTGTCGCTCATACGATGAGGAATATCCAGTTTATTTATGTGTTCTGCACTTTTAATTTCAATTTTGTTATTATTGCCTAAAACCCAACGACAGTCTTTAAATTTTATGGGAGTAGAAAGTTTGACCACAGAATTGCTGCCTCCAAAAATAACCTTTAATCCCTTAATTTTAGGATTTAATATTTCTTTATTATTTTTAATCAAAATTAATTTGTTGTTTTTTCCATAGTCTTGTATAGAAGAATTCACATAAGAGCAGCAAAAATTCCTGAATTTTCGACGTAATTGTTTCATAGGAATAAAGATGGCCAATATTCTGATGAAAAACGTCAAAACCTTATGCATAACAAAGTCCTTTCTTTAATCATAAATGTCCGTTTATGACGAGAAAAAAGGGTAGAAATACATAAATAACTTGATGTTTAAAAATAATAGTAAACTTACAATTTTATTGACACGAAAACATACACGGTATATAAAAATTTTGCTCAAAATAAACGGACATTTATTTTATATAGCCATTCTTTGGTGATAATTTTATTGCAAAAAGGACTGGAGATGACTGTATATTGCTATGTTCGCGTGTCAAGCGACCGCCAAACCGTTGAGAATCAAAAATTTCAAATTGAGACGTTTTGTTCCCAAAACAATCTTTCAATTAACAAATGGGTAGAAGAAGTTATTTCTTCCAGAAAGGGATTGTCTGAACGAAAACTCGGAAAATTGCTCAAAAAACTAAAAAAAAACGATATTTTAATTGCCACCGAGTTATCGCGTCTGGGCAGAAACATGCTGGAAGTTATGGGCATTTTGCAGACTTGTCTTGAAAAAGAATGTCAAATCTGGACGCTGAAAGAAAACTATCGCTTAGGTTCGGATATTCAATCAAAAGTTTTGGCGTTTGCTTTTTCGTTGGCGTCTGAAATTGAGCGGCAGTTAATTTCACAACGAACGAAAGACAGCTTGGCACGCATCAAGGCCGACGGCAAGCGCCTCGGCAGACCTAAGGGTTTTTCGTACAGAAAACTGGCCGCCAAGCATAAGATGATTTGCTCTTTGGTTAAAAATCATAGGCCCAAGGCCGAAATTGCGCGACTTTTGGGGTGCAGCTGGAGCACCTTAAACAGGTATGTCACAGAGCAAAATATATGCGCCTCCAAACTTTGAAATAAGCGACCGAAAAGCGACCAAAACCTTTCTTCGGGCTTCATGAACGAAGCCTGCCCAAAATTCAAACAAGTCAGACGTACGGTTTTCTGTTTAGAATTTATTTCAGCTTATTGTATTCTTCGTCTGACACGGGTTCCAGCCACTCGTTGGAAGCGCCTTCCTGCGGCACCGAGAGAGAAATATGCGTAAACCAGCTGTCTTTGGCTGCGCCATGCCAATGTTTGACGCCCTCTTTGATTTCGACGACGTCGCCGGGATGAAGTTCGCGCGCCGGCTGTCCCCATTCCTGATAATAGCCGCGGCCGGCGACAACCAGCAGGGTTTGTCCGCTTTTGTGATGAATGTGCCAGTTATTGCGCGCCTTGGGTTCAAAAGTAACGTTGGCCGCGTTGATTTCGCCGCCGGTCAAGGGCTGTAAGTAACTTTTGCCGACAAAATATTGCGCATAGGCGGTGTTGTCTTTTCCAAATCCGAAGAGCACGCTTTGCGCGCCGGTCCGACCGGCAATTTGCAGGATTTCTGCCACTTGCGCCTCGCTTAAGCCGTTGTGGCGGCCAATGGCGATATGCGCATTAAGCTGCGCTTCGACATTGTCCATTGAGGCCAGCATAGCTATGGTGGCCAGTTCGCGCGTTTGCCAATCAACGTTGTCACGGGCAAAAATATCGCCAAACAAATGCGCTTTCAAATATTCGTCAATAGCCGGGGCAAATTCAAAAAGCTTGCCGCTGACCGGAGCACCCACCAGTTTGGTTTGATTTTGAGTCCCGAACTCAAGACTGGAACCTTTCGGTTTGGCTGAGGGCAGGCTGCCGGCGGCATCTTTGCCGCCGCGTTCTTCGGTCAACTGCATCAGCGTGCCGAGGGCATTCAGACTGCGCGGAAAACCGCAATATGCATAAGTCTGTACCAAAATTTCCTTAAACTCGTTGACCGTAACGCCGGCTTCAAACCCGTCTGTCAACGCTTTTTTTAGGCCGTCTTGATTGCCGCGCGCCGCATAAGACGCGGCCAAAGCGATTGCTTGCTGTTTGCTGTTAAGCACGTCTTGAGCCATTGCATTTTCTCCCCAAATAAAAAACACTCCCAAAAACCATAAAGTCAATATCCGTCGCAACATAAAAAGCATCCTTTTTAGCGAATAAAGTTTGTAAATTCAATTTCTTCGGCTGCCGGAAATTTGATGCCGGCTTGCGCCGCCATGTTTTGACATTTGAGGAAATAGGCCATGTTTTTGGCCAAAATCCGCAGGTTTTGAAGGCCTTCTTTGTCTTGCCGCACTTCATCGGGCGCGGCGCCGTGCACCATATTCCAATAACGGCCGGAAATAATGGGCATTTCGCTGATTTGAAAATATTTGTTCAACTGGTCAAGGGTAGCTGTGGTTCCGGCGCGTCTGGCACTGACGACCGCGGCTCCCGGTTTGCCGCGAAAAATATTGCGCCCGCCGCGAAAAGACGAGAAAAAAGCACGATCCATAAATGCCGTAATGGAACCGCCGGCCGAGGCATAGTGTACCGGTGAACCAAAAATATAACCGTCAAATCCTGCGGCCATCTCCACAAATTCGTTGACATGGTCATTGATGACGCATTTGCCGAGTTTGGCGCAGGCATAGCAGGCCAGACAAGGACGGACATCGCTGGCGGCGATGTGATAGATTTCGGATTCGACACCTTCGGTTTTAAGTTGATCGGCAATTTCGCACAAAGCCGTATAGGTGCAGCCTTTGGCGTGCGGCGAGCCGTTAACCAGCAGAACTTTCATGCTTATTCTCCCACAGTTTGAAAAAACTGCGTTAATTGTAAATTATTTTCGTCAAATGTCAAATTGAATTGCGCTCTTGCGCGAAAGAAAAACGGCGGACATCGTTGCCGCCGTTTTCATGGAAATTAGTCTTCTTTTTTGCTGCGTGAATCTCTCTGTGATTTTTCAGAGTTTTTCATCAGCATTTTGTGGTCAGCCATAATTTGTTTGTGTTCTTCTTTGAGCTTGTCCACATCTTTACGCAGTTTTTCTAAAGAATCGGTCATTGTTTTTCTCCTTATATAATGATAGGCATGATTCGACATAAAACCCTTTTGCCGAAAGACAAGCCGATTATCGCCACAAGCATATATAAGCATTAGTATAAGACTGCCGAAATCGAAAGTTGTGGATTTTTGCAGATTTTAATTTATATATTATATTGACGACAATCAGGATTGCTTTTATAAAAATGAGTGAAGGAAAAAGGATGGCGTTTAAAACCAAAAAAATTTTTAAAAAAGCGGTCTCGTGGGCAGGACTGTTTTTCTTCGGTTTGGCCGCGTATATGCTGTATGTCCAGCTTTCGCGCTACAGTTTTGAAGACATCAAAGAGGCTTTGTTGTCTATTCCGGCACGCAATTTGTGGCTGGCGCTGTTGGCCTCTTTTGGCGGCTATGTGGCGCTTTCGTCATATGATTATCTGGCGCTCCGCTATATCAAGCGCAAGTTGGCGCCGTGGAAATGGATATTTGCCGGATTTATCGGGTTTTCGGTCAGCAACAATGCCGGTCATGCCATTGTTTCGGGCGGCACCATCCGATATCGTTTGTACACGCGCTGGCGTTTTCATGCTGCCGAGATTGTACGTATGGTTACTTTTTCGGGGTTCACCTATTTGGTGGCCTGCTTTTTTCTGATTATCGTCGGCTATTTTTTGACGCCCAATCATGCGTTTGGCGGCGGTTCGGTGTCCAAGCTCACCACTCAGATTGTGGCTGCTGTTTCGTTTGTGGGCTTATGTATTTATTTCGGAGCCAGCCTGTTCTATAAAAAACCGCTGGTTATTAAAGATATAGAATTCGATATACCGAGTTTTCGCATGGCGGCGGCTCAGGTTTTGATTGGCGGCGCCGACATTATGCTGGCTTCGCTGGTGTTGTATTTTGCGCTCAAAGCTTTTGTCGACATTCCGTTTGATACGTTTATGGGAGTGTTTATAATTGCTCAGGTTTTGGGCGTGTTTAGCCAAGTTCCGGGCGGTTTGGGCGTGTTCGAAGGGCTTTTTATGTATATTATTCCGGGCGACCACAATCAGGCGCGGCTGTTTGGTGCACTGGTAGCTTATCGGATAATTTATTATTTGCTGCCGCTGTTGATTTCGGGCATTGCTCTGATAGGTTATGAATTGTATTTGCGCTACATCATGAAACAGCGGTTAGAGAAGCTGCGCATATTTAATGCGGCCAAAATGAGCGGTGCCTGACAAAACCCCCTGTATAAAACAGGGGGTTTTTGTAAGTGCTTTAAAGATGTTATTTGCCCATAAGTTGGATGCTGCCTGCGGCGATACGTCCACGGTCGTCATAGGTTTCATAACTTACTTTTTGCATTTCTTCAAGCCGAAGCAGGCCAGCTTTTTCCAGCTGTGTTACGTGTACAAACACGTCTTTATTGCCTCCCTCAGGGGTAATAAAGCCGTAGCCCTTGCGGCTGCTGTACCACTTAACTGTTCCTATTGGCATTATACAATTCCTCGTATTAAAGTTTGTTGTCACTTAAAGTAGCAATGGAAGAATAGCACACTTAAAAGTTTTGTCAATAGGTTTTATTAGTTGCCAAGATAATCGGTAACCTGACTGATGAAATAATCCTGAAGGCTGACCGGATCTGTTGTCATGTCTTGCAGATTCTCAATTTTTCTATACCCAAAAGCCGCGCCGTCGTCAATCCGCACCAATACAACCTCAAGTGGTTTTGACAGGCTGTAGGTTTGGATGAAATTATTTTCCTGATCGTTCTGATAATTAATCATAAACAGATTGTATTCGTCAATAAAATGACTGTCATAAATCTGCTCAATCATTTCTATTGCCGCCGCACAGGTATAGCAGGGCTCGTTGTTGAAAAAGACGTAGATGATTGATTTGTCGTAGTTGGTGCGGTTGGCGTCAAAATATTCCTGCAAAGTCTGCGAAGGCATATAACCGTCGGCGTTTTGCACTTGCGCCGCTGCCGGAACACCGACGGCAAGCATCAGAATAAACAGAATAACACGCATTTTATCCTCCCTGAAAATCATAACGGCGCGCAGGCTTGTTCAAGCCAAATCCGCACCTCTTGTTCTAGCTGCGGTGCCAGCGTCGAACAGACAAGCCGATGGTAGTCATCAATCCACCGAATTTCCTGCGCGGTTAATAAATATTTGTTAATCAGCCGTTTATCAAGCGGAACCAAAGTTAAAGGCGCGAATTTAAGCATTTGCGGCAAATTTTCATCGCCGGTCGTCACATAATAGAGGTTTTCGATGCGAATGCCGTATTCGCCGGTCTTGTAATATCCCGGTTCGATTGAGGTAACCTGATTGGCTTCCAGCTGGGCGGTACCGCGCCGTGACAACGAAACCGGCGCCTCGTGCACGTTCAGATAATGCCCGACTCCGTGTCCGGTGCCGTGATTATAATCTTTGCCAAAACGCCAAAGTTGGGCGCGTGCCAGCGTATCAATCGCGCTGCCCGGCGTCGTTGTCGGAAAATAAGCGCTTGCGGCGGCAATATGGGCTTTAAGCACTTGGGTATAGCTGTCAATCATTTCCTGCGGCGCCTGACCGAGGGCAATTGTGCGCGTAACGTCGGTGGTGCCGTCGCAATATTGGGCGCCGCTGTCCAAAAGAAGAACGGTGCCGTCGGTGAGCGGGCGATTGCTTCGGGCAGTGGGCTGATAATGCACGACAGCTCCGTTGGCGCCGACGCCGGCAATCGTTTCAAAACTGTTGCCGCGAAACAGAGGATCCCGTGCCCGAAACTCTTTGAGTTTGCTCACAATCGAAAGCTCGGATTGGCCATTGGGGCGGTTTTCCAGCCATTGCAAAAAACGGCACAAAGCAATTCCGTCGCGTTGATGAGCATGCTCAAAACCCTTGAGTTCGACCGGATTTTTGACAGATTTCCATTTTTGCGCCGGATTTTGCAGATGTGAAATCCAGATTTTGTGGTTTTTCATCAGAGTCTGAATCTTTTTGGGCGTTGCGTTGGCTGACAAGCCGATGCTTTTGCCTTTATAGGCGGCAAGCTCGGCCTCGATTTTATTGACGTCAGACGTAAACAGGCTGACTTCTCCGTCTTTGTTAATCAGCGCAAAGGCCCGCAAAACGGGCGTATCGGGCAAGGCGTTGGAACGCAGGTTCAACAGCCACGAAACAACGTCGGATTCGCCGATGAAATAAGCCGTTAAATCGTTGTTCCGCAAAAATTCGCAAAAATAGGAAATTTTTTCTTCGGCCGTAACGCCGGCATATTCCGCGTCCAGCTCAAAGATTTCTGGTTGGGCTGAACTCAGACGGCAGCCAAGCAAACGTTCGTTGTCTTCAATAAACTGATGCTTCTTGAGAGTGCGATTCCAAAATTCGGTTTCGCCGATGCTGTGACACCATGGGTCATAAGCGATTTTCAGCGGAGACGCAAATTTTTTTTGCAACCAGCTGCCTAAGCTGTCTGAGGTGACGACGACGCTGATTTTTTCCGAATCTGTCTCGGCGGCGGCTTGCAATTCATATCGGCCGTCGGTCAAAAGCCAGGCTTTGTCGGGCATGACAAACAAAGTTCCGGCCGAACCGCTGAAACCGGAGAGGGCTTTGACTTGGTTTTCTTCCGGCAAAACATCCTGACCGATGAACATGTTGCCGCGGGTAACCACGTAAGCGTCCCATTTGTGGACGGCAATTTGTTTTTGCAATTCTTCAAGTGTCATTTATCAAGCCTTTTTAAGAAGGATAGCGCGCCAGTTGTCGAGTTCGAAAGTTTGTATGGGCGTCAATCCGTGTTGTTGAAATTCAGAGCTAATCCATTCTTGCTGGTTGTCGACGAAGCCCGACAAAACGACATATCCGTTCGGTGCAAGAAGTTTGTTCAAATCTGCGGCCATGGCAATCAACGGCCGTGCCAGAATATTGGCCAATATCAAGTCATAAGGAGCGTTGTTTGCAATGAGGGGCGCGGTGGCGCCATCGCTTTGAACGGTTTCTATGCGCTCTGCCAGACGATTGGCTGCGGCATTGCCGTTGGTCACGATAACCGCCTCATCGTCGATGTCGGAAGCCGTAACCCGCGCCGCCGGCCACAGGCTGAGCGCGGCCAGAGAAAGGATTCCCGATCCGCAACCGACGTCCCAGATTTTGACCGGTTTTATTCCCTCGTGGCAAAGTCTGCAAAGCGCGCGCAGACACATCCGCGTGGTTTGGTGATTGGAACCGAAAGCCGTGGCCGCATATATTTGCAGAGGAATTTTGTCAGTTTTGGGAGCCGCGGTTTCGTGAATGCCGTAAATCAAAAAATCCGATTCTTCAAACGGTTCAAAACGAATAACGTAATCCTTAAGCCAGTTGGCGCTTTCAAGCTTCTCTGCCGCAAACGGCGGCAATTTGACTTTGGCCTCGGCGGCGGCCGCATGCAGGCGGGCGGCTTCAAAGGCAGAGGCATAACCGGTATAAAGATCGTGTCCGTCATCGCTAAAATCTTGCGTGACAACTTCAAAAAAATCTTCCAAAAATTGCTCAAATTCTTGGTTGACGGGTGAGTCCGGCCTAAAAATAACCTGCCAGCAGCTGCTTGCCATTTTAGAGTTATCCCTGATGTTATAAAATTGTTTACTAAACCGAGTTTATAGTATAATAATTAAAAATAAATTTAATTCTGTACGCTAAGAGGATGCTAATGAAAAAAATATGCCTGTTGGTCGGGGTTTTGTTGTTGTCGGGATGCCTGCGCGCCGCTAATTATGACATCTTTAGTTCGCGCAAATCATTGTTTGTGGCCTTGGATGGCTACAAAGTCCGGTTTTATGACGAGGAAAACAAACCGCGTCTGATGTCTTCCGAAACGGTGGTGGACAAGAACTACAAGCCCAATACCGCCATTACCGTTTCCAAGGGCTTTCCCATGCTTGCTCGCCAGATATATGAGAAGAAAAAATATGTCGCGCAGTTTGTCAAAGCCAACAAAAACGGCGTCTTGAACAGCGCATCCCTGCCGGTGATTATCAAATCCGACAAAGTCTATCAGTATGTCGGCGAAGTCGTTGTCGACGGCGAGACCTATCAGCTGCTGCCTTGTGAGCTTGCCGATTTTTATTTTATGGTTAAAGAAGACGGAACGATTTATAACAGAATCGGTCAAATCAAAGACGGTTACCTGGTCTTGGTCGAGAGTGAGTTTTTCCCTTATCCGGCGGATTTGAAAATGGTTGCCGTGCAGTCTTCGAACGAGCAAAAGCAGCCGCTTTCGGGATACGATGTCCGGTATGAAGGCATCAATTTAGATCGCATATGGTTTACTTATCTGGAATATGACGGCGACAATGCCGATGCCGGCGTTTATCAGAAGTTCAGCTTTCCAAACAAACCGGGGCTGATAGAGTTGGCGGACGTCGGTTTGCGCGTTTTGCACGCCGATGACGAGAAAATAACTTTTATGGTTCTGCAGGACAATAACTAAAAAATTGTTTTCGCCATACAAAAAAACTTGCGCTTGAAATTTGTCTGATGTATAACAGGCCACGAGTTTGAGTTTTTTTAGGAGTATAAAACAATGTCTGGACACTCCCAGTTTAAGAACATTATGTATCGCAAAGGCGCTCAAGACGCCAAAAAAGCTAAGGTTTTCGCCAAATTGGCTCGAGATATTACCATAGCAGCCAAAAGCGGCCTTCCGGAGCCGGATAAGAATCCGCGCCTGCGCTTGGCCATTCAGGCCGCACGCGCCGAAAGCATGCCCAAAGACAACATTGAGAGGGCCATCGCCAAAGCCACTCAAACGGCCGGCGGAGCAGACTATGTGTCAGCGCGTTACGAGGGGTTTGGCCCCGGTAAAGTCGCCATCATCGTCGAGGCCATGACCGACAACAAAAACCGCACAGCCGGTAACGTGCGCACCATATTCGGCAAACGCGGCGGCATTATGGGCGAGAGCGGCTCGGTCACGTTTAACTTTGAGCGTATCGGATATATCCAATATCCTTCAGCCGCGGCCGATGCCGACAAAATGTTTGAAACCGCGTTGGAAGCTGGTGCCAATGACGTCGTTTCGGACTCCGAACACCACGAGATTGAAACCCTGCCAGATGATTTGGGCGTCGTAACCGAGTCTTTGGAAAAAGTGTTCGGCACGCCGTCAGCCTCGCGTCTGGATTGGAAACCGATGGTCAAAACCGACGTTGCCGATGTCGAAACGGCGCAGAAACTGCTTGATTTTATTGACGCGCTGGAAGATGACGACGATGTGCAGAGAGTCTACCACAACGCCGAGTTTGCCGACAACGTATTGACGGCGTTGGAAAACGCCTGATTGGATATCGGTTGCACAAATCCCTGCTTCGGCAGGGATTTTTTTAAGATATTTGTGGGTAAATAATGAAATATCTTGGCGGTGCAAACAAAGCTGATAAACTGAATCAAAGAGGTAAAATATGGTCAGAATATTGGGATTGGATCCCAGCTTGTCGTCAACAGGCTGGGGAGTGATAGAAGCCGAGAACAACCGCGTACGCTATGTTGCCGATGGGTTTATTCCGACTTCTCCCAAATTGCCGATAAGCGATCGTCTGGCCGTCATTCACAAAGCTTTGGCCGAGGTTGTGGCGCAATATAAGCCGGACGAAGCGGCCATTGAACAGGTGTTTTTAAACGACAACCCAATCTCCACCATAAAACTCGGCATGGCGCGCGGCGTGGTTATTTTGGCGCCGGCCCTGTTTGATATTGCGGTGACTGAGTATGAGCCCAACAAAGTCAAAAAAGCGGTGGTCGGTGTCGGTAAGGCCGAAAAATCGCAGGTTGAAACCATGGTCAGGGTTTTGCTTCCCGGCTGTAAGCCCAAAAACAACGACAGTTCCGATGCCTTGGCCATCGCTTTGTGCCATTTTCAATATCGCGGTGCCTACGGAATAAAAAATGACTGATAAGATAGTCCAAATTGCTCAAAAAGTGCGAAATTTGCTTGGCGGCGACAACAGCGGCCACGGTTTTGACCATGTCGAACGGGTATGGCAGACGGCGCGGGAGCTTGCCGCCGGCGAGCCGGTCGATATGCTGATTGTCGAGGCGGCGGCGCTTTTGCATGATGCTGACGACTATAAACTCTTTGGGGCGGATTGTGCTGCCGAATTGCGCAACACCCGACAAATTTTAAATGACTGCGGCATAGATGAAAAAACGGCTGCCAAAGTCTGCGAAGTGGTCGCCAATATGGGCTATTCCAAGCTTTTGGCCGGCATTCGGCCGTCAACGCCGGAAGGGTGGATTGTCTCTGATGCCGATATGCTTGATGCCATAGGCGCAAACGGGCTTGTTCGCACGCTGAACTATGCTTTTATGCGCTGCCTCAAATACGGCAAACCGATTTGGGACAGAGAGGTCTGGCCGGAAATCGGGCTTACGTCAGAGCAATACAAAAAAGCTGATCGTCGTTCTGACAACTGCATCAACCATTTTTTTGAAAAGCTGCTGCGTCTTAAAGATTTGATGCTCACAGCCGGCGGCCGTCGTCTGGCGGCCGAGAGGCAGGAGTTTATGATTATGTTTCTCAAGGCTTTTTTTACCGAGAATTATGCGCCGGACTGGCTGGAATATCTTGAAACTTATCTGCAAGGTCTCAAAGCTTCCGCAAAAGCGGACAATCAATTCCGGACGGAAAACTCTTGTCTGCCTGAAAGTTTTTGTGTAGGATAATTGCAGGAACGGAAATTAGGGATTATATCGATGATAGCAAAATTGCGGGGGATAATAGACAATGTCGGCGAGGACTACTGCGTAATAGACGTCGGAGGCGTCGGCTATCTGGTTTTTGCTTCGGCCAAAACCCTTTCCAAACTGGCCGTGGGAGCAGAAACGACGCTGCGGATAGAAACCGTCGTGCGTGAAGACAGCATTTCGCTGTTTGGCTTCTATGACGCTTGGGAAAAAGAATGGTTTAATACGCTGACCAAGGTACAGGGCGTGGGCGCCAAAGTATGTCTGGCCATTTTGTCGGTCTTGTCGCCGTTGCAGCTGGCACAGGCTGTTTCAGCGCAAGACAAAAACTCATTTACCCGTGCCAGCGGGGTCGGCCCCAAACTGGCCGCCCGCATTGTTACCGAACTCAAAGACAAGGTGGTAACTGTTCCCACCGCCGATATGGGTAAGGATTTAAATATGGAAATATCACCTCAGGAAGAGGCCGCCGACGTGGCCGATGTCATTGCCGCCCAACAGGGAGATCCGAACAAGCTGGAAGACGCAATTTCGGCATTGGTCAACCTTGGGTATCAGCGGCTGGAGGCTTATAAAGCCGTCAACAAGGCGGCACTCCAAGCGCCTGATGCCGATATGGCCGCGCTGATAAAACTGGCTCTGAAAGAATTTGCAAGCAAGGACTAAACTTAAATGATTGATGAACGCATAATCAGTCCGCAAAAACAATCCGAAGATGAAAACCTTGCCAATCCGGTAAATTTACGCCCGCAGAGTCTGTCCGATTTTGTCGGGCAGAAAACCGTATGCGAGAATCTCAAGGTGTTTATTGAGGCAGCCAAAAGTCGCGGTGAAGCGCTGGATCATGTTTTGCTGTTTGGCCCGCCGGGGCTCGGCAAGACGACGCTGGCCTCCATTGTGGCCAAAGAGCTGGGCGTCGGTTTTCGTGCCACTTCGGCGCCGATGATTTCCAAATCCGGCGATTTGGCGGCCATTCTGACCAATCTGGAACGCAATGACGTGCTGTTTATTGATGAGATTCATCGTCTTAATCCGGCCATTGAAGAGGTATTGTATTCGGCCATGGAGGATTTTCAACTGGATCTGATTATCGGCGAGGGGCCGTCGGCACGTTCTGTGCGCATTGATTTGCAGCCGTTTACCCTGATTGGCGCCACCACGCGCTCAGGGATGTTGTCAACGCCGTTGCGCGAAAGGTTCGGGATTCCTCTGCGGCTGGATTTCTATTCGCCGGAAGAACTGGAAAAGATTGTTTTGCGCGGCGCGCATTTGCTCGGCATGCCGCTTTCCAAAATCGGGGCGCTGGAGATTGCCAAACGTTCGCGCGGCACTCCGCGTGTGGCCGGCCGGCTTTTGCGCCGCGTGCGTGACTTCGGCGCCGTCTGCGGAGCTGCCGAGATAGACAACAAAATTGCCGACAATGCGTTGCGCCGGCTGGATGTTGATGATTTCGGGCTGGATGCCTTTGACCGCCGCTATCTCAACTGTATTGTCCAAAACTACGGCGGCGGACCGGTTGGTGCCGACACGCTGGCGGCGGCCTTGTCGGAAGAACGTGACACCATAGAAGAAGTGATAGAACCGTTTTTGCTCAAACTCGGTTTTTTGCAGCGCACGCCGCGCGGCCGCGTAATTTCGGACTTGGGTTGTCAGTATTTGGGCATTCCCAAACTCAAAAAAGACAAAGTTTCAGCCCAGTTGGATTTGTTGGATAATTAGCAGAGGAAAAAGATGATAATCAAACAGGTAGCCGCGGCTTGCGGCGAGATGAAAGACGGTGCGTTTTTGTTTCCGGTCAGAGTGTATTATGAAGACACCGATGCCGGCGGCATTGTCTATTATGCCAACTATCTCAAGTTTGCCGAGCGAGCTCGTACCGAGCATTTGCGTGCGTTGGGCGTACGTCAGCAGGAAGGCCTGCAAGAGAACGAAAAGTTTGGTTTTGTGGTGCGGCATTGCGAGATAGACTATAAAGCGCCGGCGATGCTGGATGACGAGCTGATTGTTTCTTGCCGCGTAACCGAGGCTTCGGGCGCTGCCGCCGAAATCACGCAGGAGGTTCTTCGCGGCGATCAGGTATTGGCCGCAATTCAGGTTAAGGTTGTTTATGTATCGCTGGCTACCAAACGTCCGGTGCGCATTCCCAAGGATTTGCTTGAAAAAATGATTTAGGCCTTTTGTAAGGCCGGCATTTTGGGGGCTGTTGAAGCGGCACAATATTTGTGATAAGCCGAATAAATTAATTGAAAATTTAACTTTGTATGATATTTTTCAGGCAAATCGGGTATTTATATGCCTGTTGTGCCGTAATATAGATAGAAAGCAAGGAACGATACAATGGATACGCAGACTTTGAATGAAGTTGCCAATCAGATGTCAATGTGGGACATGGTGTGGTCGTCTGACCTGATGACCAAGGTTGTCATGATTGGGCTGATTGCCGCGTCGGTTTGGTCTTGGGCAATTATATTTGAAAAACTGGGAACTTTGCGTCAGGTCAAAGCGCGTTCACTGAAGTTTGAGGAGAAGTTTTGGTCAGGCGGTTCGTTAGATCGTTTGTATGAATCCATCGGCAATCATCCCAATGATCCGATGGCTGCCATGTTTGCCGCGGCCATGCGCGAATGGAAACGCACCAACATCATGAAGTCCAAGACCGACCGCGGATTGCGGGGGGTTTCGCTGCAACAGCGCATTGAAAAAGCGATGACCGTTTCAATGGACAAAGACTTGGATGCACTTGACACGCGAATGGGCTTTTTGGCATCTACCGGCTCGGTAGCGCCTTTAGTCGGGCTGTTTGGCACTGTATGGGGCATTATCAACAGTTTTAACGCGATTGCTTTGTCGCAGAGCAATTCTTTGGCCGCAATGGCTCCCGGCATTGCCGAAGCTTTGTTTACCACGGCATTTGGTCTGATTGCCGCAATTCCGGCAGTGGTTGCCTACAATAAAATATCGTCGGATATTGACGGTTATGCCAAGAAACTGGAGAATTTTATGGCTGAATTTTCCAGCATTTTGTCGCGTGAGATTGACGATACGGCAATCAAAGCCGACATGGCCGGAGAATAGTCATGTTTCTGCAAACCGAAGCCCGCCGTCAGTCCTTGCGTTACCAGCGCAAAGCCGAAGTCAACATCACCAATCTGATGGATGTGATGATGGTTTTGCTGGTGGTGTTTATGGTTGCGGCGCCGCTGATGACTTCGGGCATTGCGCTTGATTTGCCCAAAGTCGGCGGCAAAGCGCTGGAAGGCGATGAAACCTCGATTAACATCAGTGTTGACAAAGACGGCTATTATTATATCGGCGAGACCGAGATTGCCGCCGATAAAATTGTTGAAAAACTGAACGCCATGCGCGCCGAAAACTCCGAACTCAGCGTCACCATATCCGGAGATGCCGGCGCTGAATACGGCCGTGTAATCGGTCTGATGGCCATATTAAAAGAGGCCGGATTTGACAAAGTCGGGCTCAAGACGGAGCCGCGGCCGCGGGGACAAAAGAAAAAATAAACGGCGATGAATCAGGCACTTAAAAAATCCATAGCTCTTCATCTGGCAGTTCTGATACTCTGTCTGATTGATTTGCCTATGTTTTGGTGGAATCGTTCAACGGTCGGCCAAGTTCCCATTATTGTCGATTTGAAAGATGTCAAAATTTCCGAGATGACCAATTTGCCGCCCAAAGCCGAGATAGGCAAGGAAGACAAAGCGGCCAGCCAAATCAAACGCAAAGTGGAAGAAAAATATGCTCAGGATGAGCCGAAAGAGCGCACCGAACCGGACAAGGCCGAGCCGGCAAAAAGCAAAGCGCCCGAACCGCCGGCCGCAAAGCCCGAACCGCCCAAGCGCGATCATCTGGTTGCGCCGCAGCCCAAAAAGCCGGTTTCCAAACCTCGTTCTCCCAAGCCGGAACCCAAACCGCAGCCCAAGCCTCAGCCTTCAAAGCCGGCGCCCAAAGAAGACGCCCAAAAACCGAAGTTGGCCAATCCTCTCAAAAGTTTGTTGGCCTCTGTTGATGCGCTGGACAAGGCCGAAAGCTCAACCGATGCCACAGCCACCGTCAAAGAGGGGACGAAGGTCAACAATATGGGCGTTGAGGGCGGTACCGGCGGCTCTTATTTCAGCGAACTTTCCATATCTGAGATAGACGCCATCGCCGGTCAATTGCGCGCCTGTTGGAATTTGGATCCCGGAGCCATGGGCATAGAGGACATGATTGTTGAAATCCGTGCCGAACTCAATCAGAACGGCAGCGTGCGCGCAATAGAAATTATGGATATGGCGCGCTACAATTCCGACAGCCATTTTCGGGCGGTGGCAGACAGTGCAAAGCGTGCCGTTCATATTTGTGAGCCTTATCTGATTTTGGCTGACAAATATGCCGATAAATATGAGCTTTGGCGTGTTCTGCGCCTGCGTTTCAACCCCTTGGACCGCTCTGTTCGTTAGGAGACACAATGCCGAAATCTTCCGTTGCCAAACTTCCGCTGTTCAAACTCATGCTTGAGACGTGGCGTTATTGTTATCATGATTATGAAAGAATCTTTTTGTTTGTGGCGCTCAATTATCTGATTTGTGCGACGGCATTTTCAACATGGAAAACCATGTGGTTTTGGGGCATTTTGATATTGATGTATATGCTGTGGGGCGGCATTTTTCGGTACTATTTCAAACGTAAGCCGTACTTGCGGCCGCAGGAGCTGCTCAGCTCGCTTATTCCTTCGACCAAGATTATGGTTCTGACGGTGTTGATTGTCACGGCGTTTATTCTGTTGCCGCTGGTGCCGTTGTTTGTGCCGATACTGCCGCCGGACAAGCTGGACAAATATTCGCATTTTTTGCAGTTGAGCATGCAGGAGAGTGACTTGCTGGACAGCGGGATAAATTTGTTGCTGGTTTTGTTGTCGCCGATAATTTTGTATCGGCCCTTTTTGGCGTGGATATCGGCGCTGATTGGGCGCAGCAGGTCTCTTCGGTTTGTCTGGCGCAAAACCGTGGGCAATTATTGGGAGTTTTTACTGTTGGCCATATTGATCGACGTCAGCATGGGCGGCTTTTATCAGGGAACGTTGATTTTGGGCGGCAACGGTTATATTGCGCTTATTCCGATTTCGGTGCTGATAATATATTTTAACCTTGTTATGGCCAAGATTTATGAGTTCTTTTTTGAGACTGAGCAAAACGGCTAAGCCAGCAGTTGCAAAAACGTTTCTTCGTCAACAACCTTGATTCCGAGCTCGGCGGCTTTGGCGGCTTTGGATCCGGCATCGGCGCCCTGCACGACATAATCGGTGTTTTTGGAAACCGAACCTGCTACTTTGGCGCCAGCGTTTTGGGCTTTGGCTTTGGCTTCCGAGCGCGTCAGATGTTGCAAAGTTCCGGTAAAAACGATGGTTTTGCCGGCCAGAGGCGTGTTATAATTAGTGGTGTCGACAAAGTCTTCAACCTCAATTTGCGCCAGCAGTCGGTTAACAATGTCCACATTGTGCGGTTCATGAAAAAATTCCACCATGTCGGTAGCCATAGACGAGCCGATTCCGTCAATAGCGACAAGCTTGCCGGTCTCTTTGGCCTGCATATCGCGCATAAATTGGGCAAAACTTCCGTAATGCCGCGCAATCAAAAGAGATGTGGCGGTTCCGACCTGACGGATTCCCAAGGCATAAATAAACCGTGGCAGGCTGATTTTTCGCTTGTTGCGGATGGCGGCAAAAAGGTTGTCGACTGACTTTTTGCCCCAGCCTTCGCGGCGTTCCAAATGCAGGCCTTGTCCGGCGGCAAACAAATCGTCGCCGCCGCGGTTACGTTCTTCCAGCGTAAATATGTCGGCGGGAGTTTTGACAATTCCTTCATGATAAAAGTCTTCGATAATCTTGTCGCCCAGACCGACAATATCAAAAGCGTCGCGCGATACAAAATGGATCATTCGTTCGATAGCCTGCGCCGGACAAGACAATCCGCCGGTACAGCGGCGCACGGCTTCGTCTTCTTCACGAATGGCATGAGCGCCGCATTGCGGGCAAAAATGCGGAAATTCGAACGGTGTCGATTCAGCCGGCCTTTTTTCAGCGACAACCTGCACGATTTGCGGAATAACGTCACCGGCGCGCTGCACAATCACGGTATCTCCGATGCGGACGTCTTTGCGCTTGACTTCGTCTTCGTTATGCAGTGTGGCATGCGAGACCACCACGCCGCCAACTGTAATGGGTTCCAGATCGGCCACCGGTGTCAGCGCTCCGGTACGGCCGACCTGAATCCGAATATTGTTGATTCGCGTCAGCGCCTTTTCGGCTGGAAACTTATGTGCCACGGCCCACCGCGGTGTGCGGGTCAAAAATCCGAGGCGTTCTTGCAAGGCAATAGAGTTAACCTTATAGACCACGCCGTCAATATCATAGGGCAAGTCGGCGCGAATTTCCGTCAAGCGGGCAAAGTTCTCCTCTATCTCGCGGATGTTGCGGCAAAGCGCGTTATGGGGATTGGTCGGAAATCCCCAGCCGCGCAGGTGGTCAAAAAAATCTTGCTGAGAGTCCCAAACGCGTTCTGAAACCTCGCCCCAAGTGTAGGCAAAAAGGCTCAGTTTGCGTTCGGCGGTAATACTCGGATCCAGCTGCCGCAAAGAACCGGCAGCGGCATTGCGGGGATTGGCAAAAATTTTTTTGCCTTCTTGCTCATAACGTGCATTGAGCGCAAAAAAATCGGCTTTTGACATATAAACTTCGCCGCGCACTTCCAAAATTTCCGGCGCGCCGGAAATACGCAGGGGCAGATTGCCGATGGTTTTGAGATTCTCGGTAATATCTTCGCCGGTTGTGCCGTCGCCGCGGGTTGCGCCTTGGACGAACATACCTTTTTCATAGCGTGCGGAAAACGACAAACCGTCGATTTTGGGCTCGCTCATAAAGGCGATTTCTTCGGATGTATTCAAAAAGCGCTTAACGCCCATAATAAAATCTTCGACTTCCCCAATAGAGAACACGTCGGCCAGCGACAGCATGGGAAACCTGTGTGTCACTTTGGAAAAACCGCTTTTGACTTCGGCGCCCACGCGTTTAGAAGGACTGTCGGCGCGCGTCAGATACGGAAATCTGGCCTCAATGTCAAAATTGCGATGTTTAAGCCGATCATAATCGGCATCGCTCAGATACGGGTCGTCGTTTTGATAATAAGCGGTGTCGGCTTTGGCGATTTCGGCTGCCAGATATTCCAGTTCGGCGGCCGCTTCTTCGGGGCTAAGGTCTTTAATGTCTTTCATCAGGCGCAATTCCTCTCAACTTGTCTATAATATAAGTCATCTGAAAGCAAAAGCCATACAAAACCCACACTTATGCAAAACTATATGATTGTCGGCGACAAAGATTTTTGTCTGCGGCGTAAAATAGGGCATTGACATAACCTTAGCATCCTGCTAAAATAAAAGAAAAGTCTTTTATGGA
>CANPYJ010000012.1 GCA_947588275.1 uncultured Alphaproteobacteria bacterium | reverse complement strand
AAGATAGTTTCTTCATCCCCGCCTCCATAAAAGACTTTTCTTTTATTTTAGCAGGATGCTAAGGTTATGTCAATGCCCTATTTTACGCCGCAGACAAAAAAATCCCCGCCTTATTCGGCGGGGATTTCAAATTATTGCGCCGCAACCTTACGACGTTTGTCAACCAACATCAAATCCGGCTTTGGTTTTTCGCCCGGAATTGGTGAACCCATCCGCATGCAATGCCCGTCAACAAAAGCGCCCGGCTCAATTGCAATCGTATTGTGCGTGGCATCGCCGATGAGTTTGGCCGTCTTGGCAATAAACAACGTGTCGGCCGATGCCCGACCGTTCAGCACACCGTATAATTGTAAATTTTTGGCGTTGACCGTGCCGACCACCGTCCCTTTGATGCCGATAATCAATTCTTCACAGCTGACATCACCTTCAACCTGACCGTCTATGTGGACGATGCCATCACTCATAATATCGCCCTTAAGACGCGTGTTTTCGCTAATGATGCTCGGCACCGGCGCTCCCGTCGTGCTTCGGCTCAAGCGTCTGGCTAGTTTCAGATAAAGCAAGCGTTTAAGTTTTTTCATCTCATCCTCTTATTAAATCTTGGCCTGCATAAACGGCAGCGGATCTACCGCGTGCCCTTTATACATTATTTCATAGTGCAAATGCGGACCGGTTGAACGTCCAGTGTTGCCTACTTCGCCTATTGTATCATTTATTTTTAAATAATCACCTTTTTTTACATATATTTTGTTTAAATGGGCATAACGCGTCTGGAATCCGTTGCCGTGGTCAACCACAACATTATTGCCGTAGCCGCGGTCAGAATGTTCGACTTTGGAAACTTTTCCCTGCGCTTTGACCTGAATCTTGTTGCCGGTACGGCTGGCCAAATCGACGCCTTTGTGACCGGCCGTTTTTTTGTTGAACGGATCGCGTCGAAAACCGAACTTTGAGGTGACCCAATAGCTCCATACCGGCTTGCCAATCGGCACATATTTGATTACTTCGCGATAATATTCCAAGTCATCGGCGGCATTATAAATTTTGACAATCTTATCATTAATCTTGTCATCGGACAGTTTTGACACCGCCGCCGGAATATACGGGCCGCCGGCAGAATTTTTCTTCTTGCTGTTGGCCAACGGATTGAAATACAGCCCCTGTTTTTTGAGCGCGCCGTTAACCCCCGAAAAAGCGCTCTTAATTTTTTGCAGTTCGGCGCGAGCAATCGACTCAACGCGGCTAAAGACCTCCAGCTCTGCCGCCTTAATCTCCTTGACGGCTTCTTCCAATTCCGATAACTGCTTGCGCAGGGCATCGCGCTCCGAAACCGCCAAATCGCGCTGCAAAACCACCTCGTTGAAGTTGACTTTTTCGTTGATTTTTTTGTCGTCCGCCCATGATTTCTCGGTGAGAGTCTGCTTGATTTTATCTTCAACCACCATTGCCTGCCGCTTGTAAATATCAACTTCCATACCGGCTTTGGCGCCTTTTTTTTCCAACGCTTCAAGAACAGAATCGATATTCTTGTGTATCGCGACAAAGTCACTCATCAAGTCGACATAGGCGTCGCGCGTTTCCACCAACTCTTGGTTCTTGTGTGTCAGAATGCGCCCGAATTTGCTGTTGACGTGGTAGGAATAAAAACTCCAGACGCTCACCAAACAAAAACATATCAGCAAAATCCACTGCAACCGCGGCGAGACGGTAAAAACTTTGGCGCGGCCGGCGCTTCTGAATATAATCTCCTTTTCGGCGAAAAACGGCTTCTTCTCCGTATAATGAGGGGAATAGCCCTTTTGGCGGCCCAATCGATTTTTTTTCATACGCAAACCCAAAACGTTAACCCAAGCCGCCGAATTGTCCTCTCGGCAGGCATTAACATTCTAGGTATAACAAAAAAAAATAAAAAATACAGATTTTTTGCAAAGTTATCCAAACGGCCTATTCGGACTCATCCAAAATGATAAACTCGTCTTTGCCTGCCAAATTAAGCACGACGCGCGCCCGCTCTTCAAGCAAATCCAAGTCTAGACTGGCGTTGGAAAGGTGGCGCACCTTTTCTTCCAGATATGTTTTCTGACGATTGTACTCAGCGGCGGTTTCTTTGGCCTCGGCGATTTCCTGACGCAGATACATATATTTGAGCCAGCCGCGTTCGCCGGTTACCGCATGTACGGCAAAATAAACCGTCAAAAACGCCCCCAAAAGCCACCAGCCCGAATTCTTGAGCCGATTTTGAATTTCCCACCAAATACCCATTTATTTTGTTGGCCCCAAGCTTATCGTTTGGTTTAAGTGTGGCAAATTTAGGTTAATATTTGGTTTAACGCCCGACAAATTTTTAGTATGAAGCGCAATCGTTGCCGCGCCATTTCCACGCCGTGACGACGCCGTTTTGGAGCAAAAACGCCGTTTGGCAAACATATTCGACCCGATAACCGAAACTATTGCCGAACGGCGCATAATCATAGTCATCCATAAACGGCGAATAAATGTCGTATTCGTTGGACAATGCTCCCTGATTGTAAAGATAAAACTCCGAAGGCACGTAAACGTCGTTGGCTTTGACGTAAGCCAAAACCTCGCTGCCAGACGGCAAAACCTTGACGGCGCTCGGCCGTCCCATCTTTTGAATTAGGGCGGTTTTGTCAAGACCGATCATTGAATTCAGCCGGGCGTCGTATTTGGCCGGCGTTGCGCAGGCAAACAGTAAAAAAGTCAGAATTAAGGCAAAACTTATCTTCTTCATCTCTGCCGCTCCTTTGTTGCGTGTTGCAGCAAATGAAGTAATCAACCGACAATGATTTTCAATTTAATGATAAGTTCTAAGCAAAGAACTCAAAATTCCCTGCACTTTGACCCTTGAACCCGGCAATCGGCGAGTCTGATATGCCGCGTTTTTGGGAATCAACAAGACGTCCGACCCGTCTTTTTTGATTTGCTTCAGAGTAGCTTCGCAGTTGTCAACCAGCGCCACCACAATATCACCGTTCTGCGCGGTGTCCGTTTTGCGGATAATGACAGTGTCGCCATTTAGGATGCCGGCGTCTATCATCGAATCGCCTTCGATTTTAAGCGCATAAAACTGCCCGCCGCGCACCATCTCGTAGGGTACGGCAAGACGCTCGCTCTCATCGGCAATCGCCTCAATCGGCGTGCCGGCGGCGATTTTGCCATACAGCGGAATATCTAAAGTAGCGTTAAGCAAAGCTTCGTCACGTTTTTTTTCTTCTTCCACAATAGCCGAGGGCTTGAGCTTGGGTAACCGGATAATCTCCAGCGCGCGGGCTTTGTGCGGCAATTTGCGCAGAAAGCCGCGCTCTACCAGTGCCTCTATGAGGGCGTAGACACCCGACTTGGACTTGAGACCGACGGCGACTTTCATCTCGTCAAACGACGGGCAGCATCCGGTTTCTTTGAGCGTTTTGTTGACAAACATCAGCAATTTGTATTGTTTGGGCGTGAGCATGACGCGACTTTCCAAAAAAAAAAGAACTAAAGCAAAACCTTTTGTTCTACTTTAGTTCTTTTTTAAAATTTGTCAAGCGCTAAATTGAACGACATTTTCAAGGTTCGCAGCCGTCAGGTGTGGTCACGATTGACAAGGTTTGCATATTGAAACCAGAAAGCTGTCGAATTTTGGCTTAAATCAGCTTTTTTGTTTCCATAAGCAAATTGAGGCGTCAACATGCAGTCAAAACAGTATTTATCCAGTTTGTGGTCAAACTCGGCCACCTTGTCCGGACGACAAAACTCCAGATAACTTCTGTGTTGCTCAAGCGAAACAACCGAAACTTCTTCGTCACCAAATTTTATTGTCTTGGGCTTGTACGACCGCTGCGCTTTCCACATACGGCTGGCGCCGGCGTCTCTGCCGTCGACCGTGCCGTGCTCGTTAATAATTGACTCTACATTGCCGCGCCGAGCCTCGTCCAAACTCCGCGACGCGGACGCCGGCAGATGAACAACCGCGGAAATAACCGGAGCCAAAGTATAAGCCGACAGCCCTTTAAGCTCGCTTTCGTTGACACACAGCGGAAAATACATCTCGCGCAAAGAGCCTTCCCAAAATCTTTCGATTACCGACATCTTGCCGGCTTTTTCGTATTGGTCGAAAATGCGCTCATAGATTTTGCCGAGTTCTTGGCGTTCTATTTTGTCGAGGCCGAAAGTTTTAAGCCACGTTTTGCGCGCTTTTGAGAAACAGCTGTAATAGTCGTTCCAGACTACTTTGCGCTGCTCGCCGGACGCAATACGGTCTAGCGATTCACGGTATTTGCTCTGACAATCCGCCAAAACCGGATTGTCCATCGCCGGTTTGGACGGCATCAGGTCTAACGCAAACTCCCGCACCTCGTCATTTTGGTTGACAGCCCATATAATGGCGTTTTTGAATGACTGCATGTTGTATTGATATATGCCGAAAAACGACTCGTGTTGGCGGTAGGCTCTGTGTTTTTCCTTCGCGCCGGAAGATTCGCCGATGCCGCTTTCCCGCTGGCGCGCAGTGTCCTCAACCCGCGCTCTGAGCGGCACGTCCTGCATGGCGCATTCTTCGTTGGTCAAATAATAAACCTTCTCGGTTTCCGGATTTACAAAAAAGCGTCCGTTTGCTTCCATCTTTTGCCGAATAGCCGTCGTATCGCTGCCGTATTGACGCATATCGTTGATACTCAGCATAGGGTTCCAATATGTTTTCTCAAGCGTCGTTTTGATCGAATCAGCGGCTTTTTCCAACATCGACGGCATAACTTTGTTGCCGATCCCCACGGTCGCGATATCCGTGTCAGCCATGCAGACGGTTGACGATGAGGAAGTCAACGTCGCAACCGCAGCAATCGTGTTGACCGTTGTCATCAGCTTGAAGTTTGTAAACAGCTCGCCCAGTTTGGAGCTGAAATGCAGCCGTTTTTGCGAAACCGTACGCTCGGAACTTGAGTGTCTGAAAAAATTTCTTTTGATTTCTTCAATTTTTTCTTTTTGTTTTTGTTCTTTCTCAGTCATTTCTTATCATTTCTTTCATCTTTTTTTGTCTCATCGTCTTTATTTTACTATATTTCGAACGATTCGCCAGTTTTTTTTTGCTTTTTTATTGAATTTTTTTTGCAGTTTGGATATAGTTAGCAGGCTTATATTGTATTTTGATTAAGGAAAATTTAATGACGACCGAAAGCAACATCCATCGCGATTCCCGCTTAGCCAAACTTAAAACCCTGCAGGAACAAGGTTATAATCCTTATCCGTACCGTTTTCAACCCAATGCTCTGGCGGCCGATTTACAGCAGAAATACAAAGATCTCGAGGCTGGCGCCGACACGGAAGACCGGGTGGTGATTGCCGGACGCGCGCTGGCTGTGCGCAACAACGGAATGTTTATCGACATTAAAGACCAAAGCGGCAAAATTCAGGCCTTTTGTCACAAAAACCACTTGCCGGAAACCGATGTCGAGCGGCTTAAGTGTTTGGATGTGGGCGATTTGGTCGGCGTGGCCGGCTATGTTCGCCGCACGCCGCGCGGTGAACTTTCGGTGGCGGCCGAAAAATTTGACATTATCGGCAAGTCGTTGCAACCTCTGCCGGAGAAATTTCACGGTCTGACCGATGTGGAAGCACGTTATAGGCAGCGCTATGTCGATTTTATCATGAATGACGACAGCCGCGAAATATTTAAAAAACGCTGCTGCATTACTTCGGCTATCCGCCGCTGGTTTGAAGAACACCATTTTTTGGAGGTTGAAACTCCTATTTTGCACAGCATTATGGGCGGTGCCAACGCCAAACCTTTTGTTACCCATCACAACGCTTTGGACATGGACTTGTATCTGCGCGTAGCACCGGAACTTTATCTGAAACGTTTGGTGGTCGGCGGTTTTGACCGCGTGTTTGAAATCGGCCGCAACTTCCGCAACGAAGGAATTGACAAAAACCACAACCCCGAATTTACGGCGCTGGAAGCTTATCAGGCCTATGCCGATTACAATGACATGGCCGATCTGTTTGCCGATATGATTCCCTATGTGGCCGAAAAAGTCTTGGGCACCAAAATTATCAAAATCGGCGATGAAGAAGTTGACTTGTCCAAAGGCTTTTCACGCAAGTCAATCGTCGATTTGGTCAAAGAATACGCCGGCATCGATTTGCTGGCCGCAGACGATCTGCCGACCGCCAAGGCCATGGCCAAATCGGCCGGTGTCAATGCCGACGACTGCTCCTGCTGGGGAAAAGTCGTGCAAGCCGTGTTTGACGAGAAAGTCGAACCGAACCTTATTCAGCCCACGTTAGTGATGGATATGCCGCGCGACGTTTCGCCTTTGGCCAAAACACACCGCGAAAATCCCCGACTGGTGGAACATTTTGACGCCTACATCGGCGGAATGGAAATCGGCTGCGCTTATTCTGAATTGTCTAATCCGCTGGAACAAAAAGAACGCTTTGACGCACAAGTCGCCGAACGCGAAGCCGGTGACGATGAGGCACAAATGCTTGATGAAGATTTTATTACCGCGCTTGAAAACGGCCTGCCTCCTACCGGCGGTATGGGCATGGGCATCGACCGTCTTGCTATTTTGCTGACCGGCGCGACGACCATCCGCGACGTTATCGCTTTTCCGACTTTGCGCAAAAAGGACTAAGAAATTGCCTCATCTGACCCGTCGCCGCTATCTTACCGCTTTGTTTCGCAAAACGGTGTTGCTGGCGACGATGGGAATCGGTGCGTATTATCTTTATCTAGGGCTGGATTTACTGCCGCAAAAGCCTTTGCCGACGACAGATTCGCAAATAGAAGTCATTTTTACCGAGCAAAGCGAAGAAGAAAGCCAACAGCTCGAACTCAGCTTTGAGGAATATTGCCGGCGCAATCCGGTCAGCACCTGCTTTGACTACAGTCAGCCCGCCGATTTTTTGTATGAAGAAGACAGTGGCGTCGCGGTTATCGAAACCGAAGAGTTTGCACCACAGCTTTTGGAACAAGCTATGCAGCAAGAACAGGTGTCTGCTTCCCAAACTCCTGATGAACCGGAAGTCGAACCGAATTCAAGCGAAGAACCAAATCCGGCCCAATTGGAACAAATGTATGAAGAGCCTCTGCCGGAAGACGTGCTGGACATCAGCGCCATCGTCAACCCCAAATTGCGCGATAAGCAGCTTATTCCCGAACACAAACCGCCTTATTTCGGCGTCAGACCGGTGATTGCGATTGTGATTGACGATATGGGCATCAGTCCGGCACGCACCGCGGATATCGCCTCGCTGCAAGCACCGCTGACCGTCTCGTTTTTGACTTATGGCAAAAATCTGGAAAGACAGATTGAAAACTCGCGCCGCGCCGGTCAGGAGATTATGATTCATGTGCCGATGGAAGCGCAGTCAACCAAAGACGCCGCGCCCGATGTCTTGACCACACGCATGACCCCGGACGAAATCCAAGACAACCTGCGCCTGATGCTGGGCAAATTTCATAATGTCAAAGGTGTCAACAATCATATGGGAAGCAGACTGACCGAGGACAAAACACGAATGTTGGCAGTTATGGAAGTTTTGAAACAGGCCGGTTTGTTCTTTTTGGATTCCAAGACTTCGGCCGCCTCAAAAGCCGAAGAAGCCGCCGCCGAATCAGGACTGGCCTATGCTCATCGTCATGTCTTTATCGACAACACCAACGACAAGGCCTATATCCTCGGACAACTGGCCAAAGCCGAAACGGTGGCACAGCGCAACGGATATGCCATTGCCATCGGACACCCCAAAACGCAGACTTTTGCCGCTTTGCAAGAATGGTTGCCGCAGCTTGAAGAAAAAAGACTGGAGCTTGTGCCTTTGAGCAAGATTATTGAAGCGTTGAATCCCAGAGCCGCCGACTAGCCATATTTTGGCGGCCGTGCGGTTGGCCGCAATCGCCGCGATAAAATCCGACAATGGGCAGATTTTTTTATCTCCAACAGCAATTTAGCAGCTTAAACCACCAACGCTTATAGAACGGCGGCCGGTGATTGAGAGCGTTAAATTCCAGCCAGCCTTTTTCTATGGCTCTTTCGCGGGTCAGAATCATATCGACACTTCCGAGTTTGTTTAAGTTTGACGGGCTGCTGCGGCGCAAAATGCGGGAATCTCCTATATTTAGAAGATTTTCCTTCTCCAGAATATCACTAATTTCGACCGCCGTTTTCGGCTGATCAAAATCTTGAGTTCGAAAACCGTAAGCAAAAAACGACAAATGCTCGTCCCAGTCAGCCTCAATTTGTAGGCGCGGACAATCATGATACTGACCGGCTTCAAGCGCTATCTGAAACAGAGTGTATAAAACCGCATCATAGTCATATTCACGGGTATTGAGAATTGAACTATATTCGGCAAAAGTCTTGTTTACCCCCCCCCCTCACGACCGTAACGATAAAACACCGACCAGCGCGGATATTCGCCGAAAAAACTGCTGTAATGGGAACGGTCGTTTTCGTCTTTGTGCATCCGGAAATAATTCAAAACAATAGTGCCGATTTTAAGCCGGCGCCGGTTGTTGCGAATCAGAGTATAAGTTTCTACCCCGCGAGCATTAGTGGACTTTATAATCTTAAAATTATCATCATGTTTCTTTTTGCGGTTATATAGTTGAACAGTTCCGACATCAATATTATCGTGAATCATTTTATTGACATCTAACAGCGGCGTGCGGATTTCAGCCCTTTTCCGTTCCAGCTCTTCGGTCGGCAGATACATGACGATACAGCCCAGAGCAGAGATATCGTCTAATTTGCCCGAGGCAATAATCTGGTCATATTCAGCGCCGTTAATTTTTTTCTGATTCAGAGGAATAAATCCCATGGCACGATGATGCAACAGGCTGTTCCAACTGGCAGTCAGACAGAGCGTATCGCAATTTTGTTCAAGCATTCGCTCAATGGCAATTCCCGAGAGAATTTTGCCGACGCGGTAGCGCGGATCAAGACTGCCGAGCAACGGCAGATGCATTTCTTTTCCGTGGCTGGAGACCATACAATAACCGATTACGCGGCGTTTGCGTAAAACAATTTTATACAATTCACTGTCATCGTCAAATAAATTATTGGGACAGCGATAAACGGCCGCTTTATGACGTACCTTGTGCATTCGGGAGACAACGTCAACAAGACCGACGATGTAGCTTCCTTTTTCAAGAATATCAATATTCAGCGGTTTGATTAAGATTTGATTCCCCTGCGCCACATTAAGTTCCTTATTTTGACATAAAGACTTGTTAAGTATAAGTCGGATAAAGTTAAAAGTTATTTAATTGATTTCTCTTTTCGCCAAAGCATTCCATTACCTAACCCGTAAAAAAGGCATAATATTTCATGAAAAAAATAAAATTTTTATAAAAATTAAAAATATTGCTTGACCTAAAAGAAAAATACATTTATATATGCCCTAGTTTCAGTATGGTCCCATCGTCTAATGGTTAGGACATCACCCTTTCACGGTGGTAATATGGGTTCGAGTCCCGTTGGGATCACCATAATAAACAGCAGGCTATTAGATGCCTGCTTTTTCTTTTATTTTCAAGGCTTTCAGCGAGTTCGAAAGTTTGATTCTTTAAAAATGCCTTTTTAAGCAGGTTCTCCGAACTCGTTTATGCAAAATCCTTTGTTTTTTAATATCTTGAGTGAGTCGGAATCTCGTTAGGTCTCTGGGACAACTTTTGTCATCAATCAGGTTTGAAACCAGCCTAAAAGCAAGTTTTTGACATTGACGATAATTTATCTGGTTAGTTCATTGTTGAAATATAAGAATTTTAGTGATTTTCATTTTATGCTTTTTGATGCATTGCTATAATTTGTGCTGGATCTATTTTTTTTACTATTTTTCTTTGAGGTACAAAATCCTTAACCGCATAACAAAGTTTTTCTGAAACATATGAAACATATTCATCTGGCGAAGTCGGTATTTTGATAAAAACTTGATTGAAATAATTACGCACACAAACATCGCTTTTGGGAAAAAATTTGGCTTTAACCTGATGTATCATTTTTGTGCAATCAATTGATTTTGCGTGTCCATTGTATCATAGTTAATAATGATATATGCACAATCGGCACAATTTTCTTCATTACACCCGGAATCTATTGTTTCAATATTTTTCTCAAACAAATATTGGCAGGCTTTTAAACAAGGCTCCTCAACAATGTCTTTTAAATCCTCTTTTATTCTAATAGGAATAGACGTTCCCTGATGAAAGGCAGGTACATCTCTTATTTTTCTTTTAGGTTTTATAATAAACGGAGCCTTCTTTTCACCAAACTTAATTTTTATTTTGTTTGGCTTTCCTATTATAAAAGATGGCTTTTTCTCTCCAAATTTCATTGTTGCCCCCTCTTTAATATTTATAATAATATCATGATTTAAAAGGTACGTTTAAATTTTATAGTAAAATTTTAATCCAATAAATTTGACAATGCAAGGAAATTCTCAACAAATCCAAGCCTCTCTTTTAAAATTAGCAGCTTCTTAAAAAAACAAAGAAAACCTTTTGGCATAAACGTACTTAAATGACGCCGTATCGCATTATGGCTGTTTGTTAAAGTCATTGTTAGCGAATAAAAGGTATCTAGAGGAGAGGTTTTTATGAAAATATATATTAAAACAAAATGCTATAAAGAGTTTTGTTATAATTTTATGGGAATTACCTGGCTTAAAATAATCAAAAAAGAAGGAAGCAAATCATCCTCAAAACATAAAGATTATTTTTTTCCTGTTTTAACAAAAAAAGAAAAAAATAAATATCAAGGTCCTGTTTTTTATCTTAAAGTCAATCGTATCTGCGGTTATACTTATATATGTTTGCAAAATTGGATAGACATCATAAAAGAATCTAATGCAAACTTTTATATAGTATGTGACAAAAAAGAACTTAAAAAACAAATCTTAAAACGAGTAAAATTTTATTCGCCAGATGTTAAATTCATTAAAAGCGACACAGCTGCATCTAAATCTTTTATTAATACGTTAGTTGATCCATGCTGGATAAAGGCCGGTAATGCCCATTTAACAACGTTTCTGAATGCTACTAAAAATAATTACCCGTCTTTTTGGAATATTGATGCCGACGATACACTTTTTTTAATTCCTCCGTCAAAAATGGCAAAAATATTAGCAAACGTTGCAAATTACGCCGAAAAAAACAATTTAAATAACTTTTCTTTAGATATGTGGTGCAGCAGAACCCTGGGCAAAGCGTGGTCATTTGGAGTCACTTATTCAAAATTAAATATTGATTATATTAAGGAATTCAAAGAAGAAAAGAAAAATTGGCGTCAATATGTTGATGATGAAATTGTTTCTCTTGATAGCTATTTTGGCTATCAACGCAATGTAAATGGACAAAGAAACGAAACATTTTATATTGAAGATTCCCAATTTATACATTTTTTCGATCACTTTATGATGCCTTTTGCTTTATATCATTGGAAAGATAAAATTTTATCTTTTCCAATTTTTGAAAAAATTTATAAGAATGAAGAATTTGCAAAAACATCTATAGCAGATTCATGTATATCCTTTTCTCTTCCTGTTACAGCTGAAGAAATCGATGCTTTTATTCAAGAAAAGTTTGTTTATCGATGGAATGATGAAGTAATGTCTAATTTTAGAAAACTGTTTAAGGGGAAATAACATATATTGAGAAAAATAATTTTCTTTGAGGGAAACCTTATTAACGGGAAGATGTCTTCGTGAAAATGGGCATGAAACATATTGGTTTAATCTCAACCACGTAAACCTTTTCGATTGGACTTAACAACCTGCTGCTCGATATGGTGATGCTTGACTTGCGGTTAATGTAAGATAAAAGGAAAAAATGGCAACAATACATTTAATGGTTGGTTTTATTGGTTTCGGTAAAAGTACCATAGCAAAAAAATTGTCAAAAGAGCTTCCAGCGGTATGTTTAGCTCATGATGACTTTATGGTCATGCTATATGGAAGAGATATCCCTGAGAAAGAATTTCGTGAAAAATATGATATTGTGGATACAATGTTGTGGGGTTTAGCCAGGCAAATAGTAAAATGCGGACTTGATGTCATTATGGATTATGGTTTTTGGAATAAAGAAAAAAGAGCAGAAGCTTATTCTAAAGCAAAAAAAATTACTGATAATGTTATTTTTCACAATGTTCATTGCGATATGCAAATAGCAAAACAAAGAGTTTTGATGAGAACCGTGAAAAATACCAGCTCTTTAAAAATTGACGAAAACTGTTTTGATTTGTTATCCAAACAATTTGTTCCTATTGAAGAGGATGAAAAATATACAATAATTAACTATGATAATTCATAGCCGGTAAGAGGTTATCATAAATTGATTTCATTAACATTTTTTTTAGAATATCATTTGGCGTCAAGCTTTTGTTCCGGGTTTCCGGTCTGAACTTAGGGTAATATGCCGGATTGTATTTAACTTATTGAAAAATAACGGAATTATCCCAAACAAGTTCGGAGAACCTGCTTAAAAAAGCATTTTTAAAGAATCAAACTTTCGAACTCGCTTAAAGGATTGAAAATAAAAGAAAAAGCAGGCGTTTGACAGCCTGCTGTTCGTTATGGTGATGCTTGGCTCGCAGTTTACGAACTATATCACATTATAATCGGCTCTTATTGCAGAAATGATAGCGACAAGAAGATTAACACAATTTTTTCAGAAAAAAGTTAGGTACTTCTATCCGAAACAAAAAAAATAGTCTGCTGAGGGGGATACAATGCTCATCTATCACAGACCAACGATAGTATAATGGGGAACCTATAATGTCAACAAGTCTTTTTATCAACGACAAAAGATCGTGTACATCACATATATTACGGCCTTTTAATGATACCATTTAGAAATCAAAGTTCCATCATCCCGATAAGTTTCTTTTTGCCTTTCTCGCTAAATGATAAACGGTGTCGGAAACGTCCGCCAAATTATCGGCTGCCAACGTGATGTCTGAGCGATTGCAAGAAAACCTGTTCTTCTTGTCTGTCACGCAATACCAACCAGTTTCATAGACATTGAAATCTTTAAGGTTTTTAGCATGCCTTCCGTCAAAGACGTAGAACGTCGTAGTATTTTTTTCAAAGAATACAGGCTGTTTTTATACACAAGGCCATCTTGCAAGTGTGTATCAACGAGTTTTCCCGTTTGAGCGGAAAAGCGAAATCTCGTCTTGCTTGTCGGTTATCTCGCGCCAGCCGTTAAATTAGTGATAGTCCAACCTGTCTGGAACATCTTCCTTATTTGCAGTTTGATTTTTTTGCCGGAAGCCTTCGTTGCTTTGACGGCGGACGTTTTAGTCTTTTCAGCATATTGATTTTTGTTCATAAGAATAGATTTTGGTTGTTAATAATACTGTTCATAATGGCTTTCTATTGTTGCACGTTGCGTATCTTAAAAAGCTTGTCAACAACAATGCCTGTCTTCATAAAACTAATTTGCGGTTTTGGTTTGTTTCTTGGGCGCCGTCAAAGAGCACTTTTTTAATACTTTTATAATGCAAAGAGCACATCCCAGCCGTCAACCCGAGGTTGGCAGAACATGCGCCGTCTGCGCCAATCACACCTTGCAAACGAAAGTCGTCTTTAATTAAAGGCGAGAGAATAATTTACACATCGGCAAATTTTAAAAGCCCGCCTATTGTGGCGGACTTTTTTTATAAGCCGATACGTCAGCGATTTTGGCTGGGCATTTGCGCTTCAACCAGCAAAGCCGCAATAAAATCTTCCGTCGTCATCACTTCCTGCTTGTCAGAACTCAGACGGCGCACCGTAACCGTGCCGTTTTCTTTTTCTTTGGCGCCGACCACGGCAATCACCGGAATTTTGGCCAGTGAGTGCTCACGGATTTTATAGGTGATTTTTTCGTTGCGCAAATCCGTTTTGGCCGAAAGTCCGGCAGTGCGCAGCTTGGCCGCCACATCTTCGGCATAGTCGTTGACATCGCTGACAATAGGTGCCACCACGACTTGTTCCGGTGACAGCCACAATGGCAGTTTGCCGGCATGATGTTCAATCAAAATGCCCAAGAAGCGCTCAATTGAGCCAAACAACGCGCGGTGCAGCATAACCGGCCGGTGCTTTTCGCCGTCTTCGCCGATATAACTGATGTCAAAACGCTGCGGTAGATTCATATCAACCTGAATAGTGCCACACTGCCACTCGCGTCCGATGGCGTCTTTGAGGATAAATTCCAGCTTAGGCCCGTAAAAAGCGCCTTCGCCTTCGTTAATCTCATATTCATAACCATGGTTGGTGAGGGCATTGGCCAGAGATTTTTCGCACAAATCCCAAATTTCGTCCGAGCCGATGCGTTTTTCCGGCCGCGTAGACAGATAGATTTTGACTTTGTCAAAGCCAAAGTCCCGATAAATGTCAAAAATCAGCTTTAAGGTTGAGATGCATTCTTCTTCCATTTGTTCCGGCGTACAGAAGATGTGCGCATCGTCCTGCGTAAATTCGCGCACTCGCATCAACCCCATCAGCGAACCGGAAGCTTCGTAGCGGTTGACCTTGCCAAACTCCGCCATTCTGAGCGGCAAGTCGCGATAGGAGCGGATTCCCTGCTTATAAACCAACAGGCCGCCGGGGCAGTTCATCGGCTTAATGCAGAACCATTTGTGGTCTTCCGTCTGGCCGGAATAGTTGTGCGCGCCGTATTTCTCCCAGTGACCGGAAGTTTCCCACAAGCAGCGATCCATGACTCGCGGGGTAGAAATCTCTATATAGCCGTTGTTCTCTTGCCGCCGCCGCATATAGTCAATAAGTTTGCGATAGACTTTGTAGCCTTTATCGTGCCAAAAAACGGCGCCCGGCGCATAATCCGGCTCAAAATGAAACAAGTCCATCTCGCGTCCGAGTTTGCGGTGGTCACGTTTGGCCGCTTCTTCAAGCATTTGCAAATAAGCGTCCAAATCTTTCTTGTTGGCCCATGCGGTGGCGTAGATGCGCTGCAACATTTCGCGGTTGGAATCGCCGCGCCAATAAGCACCGGCCACTTTGGTCAATTTGAAGGCATCGCCGATTTTGCCGGTTGAAGGCACGTGCGGCCCGCGGCACAAGTCGGTAAAATTGCCTTGCGTATAAAGCGAGATTGTCTCTGATTCCGGCAAATCCTCAATAATTTCGGCTTTGTAATTTTCGCCTAAGTCCTTAAAAAATTTGATGGCTTCGGCTCGCGGCAAAACCTTGCGCGAAATTTTTTCGTCGCGTTTGACAATCTCGTGCATTTTGGCTTCGATTTTGGCAAAATCTTCCGTGGTAAACGGTTCTTGGCGCGCGAAGTCATAATAAAAGCCGTTGTCGATAGCCGGGCCTATGGTTACTTGCACATTCGGCCACAGTTCTTTGACCGCCTCGGCCATAATATGTGAGCAAGAGTGGCGCAGGATGGCAAGTCCTTCTTTATCTTTGGCGGTGATAATGGTTACTGTGGCGTCAGTTGTAATCGGGGTTGACAAATCTTGAAGTTTGTCGTTGATTTTGACCGCCAGAGCCGCCTTTGCAAGGCCGGCGCTGATTTTCTGAGCAATGTCAAATCCGTTGACACCGCTGTCCATGTTCATAACGCTGCCGTCAGGCAATTTTATCGTAACCATTGTAAAAATCCTTGTAAATTTCTTATTTTTTGCCTACCAATTCGCGATAGACAGCTATTGTCTTATCACACATAATTTGTTTTGTGAAGTTTTCTTTTACATTTTTTATGGCGGCTTTGGCCATTTTGGCTTTTTGCGCTTCCGAAAGGCTCAAAGCCCAGTCCAAGGCGTCGGCCAAGGCTTGCGCATCGCCGCTTTCGTACAGTTTGCCGGTCACGTTGTCGATGATGGTGTCAAGCGTGCCGCCGATGTTGGAAGCCACCACAACCTTGCCCATGGCTTGTCCCTCGACTGATATGCGGCCAAAAGCCTCGGGTTCAATGGCGGTAGACAATATGACCGTGGACACCTGCATCAGAACTTGCGGGTCGATGACTTTGCCGTAAAAACCGATTTGTCCTTGCAAATGATATTTTTGCGCCAGATTCTTAAGTTCTTCGACAAAGGCGTTGCGTCCTTGTGCGTCGCCGGCGATGATACAGTAGTAATTTTGGTTTTTCATTTTCGACAGCGCTTCAATCAGCAGTTTTTGACCTTTCCAGCGCGTCATGCGGCCAATCAGCGTCAGCACCGGCCGGTCGTCGGGGATATTGTATTCGCGCACCGCCTTAATGATTCGCTCTTGCGAAACCGTCTCCGGATTAAAGCGGGCAATGTCCGCACAGCGGTGAATCAGCCGCAGTTTGTCGGCGTCGGCGTTATAATATTTCAGCACATGATTTCTGATGTGGTTGGAAATCACGATGACCCGCTCGCCATAGGTCATTATGCGGTTATAAAACTTTTTGATGCCCAAAGGTCCAAAGCCGTATGTGCCGTGAAACGTGGTGACAAAATGGGCGCCGGTTTTCTTGGCGGCCCAATAGGCGCTCCATGCCGGAGCACGGGAGCGCGCGTGCACGATATTTATGCCGTTCTTTTTGATAAATTGGGCCAGATATTCGGCGTTTTGGCGCATTTTAAAAATGTTTTTGGTCTTAAGCGGCAGCGTAAGATGCGTGATTTTCAGCTTGCTCAGCTCGTGTGTCATCCGTCCGCCCTGAGAGGCCACAAAGTTTTTGATTCCTTGTTCTTGAAGCGCCGCCGCAATCTCTATGGTACCGGTTTCCACTCCGCCGGATTCCAGTTCCGGCAGCACTTGCAAAACGACGGGTTCGACTTTTTTGCTCATGGTTTATGTTCCTTTTCCACACATATTTCTGCCACCCTAACACAAATTTTATCGGTCTCCAAGAAAAATCAGGCAGCCATAAACAACATTAGGCATATTGAATTGGCGGCAAGCCTCATTATTTAAATGGACGTCAAGGGAGAAAAAGGGATATGAGCGTTGCAATAAAGAAATCTTATGCCGGAACGGCGGTCGTTTTGGCGCTTTTGACGGCGGTCGGAGGCGGCTACGTGTTTTGCAGCGTGCCGGCCCATTCGGCGGCCACGCCGCCCAAGCGCGAATTGGTTTTGAATGTGATTCCCCTCAAACCGCAGGACGTAACGGTTACCACAACGCATGTAGGCTATGTGACGCCCATAAAGTCGGTTGAATTGGTGCCCAACGTCAGCGGATATATTGCCGATGTTTTGGTTGAGGGCGGCCAAAAAGTTAAGGCCGGAGATAATTTGGTGCTGATTGATCAGCGCCGCTACAAGGCCGAACTCAATGCCGCCGTTGCCGCGGTTACGCAGGCTCAGGCAGATTTTAACAATGCCAAAGTTTATTATGAACGGATTCAAAAAGCCGGCGGCAAAGCTGTTTCGCAGTCGGAGGCCGATAGTGCCAAAGCCCGATATTTGAGTGCGCTCGGTTCGCTTGAGGAAGCCCGTGCCAATCAGGCCAAAGCGCAGGTAATGTACGACTATACGGTTTTGCAATCGTCCATTGACGGCATAGTCGGCGATGTCAGCCTCACGCGCGGCAATTACGTCGGACCCGATTCGCCGGCGCTCTTGTCCATTATCCAATATAATCCGATTCGGGTGGTGTTTTCGGTTACCGACAAAGAATATCTTGATGCGATGGCCCGCCGAGGCAGTCAAGAATTGTTTGCCGGCGAAGAAATTCGTCTGCGTTTGGCCAACGGCAATCTTTATAAGCCGGCGGGAAAGTTCAAATATACTTCCAACGCGTTGGATAAGGCCACCGGATCAATAGCGGTTTATGCCGATTTTGCAAATCCGGCCGGCGAATTGGTGGCCAACGCTTATGTCGATGTTTTGTTGCGCCGGCAGGTAAAAGACGGCTTTTTGGTGCGGCAGAATTATGTCGTGTTGTCACCCGAGGGGTCGTATGTTTATATCGTCAAAAACGGCAAGCTTCTCAAAACGCCGGTCAAAATCGTCAGTGAGCAAAACGGCAACTATCTGCTGGCCAACCGTTTCGGCGCCGATGAATATCTGGTTATCGACAAGGTCGGCAACATTGATAAGAACACCACCATCAAAATCAAAGTTGCCGCGGAGAAAAACTGATGTTTTCGCAATACTTTATCGAACGTCCGCGGTTTGCCGCCGTCATCTCAATCGTTATGATTCTTTTGGGCCTGTTGGCCATCGCCGTATTGCCGGTGTCTCAATATCCGCAGATTACGCCGCCGCAGATTGTCGTTAAGGCCACATACCCCGGTGCCAGCGCCGAAGTTTTGGTCGATACGGTGGCGGTGCCGATAGAAAATCAGATTAACGGCGTTGAAGACATGCTCTATATGTCATCCACTTCCGATGACAGCGGTTCTTATACGCTGACTGTCACTTTTAATATCGGCACCGATCCGGACATTGCACAGGTCAAGGTGCAAAACCGCCTTCAGCAGGTTACCTCGCAGCTGCCCGACATCGTCAACAAAGAGGGACTTGAAGTTTCGACCCAAATGTCCAATATTTTGGGCATGTTGGTTTTGCGCTCGCCGAACAATACCTACAACGATTTGTACCTGAGCAATTTTGCTTATACCAATATTCAAAATCCGCTCGGGCGCATTGACGGCGTCGGCGATGTGTCAATCTACGGACCGCAGTATTCAATGCGCATTTGGCTTAATCCGGAAAAACTCAATTCGTTGAACTTGAGCAGTGCCGATGTTGTCAATGCCATCGCGGCGCAAAACGTGCAGGCTTCCATCGGTGCCGTCGGCAGTGCTCCGAGTTCGGCCAATTCGGCAGTGGTCTTAACACTCACGGCAAAAGGACTTCTCAATACGGCAGACGATTTTCGCAACATTATTGTGGCCACGGCGCAAGATGGCGGAGTGGTGCGGCTCAAAGATGTGGCGCGTATAGAACTCGGCGCCGACACTTATGCTACCAACGCCAACTTTGACAACGCTCCGGCGGTAATCATCGGCCTCAGCCAAACTCCGGGGTCAAACTCGCTGAACATTATGAACAACGTGCGCAAGGAAATTGCCCGTCTGAGCAAAACTTTTCCCGAAGATATCGAGTTTCGGGTTGCTTACGATTCGACCGAATATGTGCGTGCGTCCATAGAAAGTATTGTCGAAACCCTGATTATCACGTTCTCTCTGGTTGTATTGGTAACATATGTATTTTTGCAAAAAGTGCGTACCACTCTGATTCCATTGATTACGATTCCGGTGTCGCTGATTGCAACGTTTGCCGTCATTTATATGCTTGGTTTTGACATCAATATTTTGACTTTGTTCGCGATGATTTTGGCCATCGGTTTGGTGGTTGACGACGCGATTATTGTCGTGGAGCGGGTCGAATATCTGATGTCTTATGAAAAAATGGACGCCAAACAAGCCTCTTTGCAGGCAATGCGGCAGATTGGCAGCGCCATTGTCGCGACGACGTTCGTTTTGCTCTCCATATTTATACCGGTAGGGTTGATGGCCGGCATAACCGGAAAAATTTATCAGCAGTTTGCGGTGACCATCGCCACTGCCGTGGTGTTTTCGGCTTTCAACGCGTTGACTTTGTCACCGGCGCTGTGCGCCGTCTTTTTGAGCGGCGGTCAGGCACAGTCGCAACCGCACGGCTTTTTTAAATGGTTTGATGACACCATCGATTATTTTAAGGGCAAATATCTGATTGTCGTCACTTGGTTTTCGACTTATCTCAAAATTACCGCGCTGGTAATTGCGGCCGTAATTGCCGTTGTCGCGCTGGGATTCAGGTTTACCGCCACGTCGTTTCTGCCGGAGGAAGATCAGGGCATAATTTTTGCCAACGTGCAGCTTGCCGAAACCGCAACCATCAATCAGACCAACGAAGTTTTGGCCGAAGTCTCGGCGCAGGCGCTGACCATGCCGGGAGTGCAATATTTTATTTCGATTGCCGGGTTTTCGTTGTTGGGCGGCAGCGGCGAAAACGTGGCCCTGGGCGTTGTCGGCCTCAAGCCTTGGGCAGAGCGCAAGTCAAAACGGCTTTCCATAGAATCTTTAACCGGGGATTTGATAGCCAAATTCGGTCATATTCGCAATGCCGAGATTAATTTTTTTGCGCCGCCGTCAATTCCGGGCATCGGCCAGAGCAACGGTTTGTCTCTGGAACTGCTGTCGGTGGACGGCAATGATACGCCGGCCGAATTATATACCGAGCTGGAGAAGTTGTTGCGCGGTCTGAACGCCTCGCCGGACATGGCCTATGCTTTCAGCACGTTCACTGCCGACACGCCGCATATCTATCTTGACATAGACCGCACCAAACTTGAAAGCTACAATATTCAAATTTCCGATTTGTTTACGGCTTTGTCCAACAATTTAGGGTCGCGTTATGTCAACAACATCACTTTGAGCGGGCAGGTCAACAAAGTTATTGTACAGGCCGATTTTCCCTATCGCCGCAACTTGGACGATGTGCTGAATTTGTATGTGCCAACGGCCGGCGGTCGGCAAATCAAAGTTCGGAGTTTTGCCGATGTTCGCACCACTTTGTCGCCCAAAATCATCTATCGTTACAATCAGTACACCGCCGCTGCCGTCACGGCGCAGGCGGCCGCCGGCATCAGTACCGGAACGGCTATTGCCGCGGTTCTCAAGACGGCCGCCGACGTTTTGCCGGCGGAATATACGGTGGCTTGGACGGGTTTGAGCCTGCAAGAAGTTGAAGCCGCCGGTCTGGCAACGTTTCTTATCGCGTTGGCCTTGTTGTTCTGCTATTTGTTTTTGGTGGCATTGTATGAGAGTTGGATGTTGGCGTTTGCGGTGATGTTTTCGACCGTTTTTGCCATTTTGGGAGCTCTTATCGGCCTTCATATTATGGGGCAGTCCTTAAGCATTTATGCACAGCTCGGATTGATTATGCTGATTGGTCTGGCCGCTAAAAACGCGATTTTGATTGTTGAGTTTACCAAGTCTTACCGCGAGCAGGGCGATTCAATCCTTGAAGCTTCCAAAAAAGGTGCCGGCGAAAGATTTCGGGCGGTGCTGATGACAGCCTTGACATTTATTTTGGGTGTGTTTCCGATGATTGTGGCCAGCGGTGCCGGCGCCGCCAGCCAGATAGCCATCGGCACTTCGGTGTTTTATGGCATGATAGCCGCCACTTTTGTCGGCATCATCTTTATACCGGCGTTGTTCGCGGTATTTGAAACTCTCAAGGAATGGCGATGGTCGACATCTCCGGCTGTTGATCGCAAAGTTAAGAAAAACGGAGGCCGCAAAAATGCAAAATAAACTTTTGTGGAGCAGCGCGATTTGGCTTTTGGCCGCCTGCTCGGTCGGTCCCGATTACAAACGCCCGCAGTTTTTTCCGTCTTCCGATATTGCGTCGAGTTTGCAGCTTAGCGGACGGGAGCAGAAAATATCAACCGACTGGTACACCCAATTTGACGACCCTTTTTTGAACACGTTGGTGGCGCGCGGCCTGACCTACAGCCCGCAAACGGCGGTGGCGGTTTCGCGCCTGCGGCAGGCAAGGCAAAGCCTGCGTATCAATGCCGTCAGTTATTTGCCGACGCTGAACGCCGATGGCGGCTATAATTATGTAAAGGACAGCATTAATTACGGCGTTCCGATTTCCACGGATTATTATCAGCTTGGTTTGGATGCCGCATGGGAACTTGACATCTGGGGAGGCGGACGGCGTCTGACCGAAAGTTCGTTGGCCTTGGTCAAAGCTGCCGCGGCCGATTTGGACAATGTCCGTTTGAGCCTGACCGCCGAAATTGCCTCTGATTATTTCAGTTTGCGCGAAAATCAGGAGCAACTGCGCATCGCCAAAGAAAATCTGCGTTTGCAGCGCTCCATTTATGATTTGGTCAGCGAAAAACACAAAGCCGGATTAACCGATGACATTTCGCTCAACCAGTCGGCCTATATCGTCCGGACGACCGAATTGCAAATTCCGCAGCTTGAGAGCCAAATCGAAGCCTATGAAAACGCCTTGGCGATTCTCGTCGGCCGGCTGCCCGGACAGCTCAAAACCATGTTGGACAATCCGGAGCATAATCCGATCGCAAAAAGGTTTGCTTATGATTTGGACAGGCTGTACGACTTGCCGGTGACGGTATTGCGCAACCGTCCCGATGTGCGTGCCGCCGAATATCAGTTGATATCTGACAACGCGCAGATAGGCCGGGCGTTGTCCGAACTGTTTCCCAAAGTCAGTCTGAGCAGTTTTGTCGGCTATCAATCAAAAAAACTGTCGAATCTTGTCAGTTCCGACAGCGATACCTACAGCTTTGCGCCGACGGTAACTTTGCCGCTGTTTCATTGGGGCGCGTTGGTCAATAATGTCAAACTCCAAAAATATGCGGCGCAGGAGCAATTGGAGCAATATCGGCAGAGCCTTCTGACGGCGGCGCAGGAGATTCGCAATTCGGTCGTGAGCCTGCAAAATGAATACGTAACCAATCGCGCTGCCGCGGCGGCCGAAAAGGCGCAGACCGAAGTCGCCGATTTGACGTTGCTCAAATACAAACAAGGCTTGCTGGATTTCAGCGAAGTTTTGACGTCGCAACAAAACCTGCTATCGGCGCAAAAACAGCGCATCAGCAGCAACGGTGCAATCTATCAAGACATTATAGCCTTTTACAAAGCTGCCGGCGGCGGATATTCGCCTGTTGAGCCGAAAAAAACAAAGCCGCGGCCGTCTAAGGACGTCTGTAAAGGTTGATATTGGTAATTTCGGGAATGTCGTGGCGACGATGCCAATAGCCTTTTTCGATCATACAGTCGCGATATTGGTTGGGATCAATGTCTTTGTCATCGTTTTTGGAATTCATAATCAACGGTTGGGCGCCCGGGTAGGGAATGTACGACGCCCAGATTCCTTTATCGGACTTCCAGTCGGCGCGGGTATCAAGCTTGGTTTCTTCGGTATAAAACCACAGTCTGAAATCCGGCATCAGACGAAATTCCTTGGCTTTGAGCAGGCATTCGGCATGATCGCGCGAAAATTTTTCGACACCGGTATTGCCTTTTTCCCAATGATAGACGACCTGTCCTTCGCCTCTGGAAAAAAGTTTGCAGGAGGTCAGCAGCAGTACGCAAAGCAAAAAGGCAATCTTGTTTGTCATCGTTTTGTCCTCTAAAAATCCAAATCGGCATAATGTTTGGCCGGCAGTATTCCGCGGATGCTGTCTTTCAGAATTTCTTTAAATGACGGGCGGGATTTGATTTTGGAATACCAGAGTTTGGCATTCTTAAAGTCCTCCCAAGGAACGCCGCCCAGATAATCCACCACCGAGAGTTGCGCCGCCGCCGCCAAATCGGCCAACGAAAGCTCGTCTGCCGCCAGATAAGGCCGCCGGTCAAGCAGCCATTCAATGTATTCCAAATGATAAACCAGATTGTTCAATCCGACTTTTAAGGCTCTGGAATCCGGCGCCAAACCTTTGGCAAACCGTTTGTGAACTTTTTCAATTACGATATTGCGGTATACTTCGGTCTGAAATTTGTTGTCAAACCAATCTTCCAGTCGTCGGATTTCGGCTTTTTGCAAAGCGTCGCCGAAGAGCAGGGGAGATTCGCCGACGGTTTCTTCCAGATATTCGCAGATAGCGTTGACGCCGGATATAATTTTGCCGTCATTCAAAAATATCGGCAGTTCGCCGGCCGGATTGAGTTTGTATACGTCATCCGAAAGTTTCCACGGTTCTTCCTCCCGCAAAAAGAAGAGCATTTTTTTTTCGCTCATTTGCAGGCGAACCTTGCGCGCCGCGGCCGAAACCGGATGATGTATCAATAAAACCATAATTCAATCCTGTTTTTCTTTTATACTAACCGATTCTCCCGAAACGTCAAGCGGCTTGTCGGCCGGCAGTTCCATTCCGAAAGTCGGCGGCACCACGCCTTGGGAATCAATCTCGGCCTGTTCGACAAACTTAATCAAATTTTGCTTCAAAAGTTCGCGGTTTTGAGGATTCTCCAGATAACGCGTAAACTTTTGCGCCAGCATTTTGCGGTGTCTTGAAAGTTTGGAAATGCCGATAAACATCGGGATTTGCCACAACGTTTGTTTCGCAATGCTGATTTGATTGCGCAAGCCGAGCTTGGAGGCTTCAATCAAGCCGTAAAACTGGCTGATAAGGATATAGTCGGCTTTTCGGGTAAATAAACGTTCAAACAAATCGTACGAGTTGTCCACCGTTTCGATATTGTATGCGGCCAGCTGCTGCTCAACGAAGTCGCTGTATGTTTCTTTGGAAGTGCGCACGCCTTTCAGCTTTTTGAGGTCGTCAGTGCTTTTGACTTCGTCAATCCTTTGCGGCAGCATAAAGACGGTTACCGGATTAATCAGCACGGCCGGATAAACAAGCTCTAATCCGCGAAAAGTTTCGGTTTCGTGGTATACGCCCAAAGCCACGTCTATTTCGCCGCGGCGCACTTGTTGAATCTGCGCCGGATAGTTTTGTTTGTCAAAGTTCTGTCGATAGCGGATTTTGTTTTCTTGGGCGAGGGTGTCCAGCATGGGCTGCATAAAAGTTTTGAATTTGCCGATAATGGCTTCGCCGGGAAACTCGACTTGCCCGAAAGGAGCATAGTCGGTATAACCGGTAAGCGTGACGTCGCTTTGTTTTTTGGGGTGCTTGTCTTCATAGCGGACAAATGCCGAAACGGCCGCCGTCCATAACAAAACGAGCGCCAGCATCATAACCGAAATCAACACTTTTTTCATCGAATTTATCCAAAGAAATAAAAAATTTACCAATGAGTAACCAAATTTAGTTATCATCTTAGTATAATAATCTTAAGAAACCTTTTATTTTTATAAAGGATTTGACGATCGATGGATCTTTCGCAAAATTATGTACAGACGCAGATTTCCGGTTTGAATGAGGCAGAGCTGGAAAGCCGCGCCTTGATTAAAACGGCTTCCGGTCTTAATGCCATCAAAGAAGATTGGGAAGCCCGTCGGGAAGATCTGCCCGAAGCTCTTGAAAAAAACCGCAAATTGTGGACTATCCTGGCTTCGGCAATGCGTGAGGAAGATTGTCCTCAGCCGCCGGAGGTCAGAAACAATATTTTGAATTTGGCCATGTTCGTATTTCAGCGGACGGTCGACACCTTGGCCGCGCCGGAGCCGCGAAAGCTGGAAGCGCTGATAAACATCAATATGAATATTGCCAAAGGGCTGGCCGGCGACGGGATTAATCTTGAAAGCGAAGCGAAAGCAGAATAAATTTTTGCTATTGGTAAAAAAAAGTTGTTGACGGAAAGAATTAAATAGATTATCTATGTCTGAACGATGGGGGTGTGGCGGAACTGGTAGACGCGCTAGACTCAAAATCTTGTGGCCACAAGCCGTGTCGGTTCGAGTCCGACCACCCCTACCAAACAGTGAAGGAGCTGCAGATTTTTTTGCAGCTCCTTTGTTTTTTTAACTCGGCTCAACTTTAAGCAAATTCATATGCCCTGTCAGACAGTCTTTTTCTGGGAATTATGCTAAGATTCCTATGGCGGCAAATAGACCTCTCCCTGAAAGAGAAAGCTCCGAAACAACCAACATATTATCTTATAAGCACTTTAATAGGCAGCCTAATTGATTAAATATTCAACATTATTTTTTATTATATGCCAATGATAAATCATGCTTATATAATAAAATTCTTAAGCTTCATCTATGTTACTTATTGAGCTTATTAATATAAACAGAATTAGGCTCCACATCTTTTGTTACAATACTTCCGGCGCCGATCATTGCACCTTCACCAATAATGCGTCCCGGTAATATAGTGGCATTAGCCCCTATACTTGCTCCTTTTTTTACAATTGTTTTCATAAATTCATCCGGATAACATTTTGAACGCGGGTACTTGTCATTGCAAAAAGTGACATTTGGACCTATAAAAACATTATCTTCAATGATAACCCCATCCCAAAGTTGTACACCGCATTTGACTGTTACATTGTTTCCGACAATGACATCATTTTCAATAAAACAATGCGAACAAATATTGCAGTTGTTGCCAATTTTGGCATTAGGCAAAATAACACAAAATTGCCAGACATTTGTATTTTTTCCGATATTTGTCGTTTGTACATCAGACGTTGGGTGAATCATTTTTACCTCATTTAAAGAGCTTTTCGTAATCTCTAATGCAATATGATATGCATAATTGCAAAACGCTTTGCTTGTATAGCATATATGAACATACTCATTTTATATCGAAAGGAACGTTTATTTAATATAGTAAAATTTATAATCCGACAAAATTAATAATGCAAGGAAAAATTATATAATACAAAGATTTTTTAATTTTCTTATTTGTTTGGAAAAACGGATATAAAGAACTCTACGTAAACGTTGGTTTACGTATAGTTTCTATTTTTCATAGGCTTTTTCTTAGAAATATTGGTTATTCTTATAAAGAGTTAAATGACTATTTATAAGGATTTAATATGATTTATGGATATTGCAGAATAAGTACGAATCACCAACAGGTTTGTAACCAAAAACACGAAATTCAAACATTCGCCGATAAGAACAATATAAATATTGATAAATGGATTGAAGAAACAATCTCTTCTAAAGTGGTATTAAACAATCGAAAACTTGGAAAAATACTAAAGAGGCTCAAAAAAGGCGATATTTTAATTGCTTCTGAGCTTTCTCGTTTAGGAAGAAATTTATTGGAGGTAATGGGAATTTTACAACAATGTCTGGAGAAAGACTGCCAAGTATGGACTATAAAAGAAAATTATCGCCTTGGAGCAGATATTCAAAGTAAGGTTTTGGCCTTTGCTTTTGGTTTGGCCAGCGAGATTGAACGCCAATTAATTTCTGCCAGAACTAAAAATTCGCTTCAAAGATTAAAAGATGAAGGAAAACATTTAGGTAGACCGTTCGGTTTTACTTATAAAAAGCTTGAAAAAAAGCACAACAAAATAAAAGAGCTGTTAGATAAAAATGTATCAAAGTCTGAAATTGCAAGACTTATGGGATGTACCTGGCAGACTTTGCATCGGTATATAAATAATGCGATTCCTGATAAGATATTACGAGATGTAAAATCGTGATAAGTCGGCTGACTTATCACAATTTTGGCTTTTTGTTCCTTATTGATTTTTTTTGGGTTGCAAGTCAAATCGGGCTAAACAGTTTGGCCGACCAATCCTTGCGGTGCAGATAGCGCCACACCAACCACGTGAGGGGAATATAGTAAGAATGTTCGCAGGTCCAACACACAAACAAATCTGCTCGCAGATGCAGCACCACAAACCAAACGTCGAGCGTGTACAATATGGATGCGCCCAGTTCCATATACATTGCGGCTTTGGTTTGCCCGCTGCCCGAAACAATACTGAGCAGTACCATGCTTGGCGCCATAAAGGCAAATACGCTCAAAGCGGCGTAATAAGGTATGATTGCCTGATTGATAAGCGCGACATCATCGGTGTAAATGTGCAAAATTGCACGTGGAAAAATCATCATGATTAACAGTAGGCAAAAGCCGATTCCATAGCACAATTCAACGGTGCGATATCCGGTTGGCAAAACCTGCTCCGGACGGCGTGCGCCGATAAGGTTGCCGGTGATGGTGTTGGCCACGGCACCCAAGGCCGCCGTCAGCATAAACGGAAACACCGTAATGCTGCGCAGAATGTTGGAGACGGCCAGCTCGGTTTCGCCCAGATGCTCAATGGCCAAGAAAAAGAACAGCCAAGTAATCATTGAGATAAAATATTGCAAAATCGTCCACGTCGAAAGTTTCCAAATTTCCTTAAAAACAGGAAAGTCAAACAGCGTAAATTTGTCAAAACCGTATTTTTTGAGATTGGTCGTGCTCAACATATAAATCATACAAAAAACCAGCGTTAGCGCCTCGGCTAAAACCGAGGCTAAAGCGGCTCCGGCGATTCCCATGGCGGGCAGACCGAAGTGCCCGAAGATGAGGACGTAGTCCAAAAAAACGTTGGCCAGCAGCATAAAAACCGCGCTCCATGTCAAGACCGCGGTTCGGGTAATGCCAACATAAAAAGCTCGAAATATCACCAACGGAAATGCAAATAAAAAGCCGAAGACGCGCACTTTCAGATAAACGAGCGACTTGTCATAAACAGCAGGGGAAGATATGAATGTTTTGAGCAGTGCAGGCGCACCGGTTTCCAGCAGAATAATCGTAATAACGGCGGCTGTTGTCAGAAAGACGACGCCCTGATAATTGACTGCGCCGATTTTGCCAAAATCGGCTTCGCCGTTGCGACGTGCGGTGATGATTTGCACGCCGATGCCATAGCCTTGCGCCAAAACAAAAACAGTGATATAAAACACGCCAGCCAACGCCGATGCGCCCAACTCCGTCGCGCCGACCCGCCCCAAAAAAGCGGTGTCGGTTACGCCGATAAGGTTTTGGATGAGCAGACCAAGCAAAATCGGCAGCGAAATTTGTAAAATTTTGCGATATGAATAAATCATTGTTAACCACTAAGCTGCTATAATCGCCATTATATAAATCTCCAACGGACAAAAGTCAAATTATGTTCGGATTCTTCTTGTCAAAAGGCAAAGACATTGCCGCCGAGGCGGCGGCCGCTTACCGGCGCGAAGACTATGCTTCGGCGCTGAAAATCGCGCAAATGGGGCTGCAAAGGCAGCCGCGAAATCAGAGCCTTTTGGCTATTGCCGGCAATTGTTTTTTTGTGCAGGGCGAATATCGGACGGCGCTCGATTTTTATCAAAAAATTCTGCAAGACGATCCGCATAATCCGGAAGCGCAAATCAATCGTTGCGAGGCTCTGCTGTTTCTGAATCAACCTGCCGAGGCTTGGTCTGCCGCACAAGATTTGCCTGATACTCCGCAAGCCCAATTGACGCGCGGCAAAATAGAAATGGCGCGCGAACATTATGCCGCGGCCGAAAATTTTTTGACACGGGCGGCGGCCGCCGGCCAATGTTTTTGGACATATAATCTGCTTTCGCAGGCAGCGCAAAAAAATGCTCATTGGCAAACGGCGCTTGAGGCGGCGTGGCAGGCGGTCAAACTTTCCGGTGGGCTTGATTCCCAACACTTGAATATGGCATATACGTTATATGAAATTGCCTCGGAAACGTCGTTGCAGACAGTCTCTGAAATGCTGCAAAAATGGCTTGCCGAATATGCCGGCAATCCGATTGTCGAACAATCGCGCAATGCGTTTTTTCCGAGCCCGGAGTATGTTCGCTCGCATCCCGAATATGTAACGGCGGTGTTTGACAATTTTGCGGATTCTTTTGAGGAAATTTTAAGCGATTTGCACTATTGCGCGCCGCAGTTGATCGGGGCCGAAATTCATAGGCGATTCCCTGAGTTTTTGCTGTCGAAAACACGTATTTTGGATTTGGGATGCGGCACCGGACTGATGGGAAAAGAAATCGATTCCCGGTGCCGTAACTATCATATGGACGGAGTGGATTTGTCAGCCGAAATGCTCAAAAAAGCGGCGGCCAAAAAATTGTATGAAAATCTGTTTTTGGAGGACGCGGAGACGTATCTGACGACAACTTCCCAACAATATGATTTGATAACGGCAGCCGACGTTCTGACCTATTTCGGCGCGTTGGAAAATCTTTTTGCCGCGGTTGCCGAAAAACTGGTTTCAAAAGGGGTGTTTGTCTTTACGGTAAGTGCGGCACCGAACGCAGAAAAAAAATGGTGTCAACATTTGTCTGGGCGCTTTTTGCATTCCCGTTCTTATGTGCAAAACACGCTGCAAAAATGCGGATTTTGCAATATCAATTGTCAAAGTTCCGTGCTCCGCTTAGAAGGCGGAAACGATGTTTCTGGATTCTTATTTTCAGCGCAAAAGACATAAAAAAAGTTCCGCGGATAACGGAACTTTTTTATGATTTTCCAACTCTAAAAATTACTTGGATTTTTTAGAAGAAGACTTCTTTGCGCAAGAAGACTTTTTGCTGGAAGAAGACTTGCAGGAAGAGCTGCTGCTTTTCTTGTTGCAGGACTTGTTGAGGTTGTTGATTTGCTCAACCGCCATTGACCAGAAATATTCATCCTGACCTTGCGGGCAACCAGCGTTCTGCCAAATGAAATAAGCAGCTTCCTGAATGGCCTTTTCGTTATTTTTCATCATAATCACTAACTCCAAATAAAGTTCGGTAAACACCACCTAATATACAATCAAATTTTTATCCGTCAATATTAAATGTTGCAAAATGATAAAAAACTTAAATATTTTTTGTTTGGATTGTTAAAAGACTTGCATTTAAAATGATAAGAAATTATAGATAATCTAATAGGTGTTTTCAAAAATGAGAATTGCCGGGATTATGTTGTTAATTTTAAGGAAATATATATGGAAAACTTATTATCTAAAGAAGAACTTGAAGCAGTGATTGACGGTGACCATGGCAATGTGTTTGCCGTACTCGGCATTCACAAGGACAAGGGCAGCAAAGAAGTTTTTATCCGTACCTATCAGCCTCATACCAACAAAATTGAACTGTTGGATTCAGCCGGCAATTTTTTGGGCGAAATGACTCAGATTGATCCGCGCGGATTCTATCAGATTAATCTCGGCAAGATTGAAAATTTTGCATATAAATTTCGCATTACCAACGACCTCGGAAATGTTTACGAAGCCGAAGACCCATATCGGTTTCCTTCAATCATGGGCGATATGGATATCTATCTTTTGGCCGAGGGAAAACATCTCAATATGTATAAGAAACTGGGCGCGCATCCGGTCGAACTCTGCGGTGTTCGGGGAGTGAGCTTTGCGGTTTGGGCGCCTAATGCCAAGCGCGTCAGCGTTGTCGGCAACTTCAATAACTGGGACGGCCGTGTTCATGCCATGCGGCGTCATCCGACCTGCGGCGTGTGGGATATTTTTATCCCCGGTATCGGCGAAGGCGAATTGTATAAATATGAAATCAAAACTCAGGACAGCTCCATCTTGGTCAAGGCCGATCCGGTAGCGTTCTATTCTGAAAAACGCCCCCATACGGCGTCGGTGGTGTATGATATCGACCACTATATTTGGGAAGACAATGACTGGATGTCCAGCCGCGGCGAGCGTACCAGTTTTGATAAGCCGATGTCGATTTATGAGGTTCATGCCGGCTCTTGGCGCCGCAAAGAAAACAACGAATATCTGACTTATCGCGAAATGGCCGACACGCTGATTCCCTATGTGATGAACATGGGCTTTACGCATGTCGAATTTTTGCCTTTGGCCGAACATCCGTTCGACGGTTCGTGGGGGTATCAGGTTATCGGCATGTTTGCGCCCACCAGTCGTTTCGGGACGCCGGACGATTTGCGTTATCTGATAGACAAGTTTCATCAGGCCGGCATTGCCGTCATTATGGACTGGGTGCCGGCGCACTTCCCCAAAGACGGCCACGGCCTCAACGAATTTGACGGTACGCACTTATACGAGCATGCCGACCCGCGCAAGGGCGAGCACACCGATTGGGGAACCAAAATTTATAATTACGGCCGCACCGAAGTCATGAACTTTTTGTGTGCCAGCGCGGTTTATTGGCTCAAAGAATTTCATATTGACGGTCTGCGGGTTGACGCCGTGGCTTCTATGCTTTATTTGGACTATTCGCGCAAAAACGGCGAGTGGATTCCCAATATATACGGCGGCAACGAAAACATTGAGGCCATTGCCTTTTTGCGCCGCATGAACGAACTGGCCTATACGCAAGCGCCGGGTGCCGTGACCATTGCTGAAGAGTCCACCGCGTGGCCGATGGTCTCGCGGCCGACCGACATGGGCGGTTTGGGCTTCGGCTACAAATGGAACATGGGCTGGATGAACGATACTCTCAAATACATCTCGCATGATCCCGTGCATCGCAAATATCATCACGGCATGCTGACATTCGGGCTGCTTTATGCTTTTAACGAGAATTTCATTTTGCCGATTTCACATGACGAAGTTGTGCACGGCAAAGGTTCCATGCTCTCCAAAATGCCGGGCGACGAGTGGCAGAAGTTTGCCAACCTGCGCGCTTATTACGGTTTTATGTACACGCATCCGGGCAAAAAGCTTTTGTTTATGGGGTGCGAGTTCGGACAGGATTGGGAGTGGAACGCCGAAGAAGGCCTGCGCTGGTTTTTGCTGGACTATCCGATGTACAAAGGGCTACAAAACTGCGTGCGCGATCTCAATCTGATGTATAAGGGCAATCCGTCGCTGTATCAGCAGGATTTTGACTATCGCGGATTTGAGTGGATAGACCATTCAAATTCGGATGACAGTGTCATATCTTATATGCGCAAGGGTTACACACCGGGAGACTATCTGATAGTGGTGTCCAACTTTACGCCGGTTGTGCGTGAAGACTATCGTATCGGGGTTCCCGAAGACTGCCGTTATCAGGAAATTTTTAACAGCGATGACGTCAATTATTGGGGCAGCGGGGTCAAAAACGAAGGCTTTATGCAGGCGGTCGAAGGCGAGTGGAACAACAAGCCGTATTCCATCGGCTTGCGGCTGCCGCCTTTGTCAACCATCGTAATTAAACCTCTCAGGTAGGAGGATGAATGGCGCAATTCAAAGTTTCTGAAGGCAGCCCGGAGCGGCTGGGTGCAACTTACGACGGCAAAGGCGTGAACTTTGCCTTGTTTTCGGCTAATGCGGAAAAAGTGGAATTGTGTCTGTTTGATCAGTCCGGTTCGGAAGAACGGGAGCGCTATGAAATTACCGAGAGCCACAACAACGTGTGGCATATTTATCTGGAAGGCGCCGGGCCGGATTTGGTATACGGCTATCGGGTTTACGGACCGTATAATCCGGCGCAGGGTTTGCGCTTTAATCCCAATAAGCTGCTGATTGATCCCTACGGCAAAAAACTGGTCGGCAAGCTGATTTGGAACAAGGCCATTTTTGGTTATGACGTGGACAGTCCGGAGCAGGATTTGTCGTTCAGCACCTTGGATTCCATGCCCTATGTGCCCAAGTCCGTGGTGGTGGACGATACCTACGACTGGGAAGGCGACAAACCTCCGCGGTATGCGTTTGAGGATTCGATTATTTATGAAACCCAGCTGCGCGGCTATACGATGCTTCAACCTTCGGTTCCCGACGCCAAGCGAGGCACTTTTGCCGGTTTTACTCACAGCTCGGTCATAAACTATCTCAAATGGCTGGGCGTGACGGCGGTGGAACTTTTGCCCATCCATGCATTTTTTGGCAACCGCTATAAAAAAGGCTACATCACCGACAACTACTGGGGATATGAAAGTTTCAGCTTTTTTGCGCCGGAACAATCGTATTTGGCGCGCCATGACATTGCCGAAATCAAAGATATGGTCAAGGCCATGCACGCGCACGGGCTGGAAGTGATTTTGGACGTTGTCTACAATCATACCGGCGAGGGCAATCATCTCGGACCGACCCTGTGTTATCGCGGCATCGACAACAGCAGTTACTATATTTTGAATCCCGAAAACAAACGTTACTATATGGATACCACCGGTTGCGGCGCCTCATTCAATGTTCAGAACCCGAACGTATTGCGTTTGGTGATGGATTCTCTGCGCTATTGGGTGGAGCAGATGCACATTGACGGGTTTCGGTTTGATTTGGCTCCGACGTTGTCACGTCAGCACAACAGCTTTACGCAGGAGAGCGGCTTTTTGTATGCGGTGGCGCAAGATGAGGTTTTGCGCCGTGTCAAAATGATTGCCGAGCCGTGGGATGTCGGATACGGCGGTTATCAGGTCGGCGCTTTCTTGCCGGGCTGGGCCGAGTGGAACGACAAATATCGCGACAATATCCGTCGTTTCTGGAAAGGCGATGTGGGACAAACGGCCGAAATGGCCAGCCGCTTGTCGGGTTCCAGCGATGTGTTTAATTATAACAACCGCGATATTTGGGCAAGCGTTAATTTTATCACCGCGCATGACGGTTTCAATCTGCATGATTTGGTCAGCTATAACCAAAAGCACAATTACGGCAATGGCGAGGAAAACAAAGACGGCACGGATTCCAATTGGAGTTGGAATTCCGGCGACGAGGGCGAGACCGAAAATCCGGTGGTGCTTGAAAACCGTCTTTTGCGCGCCCGCGCGATGATAACCACGCTGTTGCTTTCTTTCGGCACGCCGATGTTGGTGGCCGGTGATGAGTTTTTGCGCACCCAAATGGGAAACAACAATCCTTATTGTCAAGACAACGCGCTGACATGGCTCAACTGGGAGGGCATCATCGAAAAGCACAAGATGTTTGCGTCTTATGTACGCAAGGTGGTGCGCTTGCGCCGCAAGCTCAAAATTTTTGAGCGCCACAAATTTTTCAGCGGCCGGCCGACGGATGAAAGCGGCTACAAAGATATCGCTTGGTATACCGAACAGGGACAGGAGTTTACGGCTGCCGATTGGCACGATGACGAGCGGCACGGTTTGGCTTATTGCGTATATACCGGAAGCAAATTCGTGTTTGCGGTGTTTAACGGCAATTTCAAAGAACAGGAGTGGAAACTGCCGCCGCTTCCGAACAATCTGAGCTGGTATATGGTGCTGGACAGCAGCGAGAAGCTTCCCCAAACCAAAACGGCGGCGCCGTCAGCAGTCACGATACCGGCGTGGAGCGTCGTTTTGTTTGAGACCAGAAAATAAGGAAAATGCATATGCCCGAGAACTTGAGACTTCTTGCCCGAAAATTGGGAATTGCCACAGAATTTTGTGATGCCGGATTATGCAAAAAAAACTATGGCGTGTCAGACGCGACGCTGCGTCTGATTGCTTCCAAACTGGGATACCCCTGCGGCACCGAAAAAGAAGCCGCGGCTTCTGTCGAAAGATTTGACGATCGCCGCTACACTGAAGTTTTGGCGCCGATTTACGTCTGCCGCGAAGACAATGTGACGTTCGACATTGTTCTTTCTGCGGAGCAGCAAATCGGAAAAGTGACTGTTCTTGATGCAAACAACGCCTGTCAGGAGCTTAAAATCGAACAAAATGACAATCTTGAGGAGCGTACGATAGATAACGTCCGCTTATGCAAAATACAATATGCGGTTATAACTCCGCTTACTCCCGGCTATTATAAAATAAATGTCCGCATCGGCAACAAAATCTACAAGTCAAAATTGGCGGTGGCGCCTCAATATTGCTATCAGGCGGTTGAAGCCGGCCGTCGTTTGTGGGGCTATGCGGTGCAGCTCTACGCGGTGCGCAGCAAGCATAACTGGGGCGTCGGCGATTTTACCGATTTGGCCGAGTTGGCACGGATTTGCGCGCGTTGCGGCGCCGGCATAATCGGCCTTAATCCGCTGAATGTCCTTTGTCATGATTTTCCCGAAAACGCGAGTCCGTATCAGTCAATCAGCCGTTTGTTTTTGAATCCGATTTATATTGATGTGGAGCAGGTGCCGGAATTCAGCGCCGCCGATAAGCAACTGATTGAAGGGCTTCTGGCTGACATTCGCGCCGGTGAGCTGGTGCAGTACAATAAGGTTTATCCGCTCAAGGTCAAAATGCTCGAAAAATGCTATAAGCGTTTTTGTGAACAACCGGAGCACGGCCGGCTTGAGGCGTTTCGCCAATTCTGCCGCGAGCAGGGAGAGGAGCTGGACAAACTGGCCTTGTTCCAAACCTTGTATGAAAGCGAAAGCCCGAAAGTCTGGGGCGGCTGGAAAGCTTGGCCGCAGCAATATTTGTCACCGCAGGCCAGCGGTATTGTCGACTTTGCCGAAGCGCACGCCGAGCGAATAGGCTTTTTCAAATTTATGCAATTTGAAGCGGCACGCCAATTTGCCGAAGCCAAGAAAGTGGTGGATGAATTGGGTCTGGAAATCGGCTTCTACAGAGATTTGGCCGTCGGTGTCGGCAAAGACAGCGCCGAGCTGTGGGGAAACAGTGGTATGTTTATTCCCGATGTCGGTGCCGGTGCGCCGCCGGACGCGTTTTTTCCTTGCGGGCAAAAATGGGGCTTGGGCGCTTTTTCGCCGCAAATGCTCAAAGAAATGGGCTATGAGCCGCTGATTAAAATTTTGCGCGCCAACATGAAGAATGCCGGAGCTCTGCGCATAGATCACGTGATGAGCCTGATGCGGTTGTTTTTGATTCCCGACAATATGGACGAGGGGACATACGTTAGTTATGACTTTGCCGACATGCTGAACATTGTGGCTCTGGAAAGTCATCTCAACAAATGCATGATTGTCGGCGAGAGCATCGGCAACGTTCCGGATGGTTTTATAGATGCGCTGTGCAGCCGCAACATCTATTCGCTGAGCATTTTGTGGGCCGAGCGCGCCGATGCCGGCTGGGGCGGATTTTTTGCGCCGTATGATTATCCGGCCAATGCGTTTGTTTCGGTCGGCACGCACGACATGGCGCCTCTGAAAATGTGGTGGTTCGGCTATGATATTGAATTGGCGTCGTCGCTGGGAATGATTGGTTGTGAAGAAGACAAACGCAATGCATATCACAAGCGTGAGACCGATCGCGGATTGCTTTTGAGCGCGCTTGATGCCGCCGGCGTCTGGCCGGAAGATCGTCCGCGGCAGGGCAATTATATATATGGCGAAGGCTATCCCGAGGGGATAGAAGAAGCGGTGCACCGATTTGTGGCGCGCTCTTCCTGTCCGGTTGTATTGGTGCAGTTGGAAGACTTTTTGCATGTTCAGAAGCAGCAAAATCTTCCCGGAACCGATCGTGACAAATATCCCAACTGGCGGCTTCGGCTGCCGGTAGCGCTGGAAGATTTGGAGTCCGATCCGGCATTTGTCCGCAATGTGGCCGCCATCAAGAAAGAGCGCTGAATGCCTGCAGCCGAAATTTTGGTTTTTGACCTTGACCACACGCTGTATCCGCCAACTCCGGCGATAGAGCGGAATGTTGATGCCAAAATCATGGCTTTTTTTCAGCGCGAATTGCGGTTGACTGAGGCTGAGGCGGCAGAACTGATGGTTGAGACGCGCCGCCGGCAGATTTATGAAACCGAGCTTGCCGACAAATATCATTTTTCGCGGCGGGATTTTCTCTATGAAATCTGTGATGTCGATGTCGGCATGTTGGCGCCGGATACGCAATTGGCCGCCATTTTGTCCGGTTTGCCGCGGCGCAAGTTTATCTTCACCGACAGCAGTCGCGGACATGTCGAGAGCGTTCTGGCTCAGTTGCAAGTGCCGTCGAGTCTGTTTGAAAAAATCGTCGATGCCGATGACACGGCATATAAATATAAGGGCAGCATCGCCGGCTACGAGGCCTTTTGCGCGCTTGCCGGAGTGAGTCCGCGGCAATGCGTTATGTTTGAAGACAGCATTTCGAATCTGCGAACCGCCAAACAAGCCGGTTTTCAAACCATTCTGATTTCGCCCGACAAATCTGATGCCGCCGCCGACTGGGTCTTTGCCGACATCAAAACCGCCTTGCTGTCGCCGGTGTTGAGCACGGCAGCGCAAAACGCAGAGTGAAAAAATAAAAAAAACATTTGCAAAATTTTAAACTTTTTGTATACATACTTAAACGTCGGTATGTATGGAGAGAGTTTATGCCAAGGAGAACCAAAGAGGAAGCCGAACATACCAGAGAGGCAATTCTTTCCGCCGCTTTGGAGCTTTTTTACGAAAAAGGTTTTTCCCGTACGACTTTTGATGAGATTGCCAAGCGAATCAATCTTACCAAAGGTGCGGTATACTGGCATTTTCGCAACAAAGTTGACTTGCTGGCCGCCATTATGCGCGACAAGATTGTCAAAAAGCGCGCCAAACTGGCATTGCAGGACATTGAGGTTAATTCGCTCCGCGGTCTGCGAGAAGCTTTTCGCAGAGTGGCCGTTTCGGTTGAAAGCGACCCCGAATACTGCAAATTTTTGTTTTTCGTCATATTTCGCATGGAATGGTCCGAAATCGTGGCGGAAAACACCTTTATTCAAATTCGCGAACTATTGGACAGTCCGCGTGAACAACTAAAAGAACGGTTGACTTTTTTGCAAAAAAATGAAGAAATAACCTCCAAAATGAACGTGGCAGATTTGACCGTTTTGCTCACATGTTTGTGGCGGGGATGTCTGGATGCCTACGTTTCCAAAAAATGTCCGCTGAAACTGAGCGTGACGTTTATGCAGGGATTTGATTTAATTATGAATGGACTGAAAGTGGAGAAAAAATAAAATGCGGGTAGGAACGATTCAAAAACGAGTGATTTTAAGACAAGTGGCCATATTAGGCTTATGTGTGGCTTTCGGCTGGTTTCTCAAAGCCAAACTGACGCCGCCGTCAGCCATGATGGGCATGGCCGGCATGGGCGAGCCTTATGTTCTGATTCAGGAGCTCGAAACCCGTAATGTCGCGCCTAAAAAGACTTATATTGGCCATGTCGAGCCGATTAAGAGTGTTGATTTGCGCCCGCAGATTACGGGGTATGTCGAGAAAGTTTTGTTTGAAGAAGGCTCCATGGTCAACGAGGGCGATATTTTGTTTGTGATTGAGCAGGCTCGCTATCTGGCGACCGTAGAGCTGCGCGAGGCCGAGTTGGCCAGCGCCAAGGCCAATCTGGTACGCGCCGAACGCGATTATAAGCGCCAGTCGTCTTTGAGCAAACAAAACTACGCCTCCAAAGCTACCTTGGACAATGCCGAGAGCGCTTATCTGCAAGCCAAAGCGGCGGTTGCGCAGGCGCAGGCAAATTTGGATTTGGCCAAAATTGACTTAAGCTACACCGAAATCAAGGCGCCGATCAGCGGCCGCATCGGCAAAGCTTTGGTCACCGAGGGCAACTATGTTGCTTCCACCTTGCAAAATCTGGCGCGCATTGTTCAGACCAATCCGATTCGCGTTGCCTTTTCGGTCACTGACAAAGATATGTTGAATATGCGTCAGGTCTATGGCGACAAAGCGCTCAAGCTCAAGACCGAGCTTGTATTGTCCAACGGAACGGTGCTGGTCAACAATCTGCGTTCGCGTTTCACGGACAACGAGGTCAATTCCGATACGGCCACCATAGCGGTGTTTGCCGAGTATAACAATGACAAGGATTTGCTGATTCCGGGCAATTATGTTGACATCCGCATCGGCGACAAAGACGACCAGATGGCGCTTTTGGTGCCGCAGGCCGCTTTGGCGCAAGACCAAAACGGCGCCTATGCCATCACCGTCAACGAGGACGGCATTGCCGAGCAAAAGCGCGTGGTTTTGGGTGATATTGTTGAAGATAAACAAATTGTTTTGGACGGGTTGACGGCGGAGGATAAAGTCATTATCCAAGGTTTGCAAAAAGTCAGCAACGGGCAGAAAGTTAAGGCGCAGTTGGTGCCTTTGGCAACGGAAGGAAAATAGTCGATGTTTTCGCGTATCTTTATTGAGCGTCCGCGCTTTGCAATGGTTATTTCCATTGTTTTGACGCTGGCCGGCATAATTTCTGTCTTTTCGCTTCCGATTGCGCTTTATCCCGAAATCACGCCGCCGGAAGTCGTCGTTTCGGCGACATACCCTGGCGCCAGCGCCGAAGTCGTGGCCAAAACTATCGGTATTCCGCTTGAAGAAGAAATCAACGGCGTTGAAGACATGTTATATATGAGTTCGTCTTCCGAGAACTCAAGCTATCAGCTGACGATTACTTTTAAGGTTGGCGTCAACCGCGATTTGGCGCAAGTCAAAGTGCAAAACCGCATTCAACAGGCGCAGAGCAAGCTGCCGACCGAAGTTACCCGCCAAGGTCTTACGGTGCGCAGTCGTTCGTCCAACACTTTGGCTTTCATCAGCGTCAGTTCGCCCAAAGGCACGTATTCGCCGTTGGAGCTGGCCGACTATGTACAAAACAACATCAAAAATTCATTGGCACGTGTTTACGGCGTCGGCGAAGTCAATGTCTATTCGTCGCGTTTGAGCATGCGGGTTTGGCTTGATGCCGACAAAATCACGGCGCTGAATTTGCCGCTGGAAACAATTACGGCGGCCATTCAGAGTCAGAATTATCAGCCTTCTCTGGGCAGTGTCGGCGCCATGCCCGGCGACGGCAAGCAGCAAATGGTTTACACGCTGCAAACGCAGGGACGCATCAACGAAGTTGACGATTTCAAGAACATTATTGTCCGTACGGCCGAGCAGGGCGGTCTGGTTTATCTGAAAGACATTGCCCGCATTGAAATCGGCGAGGAGAGCTATCGCGCCACATCCAAGTTTAACAATGCGCCCAATGTCGCCATTGCCATCAACCAGCTGGCCGGCGCCAACGCGATTGAGGCCATGGACGGCCTTCGCAAAGAGATTGCCCGATTGGCCGAGGCTTTTCCCGAGGATATGACTTATACCATCGGTTATGACTCCACCGATTATATTAAAGCATCAATTGAAGAAGTTGTGTTTACATTGGTGCTCACCTTTATTTTGGTGGTGTTGGTGTGCTATGTCTTCTTGCAAGACTGGCGCGCCACGTTGGTTCCGTCATTGACCATTCCGGTATCGTTGCTGGCCACGTTTGCGGTTATGCTGGCTTTGGGCTACAGCATCAACATGCTGACATTGTTTGGTTTGGTTTTGGCAATCGGTCTGGTGGTTGACGATGCGATTGTGGTTGTCGAGCGTGTTCTGTATCTTATGGAAACCGAAGGCCTGGCGCCCAAACAGGCGACTATCCGTGCCATGGAAGAAGTTTCGAGCGCAATTGTCGCAACCACGTTGGTTTTGCTGGCAATATTTGTACCGGTGGCATTTATGGGTGGCATTACCGGTCTTATTTATCAGCAGTTTGCCATCACAATTTCGACTTCGGTATCCTTCTCGTCGCTGAATGCGTTGACGTTGTCTCCGGCTTTGTGCGCCACATTGCTGCGACCGCTCAAACCGGCCCAGCGCGGACCGCTGTTGTGGTTCAACAAACTGATTGGCAAGTCGCGCGATACATACGTCGCCATCATTGCGATTATTGCCCGCAAGGTTTCGGTCATTGCGTTGTTGCTGGGGCTGATTGCCGTCGGCGTATACGGCTTTTTGAGCATCAGCCAGACATCGTTTATTCCGTCTGAAGACCAAGGCGTGATAATGCTCAACGTCCAACTGCCCGAAGGTGCTTCGCGTGTGCGCACCCAACAGTTTGTAGACGAGATTTTTCCGCTGATCAAGGAGGAAGAAGGCGTTGACAACGTAATGATAGTGGTCGGCGTCAGCATGATTGGCGGCACCGGCGAGAATGTGGCTTTGGGCTTTATTACGCTCAAACCGTGGAACGAGCGTGACAAGGAGCATTATTCGACAAACATTCTGAATCGCATTCGTGCCAAGATTGCCAACCGTCCGGAAGCCGAGGTACAGCTTTTTGAACCGCCGGCAATTATGGGGTTGGGTATGAGCGGCGGTATGGACTATCGTCTGTTGTCCACCAACACCGACAACCCGCAGCAAATTGAGGCGGCTTTGCAAAACATTCTTATGCAGATTAATCAGGTTCCGGAAGTGGCCTATGCCTACACGACCTATACGGCTCAAACGCCCAATATTTATATTGATATTGACCGCACCAAGGCAGAGGCGATGGGAGTTTCGATTGGCAGCATTTTCTCGGTTCTGCAAAACTATCTTGGTTCTAGTTATGTCAACGATGTCAACTTTGGCACGCAGGTCAACAAGGTGATGATTCAGGCTGACTGGAAGTTCCGTCAAGGTCTTGAAAGCATAAATAATTTGCAGGTGCAGAACAAGTTCGGGCAGATGGTGCCGTTAGGCAGCGTGATTAAACTGCGCAAAGTATTGTCGCCGCGCGTTGTCACACGATACAACCAATATCCGAGCGCTACGGTTACCGCGGTGCAAAACAACGGCGTAAGTACCGGCGCGGCAATGAACGCGCTGGAGAAATTGGCGCGCAGACTGCCGCAAGGGTTCACCTATGCCTGGTCGGGAATTAGTTATCAGGAGAAAGCCAGCGGCGGCAAAATTGGCTATTTGCTTGCCTTGGCCATCATCTTCGGATATTTGTTCCTGGTGGCGCAGTATGAGAGCTGGATGACACCTCTGCCGGTGTTAAGCTCGGTTTCCGTGGCCATGCTTGGCGCTCTGGCCGGTTTGTTCATCAGCAGTCTGCCACTGAGCATATATGCGCAGTTAGGTTTGATTTTGCTGGTTGGTTTGGCCGCCAAAAACGCGATTTTGATTGTCGAGTTCTCCAAAGAAGAGCGCGAACACGGTGCGACGATTGTCAAAGCGGCGCTGACCGGAACCAAAGAGCGCTTCCGAGCGGTTTTGATGACGGCGTTCACGTTTATTTTGGGCGTGATGCCGATGATTGTGGCCACCGGTGCCGGTGCGGCCAGCCGTATTGCGATTGGCGTTCCGGTATTTTACGGGATGTTGCTGGGAACGGCGGCTGGCCTGATAGTAATTCCGTTGTTGTATGTCTTGTTCCAGACAATCAACGAATATTTCAATCCGCGTGCGGAATAAACTACGCAATCCCCGCCGAATAAGGCGGGGATTTTTTTGTCTGCGGCGTAAAATAAGGCATTGACACATAATAACATTCCTGCTAAAATAAAAGAAAAGTCTTTTATGGAGGCGGGGATGAAGAAACTATCTTTTATTGCGGCGCTCGGGTTCG
>CANPYJ010000011.1 GCA_947588275.1 uncultured Alphaproteobacteria bacterium | reverse complement strand
TGTCATTGCGAGGAATGGAGCGTATGCGAAATGACGAAGCAATCCATTTTTATTCAGACTGTAACTCCGGACTTTGTTTTTGTTGTCTGATTCCTTAAGATAGATTGCTTCGCTTCGCTCGCAATGACAAAAAAGGGCTCGCAATGACACAGGATAAGAATTGTCATTGCGAAGACGCTTGCGTCCGAAGCAATCTATTTTTTTGTCCGTCGCACAAAATAAGGCATTGACACGCTTTTATTATCCTGCTAAAATAAAAGAAAAGTCTTTTATGGAGGCAGGGATGAAAAAGCTATCATTTGCGGCGGCGTTGGGCATGGGAACAGTGTTTGCGGCGCCGGTTTGGGCCGCGTGTACCAATTTGAGCTGTGAGCAACTGGGTTACAGTTCCTCTTTGCCGGCCAACTGCGATGATTATCTGCTGTGTCCGTTTGACACTTCAAAGAAAGCCTGCACTCATTACAAAGACGAATGGTTGGATTCCTGCCCCGCCGGTAAAGAATGCGAGGTAAAATATGTGGTTACCGGAGATGAGGTCGCTTGCTCAAGCGGCTACGCAACATCAGTTGCCGGCTGCGGCACCGTGTCGCATGGTTATTACAGCTTGGGAGCTGCGCAGTCAACCAACGCCTCTTGCAAAGAGTGCGTGCTGTCATGTGAGGATCAGTATATTAATACCGGCAGCTACTGCAGCAGTGAGGCTCTGCCTTGGGCTTGCGGCACAAGACCGACCAGTTGCGATGAATGTACGAAGTGGGCAGCCTGCGTCGAATATTTATATAGTTATTATAGCAGAGCCCTTAGGAATGATTGGACTTGGGACGAAATGTATACCGTATTTCGTGGTTCCGAACCTGACACCCATGAGCTAGAAAACCTTTTTACTGACGCAAGAACATATTATAGCGAGGAGTGTACAGATTGCGTCGACAGTTATTGTCATGACAATTTTTCGGAGGATTGTCCGATTAATGGAGATATGACGAAATGGGCGCAGCATCAGCCTGGTTGCTATACATACAACGAAATGGTTGATGCTATCACTTACTGCATGCCGGAAGGCAGATATAGAAGCGTCGATTTTATAAAAGCTTCAAATAGTACCTATAAAGGCAATCAATGCTATGATGCGGATAAGACCGCATTGGCTATTGAAACAGCCTGTCTGGCTGACGGTGTAAAATGTTCCGCCAGATGTGTGAGAGAGTTCTATTAGACCGGTTTATTCATTGCGGCGGTTGTCGCTGTTTTGCGCAACGAGCAAAAGTTTTGACGATATTTTTGCCGTCAAACAATCATTTGAGCGGTTTTTTCCGGTTTTGTTTCAACTGCGTTATTTTTCGGCATATGGATTGCCGGTTTTGCGCACCGTAATCCGAATGGGAATGCCGCGCATGTCAAAAGATTCACGCAGCTGTTTGGTCAGATAATGCAGATACGAGTCCGGCAACCCCTCGGGATTGCTTGAAAAAATATAAAATGCCGGCGGTCTGGTCTTGGCCTGCGTAATATAACGCAGCTTAATCCGCCGTTTGTTTTTGCCGAGGGGCGGCGGATATTTGTCAATCATATCGGCAAACCATTGATTCAGCGGTGCGGTCGGAATCCGCATGTTCCAGCGGTCATAAACTTTAAACACGGCACGCATCAGCTTGTCTAAATTTTCTCTTTTGAGCGCCGAAATTGTAACCGTCGGCACTCCTTCCGCCTGCGCCAGAGAAGTTTGCAGTTTGTCATTAAGTTTCTGCAAAGCCTCGCGCCGATCGGCAATATCCCATTTGTTGACGGCAATCACTAAGGCGCGGCCTTCATCCAAGACTTCGCGGGCAATGGTCAAATCCTGCTTGTCCAAAACAGCGTTGGCATCCAGCACCAAAATGACGACTTGCGCCATAAACGCCGCATGTCTGGTACTGGCGGCCGACATTTTTTCCAAGTCGTCAGCCACGCGCGAGCGCCGCCGCAATCCGGCGGTGTCGACCAAGTTGATTTTACGCCCGCCATAAGTCCATGAGCTGGTAATTGCATCACGCGTTACGCCGGCTTCGGGGCCGGTAAGCATCCGCTCATCATTGAGCAAAGCGTTGACTAATGTCGATTTTCCGACATTCGGCCGACCGATGACCGCCAGCTGAATGGGGCGCTTGGCTTCATCGTCTTTTGCTTCGTCGTCTGAGGATTCTTCGTTTTTTTCTTCCGCGGGGAGCTTTTTGGCTTCTTGGCACAACAACTCATATAAATCGGCCAGTCCGATTCCGTGCTCGGCCGAAAAAATCACAGGGGTTCCCAGACCAAGTTTGTAGGCTTCGTGAATGCTGTCTTCCTGAGCCTTTCCTTCGCATTTGTTGGCCAACAAAATCACCGGTTTGCCACTGGCGCGTACCAAGCCGGCCAAATGTTCGTCAAACGGATGCAGGCCGCTGCGCGCGTCAATCAAAAACAGGCAGACGTCAGCTTCTTCCAGTGCGCGGCGAGTTTGCAGCCACATTTTATTTTCCAAAGATTCGGCTTTGGCAAACTCATATCCCGCAGTGTCTATGACACTGAGCGGCAAGTCATAGAGCTTGGCCGGCGCCTCGCGGCGGTCGCGCGTAACCCCGGGCTTGTCATGCACAATTGCCGTTTTGCGTCCGACCAGCCGATTGAACAAAGTCGATTTGCCGACATTTGGTCGCCCGATAATGGCAATTCGCAAGACCATGACTGTTTCCTATTTATAAGCCGTCATATCGGCGTCAAGTGTGGCAAAAATCGCCACACCGTCCGCCATAACCGGAGGCAGCTCGATGCCATCGTCTGCCGAGATGTAGTTCAATACCGCGCCGTTGTAGGGCGAAACCGAATAGATATAACCGTTGGAGGTGGTCACCAGCAAGCGGTTGTCAGCCAAAATCGGCCCTTTGGCAAACACGCCATTAAGCGAGTCGTCTTCGTCACCTTTGGGCAAGGGAGTCGTCCAAACAATTTTGCCGTTGCGCTTGTCAAAGGCCACCAGTTCAAAATCGTTGGTCAGCACAAACAGGTAATTTCCGGCCACCCAAGGCTGATTGGTGCTGCCCAGCTCACGTTCCCACAAACGGTCACCGGTGCGCAGGTCAATTGCCGCCAACACGCTGTTGTAGCCAACGGCAAACACGATACCGCCGTCGATAACCGGATTCGCCTTAATAGCCGTAATGTCCGAGAGCGAATTGTTGCGTCGGTGCGAAACCAGCATATCCGCCCACAAAGGCGTTCCGGTGCTGGCTTTAAAGGCGCGCAGCTCGCCGTTGGAAAAAGCGGCAATAATCACGTCTGCGCCGGGGCTGTAGGCCGGAGCCGCACCGCCGACGAGGGTGGTGTTTTCATAATCGGTTTTATTTTTCCACAAAATTGCGCCGGTTTCCGTATCGAGTACAAACAAGGTGTTGTCAAACCCCTGAGCCAGAAGACGTCCGGCATTGACCGTGGGCGCAATGCGCAACGGAATATTCAAGTCGGTGCGCCAAATTTCTTTACCGGTGCGCATATCAAGACAGAAGACACTGCCAAAACCGGTGGTGGCAAAAATGCTTTTGTTATATTCGGCCAGTCCGGCGACCTTGAGAGAAGTCTCGCGGTCAAGTTTGTTGGGAGCCTTAAGGCGTTTGCGCCAAATTGGTTTGCCGTTGTCAAGCCGGCGTGCGGTCACAATCCCGTCGGCATCGGCTGCAAACACGACTTTATAGGCAATAATCGGCTCGGCAATCAAGTAGTCGCGTTTGGAACTGCCGGCTCCAAAATCGTGCGACCATTGTTCTTTGAGTTTGGCTCCGGCCTGCAAATGCCCCATCAGATGCAGGGAGTTGCCGCCGCTTTGGTTCCACTTGGGATTGGTATACGGAGACGGCAGTTTAATCCGAACTTCTCCCGCGGCAAAATCCGGTGCCAAAGCGGCATTTTGCCGAATGACGTCAATTCGTTCGCCGTCAATATTCAAGGGTTCTTTGCCAAATAATCCGCAGGCGCTCAATCCAAGCAAAGCGGCGCCGATGAGAACTTTGTTAAAAGTGTTGGTAGACATAAAAACTACTCCGTTTGACCGTCAATAATATTAACCATATCCTGTGCCCGCGCCTTAAGTGTCTCAGAACTCTTGCCGGAGGCGATAATGCGCTCGTAGGCGGCTTTGGCTTCGGGCAGGTCGCCGTCGCGGATAGCCAGCATGGCCAATAGCTCGGTGGCTACGTTATAGCCTTCACCGTCGTCGGTTTTGGTAAGCGGTTGCAACAATTCTTTGATTTCGGCGGCATCGGCGTTGGTGTCGATTTTGTAAGCGGCAAGTTTGAGCGCCGCAATCTCCTGCATTTGCGGATTGTCACCGTTGCCATCGGCCAAAACTTGCAGAATTTCGGCCGCTTCAGTCGCGCGGCCCTGCTCAAAGTAGATATTGGCAATTTGTAGCTTGGCAATATCGCCGTAAACGCCCGAATGTTCGGCCAGATTTTCCAAAATCTTCAGGCTCTCGTCAATGCGATTCTGATTTTGCAAAGAAACCGCCACGGCAAAGGCGTTGGAGATCTCCTGATTGCGTTTGTTAATCCAGTTGCGAAAAGTCTCAAAACTGACTGCCGCGGTCAGTGCCAGTGCCACAAAAATGATGATATACAGGCCATATTGATCCCACAGGCTTTTCAGCTTGTCGTTTTTGACTTCGTCGCTGACTTCTTTAATCAACGCGTCCTCAGCCAATATGTCTTTTGATTTTTTCATAAATTTTTCTCCTGCATAAGTCATAAAGTTTCAGTCTAATATATAGACATTTTTCCAAATATCCAAGCAAATTATTTAATGATTTCGTGAATCAGAAACTTTTTAATCCACTGCAAGTCGGCAATCGGCAATTTGCTGCCGAAAGTAATTGTATTGTTGTCTGATATGATAGAGACAAAATGCCGGCCGGTTGCCGGATTCTCGGCCACCTCAATCGATTCGATGTCATCTTTCTGCATTTCGTTGTGCTTGGTGGAATAAAGCATATATTTATATGTGTTGACGATTTTTTGCTTTTTTATAACCAGTTTTTCCTTGCGAAACAGAATCAGAACCGCGGTTACAATCCAAAACAGCGCCGCCGCAGTATAAACATAAAAAATCGGCCGCGGCTGTTCCGGCATTGTTGATCCGGAAATGCCGACGGCAACCGAAACTCCGACCAAGGCAATAATTATCCACGCAATCAGGTTGTAGATGTCCCATACATTGCGGCGCTTAATCACAATTTTGTCTTTGCGACGCACATATTTGATGTTGTCGGGCAGATCGGCGTATGAGTCGTAGGTGTCTTTGATGAGATTAAGCTTGACCATTTGCCGAACCGACTTGTCCAAATCTTTCAAATTGCGCGAAATCAACCCTTCGTCAGTATTGTAAAGCATCGGCAGTTTAAAGTAACGGGCATATTCTTTCCAGCGTTTGCGCACTTCGTGAGGCGAAGTGGAAATATAGAGAGGTACGTTATATTGCGGGTTTTTGTTGCAGAGCTCGATGATGTATTTGTTCGCGTTAATCAGTCCGAACTGGTAAAATACGATTCGCATCCGCACGCCGAAATAGTTTTTGATGTCTTCTTTAACGATAGTTTTGGCGCCCAAAACGGAACGATAGCCCAAAACCATGGTTTTGCCGTCAAACACGTATTTGCGGTAACGCAGATAAGAGACTATTGAACTGACAAAAATGCCCAGTCCGACAATCATAAACACAATGTCAAAAAACAGCGGCGTCAACAGCGGCTGATAATCGGACGACAAGTGCTCGGGAACCAGCTCCTGCACGTCGGCGCCGCCGGCTTCAAAACCATTGAGCATTTCATACAGGCCGAGCAAAAACAGCAGGGCGCTGAACACAATCCCCGGCAGCAGAAAGCGCAAGCTGGCGCGATCAGAAACCTTGGCCGGATTTTTCTGAAGATTAAACTCCAATTTGTGGCTGAAATAGTCTTCCGTATGATTGGTCATAAAAACATCCTCAATATTTGTTAACGCTCAGACAACACTATCGTATCTCAAAACGTTTAAATAATCATCAATTTTTTTAATTTATATTAATAATCTTCCTCTAAAGTTAAGATACGTCAACCTGAAAAGAGGGAAATTATGGAAAATTTAGAGATTTTTTCCGATTCTTCAAACATATTGTTCACCGTAGGTGCGCTGCTCCTGATGTTTTATGCCTGTTCTTACGTTTCGTCCACTCAGCCGCGGATTGCCGGTTCGTTGTGGCTGCTGTGTTGGGGCATGTTGTGCAGTTTTTGCGGGTCTATGGCCGATCGCGAGGTGTTCAAGGCCTATGCCGCCGACCAGGATATCAACCTGTATGTTTCAATCAGTCTGCTGTTTTATCTCGGCGCCATGGAATGCATGGTGCTGTCGGCGCTCCGCTTTCTGATAAAAGAAGGTCCCATAAACTTCATTATCATCGGGCTGGGTCTTCTCGGGCTGGTGGCTTCGTTGTTGTTTGTCTATTTGATTCCGGACGGGGTGTTTGTGAACAATATGAGAGCGATATTCCCGTTGACGGGTTATGTGTGTGTGGCCATAGGGTTTTGGACGCAAACCGACAGCGATGACAAACAGGGCTTTTTTTGCATTGCCGTAGTAGCTTCGGTGATGTCCGTTCTGCAATTGTTGCATTGGTTGGGATATTTTCAGGAGACATGGATTACGTCCTGGTACATTCCGGCGGTTATGTATCTGTTGTGCGCCGTGTCCATGATGTTTATGAAGATAGATTTCTACAAGCAGCGTTTGGAAGCGGCCAATCATGAGATTGAGAAATTCAACAGCCAGATTGAAGAGATTATCCGTTTGTCGCCGTTCCCGATTTTGATTACGCGGCTGAGCGACGATAAAATCATTTTGGCCAACAATAATGCAATCAAAACTTTCGGCATAGATCCCAATGAACTGGAAAGGTATCGGCTGCGCGACTTTTTTGCCGATTCGGACAATCGGCGGCTGCTTAATGAACGGCTTGAAAACGAGCGCGAAGTCCATGACTTTGAGATTTTGGTCAAGACGCCGCAGTCCGATGCGCCGTTTTGGCTGATTATCTCGGCCAACATAATCGACTATAACTATAATGTGGCCTTATATTCGTCGTTCCAAGACATCACCACTCGCAAAAACCGCGAAGAAATGCTCAAAAACCAAGCCATTCGCGATCCGTTGACGACCTTGTATAACCGCCGCTATTTTGAAGAAGAGACGCTCAAACAGATTGCCAAAGCCAAACAAGCCAGACTGCCGTATACGGTGTTGATGCTAGACTGCGACTTTTTCAAAAAAGTCAATGATACTTACGGCCACAAAATCGGCGACAAGGTTTTGTTTCAGCTTGCGACCACAACTCAAAACGCCTTGCGTGACAATGACATTGTCGCGCGTTACGGCGGCGAGGAATTTGTGGTCTTTTTGCCCGGCATTCCGGCCGACAAAGGACGGATAGTGGCCGACCGTCTGCGCCAGAGCATTGCCAAACAGGTTGTTTATTCCGATCAGAACGAGCCGGTGCGGTTTACGGTGTCAATCGGCGTTTCGTCGTCAGACATATCCGACAATGTCGACGTGCTCATCAAGACGGCGGACGAAGCCCTATACCGCGCCAAACAAAACGGTCGTAACCGAGTTGAGGTGTTTATGCGGCAAGATCTCAAGAAAAACAACGCCGGCGGGCAGGAGATTCATACCGACGAGAGCAAAAACCGGCATCCGGTTTTTGACAAAGAAAACAATGCCGAAATCTCGTTGCTGGACGGTGTTGACGGGTCAGACACAACCATGCCGGAACATCCTCATGACTTGTCCGAAAATTGAGATTTGCGGTGGTTGTCCGCGGCGAAATCTGCCGTTGGATGACTATCGCCAAGGCAAAATCGCGCAGGTCGAAAAAAGTTTGTCCGGCCTTCCTCAGCCCTTGCCGTGGACGGCGCCGGTTTTTATTCCGGACGGCGCCCGCCGTCGGGCTTCAATGGCTTTTGCCTTCAAACGCGGCACGCTTGCTTTGGGGTTCAATCAAAAAGCCGCGGCGCAGATTGTCGACATCGCCGAATGTCCTCTGCTGACTCCGGGACTTAACAAGATATTGTCGTGGCTGCGGCAAATGCTTGCGGAACTGTGTGCGGTCACCTTTCAAGAAAAGCGCGGCAAAAAGATTGTCGCTCGAAATATTTCCGGCGGCGACGTCTGGCTGCTGGACGCCGACAACGGGATAGACGTCGTGTTGGAGTTTGCTTGTCCGCTGTCGGTCGAGCATCGAATGATAATCTGCGACTATGCGGCGCGGGCAGCGTCGGTGGCGCGGATTTCTCATCGTGCCGCGACAACAGATTCGGCCGAGCCGATAATCGAAAAAATCAAACCATGCATCATCATCGGCGGAGTATCGGTATATGTTCCGGCCGGCACTTTTTTGCAGCCGTCCAAGGCCGGCGAAACGGCTCTGACCAATTTGGCGCTCGAGGGGCTGAATCTTCGGGAAGGCAGGGTTGCCGATTTGTTTTGCGGTGTCGGCACGTTTTCTTATGTGTTGGCTCAAAACCCAAAGCTCAAAATCGTTGCCGCCGATTCTTCGCCCGAATTGCTGAGAGGTTTTCGCGAAACGCTCAACCGCAACCGGATATCCAACGTAGAAGTCGTTTGCCGCAATTTATTTAAATATCCGTTTGACGCCGCCGAGCTCAAAGGAATCAACGCGGTCATCTTTGATCCGCCGCGTGCCGGAGCCGCCGCTCAGGCTAAAGTTTTGGCCTCTTTGCCTCAGACCGTGCGGCCGCAAAAAATTATTGCGGTTTCGTGTTATCCGCCTACTTTTGCCAATGATGCCAAAACCCTTCTGCAAGGCGGCTACCGGCTTAAAAAGATAACCCTCGTCGACCAATTTGTATATTCTGACCACAGCGAATTGGTTGCCTTATTTACAAATGAATAAGCATGTTTTATAGTAAACATATGATGAAGAAGTTTATATTGATTGCGGTTTCCGTTTTGGCTGTTTCCTGCACGGCATCTCGGCCGTGGGGCAGTGACGGTGCCGTTTGTCCGCAAGTGAGGATTGTTAATTCAAAGTCAGTTTTGACCAGACAGCCGCTATTTCGTCTGGAGTTGAGCGGCGTCGATAGTTATTGCTATGTTGAAGAAAACATCCATCGTGCCTATCTGATTGCACAGCCTCATTTTGAGCTTAAACGCCTGCATTCGGGAGACGAAACGCGATTGGATTTTGCGTATTATGTCGAAACTTTGCAGGGGCCGCCCGAATATTTGGGAAAAAAGAGCTATTTTGCCCACGGGCTGATTGCCGAAGACCAGTTGCAGACAAGTTTTTCACCGGCGCCGGCAAAAGTGCGGATTCCGGCAGACAGTCCCGACTTTGTGGTCGAGCTGGGCATAGACTTGTCGGCTTTGGAGTATGAATACAATCGCGCTCAGGGTGCTCAGCTGCAGTTTGACGGCGATTTTGCGGACGGTTTTGTCCGCGCCGCCGAACCTGTTCGCAAGTCTGAGCCTGCGCAGGCTTCCGGGTGCAGCCGCTGCCGTTTATAATTTTTGCAAATTTTGGAGAGCAAGATGAAGTTAAGTCACAATCGAAAAACCGAACAGTCTTTGGCCAATGCGATTCGTTTTTTGGCCGCCGACGCAATCAACAAGGCTAATTCCGGCCATCCTGGAATGCCGCTTGGCATGGCTGACGTAGCCACGGTTTTGTTCACCAAATTCATCAAGCTGAATCCGGCCGCGCCGCGCTGGTTTGACCGCGACCGCTTTGTTCTTTCGGCCGGCCACGGCTCCATGCTTTTGTATGCGTTGTTTTATCTGTTGGGTTATCCGGACATAGATATTGAAGACATCAAAAACTTTCGTCAGCTTGGCGCCAAAACGGCCGGTCATCCGGAATACGGACATCTTGCGGGCATAGACATGACCACCGGCCCGCTGGGGCAGGGCATATCTTCGGCGGTCGGCATGGCGTTGGCCGAAAGGATTATGGCGGCGCGCTGGGGCGACGATGTGTGCAATCACTACACTTATGTTATGGCTGGCGATGGCTGCCTGATGGAAGGAATTTCGGAAGAAGCCGTTTCTTTGGCCGGACACCTCAAACTCAACAAGTTAATTGTCTTTTGGGACAATAACAACATCACGATTGACGGCAATGTCACCGCCGCAAGTTCGGTTGACCAGCTGGCGCGGTTCACGGCTTGTGGCTGGAATACCATCAGCATTGACGGGCATAATTATAAAGAAATCGAAAAAGCCGTTGTCAAAGCGCAAAAGTCCAAAAAACCGACTCTTATTGCCTGCAAAACGCGCATCGGTTTTGGCGCGCCGACTAAGAGCGGTACCTCAAAATGCCACGGCTCGCCGCTTGGAGAAGAAGAAACCGCAGCCATGCGCAAGGAGTTAGGCTGGGAAGCCGCGCCGTTTGAAATTCCGGCGTCTGTTCTCAATGCGTGGCGTGAAGTCGGCAAGCGTTCGGTGGCCGCCTATTTGGATTGGTCAAAACGTGCCAAACTCAAAGGACGGGCGTTTGCCGAGGCCATAGAAGGCAAGTTGCCCAAAGGTTGGGACAAAGAGTTGCAGGCGCTTAAGCAAACCGCTATCAAAGATAAAATCAAAGTAGCCACGCGCAAAGCCTCGCAGATGTGTTTGGAAGCCATTGTTCCGCATGTGCCGGAGATTGTTGGCGGGTCGGCTGATTTGGCAGCTTCAAACCTCACTCTTACCAAGGCTTCAAAGACCATAACCGCGGCTGATTACAACGGCAATAATATCATGTACGGTATTCGCGAGCATGCAATGGCCGCGCTGATGAACGGCATGGCTCTGCATGGCGGGATTATCCCGTTTGGCGGCACGTTTTTTGTGTTTTCGGATTATATGCGTCCGGCAATCAGACTGGCTGCTTTGATGGGGATTCGGGTTATTTACGTGTTGACGCACGATTCAATCGGCGTTGGCGAAGACGGCCCCACGCATCAGCCGGTGGAACATTTGGCGTCTTATCGCTGTATGCCCAATGTTTTGACATTTCGTCCCTGCGATGTCGTCGAGACGGCCGAAGCCTGGCAGATTGCGCTTGAGACGGCCGACATGCCGAGCCTTCTGACGCTTACCAGACAAGGGTTGCCGCTGTTGCGTACATCGGCCAAAGAGAATTTGACGGCCAAGGGCGGCTATATTTTGGCTGGAGATGCCAAGAAACGCCAAGCCACGATTATCGCAACCGGTTCAGAAGTTTCTCTGGCCATGGAAGCGCGCGCGCGTCTGGCGGCCGAAGGAATTGAAACGGTGGTCGTGTCCATGCCGTGCTGTGAGTTATTTGACCGTCAACCGGAACCGTATCGCGCCGAAGTTTTAGGCGATAAGCCGCGGGTAGCGGTGGAGGCAGGTGCCAAATATGGCTGGGAACGCTATGTCGGCTGCCATGGCGACATCATTGGAATGGACGGTTTTGGCGCTTCGGGAGCGGCAGAAGAATTATATAAATATTTCGGCATCACGGTCGATGAGGTTGTTGACGCCGTCAAAAACAGTCTCAAATAGCGCCAAAGTCCCATAAGGCATCGCTCTAAAAGAGCCGTAAATGTTAACAGACAGCGAATACTAAGGCTCGCCCAAAGAGGCTGGGTGACATGTCACTGTCTTACATGCTGCCATTGCGAGATTGTTCTTTTTCCTTGTCATCACGAGATTGTTTCTTTTCTCTGTCATTGCGCGCCGCTCTATTTTTCTGTCATAACAAACCGTTCTCTTTTATTGTCATTGCGAGCCGCGCTAGCGGCAAAGCAATCCATCTTTATTCAGACGACAATCCGTTCCTTTGTTTTTGCTTCAAGATTTCTTAAGATGGATTGCTTCGTCATTTCACATGCGCTTCATTCCTCGCAATGACACAGAATAAGAAGCATGTCATTGCAAGCCTTTCTCTTTTCTTTGTCATTTTTTTCTTGTCATTGCGAGCCGCGCTAGCGGCGAAGCAATCCATCTTTATTCAGACGACAATCCGTTCCTTTGTTTTTGCTTCAAGATTTCTTAAGATGGATTGCTTCGTCATTTCGCATACGCTTTATTCCTCGCAATGACACAGAATAAGAAGCATGTCATTGCAAGCCTTTCTCTTTTCTTTGTCATTTTTTCCTTGTCATTGCGAGCCGCGCTAGCGGCAAAGCAATCCATCTTTATTCAGACGACAATCCGTTCCTTTGTTTTTGCTTCAAGATTTCTTAAGATGGATTGCTTCGTCATTTCACATGCGCTTCATTCCTCGCAATGACACAGAATAAGAAGTAGGTCATCACGAGCCGCTCTCTTCCCTAGTCATTGAGAGTCGATTTGATGAAAACGGAAATTTGTTAAACCATCGGTTTCCAATGTCGATTTGTTTGGAAGCCCTGTCGGTTTGCCGGCAAAGTCTAGACCGTTTCAGCGCGCTTGTCTTCTTCTGCCAGCAATCCCTGCACTAGCAGAAAGGCCGGCACTTTGCCGTTAAAAGATTTATACTGTGCCGCCAAATTAACCGCCTCTTGATCCGTTGCGGCAAAAACCCGATGTTCTTCGCAGCGGTCATCGCGTTTGATGTTTACATGCCGCGCCGACATCTGCGCCTCGGCTTCTTTATTCTTGTCAACCTTGATTTCTTCCGGCGCTTTCAGGATTCTTTCCAACACGTCCTGCGTTTCCCGTGAGCGGCGGTTGGTGTAAACGATATTTTGCTTGGTGGCGGGGAGCATATCCAAAATCTTAACCAGATTGTCAAGCTGCTTATTTTTTTTGATAAGGTTGATGTCGTCCACCACCAAAATGTCGGTTTTGGACAAGTCGGTTTTGCCGTTTGCCGCCACCTCAATCAGCAGATCGGGCGAGCCGATGATAACGTTGGCCTCGTTGCTGATGTTTTCTTCGCCGTCCTCCATGTCGGGTTCGTGGTACTTGTTGAACAAGGCCAAAAGGTCCGAAGTGGTAACCGAGCAGTCGGAATTGGGGGTGATAATCAAAATGGTCTGCGCTTTTTTGCGGCTGATGATATCCAGCACCGGCAGCACATAAGACATGGTTTTGCCGCAGCCCTGCGGGGCAATGGTAAAGACGTCACGGCCTTCTAAAATAGCCGGAATCACATCGGCCTGAACAGTGGTCGGTTCTTGCAGGCCAAACTCGTTAATTGCCCGAATAACCTGCTCGCTCAAGCCCAAATCTGCAAAATTCATTTTGTTGTTGCTTTCCAAAGTTGTTTGTTATTGGCTCATAGTACGGATATTTGCCGCAGGAGTCAACCCCTTGTTATCCGCTTTACGCGCGGCCATACACGTCTTCCAGCCGGACAATGTCGTTTTCGTCAAGATTGTCGCCGTATTGCACCTCAATAAATTCCACGTCCTGCGTACCGTCATTTTGAATTCGGTGCTTGGTTTCCACGGGAATATACACGTTTTCGCCGGCGGTTTTGACAATGATGTCGTCGCCCAACGTCACTTTGGCCGTGCCTTTGACAATAATCCAATGTTCGCTGCGGTGGTGATGCAGTTGCAAAGAGAGCTTGCCTCCCGCAATAACCTTAATCCGCTTAACGCAAAAATCGGCCTCGGATTCCAAAACTTCCCAAGTTCCCCAAGGTCGGGTGTCTTTGTCGCCGCGTTGATATGTTGTCGCCATAATTTATCCTTTTAATTAAGTTTTAACTTGATGTAAAACAATATAAGGAATATAAGTAAAAGCGCAAGGTCAAAATTGAGGATTGGTGGAAAAATGGAGACGCCGGCCATAAATCAGGCAATGGATATTCTGCGCGAACTGCGGCAGATTGCCGAGACGGAAGATCCGGTCTCGGAAAAACTGAAAAAGATTCTGGCAATGATTGTGGCGCAGATGAAAGCCGATGCCGGAACCTGCTACCTGATTGTCGACGATAACTATCTGGAGCCGTTTGCCTCCATCGGTTTTAGTGTGGAAATTGCACACAAAGTTCCGTTGCGCGCCGGTGAAGGGCTGATTGGCTATGTGGCGCAAAACAAGCGTTCTCTGGCGGTGGCCGATGTCTGGACACATCCGCAGTTTTCATATCATCCCGAAACCGGCGAAGAGGAGTTCAAGTCTTTTGCCGGCGCACCGTTAATCCGCTTTGGCCGAGCCATTGGCGTTATCTCGCTGCACAACAAAGAGATGCACGAATACACCAACACCGAGATTGAGATGCTGGAAACCGTGGCTATGGTTATGAGCGAGCTGGCGGCTTCCGATGAAATGACCGAACTTAAAAAAGAACTGGCGCGCGCGCGGGGACAAAGCAGTCGTGAAAAATATAAGGGAGTGTCGCTCAGCAAAGGTTACGGCATCGGGACGGCGGTGGTGCATCGGCGCCGGCAGGCCGTTACGCAGATTTTTGCCGAGGACAAAGAGGGTGAGCTGCGCAAGCTTGAGGCTGCGCATACCCAAATGAACAAAGATTTGGACGAGAAATTTGCCTCTACCAAGCTCGGCATCGGCGAACATGTCGATATTTTGGACGCTTACCGAATGTTTGCCAAGGACAAGGGCTGGTATCAAAAGATTGTCGGCAACATCGGCAGCGGGCTTACGGCTGAAGCGGCGGTGGAGAGAGCTTACGAAGACATGTGGAACCGTCTTTCCGGCACCAATGACACTTACATGCGCGAGCGTTTGCATGATTTGCGCGACATTACCGACCGCCTGCTCGGATATTTGAGCGGCGACCGTATGGACGGCAAAACGGTCGAAGCGCCGGATTTAATTGTGGTGGCACAGACAATGGGGCCGGCCGACCTCATGGATTATGACTACAAAAAAATCCGCGGCCTGATTATTGAGGACGGCACGCCGACCATGCACGTGGCAATTGTGGCCAAAGCCCTCGGAATTCCCGTGGTGGCTCGCATTCGTGGAATTTATGAGGAAATTAAAACCGGCGAGCTGGTGGCCGTGGACGGTATGGACGGTTATGTTTATGTTCATCCGGGGCAGCCGATACAAGAACAGTTTCGAGCCAAAATCGCCGAGAAAGAAAAACTCCGCGCCCGATTGGCGGAGTTGCGCAGTTTGCCGGCCAAAACCAAAGACGGCACGCGGATAAATATGTTTTTGAACGTGGGTCTGGCGTTTGATTTGGATTATATCGAAACAACCAATTGCGACGGCATAGGCCTTTATCGAACCGAGATTCCGTTCATGGCTTCGGAAACAATGCCCGACGTGGAACGTCAAACCGGCTATTATCGCGAGTTGATGGATCGTTGCGGCAACAAAAAAGTGGTTTTTCGCAGTTTGGACGTCGGTTCGGACAAGCTGCTGCCCTATTGGAGCTATTCGGGCGAAGACAATCCGGCCATCGGCTGGCGTTCTATCCGCATTACGCTTGACCGCCGCGCAATTTTGCGTCAGCAGGTGCGGGCGTTTCTGCGTGCTTCGGCCGGCAAAGAACTGAACGTGATGTTCCCGATGATTTCCAATCTGGCCGAATTTCGTGAGGCCAAAGAAACGCTGATGATTGAGCTGGAAAAAGAAAAACGCCGCAAACAGCCGGTGCCGCATAAAGTCAATGTCGGCCTGATGATTGAAGTGCCGTCGATAGTATTTCAGCTGGAAGCGGTGTTGCGCGAGGCTGACTTTATCTCTGTCGGCACCAACGATTTGGCACAGTTTATGTTTGCCTGCGACCGCGGTAATCCGCGTCTGGCCGAACGTTATGACGTTTTGTCGGCGCCGTTTTTAAAGATGATGCGGGAGATCGTCGAGCAGGCCGGCAAGGCCAAGGTATATTGCTCGGTTTGCGGCGAAATGGCGTCTAATCCGATTGAAGCGTTGGCGCTTATCGGGCTCGGATTTCGCAATTTGTCGATGTCAGGATCGGCCTTCGGTCGTGTCAAAAGCATGATTCGCACGGCCAACCTGAACGAGGTTGAAGACTACGTTATGCGGCTGCTCAAATCCGAAAACCGGACTCTGCGTCCGCAGTTAATATCCTATGCCAATGACCACGGTATTGAAATTTATTAAAAAGTATGCAACAATCGGTTAAATTTCGATTCTAGATATGAGGAAACAAAAAGTGAAAAAAGCAAAATCAGCGCCGGAAACCGCGCCGGAAAAAAAAGTTGAAGAAACGCCCAAACCGGCTAAACCGAAAACCAGTCAAACCGTCAACAAGGTGGGAAGCCTGCTCAAAGAAATGCGCCAGCAAAAAGGCTTGCGTCTGCCTGACGTGTCTAAGCGTTTGTGTATTCGCAAGTTTTATCTGGAAGCCATTGAAGAAAGCCGCTATGCGGATATTCCGGCATTTCCGTATGGGGTCGGGTTTATCCGTTCTTATGCTGAATATCTGGGGCTTAACAGCAGCAATATCGTTGAGCTGTACAAAGAAGAAACCAATACCGCCGAAGACAAAAACATCTATGTTCTGGAACCGCAGGCCGAGGCCACGGTTCCCAATCGCAAATATTTGGTCATCAGCCTTCTTGCGTTGATTTTGGTTTATGTTTTGTGGGCATATTATAACAATCGTGACAATCAGGAAACGTCGCCGGTCGAAGATGTTGTCACGGAAGAAGAAGTCGGAGATGATTCACAGCCGATTGTGGTTGAAGATTTCAGCGTCGTGAGCGAAGTTGCCGAGCCGGCGGCCAGCGCCGAAACCGCGCCCGTGCCGTCTGACGAGCAGATTGTTATGACTGATGCCAAATTTGAAGAGCCCTTGCCGGCGGCCAAAATAACGCCTGTTCCGGCATCCGCGGTCGAAACCGAGCCCGAGGCCGAACCTGCGACCAAACCGACGGCGCCGACGCCGGTGACGACACCGACGGTTGAACAAATTCCCACTGAAGGCGTGGCTCTCAAAATCACTGCCGAAACTTGGATTGAAGTCAAAGACGAAAATAAGCTGTATATCAGCAAAGTTTTGTATCCGGGGACGATTTACGTCGTGCCGGAAAACGGCCGCGGAATGCTTTTGTCCGTCGGCAATACGGATGGGGTTGAAATTTATGTCAACGGCGCCAAAACCGAAGTTGTGCGTCCGAACAAAAAGCTGAATATTGAGCTTGATCCGTTCTTGAACGCGGCGGCGCATTAGCTTTATGTGCTTTTTTGAGAAAATGGCCGGCGGTTTTCTGCGGCTGTTTTCTCTTTTTTTTATGACAAATTGCAAAAAAAGGAAAAACGATGGATTTTATGGAAAAATTGGCCGGCGTCGTCAGCCGTTATCAGGAAGTTGAGGCGCTCATCGCCGAACCCGGCCGCACTTCGGAAGAATTGATTAAGATGAATAAGGAATTGGCGGCGCTTTCGCCGGTGGTGGAGGCTGTCAACGCCTATTCAAAGGCCAAACAAGATATGGATGGTGCCAAGTCGATGATGGATGATTCGTCGCTTGATTCTGAGATGCGGCAGCTGGCTGAAGCCGAATATTATGAACTCAAAGACAAAATGCCGGCGCTTGAACATCAGATAAAATTGTTGTTGCTGCCTAAAGATGCTGAGGACGAAAAGAATGCCATTTTGGAAGTCCGCGCCGGCACCGGCGGAGACGAGGCGGCATTGTTTGCCGGCGTATTGTTTGAGATGTACAAACACTATGCGGCACTGCAAGGCTGGAAATTTGAGCTGATGGATGCCAGTGAAAACGAACTTGGCGGCTATAAAGAAGCCACGGCTTCCATCAGCGGCAAAGATGTGTTTTCAAAGCTCAAATTTGAATCCGGTGCCCACCGCGTACAACGCGTTCCGGTTACTGAGTCGCAGGGGCGGGTGCATACGTCGGCGGCAACAGTGGCAGTTTTGCCCGAGGTCGAAGAAGTCGATATTTATATCAATCCGGCCGACATCAAAATGGAGGCTTTCCGGTCTTCCGGTGCCGGCGGCCAAAAGGTTAACAAAACCTCGTCGGCAGTACGCTTGATTCACATTCCGACCGGTATTGTGGTTGAATCGCAGGAGGAACGCTCGCAGTTCAAAAACCGCGACAACGCCATGCGCAAATTACGCGCCAAATTGTACAACGCCCAAAAGGAAGCGGCCGACAGTGCCTATGCCGAACAACGTCGATTGCAAGTGGGCAGTGGCGACCGCTCGGAGCGTATACGTACTTATAATTATCCGCAAGGAAGGGTAACTGATCACCGCATTAATCTGACGCTGTATAAGCTTGATGAGGTTGTGAGCGGCGACGCGCTGGGCGAAATTATTGATGCTCTGATAACCGAAGATCAGACGCGCAAACTCGCCGAACTGGAATAATCATCAACAGACAGGTAAAAAAAGCCGCGTTGCAAAAATGCGGCTTTTTACTAACAACAAAAACTTAACTGATTGTAATGACTAATAAACAAATTCAAAGTTTAATTTAGGAGCGCAATTGCATCCAATGGCTTCTTTAAAATCACATAAACCAAAATTAGGAATGCTGTCCAAAGTTGATGTTCCGATGCTTATATAGCGTATGTTTTTTTTATTTAGGTAATATTCATAAACATTTTTGGCTAAGAAATTCATTGGGCAAAAATGATCATATTTTTGTAAATTTCCCCAATATACCACATGTGCAATTTTTTCTTTTATACGTTGAATATAAGCTGAGGCAATATAGTTGCCTTCATAAGAAACCAAAAAATAATCCGATTTTATAATTTCGGACGTATTGGCTACGTCAATTTCACTCATCCATAACGGATAACCTTTTTCCTGGCGATTTTGTTTGATAATTGCATAAACAGCAGATAAATTATCTGTCTTTTCAAAGGACAAATTATTATTTTCTGAAATTTTAATATTTCTTCTGGCGTCTGAATTAATAAGGTTATTATAAGAATCGGTTAATTCGAGCTGGAAATTGACATCATAATCCAATAATTTGAAACCGTTGCAAATCAGGGCATTCTGTAATTTTGTAATATGAGCTTCATTATAAAACAACGGCGGCGTGCACAATATAATTTTTTTTATGTTATTATGGCTTCCCCAATCAATCAGAGATTTTACGGCCTCGTGATAATGCGTAATCTTATTGTTATGAGTGATTTCGCTAAAGCAAGCAAAAGTCGCAGAAAATGGAAATTTAAGAGTGTCTCCTTTGATTCCTCCGACAAGTGCGAACCTTTTTTTGTGATCTCCAAAAATAAAATACTTAACTTCATCAACTTTGTGTTTGTTAAGTTCAATAAAATCTACTGTGTCAAACTTTGAAAAAGGAGCAATTACAACGCTTTTATAATTTTCTTTTGTTGTTTCTATAGCATCCATCAAATTGCTCCGACGTTAATCCGTGCGCTCAAAAACATATTTCACAAAACTCGGAAAAACGACAAATTTGCGTCATGCGTTTGTTAAGTATGAAATATAAACCACCATCTATTTATTATATCCATTTTTATAAAAAATCAATATCTAATTTTCCACTACTAAACACGATAATACATAATAAAATTTAAGATTGCAAGTCTTTTAATAAATTAGCCCCTATTTTTAGCAACTAGACGGTGGTTTTTGTATAAGTTTTTTTACAATGATTCAGAAAAAACATCAGCACGAAATTGCTACAAAAAACTGCCTGTATTATTAGCAGCAGAATAAAAAAATGAACGAAATTAGACATAGGGCTGACGAAATAGCAGTTATGAACCAACCGCATCGACAGATTTTGAATGATTGGAAGACGGCATGGCCAATGTCGCAGTTAGATTCATCAGTGTGGATGACATGAATACGAAAAGTTGAAAATACAGGGGGTTTTAATGAAAGAAAATGATATTATCAATTTTATGGTTAGCTGCGACAATAACTATGCCCGTTATCTGATGTATATGCTTATATCTCTTTTAGAACATTCAAATAAAAATAATCTATATAGATTATATTATTTTAATGATAACTTATCATTAGATGTAAAAAAAGCATTATTAGCTTTAAAGAACACATATAAAAACTTTGATATAGTTTTTAAAAATCCAAAAATTAAAATAGCGTATGACGGTAAATATACAAAATTAGCCACTGTCAGATTAAATATTGAAAATGAGCTTCCTGAATTAGACAAAGTATTGTATCTTGATGCCGATTTGATTGTTTATGACGATATAGCCAAATTATATAAGACAGATATTTCAAAGCATGCAGCGGCAGTTATAACGGATTATATAATATCAGAGTGGATAGATAGTAAAAATGCTGCTTTTTTAGATAATAAGAACATTTCTTCAAATTGGTATGAATATTCGTCCAAAGTATTAGGCATAAAAAGATCGAGCGACTACTTTAATGCCGGGGTTATTTTATTTAATTTAAAAAGGATGCGTTCCTTAAAACTAGCAGAGCAAATGATATCATTTGTTGAAAACACAAAACCTCCGCTAGTGGATCAGGATGCATTAAATAAGTTTATTGAAAAAAAAGAGTTAAAATTTATAAAGTTAGCATGGAACATGAACTGGAATTTTCTAAATTCCTCATCTGACCTTTATAGAAAATATCTAAATAAAGTATGCTTTGCTAAAATAGCTCATGGACATTTTTGGAGCTATATGTGCTCGCGCGTTTTTAATGCTAAGCAGCAAAGATCATTTGCTCATTATGTTGGCTGCTCTCCGCTTACAAAAATAAAACTGATTATTCATGGTCCTTTTGAAACTCAGTGGTGGCTAGAAATATCAAAGCAAATTAAAAATTTTCGATATAAGTTTGATGCCATTATTTTAGTTATGTACAAGGATGATGTACAAAAGTATCACGGTGTCTTAAGTTCTTTCAATCTTGCCAATTTACACATAGTTACAACTGATATTCCGAAAAATTCCGGCTTTGCAAATATAAATCGTCAAATTTTGCAAGTACAGAAAGGGTTATGCTTAATTGACGATGATGACTATGTATTTAAATTGAGAAATGATCAGTCGGTGGATTTTAACAAAGTATGGAATTGGATTTGTGATGACATGATTGTTACGACCAACTGTTATTCCAGAAAAGACAGGCCATTCCATCCGTCAGATATGTTTTTGTTTGGTCAGGGACGTCTTTTAAAAAAGTATTATGACATTTCGTTACAACAAGAAACACACAATGAAATAGTTCAAAAGAATATAGAAATATGTCAAAAAAATAACCTAAATTATATACCAATATCTCCTGAAAGCATTTTATGTAAAAATTTTTTGCAACATTTTGGTGAGGATTTAGATTCTAATAATAGTCTCAATATTCTCAGAAAATATTTCATCATTTTAAATTCTTGGAATATCAATTATCGTTGGCTGAAAAAGCGTTCTCCATTTTTGGGATCAAAGAAAATAATTTTACCTCATTACTTTTCTGTCTCTCCTTTTCCAGGAGCACCCGTCGAAAAAGCAAAATGCTATAATCAAAGTGATTTTTTGCAAAAGAATAAAACATTAAAAGACATCTTTTTTATACAAATGTCTAAATTTTTGTGGAAATTGGCAATGAAATGGAGATAAAATGCACAATCTATGCAACCTGTCTGTCGTAATTCCATATCATGGGCGAATTTCTTTTTTTAGAGAAACTTTGGAATCTTTAAAGCAACAGACGACAAAGGATTTTTGCGTTATTATTTCTGATGATTCTGATGAATTAAGAGATCAAAAAGATCTTGCTGTCACGGTTAAAGAGTATAAAAGATTCTTACCCATAAAAGTTGTTAGGACCAAAGCAAACCTTGGGCCTATAGCTAATACCAAACAAGCCATTGATGCAGCTTCAACGGATTTTATTCGTATTCTGCATACTGACGATATTATAGCGCCCAATACAATTCGTCTGGAGTTCGAAATTATAAAAAAGTTTCCAAATCTTTTAATGATATTTCATAATGCGTCTCCTTTCAAAAATAAATTTGTTCCAAATGAACATGGTCGATATTCAGAAAATACGTGGATAAATTCATGGCTTTTGGATAAATCCTTAAATAGAACAATTCTTCCTTCATGTATCGTTTTTCATAAAAGAATATTATATGAAGTAGGCTTTTTTAATCCAAATTTTAAATTTATGTATGATTGGGAATGGCAAATAAGAGTGTTTGAATATGCCTATATACACCATCAAACTTTGGTGGAAATACTTCCCGGTTATGTCGGATGGCGAATGTCAAACGATCAGGAAAGTTCGACCAAATGCCTGCTGTGTTGGAAAGACAGTCGTAAAATTATTCCTATCATTAAAGCTTCTTACAACAGATTAAACGTGATAAAGAAAAGAGATTTGAACAAATTGCTAAGAAATTTGAAAAGAGAATATAACAATCGTTGCTTATGCGAATATTATACCTATAAAAATTTCCGTTTACCCTTTAGATTGAGGATTAAAATCTTTTTGAAAAAGATAAAAAAGCTAATTTATAATGTAAAAGACACTTCAAAAGGTACAAAAGAATACACAAAAATAACAGTTTTGGGTATTAAAATAAAAATTAAAAAAGGAAAAACATCCAGGGAATCAAAAACAATTGTTAAATGGTTAATTGCTAATAAGGTTGTTCCCTTAATTTATAAAAATAACTTCTATTATTATAATTGTTTTCCAATGTTGTCCGAAAATTATTACAGGGTTTCAAATGAATATAAGCATCCAAAGGTAGGTATTGTTTTACAAGGACCTTTGTTTGACGGCAACTTTGTTGCAGAAACAATTAAAATTTATAAAAGCAACTTCAAATTTTCAAATGTTGAATTTATTGTTTCTACGTGGTCAGATGAAAAAGAAAAACAGATCCAAATCCTTAAAGAGAAAGGAATTCACATTGTTCTGTCAGACAAAATCAGCAATGCAGGAGGGGGAAACCTGAATTTTCAAATTATTTCTACATTGGCAGGTTTAAAAAAAGCAAGAGAATTGAATTGTGAATATGTTGTCAAAACTAGAACAGATCAAAGATTTTATGAAACCAATATTTTGGAAACTTGTTTTAATTTACAAAAGATTTTTCCTGTTAATTCATATAAGTTACATTCCAGACTTATCGCCCTTTCTTTTAATACATTCAAATATCGTTGGTACGGAATAAGCGATATGTTTTTGTTTGGTCATATAGACGATGTTGAAAAGTATTGGAATATTCCTTTTTCTGATCAGTCTGACGAGACTTGGGCGACGAAAAATCAGTTTGAACAATTTCAACAGCTTTGCCCGGAAACATATATTGTCAGACATTTTTTAAAAAATATAAATTACAATGTAAAAGATACATTGCAAGACAGCTATAAAGTTATTGCCGATTTATTTGTCATTATTGATAAAGAAATGATAGAAATGTATTGGCCTAAGTATTCAAACATGAGTTGTCGCTGGGAGTTCTTTTGTCCTCATGCAATGGAAGAATTGCGTTTTAAGGATTGGATAAATTTGTATATGCGTAAAGGAAAAATGCAAGAGTGGGAAAATCCTTTATGGACCAGTTTGCCAAATTATTCTAGTAGTAGGAAATAATTGGCGGTTTTAAAAGGTTGATATTAATTTTTTATCAGCATTCAGTAATATATTTGGTGCCGATAAAAAGTGATATTCCTAAAAGGTTGGATATTTGACTCTTTGCCAATATATAAGCCTTTAGGGACTAATCATTATTTACGTTAAAGTTACGGTTTTTCACATTTTTCAGAACATACCTCATTTACAATTTTAATGATGGTCGTCATCCATGGCTTTGATGTTACTGTAATGCAGCGGTTTTTGGGAATGTAAACCAGATTTTTTCATTTTTTTATATTTTTCACAAGGCTGATTGTAACATTTAGCGGATTTTTAAAATAACTTATTATTTTTGCCAAAAATTTGAGTTTTGCGGTTATTCTGCACAAGCCGGCGTAAGCCGGCATTGTTTTAACCTATAAATTATGGAGGAAGTGTAATGTTGTATAACATTAAACCAGCCAAAACTTCGAAACAAGAATTAGCCAAAGAACTGCGTCGAATCAGTCGACGCATGAAAGTGGAGGGATATGTCAGCATGGCGAAGATTATTGTTAAGCTAGCTGAAATATTTGTCAATAATGATAAAAGTCAAAAGTAGTCTTGTTCAATAAGCTACGGCGGCGGGGTTCCTTGTGGTGCTCCCGCCGCTAAAACCATATTTTGCGGTGATTGTCACTAATAAATGAACCTTTTTTTACAAGGTTTGAGTTTTCTTGGTATAATTTTTAGTGGATACGGAGGTTTCTTAAACCTAAGGCGCAAAACCGATGTTTTTGGTTTAAGAAAATGAGCGCGAACTAACGGCCGAACACCGCGTCTTTGAGTCTTTTAAGCGTTGCCTGTGCCACCGGCCGCGCTTTGGCGGCGCCGTCCTCAAGCATTCCCTCGACTTCGGCAAAATGCGCCATATAATAGTTATATTTTTCTCGTGCTTCCCGCACTTCGGCCAGCACGGCGTCAAGGAGCATATTTTTGACGTGTCCGTAGCCGAGCTTGCCGGCGCTCAAGCCGGCGGCCATTTCCTGCGTTTGTTCGGGGGTGGCAATGGATTTGTAAATTTCATAGACCAGCACGCTGTCCGGATTTTTGGGTTCTTCCATCGGACGAGAGTCTGTCTTGATTGAAAAAATGGCTTTTTTGATGATTGCATCGTCTTCCAAAAGCGGAATGCCGTTACCGTAAGATTTGCTCATTTTGCGGCCGTCAATACCGGGGACGACGGTGGCGTTTTCGCGCAAGTAGGCCTGTGGCAGGCGAAGAATTTCGCGTCCGTAATGAGCATTGATGGCGCCGGCGATATCGCGCGCGATTTCCACATGCTGGACTTGGTCTTTCCCCACCGGCACCAAATCGGTGTCATAAGCCAAAATATCGGCCGCCATCAGCGTCGGATAGGTATAAAGCCCCATGTTAATACCGTCGTCGTCGGGTTTTTGTGCCACGCGATTCTTGTCCACGGCCGCTTTATAGGCATGCGCTTTGTTCATAAATCCCTTGGGAGTGTAAGCGTATAGAATGGTGGTGATTTCCGGTATCTCGGCAATATCCGACTGCCGATAAAACACCGAGTGCTCGGGGTCAAGCCCGAAGGCCAGATAAATGCAGGCGATTTCGCGCAAGGTTTGGCGCAAAACCGCAGGGTCTTTTTCGGCATTAATGGCATGATAGTCAGCCACAAACATATAGTGTCGGTCAGTCAGCCGTCCGAGTTCAATTGCCGGTTTAATGGCGCCCAGATAATTCCCGAGATGCGGGGTTCCGGTCGGTTTGACGCCGGTTAAAATGGTTTTGCCTTCAAACATTTTGCGCTTTAATCCTATTTTTTGGTTGAATTTAATTATAAAACAGATACTCTATTTGGCAACTTTATTCAATCATTTTTTTAGGATGCAAACAAAAATGCCGGATATAAAATTTATTGTCGAAAATCAGAATTATGTTAAGGCCGAATTGGGCAAAAAAGGTTTTGCCGCCGAAAATATCGACAGGTTGGTTGATACTTATGCCCGTCTCAATAAACTCAAAACCACTTCACAGGCTTTGGCCGGCGAGAAGAACCGGTTGAGCGCTTCCATAAAGTCCGCCGCTCCCGACGAGCGCCCGCAAATCATTGCTCAAAGCCGCGAAATCGGCGAAGAACTCAAAAAACAGCAGGAAGAGTTGGATGCTTTGCAGGCTGATTATGACTTACAGATGCTGCGCATTCCCAATTTACCGAGTTCCGATTGTCCGGTTGGTCCCGATGACAGCGGCAACGTGGTCATCCGCAAAGTCGGCACGCCGCGGCAGTTTGACTTTACGCCGCGCGACCATGTCGAGCTAATGGAGCTCAACAATTGGGGCGAGATGGAGCGTATTGCCAAGGTTTCGGGGTCGCGCACTTATGCCATCAAAAACGACTTGGCCCAAATGGAACTGGCGCTGCACATGATGGTTTTAGACAAGCTGCGCAGCTATGGTTTCACGGTTATTACGGTGCCTTCTCTCTCCAAGGAAAAACCGCTTTACGGGCAGGGCTATCTGCCGTTTTCGCGCGATGAAGTTTACTATTTGCCGGCCGATGACCTCTATCTGTCCGGCACGGCGGAGCTGATTCTCAATTCGCTTCATGCCGACGAACTTTTGAGCGAAAATGACCTGCCGATTCTCTATGCCGGTTTCTCGCCTTGCTTCCGCCGTGAAGCGGGCGCCGCCGGCAAAGACACGCGCGGGTTGGTGCGTGTTCATCAGTTTATGAAAACCGAGCAGTTTGTCATTTGCAAAAACGATTTGGCCGAGAGCGAAAAGTGGCATCAAAAACTGCTGGCCATCTCGGAAGAAGTTTTGCAGGATTTGGAACTGCCGTATCAAGTGCTTGACATCTGCACCGGTGATATGGGGGCGCCCAAATACCGTCAATATGACTTGGAAGCTTGGGTGCCGAGCCAAAACTGCTATCGCGAAACGCATTCCTGCTCCAACATTACCGATTGGCAGGCGCGCCGCACCAATTTGCGTTATCGCGCCAATGCTGACGGCAAGGTCAAGTTTGTTCATACTCTTAACAATACCGGCATTGCCACTCCTCGGGCTCTGGTGCCGCTGATCGAAAACCATCAAAATGCCGACGGCACGGTTAATGTTCCGGCCAAATTGCAGCCATATATGGGCGGCAAAAAAATTATCGGCAAAAATTGAGCATACCAAGCGCCCGCCGGATTTCAGGGCGCTTTTTTTGCGCCGGCGGCTTGCAAATGGCTGCGGTCTGACCTAAATAACAGGAAGAAACCCAAACTTGAGGAAAGAAAAATGACAACAATTTTATGCGTGCGCCGCGGCGCCGACGTGGTTATGGCCGGAGACGGGCAGGCCACGCTGGGCGAAGCGGTTATCTTTAAGTCTAAGTCAGTAAAGGTGCGACGCATCGGCAACGGAAAAATAATTGCCGGATTCGCCGGCGCTGCCGCTGACGGCATCACGCTGATCGAGCGCCTTGAGAGCAAGCTCGAAAAACATGCCAATCAGCTCAAACGCGCCGCCGTGGAACTGGCCAAAGACTGGCGCATGGACAAATATCTGCGCCAGCTTCAGGCTTTTATGATAGTCGCCGATAAAGACACGTCGCTGGTTATTTCCGGCATCGGTGAAGTCATGGAACCCGATGACGGCATCATCGGCATCGGCAGCGGCGGCAACTATGCCATGGCTGCCGCCAAAGCCCTCTATGAAGTTCCGGACATGCCGCTTGAGGAAATTGCCTCTCGTGCGATGAAAATTGCCGGAGATATTGATGTTTATACCAACCACAACGTAATTATTGAAAGAATAAGCAATGAGTGATTTCAGTCCGCGCGAGATAGTTTCGGAACTTGATAAATATATCATCGGTCAGGACGAAGCCAAAAAAGCCGTTGCCGTGGCTTTGCGCAACCGTTGGCGGAGGATGCAGCTGCCCGAACGCCTGCGTGAGGAAATTGTGCCCAAAAATATTTTGATGGTTGGTCCGACCGGCGTCGGCAAAACCGAAATTTCGCGCCGTCTGGCCAAGCTGGCCAAAGCGCCGTTTATTAAAGTCGAAGCTACCAAGTTTACCGAAATCGGTTATGTCGGTCGCGATGTCGAAAGCATTATCCGCGACCTGATGGAAATTGCCTTGAACGACACCCGCAAAGCCATGCGCCGCCAAGTTTGCGCTCGTGCCGAAGAAAGCGCCGAAGAACGCTTGTTGGAGGCTTTGGTAGGCAAAGGCTCCGGCGAGGAAACCCGCCACAAGTTTAAACAGATGCTTCGCGAAGGCAAATTGGACGAGCGCGAAGTCGAAATTTCGCTCATCGACAACAGCAACGTGTCCATGCCGACCATTGATATTCCCGGCATGCCCGGCGCTTCTATGGGGATGATCAGTCTGGGCGATTTACTTGGCGGGAGCGCGGCCCCCAAATATAAAATGCGTAAGCTCAAGGTCGGCGAAGCGCGCAAGCTTCTGATTGACGAAGAATGCGACAAACTGTTAGACAACGATGCCATGGTGCAGGCGGCTGTCCGCGCGGTGGAAAACGACGGCATAGTGTTTATTGATGAGATTGACAAGATTACCGGCAAGTCTGAGGGCGGGCGCGCCGACGTTTCGCGCGAAGGCGTGCAGAGAGATTTGCTGCCGCTGATAGAAGGTACCACCGTCAGCACCAAATACGGCATGGTCAAAACCGACCATATTCTGTTTATTTGTTCCGGCGCGTTTCATTTGGCCAAACCGTCCGATTTGCTGCCGGAGCTGCAGGGACGCTTGCCGATTCGGGTGGAGCTGCAGGCTTTGGGGCATAATGACTTCGTGCGCATTTTGACCGAGCCGGAAGCCAATCTGATTGAGCAATATACGGCGCTTCTCGGCACCGAGGGCTTTACGCTGAAATTTGCGCCCGAAGCAATTGACAAGATTGCCGATATTGCCGTGGCCATCAACGAAAATGTTGAAAATATCGGCGCCCGCCGTTTGCACACGGTTTTGGAAATTTTGCTTGAAGACATCAGTTTTCAGGCTTCGGACCGTGGCGGGCAACAGCAGCTTATTACGGCCGCTTTTGTCGAGGAAAAGTTGGGCAAATATACTCAAGCCGGCGATTTGTCGAAATTTATCCTCTGATGACCGGACGTCTTGGCATATATATTCATTGGCCTTTTTGCCGCAGCAAATGTCCGTATTGCGGGTTTTACAGCACTGTCTGTGCCAATCCGCCGCAGGCGGAAATTGTTGAGAGTTATCTTGAAGACGTGAATTATTATGCCGCGCTTGCCGACCGGCGGCAAGTTTCGACGGTTTTTTTCGGCGGGGGCACGCCGTCGCTTCTGACGCCGGCCAATGTCGAAAAAATTATAGATTCGATAGCTTCCTGTTGGCACTTGAGCCCCGATGCCGAAATCTCAATGGAAGCCAATCCCAATACCCACACGCCCAATTTGTTCAAAGACTTGCGTCAGGCCGGCATTAATCGTCTGTCTTTGGGAATCCAATCGCTGAAGGCAGACGGATTAAAAATTCTCGGCCGCACACATACCGTTGCGGAGGCTCTGGCCGCCGCGGAAGAAGTTTTAAAAGTGTTTGACAATCACTCGGCGGATTTGATTTACGGACGTCCGCAGCTTTTGCCCGCAGATTGGAGAACAGAGCTGGCGGAGTTGTGCCGAATGGGCTTTAAGCATTTGTCGCTTTATCAACTGACCATAGAAGACGGCACGCCGTTTGCCCGCAAGGGTCTGCAACCGGTGTCGGAAGACGTGGCGGCGGCCGAAGATGAAATTTGCGCTGAAGTAACTGCCGCCGCCGGATATCGTCATTATGAAGTGTCCAACTATGCTGTTGTCGGATGCGAGTGCAGGCACAATATGATTTATTGGCAGGGCGATGACTATGTCGGCATCGGTGAAGGGGCGCACGGTCGTCTGCACATTTTGGGGCAGATTTATGCCACCCGACACCGTGGTCAAATGCAGGAATTGACGCCCTTTGAACGCGCCGAAGAACAGTTGATTATGGGACTGCGTCTGCAAGAGGGCATAAATAAGGCGCATTTTGCCGAAAACTGCGGGTTGGAGTTTGCTGCCGCCGTCAACCGCGACGAATTGCAGGCGCTGGTTAATCAAGGCTTGGCCGAAGATACGCCGTACACTTTTCGCCTCACGACCAAAGGCGCACCGCTTTTGGATTATCTGCTGGTTCGTTTAGTCGGAGACGCCGCCGTTTCCGGTGACGAGCAACATCATCAAAAGCAAAAAGAACAGCATTGAAAAACCGGCTTTGAGTGACACGTCATCGGGAATTTTGTTGTATTTGTTGAGCGCAAACACAAAAACGGGCGCGGTCAGAACCAAAGCAACCACATAACCCGGATTGGGCGCCAGTCGCATGGCCATGGTTTTGGCCGCAATCAACGCCGCCGAAAAACTCACGATATATACTCCGAGCCGCACTACGTCGGAAGCAAAAATCGATTTCACAAGCTGTCGGATCGGCTCTTTTTGGGTAAACACATAAAAAACGGTGTTGTAACAACCGCTGACAAAAGTCGAAATCACCAGATAATAAGCGATGTTTACCCATACGTTTTGTCCCATCAGGGCGATTTCTTTGGTGGCGATGCTCATTCCGGCCAAGGCCAAAATTGCCGGTGCCATATATTCGGCCACCGCTTTGCTGACCGGATCTTTAATCATATACCAATAACTGACCGTGAACCCGAACAAAACCAAAAGCAGAGTAATAAAAACGTTTGCATCGGCCGCCAACCCGAAAAAGAGCTTGGGATTAATAATCCACCACAGCACGGTGGTGGCCAAAGCCGCCAAAGCCATTGCCCGTGAGGTCGGGCCGGCGCCGAATTTGGCCGAGGCAAAAAAGATGTGGGAGTCGTATACGCCGATCATCAATCCTTGAAAAACAAGCAAAAACCAGTTGTAAAGATTGGTCTGCAAAGGCAAAAAAAACAAAAAAGGCAAAAAAACAAGCGCAATGCCGAAACCGCGCCAAATTCCCAAAATATAGCCGTTAATGTGTCGGTGTTGATTGGCCAACGTGTATAAGGCGGTAAAAAATCCATATACTAATCCGTTGATTATCCAAAGCATATAAAATCCCCCGCCTTTAAGTTTCGGCCAAAATATAATCTCCATATCGGCAGACTTAAAGGAGGGGGATTGAAAAATAATGTTTTAGGCGATAATATTGGGCATAATTTTGGCTTCGACCGACTTTATTTTAGACTTAAGGCCGGTGCGCTGCGAGTTAAGCTGTTTGGCAACAAAGAAGTCAATAGTCTGATTGTTGCGTACCAAATGCCGAATGTCCGAGCAAACGCGACGTTCCTCCAGCTTAAGCTCACACAGTTGATGTTGCAACTTGCTGGTTTGGCTTTGATAAAACATAAACCTGTAGTCCTTTCAAAAAATAGTCTGATAACTCGTAATTTTTATGGAATCTTAACCTTAAATCTGTATTAGTATACATCAAAAGGGATAAAAAATCAACCCTAAAAGGAGTATAAAGTGTATGAAAGCGATTAAACGGATTGGAATTTTGACCAGCGGCGGCGATTGTGCCGGACTCAATGCGGTTATCAGCTCGGTTGTCAAGGCGGCTGCAAAACATCACTGGGAAGTATACGGCATTCATAACGGAACCGAGGGCATAACCCAAACTCCGCACAGTTATGAGGTTTTGACCGTACACAATTTTTCTGATACGCCGTGGCCGCGGTTGAGCGGATCTTATTTGGGCTCGTTGAACAAAGGCGTCAAGATGGAATCGCTTGAGGAAATGTCCAAAAAATTTGCCGTCGGCGTCAAAGAACTGGGGTTGGATGCGGTAATCGTGGTCGGCGGCGACGGCAGCATGAACATTGTTTCCAACTACTGCAAAGGCAGCATGGTGCGGATGATAGGAATTCCCAAAACGATTGATAACGACACGCCGATAACTGAATTTTCGGTTGGTTTCCAAACCGCAGTGCAGGTTTGTACGGAGGCTATCGACAGTCTGGAGTTGACGGCGCGTTCGCATGCCCGCGCTTTGATTGTGGAAGTAATGGGACGTGACGCCGGACATCTGGCCATGCATTCGGCTTTGGCCGGTCAAGCCGATGTTTGTCTGGTGCCCGAAATTCCGTATAAGATTGAAGGGGTTATCAACAAACTCAAACAAATCAAGGCCAGCGGCCGCAATCATGCGATAATCGTGGTTTCCGAGAGCATCAAGGCGGCTGACGGCAATACCCGTTCCGGTAATAAAAACATGGTCGGCGAGGCCGTCTATGGCGGCATCGGCCAAACTTTGGCGGCCGAGATTTCAAGTCGTTACAACGAGTTTCAAATCCGTAGCAATACACTGGGACATATGCAGCGCTCCGGCATTCCGGCGGCGTTTGACCGATTGCTGGCAGCGCTCTACGGCGCCAAGGCGGTTGAGCTTTTGGCCGAAGGCGAAGATGGCAAAATGGTGGTCTGGCATCATGGTCGGGTTGAAGCCGTGCCGTTGAGCGATGTTGTTCGCACGGGCACCCAACGGCTTGACGTCATTAACAGCGATTACATCAAGGCCGCCAAAGAAATCGGAATGTACATCGGCGAAATTTAGATTTTTTGGGATTCCGGCGCTTGCATTGAAAAAAATATTATGCTAAAATAAATTATAAGGTTTGAAGAATTGAACCTGTAAATGTGGAGAATCCATAATGAATGTCAGTGCCTCAAGAAAAATCGGCAGCGCGACTTCCGCTCCGCGAACGGAAAGAAATTATGCCGCGGCCAATGCCCGTACTCAGTTTGTTGATGAAATCGACGCCCAAAATAATGTTTTGGTGCGTGACGATGGTCAGGACAACACGGAGCAAAACAAGTTTTCCCGCCATTCTGAGTCCGAGGCCGAAAGTTCCGAGTTTTCGCCTTCCACGGCGTATGTGCGCAACAGCGTTGAGGCTTTGGCTTCCAGCGGCGTTTTGGACAACAATGCCGCCACTTCTCCGGCCAATAACAAAGTCAGCATCTACGATAACAACCAGTCTATCATCCGCGATGAAGAACTGGAGCGCACCGGCCGCAACTATCTCAAACATTTTTACGAGAAGAACGAACATTTGATAAATGTAGACGAACTAATTTAGTTTCGGTCTCAAGCGCTCCTGCGGAAAGGAGCGTTTTTTAGTTTTAAAGACTTTACCGAATTTTTACAAAAAGCGGGTAAGGTAATAAAAAATGTGGAATAAAAAAATAAGATGGTATAAGCTGTAAGCAAACATGAGCTTGAGGGGGTTAACATGCTGTTTCTGAAAAGACTGGTATTGGGAGTAGGCGCCCTGATAATGATTTTGCTGGGCGGTGCCGGAACTCAAACTCAAAGCACGCTTTTGCAGGGCGGCGGTTTTTTGGGACTGATAATCGGTCTCGTGGTTTTGTATATATTTGCCAAAATGGCTTGGCGCGCCATGGGATGCCTGCCTTCTTTGCTGGTAATTGTCGCAGTTGTCGTGTTTATGCTGTATGCGATTGGCGCATTTAACGGCGGTGTCGGCAATGTCGGGCAGGCTTTGCAAGAGTTTTTCGGCCGCGGGCAGACGGCTTCGCAGACAAGTTTTGCCAATCTTTCCGCAGTCGGCGACACGACCGCGGCGCCCATCGGCGAAAGTCTTTCCGCTCCCGGCGAAACTGCACCGCAGCAGGCGCCGGCGGCTTCTTCGGGACAAGGATTCCTCAATAAACTGCTTGGCGGCAAACCGCGCGGTTTCAACCCGCAGGATTATCCGGTCGTTTATTCGACGGCAAAAGTTGTCAGCGGCGATATGCTGGAAATTCAGGGATACTATTTCCGATTGTTCGGTATTGACGCGCCGGAGCTTAACCAAACTTGCGCCGACCAGTCTGGACGTTCTTATCATTGCGGCCAGCAGGCGGCGGCATGGCTGCGCGGGTGGTTGCAGGACAATGAGTTGGAGTGTCGGGTTATGAGCCGCGATGGCAAAGGCAACATGCTGGGCGTATGTTCGCTGGGCGCCTATGATTTGGGGGCGGCGCTGGTCAATGCCGGATGGGCGGTGGTGTATGCGGCGCAAACTGATATTTATCTGCCGTATCAGGAACAAGCGCAAGAAAATTTGCGCGGCTTGTGGCAGGGCGAATTTTATATGCCGTGGGATTGGCGCAAAATCCAGTCGCGCAAGCCCAAAATCAAGATAATCGAGCAGGAGCCGAAGCGTAAGCGCATTTTTATGAACCCGTTTAAAAAGTAAGGCGGGGTCATAATGGAACAGACGCTGGAATTTACATTGCCCGATGAGGCCGCAACCTCTGAGCTTGGACGCCGCTTGGCCGGATTGAGCCGGAGGGGCGACGTGTTTGCCCTCAGCGGCACGCTGGGCATGGGCAAAAGCGTTTTGGCGCGGGCTTTTATCCAACAACTGTGTGGGGCGGCGGAAGTTCCGAGTCCGACGTTTACGCTTGTCCAGACATATTCGGCGCCCGATTTTGAGATTTATCATTTCGATTTGTATAGGTTGAAAACGGCGGAAGAGATTTTTGAACTGGGCATTGAAGATGCGATGTATCAGGCGGTTTGTCTGATTGAGTGGCCGGAAAAAATGCGTCCCTATGTTCCCTTCGATGCGATTTGGATTAATTTTGCGTCGCTGTCCTCCGGCGGCCGCAAAATTACCATCAGCAGCGATTCGCCCGAAAAATGGCGGCGTCTTGCGGAACTGGAGAAAAAACAATGAATGCAAATCTGCATGCTTCGGCCGTTAAACTTGGCAAAAAAGGCATATTGATTTTCGGCGCTTCAGGCAGCGGCAAATCGGACTTGAGCCTGCGTTTGATTGTGGAGCACAAGGCTAAACTGATTGCCGATGACCGCGTAAACCTGAAAGTCTGTCGCGGCAAAATCGTCGCCGCCGCGCCGACATTGCTCAAAAACAAGCTGGAAGTACGCGGAATCGGCATAATAAACCTCAAAGCCGCAAATTCTGCCGTGATTGACATGTCTGTACGGTTGGCCAACAATCGGGAAGAAATTGACCGCCTGCCGGCGGCCGACAGCTTTGAGTTCGGCGGTGTGGAAGTTCCGCAGGTAACGCTCTATGCCAAAGAAGCTTCGACGCCGGCCAAAATTGTGGCGGCGTTGACTTTGCTGTGAGGATTTTGGGGTTGACGGTTGATTCTTTGCAATCTTAGTTCTAAACTAAAACAAATTTTTGACAACAAAACAGAGAGAAAAAAGATGTTCTTAAATTCCATTGAAAACTTTTTACGGCGTCAGGGACAGCCGCTGGTCAAGTTCTTTTTCCGCTTGGGCGAATTTTCGCTGTTTGTGGCGCAGGCGGTTTACAACTGCTTTACCATGCCGATTTATTGGCGCAATTTATGGCGGCAAGTCGTGGACATGGGTTTCTACTCCCTGCCGGTGGTGGGACTGACAACCATTTTTGCCGGCATGGTGATTGCCTTGCAAAGCTACTCGGGTTTTATGCGCTTTGGCGCCGAAGGCGCGGTGGCTTCTGTCGTGCTCATTTCGGTTACGCGTGAGCTGGCGCCGGTATTGTCGGCGCTGATGGTCGCCGGCCGCATCGGTGCAGCCATGGCCGCCGAGATTGGTACCATGCGGGTAACCGAGCAGATTGATGCACTGGTTACGTTGTCGACCAATCCGTTCAAATATCTGGTGGTGCCGAGAGTTTGGGCGGGTCTGATTGTTATGCCGCTTTTGGTGCTTTTGGGTGATGTCATCGGTATCTTCGGCGGCTATGTCGTCGGCGTCTACAAACTGGGTTTCAATCCGGCCAACTACATCAACTCCACCTTACAGGATTTGCAGGCCATAGACATTACGACAGGTGTGGTTAAGGCTGCGGTTTTCGGGTTTATCATCTCAATTATGGGCTGCTACAACGGCTACAAATCCAAGGGCGGCGCGCAGGGTGTCGGCGCGGCCACGACCAACGCGGTGGTTTCGGCCTCGATTCTCATCCTTATCTTCAACTACATCATTACCGAACTGTTTTTCTCAAAATAGTTTTATGGAGCAAAATCAATGGCTGATACAAAAATCAAAATCAAAAACCTTCATAAAGCGTTTGGGCGGAAGATTGTGCTTTCGGGCGTCAATCTTGAAATCGCCAAAGGCGAATCTTTGGTCGTCATCGGCGGCTCCGGAACCGGAAAATCGGTGCTGATAAAGTGTATTCAAGGTCTGATAACGCCGGAGAGCGGGTCTATTCTGGTTGACAATCGCGAAGTTGTGGGAATTGACGAGGAAGAAAAAGAGAAACTCCATTCCAAAATGGGCATGCTGTTTCAAGGCGGCGCCCTTTTTGACAGTTTGACGGTGTGGGAGAATGTTGCCTTTGACCTGATTGAAAATCGCGGCATGGGCAAAAAAGAGGCCAAAGCCGAAGCCGTTCGCGTTTTGCGTTCGGTCGGTCTGGCCTCTGACGTGGCCGACTTGTCGCCGTCTGAACTTTCGGGCGGCATGCAAAAGCGCGTTGGTTTGGCGCGCGCAATCGCCTCCAAGCCGGAAATCATCTTTTTTGATGAGCCGACCACGGGGCTTGATCCCATCATGTCGGACGTCATCAACAACCTGATTATCAAATCGGTCAAAGAGCTTGGCGCGACGGCGCTGTCCATCACCCATGACATGACATCGGCGCGCAAAATTGCCGACCGTATTGCCATGCTTTATAAAGGCAAAATCGTATGGGAGGGCACGGTCAAAGAAATGGACAAGACCGACAACCCCTATGTCTGCCAGTTTATCAACGGTTGCTCGGACGGGCCGATAAAAGTGGAGGTTTAGGTTTGGCCAAAAAAGACAACAAACAATACGTATGCCAAAACTGCGGTGCCGTCTATCCCAAATGGCAGGGCAAATGCGATGCCTGCGGCGAGTGGAATACGGTGGAAGAAGAAGTTGTCGGCGGTGAAGGTTTTTCCAACTTTAATCATCGTCGTGCCAAGGGCAATTTGATAGAGTTTGTCCCTCTTTTCGGCGCACAGGAGCATCTATATCGCTTGAGTACGGGCATCCGCGAATTGGATCGTGTGTCAGGCGGTGGTTTGGTGCCGGGGTCGGTCATCTTGGTCGGCGGAGATCCCGGAATTGGCAAATCGACACTGTTGTTGCAGGCTTGCGCCAAGATTGCCGATTCGGTTCAGGGCAAAGACGTCTTTTACATTTCCGGCGAAGAAGCCATAGATCAGGTTCGGCTGCGTGCCAAGCGCTTGCAGCTTGAACAGTCGCCGGTCAAACTGGCAAGCTCAACCGATATCAAAGATATTGTCGCAACGTTGGAAAAAGCTTCCGCGGCGGCGGTGGTCATCGATTCTATCCAAACCATGTACCTTGAGGATGTGGAATCAACTCCGGGCAGCGTAACCCAGGTTCGCGCCTGCTCGTACGAGCTTATCAAGCTTGCCAAGCGTAAAGGATTTACGCTGTTTTTGGTTGGTCATGTCACCAAACAGGGCGCCATTGCCGGACCGCGCGTTTTGGAGCATATGGTTGATACGGTGTTGTATTTTGAAGGCGAACGCGGTCATCATTTTCGCATATTGCGCGCAGTAAAGAACCGCTATGGAGCCACCGACGAGATAGGCGTTTTTGAAATGCAGGATCAAGGCTTGGTCGAGGTCGAAAACCCATCGGCATTGTTCTTGGCCGAACGTCAGGGCAATATATCGGGTTCCTGTGTGTTTGCCGGCATTGAGGGATCGCGTCCGGTTTTGGTGGAAATTCAGGCGCTGGTCAGCCCCACCGGATATGCCAGCCCGCGCCGCGCGGTCGTGGGATGGGATGCCAATCGGTTGTCGATGGTGTTGGCAGTGCTGGAAGCGCGTTGTGGAATGAATCTGAGTTCGCAGGACATATATCTTAACATCGCCGGCGGGCTGCGCATCTCGGAGCCGGCAGCTGATTTGGCGGTGGCCATGGCCGTCATCTCGTCTTTGACCAACAAGCCGCTGCCGGCAGACATGGTTATTTTCGGCGAGATTGGCTTGTCGGGTGAGATTCGTTCGGTGGCGCAGCCTTCGCTGAGACTTAAGGAAGCCCAAAAACTCGGTTTTGCCAGCGCGATTATTCCTCCGACGCATGCCAAGGAAAAGAAAACGCGGGTTGATATAAATTTGTACGAGATCGGCAATGTCCAAAGACTGATAAATTGGTTTAACTGACAAGGATGTATTTGATGCAAAGTCTGAATAATCTTGATTTTGTGATTTTGATTGTGGTTGCGGTTTCGGCGTTGATTGCGTGGTCGCGCGGATTAGTCAAAGAAGTTCTCTCAATCATCGGCTGGGTTCTGGCAACCATGGCGGTGATTTATCTGCTGCCGGTAGTCATGCCCTTTGCCAAAGAATACATTGCCAGCGGTATGGTGGCCGGAATTTGTGCCGCGCTGAGCATTATGATTTTGTTTTTTGTTGTCTGGATATATGCCACTTCGGGAATTGTCGGCAAAATTCGCACCAGCAAGCTCAACGGCATGGACAGGCTTTTGGGGCTGTTTTTTGGCATTGTAAGGGCTTTTTTACTGGTAGTATTGTTCAATATTCTGGTCAGCTGGATGATACCGGTCGACCGTCAGTCTGAGGTTTTGACCGAGTCAAAATATTTTCGTCTGGCCGGGCGATTCGCCCAGCCGATTGAGGAGCTTATTCCGGCCGAGACGGTGCAGCTTATCAAGGAGCGTGCGCAGGCGGCCAACCAAGATTCGGAGCAGAACGAAAAAGCCAGGGATTCCGATGCGGACGAGCTGTTTGAAAAGCTGGCGCAGCCGCGAATCAAAAAATCCGCCGCCAAGGTTGAAATTAAAGAAAATTTCAAGGGATATCGGGAGTCGGAGCGCGACAATCTTGATCGATTGATTGAAAACGTCGAATAAGAGCGTCTCTTTTCTCAAAAAAACTGTGCGTTAAGCACAGTTTTTTTTGATTATTTCTTAAGCGGAAAGACCTGAACGTTGCCGGAACCGGCCGCCGAACTTTCGCTTTGGCCGTCACCGTCGCCGGCTGAAGAACCATAGGCTGCGACACCGGGCTTTGTATTAGCGGACTGGTTTTTAGGGGCTTGCAGCTCCGGAGCCAGCGGATAGGCGTTTTGAGGCAGACGCAGCATCATATAACCGCTGTTTCCGCCGTAAGCCGGACCGGACAGGCCGATGGAATAGTAGCCGCCGATATAGCCGTAATCCAAATCGACATAATCGATGGCAAACACCGTTTTGACGGTGGTTTGGCCGATTGACGTCATTTTGCAGCTATATCCCGCATCTTCAATCAGAATATGGTTTACGTTTTTGGCAAACAGGATGGATTTGGCCGGAGTGCATTCCGGAAACTGTCCGCCGTAAGTCAGATTGTAATCAAGCAAAAGGTTGATTCTCGAAGCGGATTTGCCGATAACCACGTCGGCAATCCGAACGCTGTCGATATAAGCGTTGGTCGGCGTAATCCCGACAGTCATCGGCAGCGTAATGTAGTTTTCCAGACAAGTGTGGGCGGCGGCATCCGCCTGACAAATCAGAGCTTTTTGGTAATTGTTGTTGTCAAACAAATGCAAAAGGCTGTTAAAGACATATTCTTTGCTCATCGACAACTTGGCGGGTGCGCATTGATGCGAGCGGCAGATGACGATGGAGCTGGGCGTCCGCAAGGGAACCGGATCAACGGTTACGTTCTGCGACGCAAAACCTTTTTCTGAAAACGGGTCGCGAAAAACGTCAATAACGTTCCGCCCCTTAAAATACTGGCAGCCGCTAACCGTCAAAACCGTGCCGAGCAACAGTAATGCAGAAGAAAATTTAGTAGACATTATTAAACCTTTTGCAAAAAATTATAATTTATATTAAGACAAAGAATGGCAAACAACAAAGTTTTTTTGTCACTTATTCAATATATTTTGCAAGCGGGAGAGAACTGGCTTGATAAAGGCGGAAAATGCGGCGCTTTTGCTGCTTTCGGTATTGTTTCTGACGGCGGCGCGCGTCAAGGTGATTGACGGCGACAGTTTGCGCTTGGACGGGGCAGAGATCCGTCTGGAGGGCATAGATGCGCCGGAATACCATCAATATTGCCACACGGCGGAAGGCCGGAAATATCATTGCGGCGATGCGGCATATCAGGCGCTGAAAGCGTTGGCCGGCGAAGACACGTCCTGCCGCACGCTGGAAATTGACCGCTATCGGCGCGGAGTTGCCGTTTGTTATTCCGGCGGGGTGGAAATCAATCGGCAGATGGTTCGCAGCGGCTGGGCCGTGGCCTATACCCGATATACCGAAGATTATGTCGAAGATGAGCGCGAAGCCCGCGCCGCCAAACGTGGAATATGGCAGGGCAAATTTATGAAACCGGAGCTGTATAGGGCGTTGCAGCGCAAAAAACACAAAAATTAATTTTTTATTGAGATTCGCACTTGACAGAGCCGAAAACTTATGTATAGTGCAAAGCAACGCTTTATGTTCAAATAAAATGAAGGTGAAAATAATGTACGCAGTTATTAAAACCGGCGGAAAGCAGTACAGAGTCGCCAAAGGCGATGTGCTTAAGGTTGAGAAGCTCGCCGGCGAAGAAGGAAAAAAGGTTGTTTTTGACGAGGTTTTGGCTTTGGGCGATACCATCGGCACTCCGCTGGTCGCCGGCGCTGTCGTTAAGGGTGAAATCCTGAAACAGGCGCGCGATGCCAAAATTATCGTTTTCAAGAAAAAACGCAGACAGAATTATCGTCGCAAAAACGGTCACAGACAGTATATTACGTTGGTAAAGATTACCGATCTTGGTCTCAAGGGCGAAACCAAGGCTGCTCCGGCAACGTCTGCAAAACCGCAGGCTGAAGCTCCGGCTGCCAAAGCCAAAACCGAGACCAAAGCCAAAGCGACAACCAAAAAGGCTAAGGAGAATTAATTATGGCACATAAAAAATCAGGCGGTAGTTCCAGCAACGGACGCGATTCTATAGGACGTCGTCTCGGCTTGAAGAAATCCGGCGGGCAAAGCGTTATCCCCGGCAATATCATTGTGCGCCAGCGCGGCACGCAGTATTATCCGGGCGCCAACGTCGGCATGGGCAAAGATCACACCCTTTATGCCGTGGCCGAAGGCAAAGTCGTCTTCAGCAAAAAAGCCGGTGACAAGACCGTCATTTCGGTTGTTTGCGAATAACGAGACGCCGCTGTATTCGGGATTTAGAGGGGTGCTGAGACACCCCTTTACTTTTCATCGGAGCAAACTATCTTAAGTCGAAACGCAAATAATATCACGGAAAAGCAATGAAGTTTCTCGATCAGGCCAAAATATATGTTGAATCCGGCGCCGGTGGTGCCGGCTGCGTATCGTTTCGGCGCGAAAAATACATTGAGTTCGGTGGCCCCAACGGCGGCGACGGCGGCAAAGGAGGCAGTGTTTGGGTTGAGGCGGTTGATAATTTGAACACCCTGATAGATTTTCGCTATCAGCAGCATTTTAAGGCGCGCAAAGGCCAAAACGGCATGGGTTCCGACAAAACCGGCGCCAAAGGCGAAGATATCGTCATCAAAGTTCCGGTCGGCACCGAAATTTTGGCCGATGATCAAAAAACGCTGATTGCCGACATGACGGCCGTCGGGCAGAGATTTTTGCTGGCCAAGGGCGGCGACGGCGGCCGCGGCAACGCGCAGTTTAAGTCGTCGACCAATCAGGCGCCGCGCTATGCAGAACCCGGATGGCCGGGGCAGGAGCTGTGGGTGTGGCTGCGCCTTAAGGTCATTGCCGATATTGGCTTGATTGGCCTGCCCAATGCCGGCAAGTCGACTTTTTTGTCGGTTGTGACTTCGGCGCGTCCCAAAATTGCCGATTATCCGTTTACGACATTGCATCCCAATCTTGGAGTGGCTTGGGTAGACGGCTATGAGATGGTCATTGCCGATATTCCGGGGCTGATTGAAGGCGCGCATGAGGGCGTAGGACTCGGCGACCGTTTTTTGAAACATGTGGAACGTTGCTCGGCGCTTCTGCATTTGATTGACGCAACGGCGCCGGATGTGGTCAAACCGTATCGGGACATCCGCCGCGAGCTTGAACTCTATGATGCCAAACTGGCTGCCAAACCGGAAGTTGTGGTGTTGAACAAAATCGACGCGTTGACCGCGACGGAGATCAAAAAGAAACAGTCGGAGTTGGAAAAAGCAGCCGGCAAAAAAATATTTACAATGTCGGCAATAGCCCAAAAAGGGCTTTTTGACTGTCTGCTTGACGTCAATCAATATATAACCCGCGACCGCAAAAAACAGGACAAGACGGAAGAACAGCCGTCGGCGGAGCCTGCTCCGGCCAAACCGTGGTCGCCGCTGGACTAAACCAAAGGAGAGAAATAAGTGGCTGAAAAAACGCAGAAAGACGAGGCGGAACAAATCTTAAAAATCATAACCGAGGCTTTGGACGACGGCAAAGCCAACGATGTGGTGGTGGTTGATTTGCAGGGCAAAACTTCTATTGCCAATTATATGGTGGTGGCAAGCGGAACATCGCAGCGTCATGTGGCGGCTTTGGCCGAACAGGTGCAAGCCAAACTCAAAGCGGCAGGGCATCGCTCGGTATCAGAAGGCGAGGATAAGGCCGATTGGGTGCTGATAGACGCTTTTGATGTGATTGTTCATATTTTCAAGCCGGAAGTGCGTGAATTTTACAGCATAGAGAAAATGTGGGCGTCGGTCGGCAAAATCCGTTCTGTCGGCGACTAAAAAATTTTTTCAGAAAAAATCTCCCTGAGGTTTTTATCCGGCAGGGAGATTTTTGTCAGTAAAGTTTTTCAAACTTTTGGACGATGTCACTCAAATAGTTCCACTGATTTTTGGAACCGGCGGGAAGGTGATAGACCGTAGCCGTATTGTCGCGTTTGATGAGTTTAAGTGCGCTGACGACTACCTCAGGCAGAAGCCCGTCGACTCGATTCAGCGGATCAGAATGTTTTTCTTGTCGGCAGACAAGCCTTGTCCGACAGTTTTCCAACTGAACCTCAAATGTTTCCGGCGCCGGATTAACCAGATGGTTAACGCGGGAAACAAACACTTCTTTTGTCTGTCCGATGATAAAACCGTA